>NZ_CP073084.1:732445-1464890 GCF_018137985.1 Streptococcus oriscaviae | reverse complement strand
GTTGTTGGACAAGTCCACAACTTCCTCCACTACTGCACTTGCCCATTCCAAAGCCACCGCATCTGAAATCCCTGCGGAAGCGGTATTCGCAGAAACCTCTTGACCAGCAAAGGCTAGCAAGCCCAAAAGAGTTGCACTGCCGAGAGTAAGTGTTCGTTTTAATATCATTGTGTTTTCCTCTTTTTCTTAATATAGGTTCATCTTAGCCCACTAGGCTTTCAGACACCTTAAAGAAAACTTAGAAAAAACTTAAACCAACTGAAAAACTGACTCCTTAAAAAAACATCTCTAACAGGGGCCAAAAATTTTTATAAAAAACACCGAAAATTTGTAAGAAAAAGGCCTATCCTCCGATAGAGGTAGACCTTGGTTGCTTTTTATCTTTGCCCATCAGCAGATGGAGCAGAATCTGAATATTTTGAACATCATGGAGCAGTATTGAAATGGACGCCAACCGAAAGCAAGCCACTGGCAAGATTTCTATCAAATTGACCAACTGTGGCTATTTGTTGATAGAAGGCGCCCACTTCAGGTGATAGGGTTCTTTCCTGAGCAAGGTTGCGTACAGCGAGCTGCCGAAGTTCTTCAGCCAAGCCTGCCATATGATTGGCTTCCTTTTGAGGTTCGAGCAGCAGCTTGTCCTTATACTCGACCAATATTTCTCGTTCCTCTGAAGTCAATGTTGGAACTAAAATCAGATTGATGATGTCATCTATCAGCTTTTCAGTTTTTTCATATCCTTTTTACCTCGATTCTTGGAGAGAGTTGGAAACAATCAAATAATTTGGTTATTTGACAACAATATTAACCAATTTAGTTGACTTCGATAGTCTACGGATAGACTGTTGAAGGTGGGAGATAAACAAACAAACGAGGCGATTGTTACTTAGTAACGATATTGACGAGTTTGTTTGGCTCCAACAGTCCAGTGAACTGTTGGAGGTTGGAAATGAGCAAATAAATTGGTTATTTGACAACAATATTAACCAATTTATTTGGTACACTAATCACCTTGACGATTTCTTTACCGGCTACTTCTGCCTGGATTTTTTCATTTGCGAGGGCGATGCTTTCCAGTTCTTCACGGCTGGCATCCTTTGGCACCATGAGTTTGGCTTTGACCTTGCCCTTGATTTGGACAACGATTTCCACTTCGTTCTCTACCAGCTTGCTCTCGTCATAACTTGGCCAAGCCACATGAGAGATGGACTCTTGATTACCTGTTACCAGCTGCCAGAGTTCCTCCCCCAAGTGTGGGGCAAATGGTGCCAGCAACTGGATGAAGCCCTTGGCATACTCGACATAGAGCTGGTCTTCCTTGTTGGCTGCGTTGACAAAAATCATGAGCTGGGCGATAGCGGTATTGAACTTGAGCCCTTCGATGTGCTCGCTCACTGTTTTCACGGTTTCATGGTAGACCTTGTCCAGGTGCCCATTATTTTCTGCCACCAGCTCCTTCTTGGTCAAGAGGCGGTAAACCCGGTCTAGGAATTTACGCGAACCTTCCAGACCTTCCTCAGACCAGGCGATAGAGGCATCCAGCGGCCCCATAAACATTTCATAAACCCGCAGGGTGTCCGCCCCGTACTGGTCAATGACATCATCTGGGTTGACCACGTTTTTCAGGGATTTAGACATCTTGGCTGGCGCTTGTTCCAGTTCTTCCCCCGTTTCGATATGGAAGAAGGAACCGTCCCGTTTTTCCACCTTATCGGTCGCAACCAGAGCCCCACGGCCATCGCGGTAGCTGGTTCCCAAAATCATCCCTTGGTTAAAGAGTTTTTGGAAGGGTTCCTTGGTTGGAACGACACCGATGTCATAGAGGAATTTGTGCCAGAAGCGGGCGTAGAGGAGGTGAAGAACGGCATGTTCGGCACCGCCGACATAGATGTCAACTGGCAGCCATTGTTTGAGCAGGTCTTCGTCAGCCAATTTCTCGTCATTGTGGGGGTCGATGTAGCGCAGGTAGTACCAGCTTGACCCTGCCCATTGTGGCATGGTGTTGGTTTCCCGGCGACCCTTGACCCCATCTTCGCGTACCACTTCCAACCAGTCTGTCAGATTGGCCAGCGGTGATTCACCCGTGCCGGAAGGCTTGATGTCAGCGGTTTTTGGCAAGACAAGAGGCAGGTCTTTTTCTGGTACAGCTGTGGATGTTCCATCTTCCCAATGGATGATTGGAATGGGCTCTCCCCAGTACCGCTGGCGGCTGAAGAGCCAGTCGCGGAGGCGGTAGGAAATTTTCTCCTCACCCAAGCCTTTTTCTTCTAGCCAGCTCACCATCTTGGCAATGGCTTCTTCCTTGTTGAGGCCATCTAGGAAGCCGGAGTTGATATGGGGACCGTCTTCTGTGAAGGCTGCTTCTGCTACATTGCCACCCTCCAGAACAGGAAGAATCTCCAGGTCAAACTGTTTGGCAAATTCCCAGTCCCGCTCGTCGTGAGCCGGAACGGCCATGATGGCACCTGTTCCGTAGCTGGCTAGGACATAGTCGGCAATCCAGATTGGAATTTCTTTGCCATTGACAGGGTTGATGGCATAGGCACCTGTCCAGACTCCCGTTTTTTCCTTGGCCAGGTCGGTGCGGGCCAGGTCTGATTTGAGAGAGGCTTGGCGCTTGTAGTCTGCTACAGCTTCTGCCTGCTCAGGCGAAGTAATGCTGTCAACCAAGTTGTGCTCAGGGGCAAGGACGGCGTAGGTCGCCCCAAAAAGGGTATCCGGACGGGTGGTAAAGACCGTGAAGTCCTTGTCTGTATTCTTGATTTTAAACGTAACATTGGCACCGGTTGACTTGCCAATCCAGTTGCGCTGCATATCCTTGATTGACTCTGGCCAATCAACCTCTTCCAGGTCATTGAGCAGGCGCTCGGCATAGGCTGTGATTTTCAGCATCCATTGGCGCATGGGCTTGCGGACAACGGGATAGCCACCACGCTCTGAGGTTCCGTCAGGAAGAACCTCTTCATTGGCAATGGCTGTTCCCAGTTCCTCCACCCAGTTGACAGGCACTTCTGCCTCGTAGGCTAGGCCTTTTTCATAGAGCTTGGTGAAAATCCACTGGGTCCACTTGTAGTAGTTGGGGTCTGTTGTATTGATTTCACGGTCCCAGTCGTAAGAAAAGCCAAGGGCGTTAATCTGACGCTTGAAAGTGGCGATATTTTGGGCTGTAAAGTCTGCTGGGTCATTACCTGTATCCATGGCGTACTGCTCCGCTGGCAGACCAAAGGCATCCCAACCCATGGGGTGAAGGACATTGTATCCTTTCGCACGCTTGTAACGGCTGAGGATGTCGGTCGCAGTGTAGCCCTCTGGATGGCCTACGTGCAGACCCGCACCAGATGGATAAGGGAACATATCTAGGGCATAGAACTTAGGTTTGGTGGCGTCTGTTCCTGTTTTAAAAGTATGATTGTCCGCCCAATATTGTTGCCATTTGGGCTCGATTTCCTTGTGATTGTAGAAGCTCATGTCTTTTTCTCCAAAAATAGTTTATCGCCCTATTATACCATGTTTTGGAATCTAGGGAAACCTAGGAGATAGAAATCCAACAATTCTGCCGACCCAAACCAAAAACCTAGCTCATTCCAAGCTAGGTCTTTGATTAAATATCTGTTGCATTCGGTGTCAAATTTGGTGTTTCTTTTGGTTTGCGGAGCAAGAAAAAGACCGTCAGACCAAAGTAGATTGCAAACAAGACAACGGATAAAATGTAACTGCCCAGTACCGTACCAGTCATAATAGAGCGTATTGTTTCATTGGCAAACTGGCTAAATAGACCACGCGTTACAATGAACGTGTAGGTCGCCATCAGCAAGGTACCAAACAAATAGCCCATATAAACATAGGATGCCAGTTCATTTTTCTTTTGAAGCAGGAAGACAGCTGCGCCGACCACCAGCAGCAATAACACTATACCAAAGATTTTTTGCACAATCCCTGTCTGGAAAGCCAACAAGGGTTCATAGATGGCAAGAAGTTCTGCTTCGGTTGCCACACCTGCAACTGCTTGCTGCTGCGCCAGTTGCTGAGCAGCATTAGGCGAAGAAGAAAACGCCCCGATGACACGCCATACGCTTGCAATCCCAGACAAGACAACAAAGATGTATAAATGAATTGGTTTTTTCATCCGGAATACCTCCTAAATTTTCTTAAGTATACTCCTTTATATTTGGTTTGTCAATATGTTTTGTTAACGACAAAAATATCTGACGGCAAAATAGCCATCAGATAGGTGTTTAGTCAACTGTTTCTAATTGGCTTAGGCGCTTGTTTTGACGGCGATAGGTAGTCGTCAAGTCTAACAAGTTTTCTTCAATAGCTGGGGTTAACTGGTCTGCCGTCATCCGCCATACCCAGTTGCCGCCTAAAGTGTTTGGCAGGTTCATCCGGGCTGTGCCGTCCAAGTCTAACAAATCCTGCATGGTGACAACAGCCATAAAGGCAACTGAGCCGAATAAGGTTCGCAACATGGTGTGGTTGATAGACTCATCCGGTCTGCGGTTGGTGTAACGATCCAAGTATTCCTTGGAGGCGTCATCCAGCTCTTTTTCATACCAGCCACGAATGGTGTCGTTATCATGGGTACCTGTATAGGCAACCACATTATTGCGGTGGTTGTGTGGCAACTCGATGCTATCTCCCTTTGGATCAAAAGCAAATTGCAACACCTTCATTCCTGGGAAACCTGTTGTTTCTCTGAGTTGGATAACCTTATCTGTCACAGTTCCTAAGTCTTCTGCAATAATGTTCAGATCTCCCAATTCCTGACGAATGGCTGCAAACAGCTCAAAACCAGGCGCTTCTACTCGATAGCCATTAACAGCTGTTTCTTCTCGGGCAGGGATTTCCCAGAAGGAGGCAAAGCCGATAAAGTGGTCAATGCGCACCATATCATACATCTTAAAGCTTTCCCTCAACCGCGCAATCCACCAGGTAAACCCATCTGCCTTCATGGTATCCCAGTCATAAATTGGATTACCCCAGAGCTGTCCAATTTCAGAAAATGCATCCGGCGGACACCCTGCTACAACACTTGGACGGCCCTCTTCGTCCGTTTTAAAGAAGTGTGGGTTTGCCCACATATCAGACGAGTCTGCTGCGATATAGATAGGCATATCACCGACAAACTCAATCCCCTTCTCATTGGCATAGGTTTTAAGAGCCTTCCATTGGCTAAAGAAAAGATACTGAGTGATGCGGTGGTAATCCATTTGCTCTGCTAGGAGCTGACGGTAGTGTTCTAGGGCATGAGCCTGTCGCAGACGGATGGCATCGTCTTCCCATTCTGTCCAAGCCTTGAGGTCAAAATGTTCCTTGATAGCCATGTATTCTGCAAAAGTGTGGATCCAGAAGTCATTTTCTCTCAAAAACGCCCAATATTCTTCTGGCAAACCGTGAGATTTGAGAGTCGCTACCGCCTTTTCAAGTACAGGTCGGCGACCGTGGAAGATTTTAGCGTAATCGACTTCTTCAGGATTGCTGCCAAAGTCAACCCCTTCCAAATCACTGGGACTGAGCCAGCCGTTTTCAATTAAGAAATCAATATCAATAAAGTGCGTGTTGCCTGCAAAGGCAGAGAAGGACTGATAGGGAGAATCCCCGTAACTGGTGGTTCCTAGGGGCAGGATTTGCCAGTAGCGTTGCTTGGTGCGGACGAGAAAATCAACGAATTCGTAGGCCTCTCGACCGAGCGAACCAATGCCATACTTGCCCGGCAAGGACGAAATATGCATCAGTACCCCACTTTGACGTTCTTTCATATAGGTATACCTCGGTCAGTGAAATTAAATAGTTTAAGAAAGTTGTTTGACGCGCAAACGTTTGCTACACCCATTATATAATGATAGCGCTAACAAATCAAGCAGAAATAAAGCATTTTTTCATTTTTATCATTATCTCCCCTTTTTCTTCTATTATATATCACTTTTCTAGAGTAGGACTTTAAAATTTTTTATAATTTCCTCGCAAAAACTCTTGCAAACGCATTCAACTTGTAGTATAATTACTTTAGTTTAAGAAAACGTTTGCGTTAAGCTGACGTATCATCAAATTTATTTTTATTCTTGGAGGGAATAATATGAAACACAAACTTCTTAAGAGCGTAGCTCTTCTTGCTGCATCCACTGCTGTCTTGGCTGCTTGCTCGAACTCATCAAGTTCTTCAAGCTCATCAGAGGCAAGCAAAGAACTGACAGTCTACGTTGACCAAGGCTATGAGGCTTACATCAACGACGTGAAAGCTTCTTTCGAGAAAGAAAATGGCGTGACTGTTACCGTTAAAACAGGTGATGCTCTTACAGGTCTTGACAACTTGTCACTCGATAACCAATCTGGTTCAGCTCCAGACGTTATGATGGCACCATATGACCGCGTAGGCAGCCTCGGTGCTGAAGGTCAGCTTGCAGAAGTGAAATTGGCTGAAACAAGCAAAACAGATGACGTTACAGAAACTCTTGTAACATCTGGCGGAAAAGTATACGGTTCTCCAGCAGTTATCGAAACCTTGGTAGCTTACTACAACAAAGACCTTGTTTCTGCAGCACCTAAGACATTCGCTGAATTGGAAGAATTGGCTAAAGACAGCAAGTACGCTTTTGAAGGTGAAACTGGTAAAACAACTGCCTTCCTTGCTGACTGGACAAACTTCTACTACGCATACGGACTTCTCTCAGGTTACGGTGGTTATGTATTCGGTGAAAACGGTACAGATCCTAAAGACATCGGTCTTGCAAACGAAGGTGCTGTAAAAGCAATTGAATACGCAAAAACTTGGTATGAAAAATGGCCTCAAGGTCTTCAAGATGCATCTGCTGCAGGTAACTTGATCCAAACTCAATTTACAGAAGGTAAAACAGCAGTTATCATCGACGGCCCATGGAAAGCAGCTGCTTTGAAGGAAGCTGGTGTAAACTACGGTGTAACTACCATCCCAACTCTTCCTAACGGTGAAGCTTACCAAGCCTTCGGTGGTGGTAAAGCATGGGTTATCCCTTCAGGTTCTAAGAACGCTGAATTGGCTCAAAAATTTGTTGACCACTTGACAGCTACTGAACAACAAAAAGCTCTCTACGACGCAACAAACGAAGTGCCTGCTAACACTGAAGCTCGTGAGTACGCTGTAAGCAAGAACGACGAATTGACAACAGCGGTTATCGAGCAGTTCGCATCTGCACAACCAATGCCAAACATCTCTGAAATGAGCACAGTTTGGGAACCGGCTGCTAACATGCTCTTTGAAGCAGTAAGCGGTAAGAAAGATGCTAAAACTGCTGCAAACGATGCTGTTCAGTTGATTAAAGACCAAATCGCTCAAAAATACGGTAACTAATCACTAATCGAACATAAAGTGGACTGGGAATTCCCCCAGTCCACTTTTCTTAAAAGCAGTCTATTACTATGTCAGTGTCACCGGGAGGAGAGGAAGTCTGACCTAAACTTCCCCCTCCCCTTTTATTTAAAAGGAGATTTTATGACTAAACAGCAAAATCCAGGTAAGGCACTCCTCTTGTCCCTTATCCCAGGTCTTGGACAGATCTATAACAAGCAAAAAGCCAAAGGATTTATCTTTTTAGGAGTTTCCATCGCCTTTCTCGCTTATTTCCTTACAATCGCAGCTGCTGAGTTGAGCAACTTGATTACCCTCGGTAGCGTCCGCGGGCAAGACAACTCCCTCTTCATGTTGATTCGCGGGTCACTCCACTTGATCATCCTTGTGGTCTATTTGGCTTTTTATGCCCTGAACCTAAAAGATGCCTATCAAACGGCCAAGCGTTGGAATGCGGGAATGCCTGTTGCAACTACCTTCCAAGAAATGCTGAAAAATATTTACAGCAACGGCTTCCCTTATTTATTGATTATCCCTTCTTATATTGCAATGACCTTTGCTATTATCTTCCCGGTCGTTGTAACCCTCTTTATCGCCTTCACCAACTACGATTTCCAACATTTGCCACCAGGCGCACTGTTGGACTGGGTAGGCGGTACCAACTTCGCTAACATCTGGCAATTGAGTACCTTCCGTTCTGCATTTGGCTCTGTCCTTTCTTGGACAATCATTTGGGCTCTCTGCGCTTCTACGGCTCAGATTGTTATCGGTATCCTGACCGCTATCATCGCAAACCAGCCATTCATTAAAGGAAAACGTATCTTCGGTGTTATCTTCCTTCTTCCTTGGGCTGTTCCTGCTTTCGTGACCATCTTGACGTTCAGCAATATGTTCAACGATAGTGTCGGTGCAATCAATACACAGGTCTTGCCTTTCTTGAGCAAATTCTTGCCATTTATCGATAACTTCTTGATTCCTTGGAAGACTGACCCATTCTGGACCAAAGTAGCCCTTATCATGATGCAGGCTTGGCTTGGATTCCCTTATATCTATGTCTTAACCTTGGGTATCTTGCAGTCTATTCCAAACGATCTCTACGAAGCTGCCTATATCGATGGCGCAAGTGCTATCCAGAAATTCCGCAACATCACTCTGCCAATGATTCTGGCCGTTGCAGCACCAACTCTGATTAGTCAGTACACCTTCAACTTTAACAACTTCTCTATCATCTACCTCTTTAACAACGGTGGCCCTGGTAGTGTCGGAGGTGGAGCTGGTTCAACAGATATTCTTATCTCATGGATTTACAAGCTAACAACTGGTACAGCACCTCAATACTCAATGGCCGCAGCCGTAACCTTGATTATTTCCATGATTGTCATCAGCATTTCGATGATTGCCTTTAAGAAACTAAATGCCTTTGAAATGGAGGATGTGTAAGATGAAATTATCTGTGAAAGCAAAACGCCGCATCAACCAGACATTGACCTATCTCTATCTGATTACCCTGTCTGTCATCATCATCTATCCTCTCTTGATTACCATCATGTCCGCCTTCAAATCAGGTAACGTGGTGGCCTTCAAGCTGGATAGCAACATCAACTTTACCTTTGACAACTTTAACAAACTCTTCAGCGAGACACTGTACGGCACTTGGTACCTCAACACCTTGATTATTGCACTCTTGACAATGGTCATCCAAACGAGTATAGTTGTACTTGCAGGATATGCTTATAGTCGTTACAACTTCTTGGCTCGCAAGCAGAGTTTGGTCTTCTTCTTGATTATTCAAATGGTGCCTACCATGGCTGCCCTTACAGCCTTCTTCGTTATGGCCCTCATGCTCAATGCGCTCAACCAAAGCTGGTTCCTCATCTTCCTTTATGTCGGTGGTGGTATCCCAATGAACGCTTGGCTCATGAAAGGCTACTTTGATACGGTGCCAATCTCTCTTGATGAATCTGCAAAACTAGACGGTGCTGGTCACTTCAGACGTTTCTGGCAAATCGTCCTCCCTCTCGTTCGTCCAATGATTGCGGTGCAAGCACTCTGGGCCTTCATGGGACCTTTTGGAGATTACATCTTGTCCAAATTCTTGCTTCGTGAAAAGGAATTTTATACTGTTGCGGTCGGTCTTCAAACCTTCATCAGTGATGCAAAAAATCTGAAGATCGCTTACTTTGCGGCAGGGGCTATACTCATCGCCCTCCCTATCAGTATCTTATTCTTCTTCCTACAAAAGAACTTTGTATCTGGTTTAACAAGTGGTGGTGACAAGGGATAAACTTTGTCCCACCCTTTTCCCGTTTTGGGGCCAGAAGTTCTTTCCTGAATCTCTAAAACTCTCATCTATTTACTACTAGAAGAAAGGTTGGTTTCTCTGTGCCCTATCCATTTTCCTACTTTTCAAGCCTTATCAGCCCTCACAAAATTTTTGGCAACCGCCACTTACTAACCCTCTGGCAGCGCTTGTTTACAACTATCTTTTTGATTGCGCTCTTGGTTATTCCTTCATCCCTGCAAACTGTGACACTAAAAACCTATCCGCTTGATAACTTTGTAGAAGGTGTTTACGATCCGTTGACAGATGAGGTGATGACCGACTTGAGTCAGCACATCCAAGTGACAGATGGCCAGTTGACTTACACTGGAAACAAGACCTATGAAAACATTACATTTGGCGACCAAATCAGTACAAGTTCCGGTTTTTCCTATCAGTTCCAGACAGATCGGTTACTCATTCGTAAAGGAGAATCCCTGCTGGTGGATGTGCCTTACCAAGACTTCAGCAGCCGTGACTTTGCAGACAAGGATTCGCTATCGGCAGCCATTTCGCGCGTCTGGTACCAGCAGAACCGCATTCCTGTAAGCCTGAGCATTACCTTCGTTTCCGCCTTCATTCTGGCAGCCAATATGCTCTTTATCCTGCTGGGGGCTACCTTCTTCTTATACCTGACTAAGAAGTCCAAACTGTTTCATTTTAATAGCTTCAAAGAATGCTACAACTTCTCTCTCAACTGTCTCGGACTTCCCACTATTATCGCCTGTCTAGTTGGCTTCTTTGGCCAGCCCTTGACAACACTTATTACAACACAAAATATCCTTTTTGTGTTACTCTTAATCTGGGTATTTTTCAAGACAAAATTTAGAGATAGGACTTAGGAGGTTTTTATGCGTGCTACCATTAAAGACGTTGCTAAATTAGCCGGCGTTTCGCCTTCAACGGTTACCCGTGTTATCCAAAATAGCCCGTCCATCAGTCAAAAGACCAAGGACGTGGTACGCAAAGCAATGAAGGAACTCAACTACCATCCGAACCTTAACGCACGAAGCCTAGTGAGCAGCTACACGCAGGTCATCGGGCTAGTACTGCCAGACGATTCAGATGTCTTCTACCAAAACCCCTTCTTCCCAACAGCTTTGCGGGGAATTTCTCAGGTAGCCGCAGATCACAACTATGCCATCCAAATCAGCACTGGAAAAAATGAAGAACAACGACTAGAGGCAATTTCTCAGATGGTCTATGGCAGACGGGTAGATGGGCTCATCTTCTTGTATTCCAAACCAGATGACCCGCTTGTCCAGTTGGCCATTCAGCACAAGTTTCCTTTCCTCATTCTAGGAAAGGCAGCTTCGCCTTTTATCTCCCTAGTTGACAACGACAATATTCAGGCAGGTTTTGAAGCGACCAGTTACTTTATCAACAAGGGTTACAAGGATATTGCCTTCGTAGCCGGTAACAAAGAGTTGGTCGTTTCCCAAGACCGTTATCAGGGCTATAAAAACGCCCTCAAAGCCTATAATCTTCCTCTTGATGAGAACAAGGTCAAATTCGTTTCCGGTTTCCTCTTGGAAGACAGCTCCTACAAGATTACTAAAAAGCTAACCAAACAAAAACTGGATGCGATTGTAACAACAGATACCATGGTGGCAGAGGGTATCGTCCGCTATCTGGATGAAATTGGCACAAAGCTGCCTATTATCTCCTTCGACTCTGTAAAACCAAAATTGAATATTGACGCCTATGTGGACGTCCACGCCATCAAACTAGGACGCGTAGCTTTCAACACTCTCCTTCAAATCATTAACGATAGCAAAGAAGACAAGCAGGTTTGCTACCGCCGCGTCATTCCACATACTATTATCGAACTTTAACAGAAAGGAGCCTTTTGGTTCATGGCATTACGACAATTCCAAGCTTACTTAGACGATGTAGCTACGATTCGCTTGGTCATGGAAAAACGATTCGATGCTGAACAGATGCATTTTACCGTCGAATCAGCAACTACATCCCAACTCTTTATCCATTCAAGAATTGAAGACAAGGATCTGGTTATCTACCAATTGACCAGCCTGACCGCTCTCAATCTGGAAACCAATTACAAGGTCTACGACCAAGACCGCAACGCCTGTGAATTGGGCTACGGTCATATCGTCCGCTCCAAACTCTTTGACCAACTCTTTACCTACGATCAGGAAGATTTGGGAGCTAGTTACAGCCCGACCCATACCACCTTCAAGCTGTGGGCCCCAATTTCCAAACATGCCTTTCTCGTTTTGGAAGGCCAACCCCATGCGATGAAACGGATGGAAAAGGGTGTCTGGCAGGTAAGTGTTGATGGCGACTTGGAAGGAAAAAGCTACCATTACCTCCACAAGATGAACGGTGAGTGGATTGGGGTACATGATCCCTACGCCCTGTCATCAGAGGCTGGACATGGCGACAGCTACGTTATCAACCTAGAAAAACTTGCCAAACCACGTCGGGCTAAGACCCAAGTACCTATGTCTCAAGCTATCATCTATGAAATGAGCGTCCGTGACTTTTCTTGGCAAAAGGAGGCTGGCTTCAAACATCGCAGCCAATTTCTCGGTTTGACCGAATCTCCCCAGCTAAACGGCCTGACACTAGGGATGGACTATGTAAAGGACTTGGGAGTAACCCATATCCAGCTGATGCCTCTCTACGACTTTGGCAGCGTGGATGAAACTTATCCGCAAGCGGTCTACAATTGGGGTTACGACCCCGTTCAATACAACGTTCCAGAAGGCTCATTCTCTAGCCAGCCCAACGATCCGTACGCGCGTATCCTTGAGCTGCAAGAAGCCATTCAAGCCTACCACGACGCAGACATCAGCGTGATTATGGACGTCGTTTACAACCATGTCTACCACGCTGAAGAATTCTCCTTTGAGCGCATTGTTCCAGGCTACTTCTACCGCTATGACCACAACGGCCAGCGAACAGACGGAACCTTCTGTGGCAACGATGTCGCCAGCGAACGCAGCATGGTACGAAACTATATCAAACAGTCCGTCAAACAATGGGCTAGCATTTATGGTTTTGATGGTTTCCGTTTTGACCTGATGGGGATTATCGATAGCGAAACCATGAACCAAATTGCCGATGAATTGGCGGCCATTCACCCAAATGCCTACATCTACGGAGAGGGTTGGAAGATGGGTACCGGCCTAGCCTTTGAAGAATTGGCTCACCAGTATAATGCAGAGCAATTGCCGACTATCAGCTTCTTCAACGATGACTACCGTAACACGCTGAAAGAAGTGCTGCTAGAGCCGCAACAACTCGTCTACAAGCAACTTCATGAGAAGATTCAACACCTGCTCACCGGAAGCCGTTATGGTCACTTCCTCAGTCCACGTCAATCACTCAACTACATCGAGTGCCATGATAATGCAACAGCCTTCGACTACTTCCACATCCAAAACCCACAGTGGACTACCCATCAGCAAAAACGGGCTGCCAGTTTAGGTCTTCAGCTAACATTGATTTCGCAAGGGATGGCCTTTATCCACAGTGGTCAAGAGTTCTTCCGCACCAAGGACGAAATCGACAATACCTATAACATTCCAGACCGTATCAACCGTTTGGACTGGACACGGGCCCTACGCTATCAAGAACATATCGAATTTATCCGCGCGCTCATTGCCTTCCGCAAGGGCAATCCGAGCCTAACCCAGGATAGTTACGACACCATTCATGATAGCTGTGATTTCTACTGGTTGACAGAGTTTGTCCTCCGCTATCGGGTTACCTCCGAAACAGGGACTATCCAGTTTATCATCAACTTCGCAGATACAGACTTTACCTTTGAAAAAGAAGACGGCAAGACCATTCTCTTCAACTATCCACCTATCGAGGACGAAGACAGCCCAACCATTCGTCTGGCAGGTCAAAGCATCTCGATTTCGATGAAGTAAGTCTACTAGCTCAGATTGAAGAAAGCCCATTTGGGTCAACTTTCTTCAATCTTTTTCTTTTCATCAAAAACAAAAAAACTCCTAGAAATGCGAAACGATCACATTTCTAAGAGTTTTTTATGTTGTACCCATTTGTAGGGGGCGACGTTTTGAAAATTACCTGTGCGGCAACTTGTACTTTATTCAGCCGCCATCAAATCCAACAGCTTGCGTCCTACGCGCTCAATATCATTTTGTAAACCGCGTAGCTCAAAGTTGTCTAAAACCGGAAAACCAAAGCGTTCCGCATATTGCTTGGCGGTGAGGCAGTACTGATGATTGAAATTGCGGTTGCCCGAACCGACCACTCCCAAACAGCGCTTGTAATTGTCCTTGTAGGCAATAAAATCCCCCAGAGGATTGGTCAAAATCTCGACATCCCCATTGTCTACTCCATTTCCTCCCTCTAGGTAGGTAGGCAGAAAAGCTGCAAAAGGAGCATCTAGGGCATAAAAAGGAATTTCCTGTTTGACCAGATCTTTGACATGCACTGTTTCTACATCTAAGTCCGATTGAAACTGTAAGAAGGTTGTCAGGCGTTTGACAAAACTCTCTGTATTGCCGCTTAGGCTAATATAGACTAGGTAAAGTTTGTTGTTCATTGTTTTCCTATCATTATGTAGCTTCCATCAATCGCTTTCGACAAAGCGACCGATAATGTTTACGTTATCTGATACCGATACAAAGGCTGATTTATCAGCCTTTTTCATGATATATTTGAAATCCGTGAACTCTGCTCGGGTTATGATGGTTAGCAAAATCGTTTTCTGTTCATGATTGTAGGCTCCTTCAGCCCCATTGATAATAGTCACCCCACGATGCAGTCGCTTGTGAATCATCTTGATAACACGCTCCGGATGACTCGTAATAATCATGGCCTGCATCCGCTTTTGTTTGACAAAGATAACGTCTGTCATGCGACTGGAGATAAAGAGAGCTACCATGGAGTAGAGGGCATACTGCCAGCCAAAGGTCATCCCAGCAATCAACATGATACTTGCATTGACAATGAGCGAGATGCTTCCTACCTGCTTGCCCGTTTTCTTGCGAATCAGAATACTGACAATATCTGTTCCCCCGCTAGATACATTATTGCGCAAGGCAAATCCGATTCCTGTTCCGAGCATCAAGCCACCAAAAATGGTATTGACCAAGGGGTCGTTAGTTAAGGTCACATGGGGCATGAATTGGATAAACAAGGAGCTGAAAGAAACGGTAATGAAGGTAAAAATGGTAAACTTGTTGCCAATTTTGTACCAGGCCACTATCAGCAAAGGAATGTTGAGGCCGTAGTAAACCAAGGCAATCGGAACATCCAGCTGGGCATAGGTTTCAGCAAGAGCAGATACTATCTGGGCCAACCCCGTCACCCCTGACGAGTAGACCTTCCCCGGCCTGAAAAAGAAGTTGACGGCAATGCTGGACAGAAGGCCATAGATGATGGAGCCGGAAATCCGTTCCGCATACTTCTCCTTGGAGATGCTAGAAATAACTGACCAGAATTTATTTTTTCTTGCCTTGCGGATAAATTGTATGCGTAGTTTTCTGAAAAATTTATTCATTTTCAACTGTAATGGAGAGAGCGAGTTCCTCTAACTGTGCTGTGGCAACTCGGCTTGGAGCCTGAGTCATCGGGTCAGAAGCCTTGTTGTTCTTAGGAAAGGCAATCACTTCACGAATATTGTCCTCTCCTGCAAGCAGCATGACAAATCGGTCTAAACCGATAGCCAAGCCACCGTGTGGCGGGAAGCCATATTCCATCGCCTCTAAAAGGAAACCAAATTGTTCATTGGCATCTTCTGCAGTGAAGCCAAGTGCTTTAAACATCTGCTCCTGCATCTCCTTGCGGTTAATCCGCAAACTGCCGCCACCCAGTTCGTAGCCGTTGAGAACGATGTCGTAAGCTACCGCACGAACCTGAGCCAAGTCACCCTCAAGATGGTGAGCTGTATCCTGAGTAGGCAGGGTAAATGGATGGTGGGCACTCATGTAGCGCCCTTCTTCTTCAGACCATTCAAACATTGGCCAATCCACAATCCACAGGAAGTGGAACTTGTTTTCATCAATGAGGCCCTGCTCTTTGGCCAGACGCGTACGAAGGGCGCCGAGGGTATTGTTGGCCACTTCCAGTTCATCTGCCACAAAGAGAACCAAATCCTTGTCAGCTAGTTGTAAACCTTCTGTCAAGTTTGCTGTAATGTCTGTTAAGAATTTCGCGACAGGCCCAACTAGCTCGCCCTGGTCGTATTTCACCCAAGCCAATCCCTTGGCACCAAACTGTTTTGCGTAGTCTGTCAGCTTATCAATATCTTTTCGGGAGTAGCTCTCCGCTGCTCCTTTCACTACGATAGCCTTGACAACTGGCGCCTGTGAAAAGACTTTGAAATCAATCTCCTTGACAAGTTCTGTCAAGTCCTGCAGGAGCATCTCAAAGCGGGTATCCGGCTTATCACTGCCATAGAAGTTCATGGCATGGTCATAGGACATACGAGGTAGGGGGAGGCTAATATCAATTCCCTTGGTATCTTTCAATACCTTAGCAATCAAACCTTCCACAATATCCTGAATTTCCTGCTCGGACAGGAAGGAGGTTTCCAAGTCAACCTGTGTAAACTCGGGTTGACGATCCCCGCGCAAGTCCTCATCGCGGAAGCATTTGACAATCTGGTAGTAGCGGTCAAAACCAGCATTCATCAATAACTGCTTGGTAATTTGCGGACTCTGCGGCAGGGCATAGAAATGCCCCTTAGACACCCGGCTTGGAACGAGGTAGTCACGCGCCCCTTCCGGCGTAGACTTGTTCAGCATCGGTGTCTCAACATCAATGAAGTCCAAGTCATCCAAGTAATTGCGAATGCTGTGAGTCACCGCAGCCCGCAGTTTAAAGTTGGCCAGCATCTCCGGACGACGGAGATCCAGATAGCGGTAGCGCAAGCGAGTATCTTCGCTAGCCTCGATACCATCCTTGATTTCAAATGGTGTTGTCTTGGCTGTATTCAAAATGGTAAGACCGGTTACTTGTAACTCCACTGCTCCAGTAGGCAAACTCTCATTGACCTGCTCACGATCCACCACAAGACCTGTCACTTCGATAATATATTCACTGCGCAGGCTCTCTGCCTTTGCCATCAAGTCGCTCGTAACTGTTTCAGGATTGATGACCAGCTGCATAATTCCCTCACGATCTCGCAAATCAACAAAAATCAACCCACCCAAGTCACGGCGACGGCCTACCCAGCCCTTTAAAGTAATTTCCTGTCCGACATGCTCCTTGCGAACACGTCCAGCATACATAGAACGTTTCATAAATTCCCTCTTTTACTGATATAATACCTATTCATTCTATCATACTTTCAGGTACTTTTGGGGAAATTGTACGCATTTTCTCAGTGAAAATCAGAAAAACCAGCATTAGTTTGCTGGCTTTTGATAGAGCATATCCATATGCGGGATTCCGTCTTCTAAATAAACTTCAGAAACCTGTTCAAAGCCTAAGGAAGCATAGAAAGCTTCTAGGTAAGCTTGAGCCCCAATTTTTATCCTGTCTTCCTTCAAAACTCGAACAATATAATCAATGGCTTGTTGCATCATGGGTCTTCCCAAGCCTTGGCCACGATGGCTGGCCCTAATGACAACGCGGCCGATTGAGGCTTCATCATAGGAAAGACCCGGCGGTAAAATCCGCAAGTAGGCGACTATTTCTCCATTTTCCTGAGCAAAAAGGTGGTAGGACTGCACATCTTTACCATCTACCTCTGGGTATGGACATTCTTGTTCCACAACAAACACGTCTGTCCGAAGGGCCAAAATTGCGTAAAGTTCCTTCAATGTCAATTCATCAAATGCTTTTAATTGCCAGTCCATCAGTCAACCACCTTTTCAAATTCAACAGCCACTGTTGTACCTTGCGCCCCCTCCTTGGCTAGTTGTTGGAAAGTTAGGAGTTGGGCACTTTTTTTCTCAATCTCATAGCGCGTTCCATCTGTTGCGGTCAAAAGAACCTGGCCTTCTTCTAGGGTCAAGGTAGCATCTGCTACGAGGACATAGTCCCCGGCAGAAATACTCCATTTCCCATTATCTTCGTCAAATTCATAAGTGACATTCCAAGCCTTGCTGTGCCAGTCACCTTCTAACCAAGCGGCAGTTTCCTTGCTTTCGTTTTTGCAGGCTGCCATTGTCAGGAGAGATAGGCAAGTGATAAGGAGTAGCATATATTTCTTCATCATGGTAAGGTATTCCCCGCTTTCTGATAAATTCTGTACCATTCTGGTCGTGTTAATTGAATCGTTCCTGCCTGAGCTATCTTTTGAATTCGCTCAGGATTCATAGAACCGACGATAGTCTGAATATTGGCTGGATGGCGCATAATCCATGCCACAATAATCGCTTCACAGGAAACGTTGTATTGGGCTGCTAAGTCTGCCACCGCCTGATTTAACGCCTCATAGTCCGGATGGTCAATAAAGATTCCCTTCTGCAGACTGATCAAGAAGGGTGACCAAGCCTGAACGGTAATGTTCTTCAGTTGGCAATAATCCAATAAACCGCCGTCCCGCATCGTGGCCGCATCTTCCTTCATATTAACATGAAGACCCGCATCCAAAAGCGGTGTATGGGCAGGTGAAAATTGCAGCTGGTTCACAGCCAGTGGAGCCTCTAGGTAGGATTGGAGCAGTTCCATCTGATAGATATTCTGGTTGCTGACACCAAAATGTCGAACCTTTCCGGCTTTTTTCAGTTGATAGAATGCCTCAGCCACCTCTTCTGCCTCCATGAGCGCATCTGGCCTGTGGAGAGCCAGAACATCCAAATAATCGGTTTCCAATCTGGAAAGAATCCCCTCTACGGAGCTGATGATATGCTCCTTGGAAAAGTCAAAATAGCCTTTGCGGATACCGCATTTGGATTGGAGGAATCGTTCTTCTCGTTTGCGCCCCAGAAGCTTGCAAGCCTGAGCGAAACGCCTTTCTGACTCCCCGCCACCATAGATGTCGGCATGATCAAAGAAGTCTATCCCAACCTGTGCGGCTGCATCAAGAACCTTGGCCGCCTCTTGTGGAGTTAGGGTCGCCATCCGCATGTAGCCCAGAGCAATCCTTGAAACTTCCAAACCTGTCTGACCTAGTGTTTGTTTCATACTGATACTAGCACCTGCTTTCTGTTTGCCTGTACTTATTATAGCATAGAAAAGAGAGATTGGTGCCAATCTCTCACAAAGTCTTTTTCTTCTGTGCTAGTTTACTGATGCTGATTTCAATCTCGTCACTGATTGCCAGCAGTTTGTCTATCACCTGCTTGTCGCTCAAGTTTGCATCCAACTCCACATTGTAAGATAATTCAAGACTGTTGGATTTTTTGATGTTTTTAATGCCAATCAACTCAACGTATTTACAAGCATTGATGAAGGTCGCCTCAAATAGCAATTCATAATCCAGATTGCGCGGGACACGGATCACAATGCTGCGTCTAGTCTGACTCACTGTTGCAAAGCTGCTATTTTCTAAAAACAGCAAGATCATGCAGACAAAAAAGGTAAACAGGGCAGAAAGAAGCAGGAAGCCCATCCCACTGGCTAAGCCAATGCCTGTTGCGATGAAGACCGATAATAGCTCTTTTGCCCCGCCTGCCGCCGAGCGGAACCGAATCATGCCAAAGGTTCCGGCGATAGCAACACTTGTACCCAAATTGCCATTGACCATAAAAATAATCATGGTCATCAATACAGGAAGGATCGTCAGGGTGATGACAAACTCTTTTGAATAAAGCGTTTTGTGCTTATATACGATTGCCAACAAAACCCCCAAGGCCAGACTGACCAGCAAACTCAAAGCAAGACTAGACGGATCTGCTGGGCCTGCGTTAGTTTCAAATACACTCTTAAACAATTGCTCTTTCAAACGAAATCATCTCCTCCTGATTTTCCATCAATTTCGTATGGGCTGTACCATATTTAGAAAAAGATACTCTGGTCAAGCCGTACTTATCAATAATCTCTTGCAGCCAATCTGGATAAACTTCTGGAACCTTAATCTCCATGATGACCTGATTATCATCCAACAAAGGATAGCCATATTTCCCTGCAAATAAATCAACATCGTAATGGCGGTAAAGAATGTTCTGGTCAATCGTCACCCGCACTTTCCGGTCTTCAATCCCTTTCAGAGAATAGCGATCGTAGTAAATATACATCATCGGCTGGATGGTTCCATAGCGCTGGCGAAGCTCAAGCATGGTCGCTTTCAGTTCTTCGTTTGAAATGCTGTCGTCTGCAACAGAATGTACGACATAGTTCAAAACAGACTCTGGCCGGCTCGTTAAGCGATCTTTCAGACCAATTCCCATGTCTTTTTTCTTGATTTCTAAAAATACCTGACTATCTGCCGTTGGATAGCGATCGTAGGTTCGCATACGGATCTTTTCACGCTTCCATAGCCGTTCAGCCGAATCCTGAATCATACGGTAATCAGGGGTATCAAAATAGATGTTGCTGATGGTGGAGCGTGGGTATTCATCCTCAACAAGATGCTGCTCAAACTCTGTAAGAATGGCTTCCAATTGATGGCGATCAACGAGGTATTTGGTTTCGATACGCTTGAATTTTGTTTCTAATTTCTTTTTCATAATTTTCTCTTTCTACATTTGTCGTTTTTAGTGTTAAGATGAAGAGTGGTTCCCCACTCAGTCATCATCTTCTTGTACGGATAGTATTTGAGGCTGCTTTGCATCAACCGTATACTCTTGTTCGGTTGATGAGTTCTTAGCCTGTACTTCTATCAAATAGACTGCCTGCCCTTGTTTACGCTTGAGCTGAACCTCGAGTCTATCGATATTCTGATAATTGACAGGAGCAATAGATACAGCTTCTTCTAAGGAAAGCGTCGTATCCTGCAGCAATTGACGCTTCTTATCAGACAGGCGCTTCACCTTCTTGCTTCGTATTTGTTTGGCGCCGAGATCAATTTGGTAATCCATCAAGCGACCATCCTGAGCAACTGTTACCTCATAAGAAACTTGTCCTGCTTCCTCCTCCATCTCTAGCTCAATGAGCGTCACAGGCCCTCCCTGTGTATCTGCTGCAATCATTGCTTGAAGCTCTGCTATGGGAAGCCCTGCCTCCAGAGCCTGAAGCTGAGTATAGGATGCCATACAACATAGGGCTAAAACAGCTGCTAGTATCGGTTTCAAACGATTAGTTTTCATAGGCAAACTCACTTTCTACAAATGTCGTTTTATTATATTCTACAGTTGTAGTATATAAATTGCAAGTATTTTGCTTTCATTTTTTAAAAAATTTGCAAAAAACGGACCAAGAGGTCTATCCGTTTTAATTTGAAGCCTTATCTTCAGAGAAAAAATAAAGAGATTGGATGGTATTTCCAATCTCTAATAAATGGGGGGGCAAGAAAAGAAAGGGAGCAGATTAGTCGTCACTGTCGGCATCATCTGCATCAGTATCACTCGTATCTGTATCTGTATCCGTATCTGTTTCGGTGTCTATCTGCTGCGTAGCTGTGCTGGCCGGAGTTTGTTGATTGACAACAGGAGTGCTTGTCGCCCCTTGTTGTTCTCCAGTGGCAGTGTCAACGACTGATTGGACTACGGGTTGTGAGCTTGTTTCCGACGGAACGCTAGTAGTTACAGAGGACGAAGTCGTTTGTTCAGATGAAGTGGTAGAGTTTTCTACCAAACGGACTGTTTCTTTTTCAAGAGTAAGGATGTCACCGGTCGCCTTGTCTACCAAGGCCTTATATTGGGTATCCCCTTTCTTGAATTGGATATGGTACTGATTGTCCTGAATCGTAATTTGAATATCTGTTAGGTCTGACGGCTTTAGCTTCTGCTGCTCGGTAACGAGCGCCAAGGCCTGATCTTTTGTTAGACCTTCTGCCTGGCTCATCTGAACCAGCTCATCTTGGGTGGTTCCCATTGCAACGACAAAAATTGACCCTGAAAAAAGGATAGAGAATAGTGTCACAAGGCTAACCAGAACGGTTAAGTATTTCTTCGGCAGCCTGCTGTCCATGATAGCAATAATCCGTCTTTTCAAGTTAAATTTATTTGAATAAAAGCAACTAGATAATAAAACAGGTTGTTGCTTGCTCCTGTGGATCATGGTAATAATGGTTTCTCCATAAAATGAGCGATAGGTTTCATCACGATTATGAAGAACGCTATGGTCACAGTAACACTCAGCGGCTTCTTGCACTTCTTTGCAAGCGAAATGAACAATCGGGTTAAACCAGTGAGCGGCTTTTACCAGAAGAACTAGGAGGTTCACATAAATATCCCGATGGCGATAGTGGGTCAGTTCATGCTCAAAAATTAAGTCCAGTTCTTCTAGTGTGTAGTTTGTATCTGGTAGCAGGATAACTGGGTTTCGTAAGCCAAAAATCATGGGGCTGGAAACCTGGGGATAGTGAACCAGACGAATGGCTTTTTTGATTCCAAATTCAGCCTTGATGGCATGAAAGCTCTCCAAAATCTGAGGGTCAGTAATCGGTTTGCCCCAACGCAGCAATAAATTGCGGAATTTTAAATAAGAAAAGATGGAACGACCGATGATGACTAAAAAGCCAATCAACCAAATACCCAAGAGGATATAGCCCCAAGGAAGGCCTGCCAACATGTCCCACATGCTAGATTGATGAACAGCAGCTTCTTGTGTGCCTGTTGCAACAGTCTGGCCACTAGTAGAAACGACTGAAACTGTTTCTTCTAAACGGATCCCCTGACCGATTCTTGGTCTAAAAGGAAGAATTAGGCTCACTAAAAGAGTGACCCAAACGACGTAGCGAATGCGGGCAGACACTTGATTTTTCAATAAGAGAAAAACTCCACTGAACAATACAATCAATAATGATTTATACAAACTAAGTAAAAGAAAAGAAAGAAGGTTGGTTTGCACAAGTACTCTCCTTTGTTATTTTTTATTGAGCAGCTCTCTTAATTCTGCCAATTCATCATCAGAAAATTGGTTGGATGAAAACAAGTTTTTCACCAATCCGCCAATTGAATTGCCCTCGTAGCGGTGTAGGAAGTGAGAGGTTTCAATCTTCATATAATCATCCTCTGAGATAATCGCCGAATAGTGGCGTTCCCGTCCATGGCGCTCACTTTTTAGGAAACCTTTTTCCGTCAGTCGCGCTAAAATTGTCAACAAGGTCTGTGGTTTCCAGTGATTATCTTCTCCCAATGAAGCAATGATTTGGGAAGAGGTGACAGGATTGGGCAAATGCCAAATCACCCGTAATACTATAAATTCTGCATCTGGTAACCGTTTAAAATCAACCATTTTTTATCCTCATACATTCTATTTTATTATATTCTACACTTGTCGTTTTGAATTGTCAACTGGCTTGATTGTCATTTTCATCAATTTTTTAAACTTTTTTATCAACAGCTTGTGGATAACTTTTGGGCTCCTTTGCAATCATAGGTCCCTAAATGATGGTTATCCACTGTCAACTCCCAGCTATTTCGATATACGATAAGGATTTTTTTGGAGTTAACCGACACTGCCACATCGTTTCAGTTTATTTCTTTACTATTACGACTCTCGCCAGCCATCCATTCTTTCCACAAACAGAAAAGCCCCCTACCCGGACCAGGATATGCCCAAGCAGGGTGGCTTTTACTTAGTGGATATAACACTATTTTTACCTATTAAACATTAGGTTCTTTTTTCCAGCCGAATCCTACCAAGCCAATCAGTAGGAATACCATTCCAACCCAAACCGCAGCAAGAGTGTTTCCGTCCCCTGTGCGTGGTAATGTTGTTTTTGGTTTTGGTGGAACTTTCGGTGGAATGTAGGTATTTTCAACTACAAACCCTTCAGAAACTGTACCGCTGACTGCCGATTGATAGCCATCTACCTTATCTTCTGTAATAGTGTAGACAATTTCCTTGCCATCCTTGTATTTCGGAAGATTTGTAAAGGTGTGCTTCCAATCAGTTTGTGCAGTCACATCCTGACTGGCTACTTCTTTGCCATCAGCCATAAGACGAACGGTAATTTTAGCTGGACGTTTGCTGTCCTTGTTTTCTTGATCAACCCATTTCTTGGTCACAAGAATATCGATAGTTGAAACGTCGTATTGGTCTGTGATAACCAGTTTGCCATCCTTGTACTCAACGGCGTTGCTGTTGGTGTCAAGAACGGTCACACTGCCATCGTAGTTCACTTGGAAGGTGATGTCTGTCACTTTTGTGTAGCCTTTAGGAGCCGATACTTCTCGGAAAGTATAAACTCCGACTGGTAGTGTAAATAGGTGCTCCTGCCCTTCAACCGTTGTCCACTCTTCTACTGGTGTACCTGTTGCCATCGCTCCCTTGAAGATTTGAATTTTCGCTCCGGAAATCATCTTCCCATCAGGATCGACCTTACGCAAGGTTACCTTGATATCTCCCGGCACATGCTTATTGGTAATTGTAAAGCCAGTTGCCGCATCGCCAGAGATTGTTTTTTCGTAGTAAATTGGTACATCTTCATCAACAGTGTAGACAATTTTCACGCCTGCTTTATAGACATCTAGATTGGTAAATTCACCCTTCCAGTTGCCGTCTGCATCCACTTCGACTAATTGACTGTCCACTTTTACGCCATCTGCAAGCAAATGAACCAATATCTTAAGCGGACGAACCTCATCATGATTATTAACATCATCCCAGACTTTCTTAAAGGAAACCTTGGTCTTCTCTGGCGTATGGCTGTTCTTGATGGTAAAGCCTGTTGCCGCATCGCCCGTGATTTCTTTGGTGTAGCCTTGTGGGAGTACTTCGTCTACCGTATAGGCAATCTTAACGCCTGCTTTATAGACATCTAGGTTGGTAAATTCGCCCTTCCAGTTGCCATCTTGGTCCACCTGAACTTCCTTACGGTCAACTTCAGTGCCATCTGCCTTGAGGATAACAGTGAGTTTGTCCGGACGAATACCGTCTTGGTTGTGGGCATCATCCCAGACTTTTTCAAAGGAAACCTTGGTCTTCTCTGGCGTATGGCTGTTCTTGATGGTGAAGCCTGTTGCCGCATCGCCCGCGATTTCTTTGGTGTAGCCTTGTGGAAGTACTTCGTCTACTGTATAAGCAATCTTCACGCCTGCTTTATAGACATCTAGATTGGTAAATTCACCCTTCCAGTTGCCATCTTGATCCACCTGAACTTCCTTACGGTCAACTTCAGTGCCATCTGCCTTGAGGATAACAGTGATCTTGTCCGGACGAATACCATCTTGGTTGTAGGCGTCATCCCAGACTTTTTCAAAGGAAACCTTGGTCTTCTCCGGCGTATGGCTGTTCTTGATGGTGAAGCCTGTTGCCGCATCGCCCGTGATTTCTTTGGTGTAGCCTTGTGGGAGCACTTCGTCTACACGATAGGTGATCCTGTTACCATTCTTGTAGACATCCAAGTTGGTAAACTCGCCCTTCCAATCACCAGCAGCATCCGTCTGAATCTCTTTGCGTTCTTTTTCGACATTATCTGCGTAGAGAATTAGGGTAATCTTATCTGGACGAATACCATCTTGGTTGTAGGCGTCATCCCAAGTCTTAGAAACTCGAATAGAAGTTACTTCAGGAATCCGCTTGTTGGTAATCGTGAAACCGTTAATCATAGGGATTTCATACCCTGGAACACGATCTTCCTGAACGGTATAAACAATCTCGCGACCATCCTTGAATCGAGGAAGATTGGTGAAGGTATGTTTCCAGCCAGTTGCAGCTGTCACTTGCACAGATTCGATTTCTCTACCATCCGCAAAAAGACGAACAGTGATGGCCGCCGGACGGAATCCGTCTTGGTTGCCGCTATCGCTCCAAATCTTGGTTACTTCTAATTCCATCCGCCCATCAAAGGTGTTGGTTACGGTCAGGCCATTTTCTTTCTTCAGATAATCCTGAGGAGTTGCTTCGTTGCCACTCGCATCCACTTCTTTGACAGAGAAAGTATATGGATTCTCGTTTAAGTCTTGAGCATAGAGATCTTCCCAAGCCACTGTGGTGGTGCCTGGTGCTAACGACTTGATAGGCACACCCGGCACTTCTTCAACAGGGCCACCTGCAATTTGGCGATAAAGTTTAAACCAAGTAGTCGGAACGGTCAGACCTGGTCCGATATTTTCCCAAACCTTTCTCGCTTCCACGCGAGTCTTCGGACGTTCGTTGGACACATAGATCCGTTCTCCATAGATTGGATACTGGGTATTGTTGGTTGGAATATCGACCAGTGAGAAGGTCACAGGCTCTGTCAGCGGTGTATAGCCTGTTGGTGACACTGTTTCTGTTAATAGATAGGTTCGACCATCTGCCCAAAGAACCCAGCCTAAGGTTGACTGGTTCCCTTCGATCAAGGCAGTTCCGTCAGGGCCTGTTGTAAAGGTTACTGGTTGACCGTTCTTATCCTTAACGTCCACAATGTTATTCCCGTCGCGATATGACAATTTGAAGGTTGCCCCAGGAAGAACCTTGGCAAAATCATTCTTGTCGCGCTTCACGATTGTGATACTTGGGTTAGAGGCAGTACCAGAACCTGATGAAGCGATATGAGTAGATGAAGAAATGACTTTCCGGTATTGACCCATCGATACCGTATTGCTGAAGGATACATTACCCGTACCCAGAACACGCGCATCATAGGTCACCCTGACTTCCTCGCCATCAGGCACATTGTTGAAGGTAATCGTATTGGTTTTTGAGTCAAATCCATAATCCAGAGTGTAGTTCCCCTTTGTCACTCTAATCAATTCTGGAAGCAGGCGAAGCTCTGGCGATAATTCATCCTTAACGGTGTAAGTATTGGCTTCTGGGAATACATCACTCTTTTCTTCGTTCAAAATCAACTCGAAAGTTGCCACATAGCTGTTGGCAGCTGTTGGATCGTGAATGAGGTGCTTATCCAATTTCGGGTTGTAGTTGTAGATAACCGATACCTCATCCGAAGTTAGCCCATTCCACTTAGCAACGTTCTTCAAGACCTTGCCTTGGTTGTTTTCATTTTGGAAAGCCTCTGTATTCAGCCGTTGCAGAGTTTGAGCATCCTTAACAATCAAATCATAAGTCAGTCGGTAGGTCGAATACAGTTGACCAGCATTCTTCGGCAAATTGGTAAGTGTGAAATCAACACCCGTTGCGGTTTCTTGAGGAGTGACCGTACCGTTTGTATCAAACACATCCCCTTCCGCATTGCGTCCCATGATTTGAAGATTTCCTGCCTGATATAGTTTCAGGTAGTCGGTATCAAAGGCGTCTGAAATAACCTGTCCATCTAGTGGGTTGGTAAACTCGATTTCATAGCTGAAAACAGGATATTGAACACCATTGATGTCGACCCGGTTAAAGCCTTTGTAGGTCTTCTTAATTGTCTGCTTCTTAGGAATGACCAGATCATACATTGGAAGGGTAGAGTCCGCCAGCCGCAATGATGCATTGTTGATGTGACGTGGGTTAATCACATTGTTAGATACAGCATAGCCCGCATCATGAGCCTTATTCAGCCATTCTTGGTTGATTCCCGTACGAATATAGACCGTCACTTCACGAATCTGGCCTGTCGCACTTGGTTGGAAACCTCTGGTGGTCTTCGCTTCATCTTGATAAAAATGAATATCTGGCCCCTGGTATTGTCCCCCTGTACGATTTACCAGAGTATAGCTTTCTCCAGGCTGAAGCCCTTGAATATCCACATCGATTAAGGTATCGTTGTAGGTGACTCCGTTGAAAATAGTGTAAGGAATATCATCTACCAGACGCACCAGCATATTATAACCTTGTGCTGGAATCGGAATGGTTATTTTCCAATAGGCTTCCAAAGAGTTATAGCTCAAGGCAACCTTTTTAGGTTTCAACTCTTCACCAATTCCCACAGAAATTGGTCGGTTTGGAGTTGTGTAGCGTTTCCCAACACGGATGCCGTTATTGATGTTGACGCTACCAATAACACCTGTTACATCTGTAATGGTTGTGGCTGTAATGACATAACTAGCCTTGCCATCCGAAGAAGGTGGCGTATAGTCCCAACCCGTGATTTTCCCATCTGCCCGACGTCGCACAGTCAACTGATTCCAGGTAAAGGTTCGGTTTTCTGTTGTGCCATTTTCATGGGTAACTGCCACGGTAATGCCTGTTCCTGTGAAATAGGTCCGGTCTGGCTGCAACACATTGTCTTCAAACTTGACACCGCCAACTGTCATCAATTTGTCCTTGTTGACATTGATGGTCCAGGTGATAGAGTACAAATTGGTCGAGCCCGAAACAGGATCTGCAGGGCCAGCAATTTTTGTCAGTCCGTCAAACTCAATTCGAACCGTCTTCTCCACTGTTTTTGGATCAGGATTTTCATCACTTTTCACCGTTGCAACGTTTTTGGTTTCTTCCGGCGTGCCAACCCCTGTAATATCATTGTAATTAACAGTGGCAGTATAAGTGATGGTCAAGACCTCTTCATGCTCCAAGTTCAAACCTGAAATAGTAAACTACTTACCGCTGTAATTCGGAGTAACACTGAGAACGCCTTTTTTGTTAGAAGTAACAGTCACATCCTGATTAGGGGTCAGGGCTGAACCAAGGAGGGTGTCCGTGATGACTACATTCCTGTTATCTCCTTCTGAAGTAACCTTCAGAGTGTACTGAACCTTACCATCTGCCTTAACGTGAGCCGCCTCTTTTTCCAAGGTCAGGCTTGACGTTTGATCAAAGGTGAACGTTTTGCGAATCTTAGAGTTAAAGGTAACCTCATTCACATTACTTGAAAACTTCCCTTTGAATTGGACAGTAAACTTAACGTTTGCCATCGCAGACAGGCGAGCAAAATTTGTGGCATCTGCCTGATTAAATTCTACATAGACAACGTTGTTAACAACTCGAAAAACGTTATTAGAGAGTGTCGCAGTTCCGTTAGAATCCTTAATCTCAATATCGAAAGTCGTGTTGGCAACATCGGCAACTTGAAAAGCTACCGGAATAGCATAGGACAAGGTCGCCCCGTTGTTTAGCTGTAAACTCTCCGTTTCAGCAAAATTCAAAATAATGTCATACTCACCATTTGGTCGAACAACATAATTTCCTTGTGCATCCTGTGTGGCATCAATGACTACATCCGTTAAAACGTTGGTCAAATCAGTTAATCCAGCACTACGAGGCATACTCCGGAAACTGGTTACTCCTTTTTGAGTGGCTGACGACTGCGTAGTCGTTTCCGCTACTGCTGCTTCTTCCTTCTGCTCAATAACAGGCGCAGCTTCTGTTGAATTACCTGCTTCAGTTACTGGCGCAGTAGCTTCTTCTGAGTTTGTCGCTACCGGCTCCTCCTTACTCAGCTCTGCTGTCGTACTTTCTTCACTAGCTGTCGGTGCAGCCTCTGTCTGACCAGTTGGTTGCGACGTCTCCGTTGTCGAAGTCGTCGTTGAAGTGGTCTGTTCACTGGTCACTTCTGTCGCCGTAACAGTTGTTTGGTAGCTAGTCAAACTAGGAAGAAATACCCCAAGCAAGAGCACTAATAATTGGAACCAGGCTCCAATTTTCCTTTTCATAAAACCATCCTTTCTAGAATGATGCATCACCATATCTCAATAATAGGCAACACATGACCCGTTCTTATCCGATTCCCCTAACCAAACAGATAAGAACAGAGCTTCCATTTTTGAATTTTCCGGCAGTATCTACCGAATGCTTGCAACAAACCCATTCTAAAATGTCATCCTAAGAAGGTCCCCCCATTTTAAAACAAGAATGTTTCAGCACGTTTATTATATAACAATCTTTATGAAAACGCACGCATTTATCGGTTTTTGACTTCTATCTTTCTTCTATGAAATACAAGGGTTATCCCTTGAAAAATGCGACTTTTCCTACATATTTCTTCATGTCAACCCTTCTCTAAATAATCTGTTTTTTCCGTACGTTTTATCTGTTTTTATGCTTTTTATTAAGCAAATAAAAAGGCTATCCATCACTTGTGGATAACCTTTTCGTTTATATGTCGCTACTCTATCACAAACAGAAGCGACGCCATTACTTCACATACGCAGCTGATTGTGTTCCCGCCTGGCGACCGAAAACAATGATGTCCGCCACTGCATTTCCTCCGATACGATTCTTACCGTGGACTCCGCCTGTTACCTCACCTGCTGCATATAGGCCTGGGATTGCCTGTCCGTTGGTGTCCAGAACTTCTGCATTCGTGTTGATCTTGACGCCTCCCATTGTATGGTGGACACCCGGAGCCACCTTGATGGCGTGATAAGAGCCTGTGTTCAGGGCATGATCCATACCTGATGTCCGGCCAAAGGCTGCATCGTTCTTGTCTGCCACTGCCTGATTCCATGTATCCAACGTCGCCTGAAGGGTTTCTGCTGGTACATCAATCTCTTTAGCCAGATCCGCTACTGTCGCGTCAGTTGTTACCAAGCCCTTTGACTCATATTGGGCAATGGCCTTCACCCGATCTTTCAGGGCATCATCAAAAATAACATACGCGTAGTTTGGTTCCAATGCATTGATGGCCGCGGAAACCTTGTCACGCGTTTCTAGTTCATTTACAAAGCGTTCTCCCTTGGCATTGACTAAGATAGCTCCCTCGCCACGGACTGCTTCTGTAATCAGATAGGAGGTCTCTTGCTCAACTGTTGGGTGAATTTGGATTTGTTCCATGTCCACCGTTGCAGCTCCCTCATCTTCAGCCAAGGCGATTCCATCACCTGTGGAGCCCGGCTGGTTGGTTGTTACATATCCTTCCAATGCTGGATTCAACTTAGCAACCATGTCTAAGTCTGCTCCAAAACCACCGGTTGCAAGAACGACAGCTTTCGCAGAAATCGTTTTTTCTTTGCCATCAATCTTCACTTTCACTCCTGTTACCGCTCCATCTTTAGCAGTAACATCCGTTACCTCGGCATTGACAAAAATTGGAACTTTCCGTTCTACCAAGTTATAATAAAGGCCGTTAACCAAATAGCCACCTACCGCTGAACCATCGGCAGGACGGTGAGTCCGTTTTTCACTCATACCTCCTGTTGTTGTGATGTTGCTCAGGGTGATTCCTAGACCATCCAGCCAGTCAATCGCACCAGCAGAATTATCCACTAGATAGCGTAACAAGTCTGGATTATTGGTTCCTCCACCACCTTTTAAGGTTTCTTCGTAGAATTTATCATTAGAGTCTGCGATACCCTCAGCTTCCTGAAACTTAGTCTGAGAGGCGTTCATCCCTGCAGAGGACTTAGCGGTATTTCCGCCAATCACTGGCATCTTTTCTAAGACGACTACGTTAGCACCAGCGTCCTTTGCGGAAATGGCAGCAGACATCCCAGCACCGCCTGAACCCACAACGATGACATCGTAGCTATCTTTCAACTCCGACGGATCTGTATAGACTTTCTCAGAAGCACCAGATACAGCTTCTTCAGTCGTTGTTGTTGTTTCCTTCGTCTCCGTCTTACCGCAGGCCACTAAGATAAATGCCGCCACAAAAGCCAACAAGAAACAAAACAAACTTCTCCTTTTCATATAAAGACCTCCTTTGGTTATATAATGTTTATCTGTTTCTATTTTATCCTATACTGAAAACATTTTCAACGGTTTTTGTTGTTTTTTTCACAAATTCTATTAGGCTTTCTGATAGCACAAAAAACCAGTCCAAAATAGGCTGGCTTGAAAATACAGATATAGATCTTAGAGCATTTTGTTGTAGAATTCTACGACAAGTGCTTCGTTGATTTCTGGGTTGATTTCATCGCGTTCTGGCAAGCGAGTGAGTGAACCTTCAAGCTTTTCAGCATCGAATGATACGAAAGCTGGACGGCCAAGAGTTGCTTCAACAGCTTCAAGAATAGCTGGAACTTTCAAAGATTTCTCACGAACTGAGATCACTTGACCAACTTCAACGCGGAATGATGGAATATCTACGCGTTTGCCATCCACAAGGATGTGACCGTGGTTTACGAATTGACGTGCTTGACGACGAGTAGTTGCCAAACCAAGGCGGTAAACAACGTTGTCCAAACGACGCTCCAAAAGAAGCATGAAGTTGAAACCAAGGGTACCTTGTTTGATTTTAGTAGCTTGTACGAACAAGTTACGGAATTGTTTTTCACCCAAACCGTATGAGAAACGCAATTTTTGTTTCTCAGCCAACTGCAAACCGTACTCTGACAATTTAGAACGGTTGTTTGGTCCGTGTTGACCTGGCACATAGTTGCGGCGTGCCAATTCTTTACCAGTGCCTGTCAATGACAAGCCAAGACGACGTGCTTGTTTCCAAGATGGTCCTGTATAACGTGACATGTGTTATGTCCTCCTAAAATAAAAAATATTTGTAGGAAATAACGGTTTAAGCAAACCTGATTCGTGCAGGAGGCCTTCATCGAAACAGCAACGATTACTCTTCTTGCTGGCCTTCTGTTGACGAGCTTCATTTTGCCCTGCTGTTATTTCGCACGAAGAATAGTATAACACAAAAAAAAGGCTCTGTAAAGCCTTTTTCACAACTTATTTCTACTTGTCAGCCATTAGATGCTCACACTAGTTCCTTTACAGAATAAAAGCGATTCTTTTTGTATAGTATAACAGAAATAGCCGTGGCTTTCCACAGCTATTCGTCTTATTGTAAAGCCCCATTAGTCCAAATAATGAATCAAAATCTTTTCTGTCAAAATATCAGAATAGGTATAGGATTCGACAAAGGTATTGTTCGGATCTTCAAACTCAACGATAAAGAGCGATTGATATACCTCCACAATACGTCCTTGCTTGTTCTTCTCACGCTTACGACCATTTTCCAGGGTCAACTCCACAATTTGTCCTTCGTGGTCCTTAATATCTTGCTTGATCTGCTTCATTTTTGCTACATCGGTAAATGCGTCACTCATTCTTATCCATCCTCTCTCTTGGAAATACTTGAAAACTTATTGTACTCTTTTTGGAACATGAGTTCCACAGTTCCACGCGCACCGGAACGGTTTTTTTCGATAATAACCTCAACTGTATTGTTTGGGATGCCGCCATCTTCCTGCTCACCACGTTCATAGTAGTCATCACGGTAGAGGAAGGCAACGATGTCCGCATCCTGCTCGATAGACCCGGACTCCCGAATATCAGACAAAACAGGACGCTTGTCCTGCCGCTGTTCGACCCCACGGGAAAGCTGGCTGAGAGCAATAACCGGCACCTTTAATTCCTTGGCCAAAATTTTAAGCTGGCGGGAAATTTCTGAAACCTCTTGTTGGCGATTCTCCCGGCCTGTTCCCGTAATCAACTGAAGATAGTCAATCAAAATCAAACCGAGATTCCCTGTTTCCTGCGCTAGTTTCCGTGAACGCGAGCGAATTTCGGTAATCTTAATCCCCGGAGTATCGTCGATGTAAATGCTAGCCCGAGCTAAATTAGACTGGGCAATCATCAATTTCTGCCACTCCTCATCATTCAGCTGACCGGTACGAATAGACCGAAAATTGATAACCCCTTCCGAGGCCAGCATCCGGTCTACCAAACTTTCTGCACCCATCTCCAAAGAGAAGATAGCCACGGTCAACCCCAACTTGGTTCCGATATTCTGAGCAATATTGAGGGCGAAGGCCGTTTTTCCGACCGCAGGACGGGCTGCTAAGATGATCAATTCTTCTTCGTGCAGACCCGTTGTCATCGCATCGAGTGCCGGATAACCAGTCGCAATCCCTGTGATATCCGAAGTCTGACGAGAACGAATCTCCAAGTTCTCGAAGTTGATATTAAGAATATCATCAATCTTTTTAAAACCGCTGCGGCTAGCACCCTCGCTGACATCAATCAAGGCCTTCTCAGCCTGGGCAATAATATCGTCCGATTGGTCAGAGCCTTCATAGGCCTGGTTAATCGAATCGGTCAACCGGGCGATCAGCTTCCGCAGATTGGATTTTTCTGCAACAATCTTGGCATAGTACTCCGCATTGGCCGAAGTCGGAACCGAGCTAATGACCTCAGCCAGATAGGTGAGGCCACCGATATTTTCTAAATCTCCGTGATTGGCCAAATAATTGCGCATGGTCGTCGCATCGATGGCTTCGTTGCGATCCGACAGGGCAATCATTGCCTTAAAAATCAGCTTATGGGCATATTTGAAAAAGTCATCCGCATCAATGTACTCACGGACGAAGACTAGTTTTCCCTCATCGATGAAAATGGCCCCCAAGACCGACTGTTCCGCCAAAATGTCCTGAGGCTGAACCCGTAATTCATCCAGTTCTGCCAAAATTTTCACCTCCTATCCCTTCTTTTTTCACCCTAAGCCTCTTTTATGCTCAAGTTGATAACACCTGTAACATCTTGATAGAGTTTTACTGGCACATCAATTAGGCCCACCGCACGAATTGGATGTTCCAACTGAATGTGGCGCTTGTCAATCTTGATACCGAATTGTTTTTGCAACTCCTCTGCAATTTTCTTGCTGGTAATAGAGCCGAATGTCCGACCGTCTGGCCCAACCTTCTCAACAAACTGAACCAAGGTAGCTTCTTCGGCCAACTTTGCCTTGATGGCTTGAGCTTCCGCTACCATCTCCGCATGGGCTTTCTCTTGTGATTTTTGCTGGCCGCGCAACTCACTGATGGCTTGGTTGGTGGCTTCTTTGGCAAGCTGTTTCTTAATCAGGAAGTTTTGTGCATAGCCAGTTGGCACTTCCTTGATTTCACCTTTTTTACCTTTTCCCTTTACGTCTGTTAAAAAAATGACTTTCATGTTCTTCTCCTATTCTTCCTTTTCATTCAGTTCTTCCTGAATCTTCTCTCGCAAACTTTCTTGAACATCTTCCAAGCTCTGGTCATAAATCTGAGCTGCTGCCTGATTGAAATGACCACCGCCGCCCATTTCTTCCATTATCCGCTGGACATTGATTTTACTGCGGCTTCGAGCCGAGATAGCAACATAGTCCTTCAAGTTACGAGTCACCACAAAGACTGCCTCAATACCTGCCATCTCCAGCAGGGTATCAGCCGCCTTACTTGGAATGACAGTATCATAGGCCACATCATCCTCACCACAGGCCAGAATGATATGATCATCTATTTTTCTTCCTCTCAGGATCAATTCATTGATTTGACGGTAATCCTCAAAATCAGTTGCCGCCAAATGCTTAATTTCCAAACTATCACTGCCTCTGGTTCGCAGATAACTCGCCACATCAAAAGTCCGACTGGTCACGCGCGAAGTAAAGTTCTTGGTATCTAGCATAATCCCCGCCATAAGCAGGCTGGCTTGCAGCCGATTAAGTTTGTGGTGTTTGTCATTTTGGAACTGAATTAGTTCTGTCACCAACTCACTTGCAGAACTTGCGCCACTTTCAATATAGGTCAGCACCGCATTAGCAGGAAAATCTGTATCTCTACGATGGTGGTCAATCACAACCACCTGCTCAAACAAATTGTAGAAGTCCTTCGACAAGGTTAAGCCTATCTTGGAATGATCCACCATAATCAGCAAGGATTGAGCTGTTACCTTCTTCATGGCTTCTTCAACTGTCAGAAGGTTGGAGCAATTCTCCTCTTTAAGTTTGTTAATGGCCCGAACAACGTCTGAGGAAGACTCATTTTCCTGATAGACTGTATAGGCATTGTTCATAACATTTTGAGCAAAATGCTGCATCCCCACCGCAGAACCCAAGGCATCCATATCCAGATTTCGGTGTCCAACCACAAAGACCGTATCAACTGAACGCAGCTTATCTGACACCGCCGTCATCATCGCTCGCGTGCGTGTCCGAGTTCGCTTGACAGAAGAAGCAGACCCGCCACCAAAGAAGAGCGGAGGCTTGCTTTCATCATTTTCTTTGACCACGACCTGATCACCGCCGCGCACCTCTGCCATGTTCAGGTTTTGCAGCGCCACCTGACCAATCTGCTGGTGATTATCATTGCCAAAAGCCAAGCCCATACTCAAGGTCAAAGCCAAGTCCAGATTTTTAGCCTCTTCACGAAACTTGTCAATCATTGAAAACTTGCCGTCAATCAATCGCTCTAAGACCGCATAATCCGTGAAGAAATAGAAGCGATCCATCGTACCACGGCGGTAGTAAATTCCATTTTCATGGGCAAAATCAGATACAAATTGAGCCAAGAAGGAATTGACCTGACTAATCTGAGAATCTGTCAGACTATCTTCTAGTTCATCATAATTATCGACAGAGATAATCCCAATAACCGGCCGGCTACCAATCAAATTCGTCGTAGCCTTGTACTCAGTAGAAGCATCGAAAAAGTAAAAAAGCCCCTGTTCAAAATCAACATGAACGGCATAGCGTTGGCCAGAAAAATCCGCATAAATCCGGTCTTCATCCAAACCAACATCAATAATTTCTCGCAGTTTCTTCTGGTCAAAATCACCGTTTTCTTGAGCAAAAATCAGTTCAGCATAGGGGTTGAACCATTCCACCTGATTGGTTTCCGGTGCCACCTTAATGACGCCTATTGGCATCTTGTCCAAGAGCTTCATCAAACCAGAGTTGGCTTGCGCATTTAGGTACTCAATCTGCTCCAACTCGTCAATTTCGTAGGAACACTTTTGATAAACAAACAATAATACCAGCAACAATAAGGCTATAAAAAGTGCCAAAAATGAGATGGTTGGCGCAGGAAAGAGACTATTGATTGCGGTCAATAGTCCAAATAAAATAAGACCAATCATCACAAAGTGAATTGTTGCAAATCGAAATTTTTTCATCACTAACCTCTGCCTGCCATTGTACCACAAAACCAGCTAAAAAGCTAGTTTTCATCTGATTTTAAAGCATTTGACACACAGCTGAAATATAGCAAGTATTGACAAACAGACAGTCTTTACAGACTGCCCTTTTCTTTGTTCTTGGAAATAGACCGACTCCGACCTTCCAAATACACCATCAGGATCGAAACATCAGCAGGATTGACACCTGAAATCCGACTGGCCTGACCAATGGTTTCCGGAGAAATCAATTTGAACTTCTGACGCGCCTCGGTCGCAATGGAGTCAATGTCATCCCAGTCAATGTCCGCTGGAATGCGCTTTTCTTCCATGCGCTTCATCTTCTCTACCTGCTCCAAGGCCTTGGCAATGTACCCCTCGTACTTGACTTCCGTTTCAATCAATTCAATGGTTTTAGCATCCAATTCCTCTGCCGCAGGACCAACGAAGGCTACCACATCCGCATAGGTCACATCTGGACGACGCATAAACTCTTTGGCAGTCAGAGCATCTGTTAGTGGTTTAAAGCCCATGGCAACAACCTTTTCGTTGGTTTCCTTAACTGGCTTGAGTTTGATAGACTCCAAGCGTTTCATCTCATTGTCAAACTGGTTTTTGTGGATTTGGAAGACCTGCCAGCGTTCATCATCCACCAAGCCCACCTGACGACCGATTTCCGTCAGACGCATATCCGCGTTGTCATGACGCAAAATCAAGCGGTATTCTGCCCGACTGGTCAAGAGGCGGTAAGGCTCCACCGTTCCCTTGGTCACCAAGTCATCAATCATAACCCCGATATAGCCGTCGCTTCGTTTCAAAATCAACTCAGGTTTGCCCTGCACCTTGAGGGCCGCATTGATACCAGCGATAATCCCCTGACCAGCCGCTTCTTCATAACCCGACGTTCCGTTGGTTTGACCTGCTGTAAAGAGCCCAGAAATCTTCTTGGTTTCCAGTGTTGCCCGCAACTGGTGAGGCATGACCATATCGTACTCAATAGCATAGCCTGTCCGCATCATCTGAGCATTTTCCAAACCTTTGATGGAGTGAATCAAGTCCTTCTGCACATCTTCTGGTAGACTGGTTGACAACCCTTGAACATAGATTTCGTCGGTATTACGGCCTTCTGGCTCTAGGAAAAGCTGGTGGCGTTCCTTATCCGCAAAACGAACAATCTTGTCCTCAATAGACGGACAATAACGTGGACCAATCCCTTTGACAATGCCCGAAAACATAGGTGCCCGATGAAGGTTGCTGTTGATAATTTCATGGCTGGTCGCATTGGTATAGGTCAGCCAGCAAGGAATCTGGTCCTGCAAGTAATCCTCATCCCTGGACAAGAATGAAAAATGGTTTGGTTTTTCATCTCCTGGTTGAATCTCGGTTTCGTCGTAGTTAATGGTACGAGCATTGACACGCGGTGGCGTTCCTGTCTTAAACCGACCGATTTCTAGACCTAGCTCTTTTAAATTATCTGCCAGCGTGATGGAAGCTAAGCTGTTGTTAGGCCCTGACGAATATTTGAGGTCCCCGATGATAATCTCACCACGCAAGGCTGTACCCGTCGTCACCACAACTGCCTTGGCTGAGAATTTCTGGTTGGTAGCCGTGCGGACACCGATAACCTTGCCATCCTCCACCAAAATCTCATCAATCATCGTTTGACGTAGGGTCAGATTTTCCTGACGCTCCACCGTCCGTTTCATCTCCGCTGCATACTCTGCTTTATCCGCCTGAGCCCGCAAGGCACGAACAGCTGGACCTTTGCCCATATTGAGCATTTTCATCTGGATATAGGTCTTGTCAATATTGCGGCCCATTTCGCCACCCAGGGCATCGATTTCTCGTACCACAATCCCCTTAGCAGAGCCACCGATGGAAGGGTTGCACGGCATAAAAGCCACCATATCCAAGTTAATGGTCGCAAGCAAGGTCTTACAGCCCATGCGACTGGTTGCCAAACCAGCTTCTACACCAGCATGCCCCGCACCAATCACGATGACATCATAGTTTTCTGCAAATGTGTGTGTCATGTTGTTTTCTCCTTCAAATTCATAATCTGTTTGATTTGCCCGTTCCAGTTTGGCAATTCCTCTGCCAGGAAAGCTGGTACGACATCTAGGTTGACAAGTTTGTCAACGTCTATCCATTCACAAGGTTGCTTCAACTTGCCTTCTATCATTTCATCAGGCATTTCTCCAATAGGCTCAACGACAAAATGAAACTCGATGTTGTGAAAGTGTATACCTTCCTGTGTAAATTGATTTTCGACAACAAAAGCCAGTTGATTGACACGACTGTCAACCCCTAATTCTTCTTTGACTTCTCAAACAACCGCATCTGCCGCCACCTCATTGACCGCAATAGCACCACCAATGGTATAATAACGGCCCTTATTATCTTTGGTCAGGAAAATCTTCCCATCCTTTATAATCAATGCAGTCGCCCGAACACCAAAAATTTGGTTGTCAACTTTGGTTCTGAAATCCATTCATCCTTCTCTTTTCTAAAATCTCTTCTAGATATGGAACTAAGTTGCTCTTGTTTTCATTGTTATAGGTTAACCATAGAAAGTCAGTATGCTCTTCTGGGTCAAGAAAGATTGTTTTCGGCTGTTCAGGAAGTGTTACTTCATAGACCAGCCTTGTAAACACCGTCTGTTTCTCTTCATCAAACTGACTATCTTCATGGATAATGGTCAGATTTTCCTTAGCTATCAAAATGCCTGTTTCTTCATAGCATTCTCGAACAGCAGCATCACGAGGCAATTCATTCTCCTCAACACGCCCCCCTGGAATATCCCAATGCTGCGGAAATACATTCGGCTCTCCACGCTTAATCTGCGAACGCTGAATCATCAAGTGACTGTCTGCAACAGTCAGCAAGACATGGGCAATCAATTTAACAGGCATGGTTTCCTCCGCTACTTTAGTTGTCTTTGTTCATAAAATGCTTTAGCTGTCCGTCCCAGTTGGCTAGCTCGGTCTTAAGAAAGGCTGGGTTGAGATCCAGTTTCTCTAAGTCCGCAAAAGCAACCCATTCACACTGGCGAACAGAATTCCCTTCTTCCAGATTGGTAGCTGGATTAGACAGTGGGGTAACTATATAGAGAAATTCAATCTGATGATAGGATTTCTCCTGCAAGGTGAACTGATTTTCAACGATAAATGCTAGTGGTCCAACCTCCACATCAATTCCGATTTCTTCTCGCATTTCCCGTTGCACAGCTTCCTCAGTCGTTTCATCAAGCTGAATGGCTCCGCCCAAGGTGTAGTAGTTCCCCTCCGGTGCTTTTACAAGAAACAGTTTCTCATTTTTTACTAACAATCCCGTCGTACGAACACCGAAAATTTGATTGCCGACCACTGTACGAAAGTCCATCTTCTCTCCTCAATAGCAAAAATAGCCAAAACTCTCGAAAATTGTACGCTAAAAAAGCCTACAATTCCCATGAGCTTTGACCATCATGATGATTGTTACTCTTATTCTATCAAAAGATTTGTAGAATTTCAAATCTAGTGTTACGCTAACGTTTCAATATATTCTAAGCCCCAAGCCTCAACAGCATCCAGCACCAAACGAAATTTTTCACCCATTTCAGTCAAGCTGTACTCTACACGAGGGGGGACTTCTGCATAGACCGTGCGACTAATAATGCGATCCTCCTCCAATTGTCTAAGGTGCCTTGTTAACATGGTTTGAGTAATACCTGGAATCAGTCGCTGTAGTTCATTGAAACGTTTCGTTCCTGTACTGAGTTGGTGGATAATCACCAATCCCCACTTACCAGTCAAGACTTTTTGCGTTGTTGCAAAAGGACAAATACCATATTCACTAACTTTTTTCAAAAAAATTCTCCTTTATTTATCACAATAGTATCACTTTTGATACCAACAAATGCAAAAGTACCTACTTGCATAATTGATTGATTGGACTATAATTGTACTATATCAAAAAAATTGGAGGACATCAAATGTCAACAAACTTGGAAATTTTTAATGCCTATAACAATGCTCTCATCGCTGGTGATTTTGCAGCTCTTTTTGAAACTATGGCAGATGACATTATCTGGCATCAACCCGGAAATCATTCAACATCTGGTGCTAAAATTGGTAAAGAAGTACTCGGAGCACATCTAGCAACTTTCGCCGAAAAAACAAATGGAACTTTCAAAGTAGTGACAAACTGGGTGTCAGATAATGATACTCTTGTTGCCGCTAACGTAACATTCCTCGGTACTAGAACAGATGGTGAAGAACTAAACATGAATGGCATCGATCTTTTCCGTATGGAAGATGGCAAAATCAAGGAAGTTTGGCTCTTCTCAGCCGACCAAACCGCCGAAGATGCTTTCTGGGGATAAGATAAAAAGCTCAGCACGAGGGTGCTAAGCTCAGACTGAAGACAAAGTCGTTAGAATTGTATTTCTAACGGCTTTTTCATATGTAAAGTAGTATAATAGAGATAGGAATACTAGTTAATATGAAGAGGGAGGATCGCTAAAATATCCCAATGTTGCGGAAATACGTTCGATTCTCCACGCTTAATCTGCGAACGCTGAATAATCAAGTGACTGTCTGCAACAGTCAGTAAGACATGGGCAATCAGTTTGACAGGCATGCTTCCTCCTAATCTCACAAAAAATAGCCAAAACTCTCGAAAATTGCAGGACAAAAAAGCCTACAATTCCCATGAGCTTTGACCATCACAGTTCTTGTTAGAAATATTGTATCAAATCTGCTTCTAAAGTTCAAACCTTATAAGCTGTTAACTTTTCTAAAAGGAGCTTATTCTTCCCGTTTTGATAAATGTAGTCAACAAATATTTTTCGACTTAAAATTTTAGTCAATAGATGTTTATCAAAGTGTGGTAAAATTTCCAAAAAAGAGCGTGTTGTCAACTGATGAAGTTGCACTAACTCAGTTGCTTCTTTCTTTTTACGTTCAGCATCTTGAACTGGATAGCCTGTATTAAAGTCTCCATCAAATAGTTTTTCCAAGGTATATCGCAAATTCAACTCGCCAGACCAACCAAAATTTAAGCCTAGTGGCAAAGAAACTACATTACCGTTGTTAATCCGACCAAATAGATAGGCATCCTGAGGCGTTTGAACAAATCCACAACGTAAACCTGGCAAACTATTGCAAGCCATCATCATTCCTTGACCAGAAGAACAGCCCGTTACAATAAAGTCAGCTGCATTTGTTTCAATCAACAGACTAACCATAACAGCAACTTCCACATAGGTGTAGTTTTCTATTTCTTCTGGAAACACGCCTAGATTAACAACATCATGGTGTCCATCCACTACCTCACAAACTGTGTCAAACAAGAGCTGGTTGATTTCAGTTCTTGTACTAGCTTGAATAACTACAACACGCATTCTCCCCCTCCTTGACATCTCTGTCAACTAGATATACTGACAAGCCTCTCCATCTTTATAAGCCATATCAATCATGCCGCCTCCCAGACACTCTTGACCGTCGTAGAAAACAACGGCTTGTCCTGGTGTGATAGCCCGTTGTGGCTCTGCAAAGATGACTTCTGCCTTGTCACCTCTCACCTTGACAGTCACTTGACTATCTGGTTGACGGTAGCGGAACTTAGCTGTACACTCAAGTGTGAATTCTTCAGGCATATCACGTGTAAAGTGCACTTGACTAGCCTGTAAAGAAGTTGACATCAAGGACTCATGATAGAAGCCTTGACCGACATAGAGGATATTTTTCGACAGGTCTTTTCCGACAACAAACCAAGGCTCATTATCCCCACCTATTTGTCCGCCGATACCAAGCCCGCCCCGCTGGCCGATAGTATAGTACATAAGGCCTGTATGCTCTCCCATGTCACGACCGTCAACCGTCATCATCCGACCGGGCTGGGCTGGCAGATACTGCCCTAAAAATTCTTTGAAGTTCTTTTCACCGATAAAGCAGATACCTGTCGAGTCTTTCTTCTTAGCTGTCGCCAAGCCTGCTCGCTCTGCTATTTCCCTCACCTGAGACTTTTGTAAATGGCCGAGTGGAAACATGGTTTTCTGCAGCTGTTCCTGTGAGAGTTGACTGAGGAAGTAGGTCTGGTCCTTGCCATTGTCTGCCCCACGTAACATATGGACGGTGCCGTCCTCGTCGCGTGATACCTGAGCGTAGTGACCTGTCGCCACATAGTCCGCACCCAAGTTCATAGCGTAATCCAAGAAAGCCTTGAACTTGATTTCCTTGTTACACATGACATCTGGATTGGGTGTGCGACCTGCCCGATACTCTGCTAGGAAGTATTCAAAGACCCGATCCCAATACTCTTTTTCAAAGTTGACAGAGTAGTAAGGAATTCCGATTTGGTCTGCTACCGCAGCCACATCTTTGTAGTCTTCTGTTGCTGTACAGAAGCCATTTTCGTCCGTGTCGTCCCAGTTTTTCATGAAGATGCCGATCACATCGTAGCCCTGCTCCTTGAGCAAGAGAGCCGTAACCGATGAATCCACACCGCCACTCATACCGACAACGACACGAGTTTTAGAGTTGTCAATTGACATAGTTTTCTCCCATCTTTTCGTTTTTAACGTACGATTTGAAGGTCGCCGTTTCCAAAAGTCGATTGAAGGTCGATTTTGAACATCTTGTATTATACCACAGAGCCCTAAATATTGCATGAAAGACACCGGTAAAAGATAGTGCCTGTCTTTATCATCTTCTCTTCAAATTTTTGTTATAATAAAGACAAGAAAGATTCTGAGGAAACCCATGAAAAATTTAAAATTTCAATCGGTCTTTGATATTATTGGGCCTGTTATGATTGGACCTTCCTCTAGCCACACAGCTGGAGCAGTTCGCATCGGAAAAATTGTATCATCTATCTTCGGCGAAAAACCAACCGAAGTGGAATTTCAACTCTTCAATTCCTTTGCCAAAACCTACCGAGGGCACGGAACAGACGTTGCCCTCGTTGCTGGCATTTTGGGCATGGACACAGATGACCCGCGTATCCCTGACTCACTTGAACTCGCTCGGCAGGAAGGAATTAAGGTTTACTGGCGTGTCAACAAAGACAGCAATACACCGCATCCAAATACGACACGGATTATCATCAAAAACGACCGCAAGTCTATTTCTGCAACAGGTGTGTCCATCGGTGGCGGAAATATCCAGGTTACTGAACTGAATGGATTCTCTGTCAACCTCAACATGAATACCCCAACCATCATCATCGTCCATCAGGATGTTCCTGGAATGATTGCTAAAGTAACCGATGTCCTATCCAAGTACAACATCAATATTGCTCAGATGAACGTCACCCGTGAAAAAGCCGGTGAAAAAGCCATCATGATTATCGAAGTTGACGCCCGTCAGTGTGAAAATTCAATCGCCGAGATTGAGAAAATCCCGCACTTGCACAATGTCAACTTCTTCAACTAGAAAGAGAAAACGATGTTTTATACCATAGAAGAATTGGTCCAACAAGCCACCGAGCGTTGCGGTGGCAACGTTGCTCAGCTAATGATAGAAACCGAGATTGAATTAACCGGTCGTAGTCGCGAGGAAATCTTGACACTCATGTCAAGAAACTTGACAGTCATGAAATCCTCTATCGTAGATGGACTTTCTGAGAGCAAGTCTGTATCCGGACTAACTGGCGGTGATGCTGCTAAGTTAGACCGTTATATTGCCACTGGAAAAACCCTGTCCGATCGAACAATCTTGTCTGCCGCTCGCAATGCCATCGCTGTCAATGAACTCAATGCCAAGATGGGGCTTGTCTGTGCAACTCCAACCGCAGGATCCGCAGGCTGTTTGCCAGCTGTCTTAGGTGTTGCCAGTGAGAAGTTACAACTGACTGAACAAGATCAGCTTGATTTCCTCTTTGCTGCTGGTGCTTTTGGCTTAGTCATTGCCAACAACGCTTCTATCTCTGGTGCAGAAGGAGGATGTCAGGCCGAGGTTGGTTCTGCTGCAGCCATGTCCGCCGCCGCTTTGACTCTGGCAGCAGGCGGAAGTCCTTATCAGGCCAGCCAAGCAATCTGTTTCGTAATCAAAAATATGCTCGGTTTGATTTGCGACCCAGTTGCAGGGCTAGTCGAGGTTCCTTGCGTCAAACGCAATGCAATGGGAGCCAGTTATGCTCTTGTTGCAGCAGATATGGCTCTCGCAGGTATCGAGTCTAAAATCCCAGTTGACGAGGTTATCAACGCCATGTATCAGGTTGGCTCCAGCCTTCCAACCGCCTTTCGTGAAACAGCTGAGGGCGGTCTAGCAACAACCCCTACTGGTCGCCGGTTAGCCCAGGAAATCTTTGGAGAATAGTTGACAAGGGTGTAAAGAAACTAAAAAGGAGCGTCCGCTCCTTTTCTTATTGTTTTGTAAAGGTAATCGTATCTTTATCGAAGAGATCGTTGTCAACCTCTGTCAATACCAATGTCTTGCCATCAAACGTATAGGTTTCTGCCTCGCCATCAACGTAGGCAATTTTTTTATCCAAATCAAAGATAACTTGCTCAATGTCTTGTTCTCCATCTGCCTCTAACTCTTGCAAGGTTGCTTGATTTCCCTTGACAGTCAAGGTATAGGTTTCGTTGAAAATGGTTGCGGTATAAGTACCATCCAGTTCAGACGTTTCCACCAAGGCAATGCCGTATGCTGCTGCCGCTTGGCTCGCCGCAGTGGCTGTCTGATTAGCAGTCGTCGTTGTGCTTGAATTGCTTGTATTGTTTTGGGAAACCACGACTTGATCATCATCATCAACGTCGTATCCAAGTTGCTGCTCCAAACGGTCATCCAAATCATCATGACGATCCATCAAGGCGCTAGCCCCCATAATAGCGATATTGGAAACAAGAACGATAGCAACCGCTGCCAAGATAACTTGAGTCTTACTCATACCATTGATCTTGCTTTTGATCTTTTGCCAAAAACCTTCTTTTTTTCCAGTTCCGTCTTGCACATCAATAATTTCTTGTTTGTGATTGTTTTCCATGATTCTTTCCTCTTAATTTTATTTTGTCTATTATTTCAACAGCTCTCCTGTTGATAATTTAATTATAGACTCCAAATATGAACTCTTTAGGTAGAACTTCTAAACAATTTCTAAACAATTCTAAACAGTTAAACGATAACCTGCTCCCCAAACCGTTTCAATCAGGTCTGCACCCAGTTTATCCCTAAGGCGATTGACATGAACTGTAACAGTCGCACTATCTCCCACATAATCATATCCCCATATCGCTTCAAAAAGATGTTCTTTTGAAAAGACGCGGTTGGGGTGCTTGGCTAGGTAGACCAAAAGCTCAAACTCGCGATTGGGAAGTTTGATTTCTTTTCCATCCTTTTCGACCTTCCAGTTCTCCAGATAAATGGTCAGATTTCCGACCGTCAGCTCTTCCTTGTTCACCGGCTTGTGAAAACGTTGGTAGCGAGATAGATGCGCTTTAACACGCGCCACCAGCTCCATCGGGTCAAACGGCTTGCTGATATAGTCATCTGCACCCAAACCGAGTCCTCGTACCACATCCATCGTTTCCTGCTTGGAGGTGACCATAAGGATTGGAAAATCCACCTGATCGCGCACATCGCGGCAAATATCGTAGCCTGTTTTATTAGGCAGCATGACATCCAGAATGAGGAGCTGATAATCCTCCTTTTGAAGCTGACTTTCTACCAAGCCACCGTCATGGAGGACATCTACCTGATAGCCCTGCATTTCCAAATAATCACGCTCCAAGTAAGCAATTTCCAAATCATCTTCTGCAATAAGTATCCGTGTCATCTTGCATCCTTTCTAGGCAGGAAAAAGGTAAAGCGTAGACCGCCTTGGTTTGCAACTTCTACACTACCGCCCAGACGGGTCATGATATTTTTGATAATAGACAAACCCAGTCCGTGGCCGTCAACCTGTTGCCGCGCCTGATCCACTCGGTAAAATTCATCAAACAAGGCAGGCAACTTATCCGCCTCTACTCCATGTCCATTGTCGGCAAAAGTCCAGATAACCTGATTATCCCTTGTCCATCCTTCAATAGTCAGAACCAACTGTTCCACATTGGCGTATTTGCGGGCATTGTCCACCAAGTTATCCAATATTCTGCGAAATTGAACCAAATCAACACTGGTTGGAAGTTCTTCAGGCAGATTGACCTCAAAACGAATTTTTTCATCAGCCAGCTCCGCCTCTTTTTCTGCAACATATTCTTGCAAAACTGTTCTCAATTCCACATTCCGACAGTCAAAAGGCAGTTTGTCCGTTTCCAGCTGAGAAAAAACAAAGAGTTTTTCCAATAACTTTTCCATAACCTGCGACTTTTGGTAGATAATGGACAAGTATTGCTTTTTCTTCTCCTCTGTATTGGCCACGCCATCTAAAATTCCCTTAGCATAGCCTTTGATAGAGGTTAGCGGAGTCCGCAAATCATGGGAAATGTCAGCTACCATCTGAGTCCGATTCTGCTCATAACGCTCATTTTGCTCTTTCGTTTCCAATAGGCTCTTCTGCATTTGATTGAAGCCCTGAGTTAAATCCTCAAACTCCCTATCTCCCTGATAGTGGATTGGGGTCTGGTAGTTCCCATCTTGGATTCGCTCAACTCCTCGATGCAATTCATCCAAGGGGAGCAGGATAACCTTGAGAATTCGCTTAGTAAAGATAAAATTGATGCCAACAATCAGCAAAATGCTGACACCGCCGATTACAGCGATTTGAAGAAGGAAGGATTGAAACTCATTTATCTCCTGCTGATCTTCCGTATCCTCGATCAAAGCGTAGATTCGATACGACTTTCCATCTGCTTCCATTTCACGACTGATGACAATCTCATCTTCCACATAGGAAATATGGGTCGTCTGCGAAACGGAAACATTGGTCACATCCTCCACATCCTCTTGGAGGGTTGAGTAGACTGTCTGTCCATTGTGAGAAATGTAGAGCTGGGCTCCATTTGCCGCTAACTGATTGGCCAACCCAGCAAAATCTGTGCCAGAAAATTGTTCCACACTGGTCTGACTTGCCGCTGTTTTTTGACTGGACGTCATTTGGCTGCTGCGATGCAGGTAAAGGTTGTTGACAACATAGACACTGATTCCCAACATGGCTACCAAAGAAATAATCAACATAGACATGTTGAGTCGAAAAATGCGTTTTTGTAAGTTCATCGTGATTTCATTTCTAATTTTTTTCACATTATAAATAAAATAAAGAAGTTTGTAAAGATAAATGAACAGAAAAAAGATTGGGGACTCCAATCTTTTCGTCTAATATTTCATTCCTCGGCTTAGTACCAACCGTTTGCCAACCAGAATTGGTAAGCTGCTGACCATGAACCGTAACGGCTTGTAACGTAAGCGTCTGCTACACGCTCTTGGTTCTCAGCTGAATAATCGCCATTCAAGTAAGTGTTGGTCAACTGGTAGCGACCAATGTAGATACCATTTTGAGCGGTATAGCTACCACCTGATTCTTTCTGAGCAATCCACTCCTTAGCAGCAGCATCTTCTGCACTCAGATTTGAAGTGTAGCCCCCTGTTGTAGTAGCAGTGGTAGTGGTTGTTGTCGTTGCTGCAACTTCTGTTGTTTCAGCTGCTGCAGTTTGTGCTGGTGCTTCTGTGGCTGGAGCAGCAACGGCTTCAGCACTTCCTTCACCCAAATCAAGAACCTGACCTACATAGATGAGGTCTGGGTTGCTGATTTTATTCACAGACGCCAGTTTCTCAACAGTTGTTTTGTGTGTTTCTGCAATTTGAGACAAGGTGTCGCCAGATTTTACAGTATAGGTATTGGCTGTTGTGTTGGCACTAACCAAAGATGCTGCAAGCATAGATGCAGTTGCGACAAGAGTTGTAAGGGTTGATTTGATTTTATTCTTAGTTGTAAATTTCATAATTGAATTCCTTTCTTTCAACTAAAGACTATCATACCCTCTTATTGTTACTTGCCCTTTATAGAATCATTACAAATATTACAAGTAAGTTGAGATTAGACAAAAAAACGCTTGTTTTAGCGTTTTTTCGGCGTTTTCTTCTAATTTTTCAGGAAGTAAAGGGCTAGACCCACAAGGAACATAACCGCAATTGCAAGGCTATCTGCCATTTTCCAACTCAATACACGGTACTTGCTGCGGCCATCTCCCCCTTGATATCCCCGCGCTTCCATCGCTGTTGCCAAAGCATCTGCCCGCTTAAAGCTTGAAGCAAACAGAGGAATCAGGATAGGAATCACCGCCTTAACCTTTTGCACGATACTTCCTTCACCAAAATCAACCCCCCGCGCCCGTTGAGCGTTCATGATGCGCGTTGTATCATCCATCAAGGTCGGAACAAAGCGCAGACTCATCGAAAGCATCAAGCCAATCTCGTGGACAGGTACCTTGAAGCGAGTCAGCGGTGCAAGGCCAGCTTCAATGCCATCTGCTAAACTGAGCGGCATGGTGGTTAATGTCAGCAGGGTCGAGAAAAAAATAATCAAAACAAAGCGAACAAAAATAATCCCTGCCTGCTCAATCCCTTCGACGGTCACCTTCAAAAACCAAAATTCCCACAAAACATCCTTACCAGTCGTAAAGAAAATTTGGAACAGAGTTGTGAAAAGGATAATCCCAATCATAGGCTTCAAACCGTTCAAAAAGAAACTCAATTTGATGTTTGACAGAAAGAGCAACAGCATAACAAAAGCAAAAAGGAGAGCATTGGTCACTAGATTATTAGCCCAAAAGACGATCATCAAAAAGAGGAACATGGACAAAAGTTTGCTACGAGGATCCAAGCGATGAATAAGGGAATCCCCTGGAATATATCGGCCTAAAATCAACTTATCCATGCTCTATCACCTCCGTAAATTCCGCCAAGGTAATCGGAAGGCGTTCAAACACAAAGCCACGGCGCTCCAAATTGGCAGCGAATTTAGTGATTTTTGGTACCCCAAGCTGAATACTTTCCAGAAAATCTACCTTTTGGAAAATATCGCTTGGCCGTCCTGCTTGAAGGATTTTCCCCTTCTCTAGAACATAAACAAAATCAGCAAAGTTAGCCACATCGTCCATCAAATGGGTCACCAGCACAATTGTCATCCCCGATTGGTGAAGTCCTTTAAAAAGTTCCATCAATTCCTTGCGGCCAGCCGGATCCAGACCTGCAGTCGGCTCATCCAAAACCAAGACATTTGGTTCCATAGCTAAAATCCCTGCAATGGCCACCCGCCGCATCTGTCCTCCAGACAACTCAAATGGACTGCGCTCAAATAGTTCTTCTGAAATACCGACCAGAGCCAGCTTTTCACGCGCAATTCTCTCAGCTTCTTCCTTGGAAACACCAAAATTTTGAGGACCAAAGGCCACATCCTTTAAGACTGTTTCGTCAAATACCTGACTCTCAGGAAATTGAAAAACCAAGCCCACCTTCTTGCGTACTTGTTTGATGTCCTTATTGACCGAAGTAGATGTTATTTCCATTTGGTCAATGAAGACGCTGCCTGAAGTTGGCACGTTCAAGCCATTGAGTAGCTGCAAGATAGTGGATTTCCCTGAGCCCGTATGCCCAATAATGGCCGTATATGAACCATCACAAATCTCCAAATCCACGCCAAAAAGCGCACGTCCCTCAAAGGGAGTGCCTGCTTGATAGGTATAGGTTACTTGTTGGAGAGTAATTCCCATAGTGTATCTTCTAATTCCTCTTCTGTAAAATAGCAAAGCGGCAAATCGATTCCCTTCTGACGAAGCCTTTCAGCCAGCTCAACTGAAAAAGGTCTATCCATGCCTAATTCCTGTAAATCAGTCCGCATAAAGAGTTCTGCTGGACTGCTAATCGACTCAATTTTGCCTTGTTTCAGCACCATTACCCGATCGCTAAGGGCCACCTCATCCAAATCGTGGGTAATGGAAATAACAGTCATCTGATGCCGATCCTTAATATCTTTCACAATCCGTATCAGCTCCAAGCGACCTTCTGGATCCAACATGCTAGTCGCTTCATCCAGAATGATGATGTTAGGGCGCAGTGCTACCACACCAGCAATAGCGACTCGCTGTTTTTGTCCACCTGAAAGACGGGCAGGTTCTCTCGTCTTGAATTCTGCCATCCCCACCAAGTCCAGAGCTTCCCGAACACGGCTACGCATATCTTCCAGAGGAATGCCTTGGTTTTCTAGACCAAAGGCCACATCATCTTCAACCGTTGCCCCAACAAATTGGTTATCTGGATTTTGAAAAACCATGCCAATCTGACGGCGCTTCTCCCAGACATTTTCAGGAGTCAGCAATTCACCATCAATGATAATTTCACCCGACTCCGCTTCCAGCAGACCATCAATCAAGCGAACAGTCGTTGATTTTCCTGAACCATTATGCCCGATAATGGACAGCCACTCCCCTTGTTTCACGTGAAACGTTACATCGTCCAAGGTGTAGGTAGAGGCCTCTTCATCGTACTTGTATTTGAGATTCTTTACTTCGATTATATGTGTCATTATCTAAAAGTATCTTTGAATAAATAAGCCGCGCCCTTAAAATAATCATAACCTGAATACAGGGTGAAAAAGAGGGCAACGTAAAGGGTAATTTGTCCTAAAACATTCCAATGCAGGAGCAAAAAAATCACCGCAAACATCTGGGAAAAGGTTTTTATTTTTCCAGGCATAGCCGCAGCCAATACTGTTCCACCATTTTCTACTAGAAGCAGACGCAGACCAGTCACAGCCAGCTCGCGACATATTATGAGAGCCACCACCCAAGCAGAGGCAAAACCTAGTTCCACCAACATAATGAAAGCAGTCATCACCAAAATTTTGTCTGCCATTGGATCAGCAAATTTGCCAAAATTGGTCACAACCTTCCACTTGCGGGCCAAATACCCATCTAAATAGTCTGTCAGACTAGCTAAAGCAAACAAAAGAGCTGCCAAAACATGGCTAATCGTCGTATCCCAGACGGTTAAAAGCAAGATAAAAAGTGGTATCACTAGAATGCGCCCGACTGTCAAGGCGTTGGGAATATTTTCTTTTTTCATTTTTTCCTTTACTCAATCGTTATCACAATTGTTGCAGACTGACCGGTCAAAGCCGATAAATCTACTTTTTGTCCTGCAATAGTAACATCAACACCCTCTACCACTCCCAGAACCAAACTTGCGCTAGTGATTCCTTCTGCCAGACTGGTTGACACTGTTGGACTTTCAGGCGACAAGGTAAAACCTGTCGCAATTGTTGAATCCGTCAAACTGACCCAACTGGTCGCATCCTTGACAGACAAGGCCACATCAACTGTACCAGTTACTCCTTTAACCGTCACCGCTAACTGATCTCCACCTCCGGATACTGTTAATTTTAGATTAGTATCCTGACTGCTAGACGAACTACTTGAGCTGGCTTCTGAAGACGAGCTAACTGATGAACTTGCTTCTGTACTTGTCTGTGACACAACAGTATAGGAGCTGGCAGGAGTTTGTCTGCCTGCCTGATTTTGAACACGAGTTAAAACAATATAGGTCACAAAAATCAAGATGAAAGTTGCGGCCAATAGAAGGTAAATCAAGGGAAGATAAGACTTTGGTCGATTTTTCTTCACCTTGTAACCCCGCTTCAATTCTGAAGCAGACTCTTCTTCTTCACCTTCTTCATAATAAATCACCAGCTGCTTATTATCGTAGGCATCTAACAAAACAGCCGCATCTAAATCCAGAGCTTCCGCATATTTTTGCAAAAAAGACCGAGTGTAGGCCGGATCTGGAATAAAATCGAAATCATTGTACTCCAAGGCCTGCAAATATTTAGCCTGAATCTTGGTCATCCGTTGCAATTCCACAAAATTCCAGCCACGACTCTCGCGAGCAGTCCTCAAAACCTCTCCTATACTTTTTTGCCTCATAAGCGCCTCTCTCAATCTATAATTTTCAATACACTATTGTAACAGATTTCTAAGGAAATTTCGATGAAAATCGACCACTATTTTGGAAAAATAATAAAATCTGTCATATCGCTCTGCTTGATAAAGCGCCGACCAGCGTCCAACACATCCTCCAAACAAATACCCATCAAGGTTTGAGGAATGTCAAAAATAGACTCTTCCCATCCATGAGATACAAAGTGACTAGCTGTGAACTCCAAGGAATTCAAACTTCGGATAAAATCGCCCATCATTTCCTGTTTTAACAGTTGCAAGTGTTCTTCTGTCACATCTGTGTCAGCTTCAAAATTCAAAAGAGCCTTTTTCAACAAACTGGACACTGCAATCGACTCCACCGTATCCCCTGTTATTACCAGAAAATGATAGTCTGGTCGTACGGTTAACTGGAAACTGAAAGAACTGTCTATTTTTCCCTGTTCATAAAGAGATTGGTAGCGTTTAGAAGTCCATCCCAACAGCATAGCAAATAAGAGTTGTAGCGATAGGCGGTAGCGTTGAATCTCCTCTATTGAAAAACTATTGTTTCCGCGCAAACCAAAGGCCAGCTTGGGCATAGCAACTTCCATAGTTTCTGTCCGATGCTCCACAATAGACTCCTTGACCAGTTCAGCACGCTCAATCACCACCTGCCCATCATCCAGCTGAGCTTGTTGGTAACTCTGAATTTGCTGCCAAACCTGCTCTAAATCAAAATTCCCAATCACAAACAGACTCATATTGCTGGGTTGATAAAAAAGCTCAAAGTTTTCATACAAGGCCTCAGCTGTTATATCCTGTACCGAAGCGACTGTTCCGGCAATATCAACAGCTAGAGGGGTATTAGGATAAAGGCTAGCCAACATCCCTGTGTAAAGACGATAATCTGCATCATCTTGGTACATCTCAATTTCCTGACCAATAATCCCTCGCTCTCTTTCAACGTTTTCATCTGTGAAATACGGCTCACGGACAAAACGTTGCAAAAGCGCCAAAGAAGGCAAGACATCTTCTGTGGTCGAAAAAAGGTAGCTAGTCTGGTGAAAACTAGTGTAGGCATTAGCACTTGCCCCTAAAGCTGCAAATTCCTGAAGAACATCTCGATCATCTTCAGTTTCAAAAAGCTTGTGCTCCAAAAAGTGAGCTATCCCTGTCGGATACTGAATAAACTGTGAACTTCCCTTCGGTTTAAAAATCGTATCCACCGCTCCAAACTGACTGGTTAACATCCCATAGGTTTCATGAAAGTCTGTTTTAGGAAACAAGATAACTGTCAACCCATTGTCAAGTTTGGTTTGGTAAACCGTACCTTTCATATAGGGGTAGGTTTTCTTTGTAAACTTCATTTGTCCACTCCTTCCATGAAATATACAGCCTGCAAACGAACAAGATGGGCTACCCGAACCAAATCATCGATTGACACTTGGTTGACAGCTTCTATCCACTCCTGCCAAGTCAGATAACGCTCTCCCAACACTGCCTGATTATAGGCTTGTTCTAATAAATTACTCGGTCGATCCTGAGCGAGTCTAGCAGAGTGTATCAACATGTTCTTGGTAAGGAGAATTTCCTCCTCTGTCACCTTGCCCTTTTTTATATCAAGAAGTTGCTGGTTAATCAACTTCATGGTCTTAAGACGATTCTTTCCATCAATACCCGCATATACCTTCATCATTCCAGAAAAAATAGTCAACTGACTACCGATTGTATAAGCCAAAGATTCCTTTTCTCGCACATTCATAAAAAGTTTAGAATGTGAAAAACCACCAAATAAACCATTAAAAACCATAAGGGCAGGGTAGTTTACATCGTTGTAAAGGACATCTACCGAATATCCCAATTCTAAAATCGACTGTCGAGCCGCTTTACGCTCAACCTTCTCTCTAGTAATCTTTGAATAATCTTGATGGTATTCCAATTCCAACTTGGGATTGCGGTGAGTGAAAGAAAAGCGTTCAAACCCCTTGACAATTGTGTCAACCTCTACTTGACCAACTATAAAAATATCAATCTTATCTAATTTGAGCATATTCTGCAAGGCTTGGTAGACCGTCTGAGCCGTTTCCTTAGCAACTAAATCAAAGCGCCCCACACGCGGAATCTGCAATGCTTCTTCCTGAAAAAAGAGTTTGTTCAACTCCACATCTGCATGGTAGTAGTTATCTTCTACCTCTGCCTCTAAAAAACTAAGGAGATTCTTTTGTTCAACCTCAAAGAAGTCTGTATCAAAAGCCGCGCCTTTCACTAAAGGATTATAAAGACAAGAATAAAGCAAGTCCAATATCTGAGGTGTCACATCCTCTCGGTTGGGTAAATGTTGGGCATTAACATAGGAAACTGTCACGTCAACAAAATGTGTTCGTCCCCGTTTGGCTACGGTTGTTGACAGACGAGCCCCGTAAAGTGCTGCCAACTTTTTCCGCAAAGCCTGCGCTGTTGGAAAATCTTGATTGGCAATTTCAAGTAAATTGGCTGCCAAAACACGACCTGCTATCCTATTTGGATCCATGGGTGCCGCAAACCGAATCTTGATACGGTTGGTTGTAAATTGATCTGTCGGAATAAAATGGAGATCTACTCCCTCTTGTAACTTCATTGATTCCCTCTTTCAAACATTGTAAACTTAATTATACCATTTTGTGGTATAATATTCCCTAAAGAGGTAACTTATGGAATACAAATTATTTGACGAATATATCACATTACAAGCCTTGCTCAAGACCACTGGTATCCTCCCTTCAGGTGGAGCTATAAAAAGTTTTCTAGAAGACTATCAGGTTCTTTTCAATGGTGAGGAAGAAAAACGCCGTGGCAAAAAAATACGTCTGGGTGATCAGATTGACCTCCCTCAGTTGGGCTTGACTCTGACCATCGTCGCACCCAGTCAAGAAGAAATTGCAGAACATCAGGAAAATTTGGCTGAAAAAGAGCGTGTAGCAGCACTTGTCAAACAGATGAACAAACAAAACAAGCAGAAAAAAACAAGCCCGTCCACCCCTAAAAAAGCAAGAAAATCAGTAGCGGATAAAAAACCTGTCCGCTTTCCAGGTACCTAATCATGTGGCTAGAATCACTGCATCTGCACCATTTTCGTAACTACGAAACATTAGATATTGACTTCCATCAGGGATTGAATGTTTTTTTGGGACAAAACGCTCAGGGTAAAACCAATATTTTAGAAAGCATCTATTTTCTTGCCCTGACTCGTAGCCACCGAACCCGAACTGACAAAGACTTGCTCCAGTTTAATCAAAAAAATCTATCTGTCAGAGGTATCCTTCATCGAACTAGCGGTAAAGTTCCACTTGACATCGAGTTGACAGAAAAAGGCAGGATGACCAAGGTAAATCACCTGAAACAAACGAAACTATCTGATTATATCGGTCATCTCAATGTTGTCCTCTTTGCACCAGAAGATTTACAGTTGATTAAAGGGGCACCAGCCCTCCGTCGCAAGTTCATAGATGTTGAACTCGGACAGATTAAACCCATTTATTTGTCTGACCTTTCAAACTACAATCACATTCTAAAACAACGAAACTCCTATCTGAAGTCAGCTGAAAAAATCGATGATACTTTCCTATCTGTCTTAGATCAACAGTTGGCTGAATATGGTAGTAGGGTTATTCAACACCGATTGGAATTTCTAAAGAAGTTAGAACATTTTGGTAGACAGAAGGTAGCAGATATTTCCAATCAAAAAGAGGAATTATCTCTTCACTACCAATCCTCCATAAACTTTACAGATGACGTCAATTTAGTTGACAGCTTTTTGACAGAATTGGAAAGATGCCGTAAACGAGATTTGTTCAAAAAAAATACAGGTGTTGGCCCTCATAGAGATGACCTCCAATTTTATATCAATGGTGTCAACGCCCATTACGGTAGTCAAGGACAACACCGTAGCCTTGTCCTCTCACTCAAGTTAGCTGAAATTGAACTCATGAAGGAAGTGACTAGAGAGTATCCCATTTTACTGCTTGATGATGTGATGAGCGAACTTGACAATACTCGACAAATCAAATTATTAGAAACCATCTCTGATACTATTCAAACCTTTATTACAACGACCTCACTCGATCATCTCCACAAACTTCCTGAAGAGCTTAAAATCTTCACGATTGAACAAGGTAGGATTCAGGAATCCTAATCATCACTTTACAGGAGTGTAAAGTTCAGTTACAAGAGAGGTTGGGCTCAAGCCCAGCCTCTTAATTTATCAACCAATCTTAAAATAAAGAAAAGAGGTGAAACCCACAGATAAACTCTCTGGTCTCACCTTTTTTTCATACATTATTGTACGGAGTAGTTTGGTGCTTCGTTAGTGATTTGAACATCGTGTGGATGACTTTCCTTCAGACCCGCACCTGACATTTCGATAAACTGGGCATTTTCCTGTAACTGTTCCAAGTTGGCTGCACCAACATATCCCATACCAGAACGCAGACCTCCAACCATTTGGAAAATCATATCTGCAACAGAACCTTTGTATGCTACACGACCCTCGATTCCTTCTGGAACTAGCTTGTTAGCTTCATTGACAGAAGATTGGAAGTAGCGGTCTTTTGAGCCTTGTTTCATAGCGGCAATTGAGCCCATTCCGCGGTAAGTCTTAAACTTACGACCTTGGAAAATTTCAGTTTCACCTGGTGCTTCATCGGTTCCTGCAAACATAGAACCCAACATAACCGCATGACCACCAGCTGCCAAAGCTTTTACAATATCACCTGAATACTTGATACCACCATCCGCAATAATGGTCTTACCGTATTCACGCGCAACACCAGCCGCATCATAAATGGCCGTCACTTGGGGAACTCCCACACCAGCAATGACACGAGTCGTACAGATTGAGCCTGGTCCAATACCAACCTTGACTACATCCACTCCCGCTTCATAAAGGGCACGCGCTCCTTCAGCAGTTGCAATATTTCCAGCAATCAAGGTCTTGGTTGGGAAATGATTTCTGATTTCTTTAATCTTGCGTAAAACACCTGCAGAGTGTCCGTGTGCTGTATCAATAACAATTGCGTCTGCACCCGCTTCAAAAAGAGCTTCTGCTCGCTCGAAGGTATCCGAAGTTACACCAACAGCTCCTGCAACTAGCAGGCGACCAAATTCGTCCTTGGCAGAGTTCGGAAACTCGATTACTTTTTCAATGTCTTTGATGGTAATCAAACCAGATAGACGACCATTTTCATCCACCAACGGTAGTTTTTCAATGCGGTGCTTGTGTAGAATTGCTTCTGCAGTTTCTAAATCTGTGCCAACTGGTGCAGTAACCAAATTTTCGCTGGTCATATTGGTTGAGATAGGTTGGCTATAATCTGTAATAAAACGCATATCGCGGTTAGTGATAATACCGACCAGTTTACGGTTTTCCAAGGTTTCAACAATAGGAACACCTGAAATCCGATAAGTTGCCATGAGTTTTTCTGCTTCTTCAATTGTATGCTCTGGTGTCAGGAAGAAAGGATCGATAATGACGCCATTTTCAGAGCGTTTTACCTTACGAACCTCGTCAGCCTGCTCCTCGATAGACATATTCTTATGAATAACACCAAGACCACCCGCACGGGCCATGGCAATCGCCATTTTACTGTCAGTTACAGTATCCATGGCTGCAGAGATAATAGGAAGATTCAGGGTCAAATTTGGTGCCAACTGTGTTTTCAAATCGATATCATGCGGCAAGACATGACTTTCTGCCGGTATCAGTAAGACATCATCAAAGGTGAAGCCTTTTTTCAAAAATTTAGTTTCCCAATTTGACATGGATGAATTCCTCTTTTCTTCTTTCATTATCAGTTCAGTCCTACGCTGAAAGGTTTTTTATTTTAATTATGATAAACATTTTAAAATCATTTGTCAACGATTATTCGCTTTAAAATCTATTCTCACAAAAATTCAGAAAATTCATTCCTATTTCCTTTTAAATTAACGAACGTTTTTTTATTTTTTGTTCTAATCAACAACAAAAGAGAAACATTCTTTTCTGTTTCTCTTTTTATTGTTTACCTTATTTAAAATAGTTGATTCCCATAGCAGTCTTAACCTGATCTAAGGTGCTAGCAGCAACTTGACGTGCCTCCTGACTTCCCTTGTGCAACATGGCATAAACCTGTCCCATATCTTTAGCAAATTCCAGACGGCGTTCACGAATTGGGCCTAATTCTCTCTCTAAAATATCGAGAAGATAGCGTTTCGTCTTAACATCACCCAGACCACCACGCTGATAGTGTTCTTTCATCTCGGCAATGGTTGTTGCATCTTCTTCGCGGCCAAATACATCCAGATAGTGAAAAACCATATTGCCCTCTATCTTCCCTGGGTCCTCAACACGAATATGATTTGGATCAGTATACATACTCATCACTTTCTTTTTGAGAGTATCCATATCATCAGCCAGATAGATCCCATTTCCAAGCGATTTGGACATCTTAGCATTTCCGTCCAGACCAGGTAGCCGACCAGCAGCTTCATTTTCAGGATAGATACCTTCTGGTTCTACCAAAACATCCGTATGATAGGCGTTATTAAAACTCCGGACAATCTCACGCGTCTGCTCTATCATGGGCTTTTGGTCAGTTCCTACAGGAACAAAATTTGCCTTAAAGGCTGTAATATCTGCTGCCTGAGAAATAGGATAAACAAGAAATCCTGCTGGAATTCCTTCACCAAAACCTTTCTGAGCAATTTCCGTTTTAACAGTTGGATTGCGTTCCAGACGTGCAACAGATACAAGGTTCATGTAGTACATGGTTAATTCAGCCAATTCCGGAATTTGACTCTGGATAAAAATTGTTGTCTTTTCCGGATCAAGCCCTGCTGCCAGATAATCCAAAGCCACATTCCCGATGGAGTCGATAATGGTTTGAGGATCTTTAGCATGATCTGTTAGCGCCTGCTGATCTGCAAGAAAGACAAATAACTCATGTTGTCCTTGATTTTGTAAAAGAACACGATTTTTCAAGGAGCCTACATAATGACCGATATGTAGTTTTCCTGTCGGCCGATCGCCTGTCAAAATAATTGGTTTCGTCATAATTCTCTCCTTTTTCCCAAATAAAAACCCACGCACAGTAAAACTGTGCGAGGGCGTCTAGGACACGGTGCCACCTCACTTTGAGCATTCCACTCATCTCTGCCTAAAAGGCTGCACATAAGGCCTGCTAGCCGAATCCTTATTGTTTCAGATTCCGTTTGTAAATCAGCCCATTCATCAACTGCTATCGCCTGTTTCCACCGACCACAGACTCTCTAAAGATAAGCAATCCACTACTCTTCTGATTCGTTTCAATTATATACCGTAAAAAAAAGAAAGTCAAGTTGTCCAATCTCTTGACGGCAAGGCCTTAATCAGCGATAATAGAGAATGGACTTTATGGAAAGGCATAGACACTATGAATCAAAAACTAAAAGATGTGGTCCTAGTAACGCTGGGATCCTTTATCATGGCTGTTGGTTTTAACACCATGTTTTTAGAAAATAAAATTGCTTCAGGCGGGATGGGAGGTTTGGCCATCAGTTTACACGCCTTGTTTGGTTGGGACCCAGCTGATTTCGTCCTCTACTCCAATATCCCGCTCCTAATTCTTTGTTTACTCTTTTTAGGAAAAGGAACCTTCATCAAGACTGTTTACGGTTCTTGGATTTACCCAATTTTCATCAAGTTGACAGCAAGTTTACCAACCTTGACACACAATACACTATTGGCTGCAATTTTCGGTGGCATTATTTTAGGTGTTGGGTTGGGTTTTGTCTTCCTTGGAAACTCCTCGACTGGTGGAACAGGAATCATCGTTCAACTCATCAACAAGTATACTCCATTTTCGCTGGGAGTTATCATGGGAGTAATCGATGGAATCGTTGTTGGAATTGGCTTTGTAGCTTTTGATCCAGACACGGTTATGTACTCTATTCTCTCCCTGCTAACCATCACTTATATTGTCAACATGATGATGACAGGTGCGGATTCTTCTCGTAATGTCATGATTATTTCTAAAAAACACCAGGCAATCAAAGACTACATTACCAATGTGGCAGATAGAGGGGTGACAGAACTCCCTGTTATTGGAGGCTTTACAGGAAATGAACAACGGATGTTGATGACAACTGTATCACGGCCTGAGGTTCAACACCTCGAAAATGAAGTGCTTAATGTTGATGAAACAGCTTTTATCATCGTCATGCCAGCTACTCAGGTCAGAGGTCGCGGTTTCAGTCTGCAAAAAAGCCATCAACCTTTGGATGACGACATCCTGCTTCCAATGTAATTTTAATTGAAAATTTAAGTAGATTCTAGTAGAATAAACCTAATAGAGAAAAGAGGAGAATTTATGCTTACAGTATCAGACGTATCCCTACGTTTCAGTGACCGAAAACTGTTTGATGATGTCAACATTAAGTTTACAGCAGGAAACACTTATGGTCTTATCGGGGCCAATGGCGCTGGTAAATCAACATTTTTAAAAATCCTTGCTGGAGATATTGAACCAACAACTGGTCATGTTTCGCTTGGACCAGATGAACGCCTATCTGTTCTTCGTCAGAACCACTTTGACTACGAAGATGAGAGAGCGATTGATGTTGTTATTATGGGAAATGAACAACTTTACAACATCATGAAAGAAAAAGATGCCATCTACATGAAGGAAGATTTTTCTGATGAGGATGGGGTTCGTGCAGCCGAATTGGAAGGAGAATTTGCGGAACTTGGAGGCTGGGAAGCCGAGAGTGAGGCCTCTCAACTTCTTCAAAATCTTAATATTCCAGAAGAACTCCACTACCAGAACATGAGCGAGTTGACAAATGGTGAGAAGGTAAAGGTTCTTTTGGCCAAAGCCCTCTTTGGCAAGCCTGATGTCCTGCTTTTGGACGAGCCTACCAACGGTCTGGACATTCAGTCTATCAATTGGTTAGAAGATTTCTTGATTGACTTTGAAAATACGGTAATTGTTGTTTCTCACGACCGCCACTTCCTCAACAAGGTATGTACACACATGGCTGACCTTGACTTTGGAAAAATCAAGATTTTTGTTGGTAACTACGACTTCTGGAAACAATCGAGCGAATTGGCTGCAAAATTGCAGGCTGACCGCAATGCCAAGGCAGAAGAAAAAATCAAAGAACTCCAAGAGTTTGTTGCTCGTTTCTCTGCTAATGCTTCAAAATCCAAACAAGCTACCTCCCGTAAAAAAATGTTGGATAAAATTGAATTGGAAGAGATTATCCCATCCAGTCGTAAATACCCATTCATCAACTTTAAAGCGGAACGTGAAATTGGTAACGACCTCTTAACTGTTGAAAACCTCAAGGTTGTGATTGACGGTGAAGTAATTTTAGACAACATCAACTTTATCCTTCGTCCAGGAGATAAAACAGCTCTTATCGGACAAAACGACATCCAAACAACGGCTTTGATTCGTGCCCTGATGGGAGATATTGACTATGAAGGAACTGTCAAATGGGGTATTACAACCAGTCAATCCTATCTTCCAAAAGACAACAGCCGTGATTTTGACAGTAATGAAACAATCCTTGACTGGCTTCGTCAATTTGCTAGCAAAGAAGAAGACGACAACACCTTCTTGCGCGGCTTCTTGGGCCGGATGCTCTTTTCAGGTGACGAGGTTAACAAGCCTGTAAACGTCTTGTCAGGGGGAGAAAAAGTGCGCGTGATGTTATCCAAGCTCATGTTGCTAAAATCCAATGTCCTGATTCTGGATGATCCAACCAACCACTTGGATTTGGAGTCTATTTCCAGTCTGAATGATGGTCTCAAAGCATTCAAAGAATCGCTTATCTTTGCTAGTCATGACCATGAATTTATTCAAACCTTAGCCAACCATATTATCGTTATTTCAAAAAATGGAGTCATCGACCGTATTGATGAAAACTATGACGAATTCCTTGAAAATGCTGAAGTACAAGCAAAAGTACAGGAACTTTGGAAATCTTAATACATAAAAAGGCGACAAAATCGCCTTTTCTTTTCATCAGCCTATGAGAATTACAACCAAACACCCCAAACCAATTGTCTTTTTCAGCCTTTCCTTTATCTTCCCCTTCCTCATAATGCTCCTTTTATTGGCATTTAGAGGAATTTGGTGGGGAAGTGACACGACTATCTTAGCTAGTGATGGCTTTCACCAGTATGTGATTTTTAATCAATTACTGAGAAATAGTCTGCATGGAGAAGGCTCTCTCTTTTATACCTTTACCAGTGGATTAGGTTTAAACTTCTACGCTCTAATTGCCTACTATCTTGGATCTTTTTTATCTCCTTTTACCTATTTCTTTGATCTGGAAAGCATGACAAATGCCCTTTACTTGTTTACTCTTATCAAGTTTGGCCTTATTGGTTTATCCCTTTACACCAGCTTGTCAGGGATTTACAAAAGACTATCTCCTTGGATGGCTCTGCTTTTATCAACAAGCTTAAGTTTGATGAGTTTTTCAACCAGTCAACTGGAAATCAATAGCTGGTTAGACGTGTTTATCTTATTGCCGCTTGTTTTATTAGGTTTACACAAGTTGACAACAGGAAGAGGAAAAGTCCTTTATTTTAGCAGCCTGCTCTGTTTATTTATCCAAAACTACTACTTCGGTTACATGGTTGCTATCTTTATCAGCCTTTGGTTTTTAGTTCAGTTATCATGGGATTTTAAAGGACGTATTCGCTATTTCATAGACTTTACAGTAGTGTCTATTCTTGCAACACTATCCAGTATGATCATCCTATTGCCAATCTATTTGGATTTGAAAACCCACGGGGAGACTCTCACCAAGATTACAGACTTACAAACTGAAAATTCTTGGTATCTGGATTTATTTGCAAAAAATCTCGTTGGAAATTTTGATACTACAAAATTTGGAGCTATTCCTATGATTTATGTAGGGTTGTTTCCGCTTATCCTGACTTTACTTTTCTTCACTCTATCATCTATCAAATGGTACGTTAAACTAGCCTATGCAAGTCTTCTTGGTTTTATTATAGCTAGTTTCTACCTCCAACCTCTTGATTTGTTCTGGCAAGGCATGCATGCCCCTAACATGTTTCTCCATCGCTATGCCTGGGCATTTTCCTACACCATTGTCTATATGGCAGCTGAAACCTTATCGCGGATAGAAGAATTAAAACAATTGAAACAAATAATCTTCCCATTCCTTTTCTTATCAGCTGGCTTTCTTTTGACCTATCTATTCAGACAGCAATACACTTTTTTGGATACTTTCCAGTTCATCTTCTCATTAGAATTTCTCATCGCTTATGCCTTATTACTCTTTTTCTTTGTCAGAAAAAAACTAGGGTGCAAATTCCTCAATCTAGCCTGTCTCGGTTTTGTTCTCCTTGAGATGTCTATTCATACCAATTTTCAGATAGAAGGGATTGCAAACGAATGGCATTTCCCTAGTCTTTCCGGTTATCAAGAAAACTTGACAGCTATTGACAATATTGTAAAGTATACAGATGAAGAAAATGATCAATTTTACCGGATGGAAGTCTTAAAACCTAAGACAGGAAATGATAGCATGAAATACAACTACAATGGCATTTCTCAATTTTCATCCATACGCAATCGTTCATCTAGTGCTATGTTAGACAAACTGGGTTTTCGTTCTGATGGTACCAACCTCAATCTACGTTACCAAAATAATACGTTGATTGCAGATAGCCTCTTTGGCATCAAATACAACCTATCCTCCACAAATCCTACCAAGTTCGGTTTTGACTTTGTTCAAAGTGATCAAAATGTCAATCTGTATAAAAATCAGTTTGCCCTACCGCTTGCTATTTTGACCAATGGAGTTTACAAGGATGTCACTTTTACCAATCAGACACTTGACAATCAGACTCTCTTTCTTAATCAACTGACAGGACTTCGTTTACAATATTATTCAAGCTTGACACCTTTGTCAAGCAGCAATACAAGTGAGTTAGGTGATCGTATTATCGCTAAACCTATTGACTCTTCTACGGACGCTGTTGTCAATTACCGACTAGCTATTCCAGCCAACAGTCAAGTTTATGTCAATCTTCCAAAACTCACTTTTACTAATTCTGCCAGTGAGAAAATTCGTATTTCTTTTGAACACCAGTCTCAAGAATTTACAGTTGACAATAGTTTTTCTTTCTTTACTGTAGGTTCCTTCCCTGAAGCCAGAGAGGTAGAAGTAACAATTTCCTTTCCAGAAAATAGTCAGGTGAGTTTTGACCCACCAGAATTTTATCGATTAGATACTGTCAATTATCAGACGGCTATGGAAGCCCTCAGTAGTAAGAGAGTCCACGCAGCAGCCGGTGGTAATAAAATCACTTTGGATTATACAAGTTCATCAGATGCTTCTTTGTTGTTGACGCTGCCCTACGATAAGGGATGGTCAGCCAAGTTAGATGGAAAACCTGTTCCTATATCACGCGCCCAAGATGGACTGATGAAAATCGATGTAGAAAAAGGGGATGGAACAATAGTCCTTACCTTCATTCCACAAGGATTCTATCTAGGTCTTATTTGTTTCATCAGTGGTATTTTTCTCTTTACTAGCTACCATATTCTTTGCATCAAAAGACATAAAAAAGGCTGAGGTACTACTTCAGCCTTTTTTCAAAGAAAAACATCTCCGAAGAGATGTAAGAACTCCGCCAACAGGGCTCGAACCTGTGACATCATGATTAACAGTCATGCGCTCTACCGACTGAGCTATGGCGGATTCAACAGTCCGTACGGGATTCGAACCCGTGTTACCGCCGTGAAAAGGCGGTGTCTTAACCCCTTGACCAACGGACCATTTTAGCACAATACCTAGTATAATATAGACCTATTTCTTTGTCAAGCATTTTTTCCCTTTTCAATAGGTATCTTGACATCATGCCTGCTTTAGGTTAAAATAAGATGGTTACTGTACGGTTCCATAGCTCAGCTGGATAGAGCATTCGCCTTCTAAGCGAACGGTCGCAGGTTCGAATCCTGCTGGAATCATTCGTAAGGCTTAGTCTGTCTAAGCCTTTTTTTCTTGCCATAAATGATAATTGATAAAAAGAAGTGGGAAAAGAAGACCAATAAGAGCATATTCATGAAAACGGAAAGATAAAAGAGTGGAAACAACCACACCAACCATGAAACTTAGAATGGTAAGAAAGATGTTTCGCCCTGTTTTTTTCAAGGCTAAATCTTTTTCTACAACCCCTTTAAACCATAGATAGGCGGCGTTTTTAACATTTCCCGTCATCATAACATTCGCATATGGAACCCCTCTGAGGTGACGGAAGGTTTCCACCTGAATAGAAGCCACAAATGCTAAAAGAGCAATCGTAAAGAAGGGTGGCATGATCGGCGATAAAAGAATGGTGATGAGAACCAGACAAAGCATGATAAAGCTGCTGCTAAAATGCCAAGGAAGCTGCTTTGAAACAAACCATTTCTTAGCAAGATAGGTAAAAAATTGACCGATAACAAAAAAATAGATTGGAATGAAGAAGTTGATGACCTGTCGCCAATCTCCCTGGGCAAAGTAAAAAGCAAGAGAAATAACATTCCCTGACTGAACTCCCGCAAAACGTCCACCTTGAGTAATATAGGTAAAGGCGTTTAAATAACCACTGATAAAAGTAAGGCAGCTAGCTACTCGCAATCCTTCAAAAATACGATAATCTTTTTTAGGCATAAAAACTCCAGAGTTTCACGTGAAACTATTTATGATAAGGACTTCCCTGTTGAATCATGTAGGCACGATAGATTTGTTCCAGAAGAACCAGACGCATCAATTGATGAGGAAGGGTTAACTTACCAAAACTCATCAAAAGATTTGCTCTTTTTTTCACAACCGCATCCAAACCGAGGCTTCCGCCAATGACAAAAGTAAGGTCAGAGTAACCTTTGACCATTGCTTCTGATAACTGGTGACTAAACTGTTCAGAAGCGAATTGCTGTCCCTCAATCGCTAAAACAATGACAAAATCTCTTTCACCAATCTTTGTCAGAATGCGGCTAGCTTCTTTTTGGAGGATAAGGTCGTTTTCTGCCTGACTAGCCCTATCAGGTGTTTTTTCATCAGGTAATTCAAGTATTTCTACCTTTGCAAAACGCCCCAAACGTTTTACATACTCAAAAACTCCCTCTTTTAAATATTTCTCTTTCAATTTTCCAACACTGATTACTTTTATTTTCATAAAAACATTGTATCATATCCACAGATGATTGCTAAATAGAAAATAAAAAAATCCTTTCCATACTCCCTTTTATACACATCATCAACTGACTTATCCACAACCTGTGGATTGATTTTTGAAAATTTTAAGTTATAATTAAGAAAAAAAGAGTAGCCTTAAGGAAAATTTAAGAAAATAGGAAAGGAAAGTTATATGAAAAAATATTTGAAATTTGCTATCTTATTTGTCGTTGGTTTCGTTGGTGGACTTGCAGGAGCGCTTGTTGCCCCTTTGTTTCAAACGTCTAATTCCATACCACAAACACAAAGTTCAACAGGTTCTACAACCGTCAGCAATGTTCAGTATGACAATGAAACTTCCACCACAAAAGCTGTGGAAAAAGTTCAAAATGCCGTTGTGTCCGTTGTAAATTATCAGCAGGCCAGCAATAATCTAACATCTATCTTTGGTAACACAGAAAGTTCAGATGAGTTAGCAGTAGCAGGAGAAGGTTCAGGTGTTATTTATAAGAAAGAAGGCGACACAGCCTACATTGTAACCAATACACACGTCATTACCGGTGCTGAAAAAATTGACATCTTATTGGCTTCTGGGGAAAAAGTAGAGGGTGAATTAGTAGGTTCAGACACTTATTCTGACCTAGCAGTCATTAAAATTGCTGCAGAAAAGGTGACAACAGTCGCTGAATTTGCAGATTCCAACTCCATCAATGTAGGAGAAACAGCCATCGCTATCGGAAGTCCTCTAGGAAGTGTTTATGCCAATTCGGTAACCCAAGGTATCGTTTCAAGTCTTAGTCGGACTGTAACCTCTCGTTCTGATGATGGTCAGACTATTTCCACCAACGCTATCCAAACAGATACAGCTATCAACCCAGGAAACTCAGGCGGGCCTCTTATCAACATTCAAGGTCAGGTTATTGGTATTAACTCTAGCAAGATTACTTCCAGCTCTAATAGTAACTCTAGCATAGCAGTTGAGGGGATGGGATTTGCTATTCCATCAAATGATGTTGTCACTATTATCAACCAACTGGAAACTGACGGTAAAGTCATTCGACCAGCTTTAGGTGTTCATATGGTCAACTTGACAGACCTATCAACCAGTCAATTAGAAAAAGCTGGATTAGCAGATAGTGACCTAACTTCTGGTGTCTTGATTGTTTCTACTCAAGCTGGATTGCCAGCAGATGGTAAATTTGAACCTTATGATGTAATCACAGCCATTGACGGAGAAACGATTGAAACGAAGAGTGATCTTCAAAGTGCGCTCTATAACCACAAGGTAGGCGATACAATTGAAATTACATTCTATCGTAAAGGAGAAAAGAAAACCATCTCTATCCAACTAACCCATTCAACAGATGAATTGTCTTGATTTAGTTTGTCAATCTAACTTTACAATATTGTAAAGTTAGATTTTTTTTGTTAGAATAAGCCTTATGGAAGAACTACAATATATTGACCCAAAAGATATTAAACCAAATCCTTACCAACCCAGACAAGAATTCCAACAAGAAAAAATCGAAGAACTAGCTCAGTCAATCAGGGAAAATGGAATCATTCAGCCTCTGATTGTACGAAAATCGTCTATCATCGGTTATGAGTTACTCGCAGGAGAACGCCGGCTGCGAGCTAGTCAACTGGCAGGGTTAAAAAAAGTTCCTGTTGTAATCAAACATCTCACAGACGATGATTTGCTTTACCAGTCTATTATCGAAAACTTACAACGAACTGATCTCAATCCAATTGAAGAAGCTGCATCTTATCAAAAATTAGTAGAAAAGGGATTAAGGCATGATGAGATTGCTCAAATTATGGGAAAATCACGGCCTTATATTACTAATCTTACTCGATTGCTCAACCTATCTCCTGAAACCATCCAGGCTGTAAAAGAAGGAAGAGTATCACAAGGACACGCGCGCCTCTTGCTCTCTCTGTCAGCGGAACAACAAGCAGCATGGGTGGAAAAAATTGAACAGTCTGATATAAGTGTCCGCAGATTAGAGAATCTATTAGCCAGCAAAAAAGGGAAAAAAGCACGCAAGAAAACAGATCTCTTCATTCAAGAAGAAGAAGAGAAACTCAGTCGTTTACTGGGAACGAAAGTTCAAATAAAAAACAAAAAAGATGGCCAAGGGCAGATTACTATTTCCTTTGCCAGCCCTCAAGAATTTGAGCGTATTATCAACACTTTAAAATAAAGCTGTGTATAGAAAAAGATTATCGACATTCTTATTCACAGTAAGATAAACAGTTAGAGGCTAGACTACCAAGGTATGTAGCCTCTTATTCACATCTTGTGGAAAACTTTTGTGAACAGTGTGGAAAAAGAAAAAACTTGTGGAAAACTTTTCTAATTTGTGATACACTAAAAAAGCAAATAATGCAGAAAGGAGGAGAATTGTGAGTCAAGAACAAGTATTTTGGAATCGGTTCATAGAACTGGCTCATACGACTTTTAAGCAATCCATTTATGATTTCTATGTGGCAGACGCTAGGTTACTAGAATTAGAAGGAAATCAAGTAACAATTTTTCTAAACAGACCTTTTAAAAAAGATTTTTGGGTGAAGAATTTTGAGGAATTACTTCGAGCAGCTGGTTTTGAAATCTATGGTGAACTATTAACGATTCAGTATCAGGTTTCAGAAAATAACTACCAATCTTCTTCTTCGCAAAGTCAAGTAAACACTGTGGCAGAAAAAGAAAATAATACAGTAAACCAACAAAACTACTTGCAGCCAGTTCGATCAGATATCAAGTCACAATATACTTTTACAAATTTTGTCCAAGGAGATAACAACCAGTTCGCTAAGGCCGCAGCGTTGGCAGTTTCGGATAACCTGGGCGAACTCTATAACCCTCTGTTTATCTTCGGAGGACCTGGTTTAGGAAAAACTCACTTGCTCAATGCGATTGGCAATAAGGTTCTCGCTGATAATCCCCAAGCCCGTATCAAATACGTCTCATCAGAAACATTCATCAACGAATTCTTAGAACACTTGCGTCTCAATGATATGGAAACCTTCAAGAAGACCTACCGCAATCTGGATTTGCTCTTAATTGATGATATCCAATCCTTGCGCAACAAGGCCTCCACTCAGGAAGAATTTTTCCATACTTTCAATGCTTTGCATGAGAAAAATAAGCAAATTGTTCTAACCAGCGACCGCAATCCTGATTATTTGGACAATTTAGAAGAACGCTTAGTAACCCGTTTTAAATGGGGATTGACCAGCGAAATTACACCTCCTGATTTTGAAACGCGAATCGCTATTTTACGCAACAAATGTGAGAATTATCCTTACGAATTTACCGATGATACCCTCTCGTATCTGGCTGGTCAATTTGATTCCAATGTCCGTGATTTAGAAGGAGCTCTCAAGGATATTAACCTTTTAGCTACCATGCGACAATTGTCTGAAATCACAGTGGATGTAGCAGCAGAAGCGATTCGTTCGCGAAAACAAACCAATCCACAAAATCAGGTTATCCCTATTGAGCGAATTCAGTCAGAAGTAGGGAATTTCTATGGAGTCAGTCTAAAGGAATTAAAGGGAGCAAAACGGGTACAGCATATTGTTCATGCCCGACAAGTAGCAATGTATTTAGCGCGTGAATTGACTGATAATTCCCTCCCAAAAATTGGTAAGGAATTTGGCAACCGCGACCACACCACAGTAATGCATGCCTACAATAAGATAAAAACCATGTTGGCAGAAGATGATAATCTCGAAATCGAATTAACCACTATAAAAAACAAAATCCGTTAGCTGTGGATAAAAAAGAAAAAGGAGCTGACTTTTTCCACAAGTTGTGAACAAGGATTTTTCCTTACCAAAAAAGCTTTTATTGGCTTTTTCCACACAGTTCACAGTCTCTACTATTACTATTAACCTTATAGATTATTAAATAAAGGAGAATCCATGATTCAATTTTCTATCAATAAAACTGTTTTCCTTCATGCTCTTAATATCACTAAAAGAGCTATCAGTAGCAAGAATGCTATTCCTGTATTATCAACTGTAAAAATTGATGTCACAGGAGAGGGAATTACTTTAACTGGTTCTAATGGACAAATTTCCATCGAACACTTTATTTCTGTTCAGGACGAAAATGCAGGGCTCTTGGTTTCTTCAACAGGTGCTATCCTGTTGGAGGCAACATTCTTTATCAATGTTGTTTCCAGTCTGCCGGATATTATTTTAGATGTTCAGGAAATTGAACAAAAACAAGTTGTCTTGACCAGCGGTAAGTCTGAGATTACCCTTAAAGGAAAAGAAGCAGACCTCTATCCACGTTTGCAGGAAGTGTCCACTGTCAAGCCTCTTATTTTGGAAACTAAATTATTGAAGCAGACTATCAACGAAACTGCCTTTGCGGCCTCAACCCAGGAAAGCCGTCCTATTTTGACCGGTGTTCACTTTGTCCTAACAGATAATAAAAAACTTAAAACAGTTGCGACAGATTCTCATCGCATGAGTCAGCGCAAACTGACGTTGGACAAAGCAGGGGATAATTTTAATGTTGTTATCCCAAGCCGTTCACTTCGAGAGTTTACAGCTGTTTTTACAGATGATATTGAGACCGTGGAGGTCTACTTCTCCAATAATCAGATGCTTTTTAGAAGTGAGCATATTAGCTTTTATACCCGTTTATTGGAAGGTACCTATCCAGATACAGACCGTCTGATTCCTACGGATTTCAAGACAAGTGTCATCTTTGATGCAGCTAATTTGCGTTATGCAATGGAGCGGGCTCGTCTTTTGTCCAATGCAACTCAAAATGGAACGGTTAAACTGGAAATTACCAACGGTCTAGTATCTGCCCATGTTCACTCACCAGAAGTCGGAAAAGTCAATGAAGAGTTGGACACACTAGATGTTACAGGACAAGATTTGGTTATTAGTTTTAACCCAACCTACTTAATCGAGGCTCTTAAGGCTGTATCAAGTGAGCAGGTTAAAATTAGCTTTATTTCACCAGTACGTCCGTTCACTCTGGTTCCAAATACTGAGAATGAGGAGTTTATTCAACTCATCACACCTGTACGAACCAACTAATGAAACGCCTACGGGCGTTTTTCTTGTTTATGATATAATAGAATCAAAAAGGAAGTTTTTATGTACCAATTAGGATCCTTTGTCGAAATGAAGAAACCCCATGCCTGCACCATCAAGGCAACGGGTAAAAAAGCCAACTGCTGGGAAGTTATCCGCCTAGGTGCAGACATTAAAATCCGCTGCACCAACTGCGACCATGTGGTCATGATGAGCCGCTATGATTTTGAGCGGAAGATGAAAAAGGTCTTATAAGATTCTTCTGCAATCCTACAAAGCTTGTTAAACCAGTCTTTTCCACAGAAAAATCAAATACTGGTTGTGCAACTTTGACAGGATTTTACTGCTAGGTTGCTTGTCAAAAGAACCTCCATCAGTTAGGATTAGGATGAAAGGAGGCTGCTATGCTAGAACATAATCCTATCCCTGTTTCTACCCGACTCAAAGAACTTCTCTTTGATTATCTCCTGATTTTAGCTTATTTGACCTGTCTTGCCCTTATCAGTCTTAGTTTTTATTTCCTCGTTTTTGGTGAAATACCTGTCTTTACAGCACTGCAGTCTCAGCTCATCGCTACTTTCACATCTGTTTTTCCGATTATTGCCATCTTTAGCTGGATGGACAGCCGGGGCGGTAGCTGGGGCAAGAAAAAGGCAGGTTTAAGGGTTGTGTATCAAAAATCCCCTTTGTCCTCAGCCCTGATTCGCAATAGCATCAAGTTTCTTCCTTGGCAGCTGGGACACATGGGGACCATTTCTGGAATTTATTCCAATTACACCAGCCCATTTGGATATATTTGTACCTTTCTCAGCTTAGGCTTACTCATCCTTCTTTTAGTTATGGCCATCAAGAGAAAAGACAAGCGCCATCTGGGAGATTTACTGGCTGGAAGTCAGGTTGTGATGGAAACAAGTCTTTAGTGAATAGGAAGTAACAGCCTGCAACTAGTAGTTGCGCATTTTTCCTAAAAAGTGCTAGTCAACAGTTCTATTCTAAGCTATAATAGACTTAGAAAAAAGAGGAGGAAACGACGATGAATCAGTTGGCCCAACAAATCAAAAAGTTACGCACTGGTCAAAATCTGTCTCAGGATGACTTAGCCGAAAAACTCTATGTTTCACGCCAATCCATCTCAAAATATGAAAATGGTGAAGCAACGCCAGATATGGACAAACTGGTGCAGCTGGCAGAAATCTTTGGTGTCAGTCTGGATTATCTGGTTTTAGGAAGAGAGCCTGAGAAGGAAGTGTTAGTTGAACAACGAGGAAAAATGAATACTTGGGAATTTTTAAGTGAAGAATCCAAGCGGCCAGTTGAAAATAAAGAAATGTTTCTGTTTTTCCTCTGTATGGTCATCTGTATTTTTGCAGTTTGGATCTTGACCATGATTACAAAATAATTTTCAAGTCCTGCCATTTGGCAGGTTTTTTCTTTATTTTTCTGCTATAATAGTCATGATTGAATTTTTAATTGGAGAGTAAGAAAACATGGCTTTAACAGCAGGTATCGTCGGTTTGCCAAACATTGGTAAATCAACCCTATTTAATGCAATTACAAAGGCAGGAGCAGAAGCTGCCAACTATCCCTTTGCGACCATTGATCCCAACGTGGGAATGGTAGAGGTTCCAGATGAACGTTTACAGAAGTTGACAGAGTTGATTACACCCAAAAAGACCGTCCCAACAACCTTTGAATTTACAGATATTGCAGGTATTGTCAAGGGCGCATCAAAAGGCGAAGGACTTGGTAACAAATTCTTGGCCAATATCCGTGAGGTGGACGCCATTGTCCATGTGGTCCGGGCCTTCGACGATGAAAATGTCATGCGGGAGCAGGGCCGTGAAGATGCCTTTGTGGACCCGATTGCAGATATTGAAACCATCAATTTGGAGCTGATTTTGGCTGACCTAGAGTCCATCAACAAGCGCTATGCCCGTGTGGAAAAGATGGCTCGTACTCAGAAAGACAAGGATTCTCTAGCAGAGTTTGCGGTTTTGGAAAAAATCAAACCTGTTTTGGAAGATGGAAAATCAGCTCGGACAGTTGACTTTACAGATGAAGAGCAGAAAATCGTCAAACAACTTTTCCTCTTAACAACAAAACCAGTTCTCTATGTGGCCAATGTGGATGAAGACAAGGTAGCAGACCCAGATGCCATCGACTATGTGCAACAAATCCGAGCATTTGCAGCGACGGAAAATGCAGAAGTGGTTGTCATCTCAGCGCGTGCAGAAGAAGAAATTGCAGAGTTGGATGATGAAGACAGGGCCGAATTTTTGGAAGCTATCGGCTTGACCGAATCGGGTGTGGATAAGTTGACTCGGGCAGCTTATCATTTGCTAGGACTTGGCACCTACTTTACAGCTGGTGAAAAGGAAGTCCGTGCTTGGACTTTTAGAAGGGGAATGAAAGCACCACAAGCGGCCGGAATCATTCACTCAGACTTTGAAAAAGGCTTCATCCGTGCGGTCACCATGTCCTATGAAGACCTGATGAAGTATGGTTCTGAAAAGGCTGTTAAGGAAGCAGGCCGCCTCCGTGAAGAAGGAAAAGAGTATGTCGTTCAGGACGGCGATATTATGGAATTCCGCTTCAATGTCTAAGTTTTTTGCTGAAAAATAATTAAAACCAAGGCTGAAATCAATTTTCAGTCCTTTTGGTCTTATTGAAAGGAAAGAAATGGTTAAAATGATTGTTGGTCTGGGAAACCCAGGCAGTAAGTACCATGAGACCCGCCATAATGTCGGTTTTATGTTGATTGATAAGATTGCAGAGAGAGAGAAAGTGACTTTCAGCAATGATAAAATTTTTCAAGCAGATATTGCCACTACTTTCATTGATGGTGAGAAAATATTTTTGGTCAAACCAACCACCTTTATGAATGAATCTGGTAAGGCTGTTCAAGCTCTTATAACTTATTACGGGCTAGATACAAGCGATATGTTGGTTGTTTATGATGATTTGGATATGGCAGTAGGTAAAGTCCGTTTCCGACAAAAAGGCTCTGCCGGAGGACATAATGGCATAAAAAGCCTTATCAAGTACCTAGGGACACAAGAATTTGATCGAATTAAAATTGGAATTGGTCGTCCTAAAAATGGTATGTCTGTCGTTCATCATGTTTTGTCACATTTTGATGAAGAAGACAAAATTGCTATCCAACTCACTTTGGAAAAACTTGACAAAGCTGTCAACTTCTATTTACAAGAAGACGACTTTGATACAATTATGAGAAAGTTTAATGGTTAATATGAATTTACTTGATTTATTCCATCGAAATAAACAGGTGATGAAATGGCAGGCAAAGCTGAACCAATCTAGTCGCCAACTCGTACTGGGACTATCAGCCAGTACCAAATCTTTGATGATGGCAACTGCTTTTGATTGCTTGAGTGAAAAAATCATGATTGTTACTGCCAGTCAAAATGAAGCAGAAAAGCTTACTGAAGAATTAGGGTACATACTAGGAAGTGAGTATGTATACAATTTCTTTACAGATGACAGTCCAATTGCTGAATTTGTCTTTTCTTCTAAGGAACGCACCCAGTCTCGAATTGAATCCCTGCAGTTTCTATTGGATAAACGGCGTCCAGGTGTGTTGGTAGTCAATCAGGCTGCCTGCCGCATTCTCCTTCCTAAACCGGACACCTACCGCACATCTGGTGTTCAGATAGAAATCGGTCAGGAAATTGAACTTGACAACTTTGTCAACTTACTAGCACAAGCTGGTTATAAAAAGGTTTCCAGAGTTCTTAACCCAGGTGAGTTTAGTTTGCGGGGAGATATTCTTGATGTCTATGAAATAAATAGTGAATTTCCCTATCGTTTAGAGTTTTTCGGTGATGAAATTGACAGTATTCGAACCTTTGACATTACTAGTCAACGCTCTCTTGAAAATCGTGAAAAGATTTTTCTATCTCCAGCCACAGAAATAATTTTGACAGCAGAAGACTTTAAGCGTGCCGAGGAGAAGCTTGAGAATGCGATTCAAACAGCACAAGTTGAGGAACAAATTTCTTACCTAAAGGAAGTTCTTTCTGATGTCAGAAGTCAGTATCGCCATCCCGACCATAGAAAATTTCTTTCATTTTTCTATGAACAAGAGTGGACTCTTTTTGATTATCTTCCTACGGGGTCTCCTATTTTTTTAGACGATTTTCATAAAATTGCAGATGCCCACGCCCAGTTTGATAAGGAGATTGCTGAAACCTTGACACAAGATTTACAAAATGGTAAATCAGTGTCAAGTCTGAATTATTTTTCATCTGCTTATACTCATTTTAGACAGTATAGACCAGCGACTTTTTTTTCAACTTTTCAAAAAGGTCTTGGAAATCTTCGATTTGATGGAATCTATCAATTTAACCAGCATCCTATGCAGGAATTTTTCCACCAGATTCCATTGTTAAAAGAAGAGTTGAATCGTTATGCAAAATCCAATCACACTCTTATTTTACAGGCTAGTTCTCAAACATCCTTGCAACAACTGAAAAAAGCATTGGAAGAATATGGGATTGATTTACCCTACCGTGAGCCAACTCAGTTGGAAGTTGGTCAGCAGCAAGTGACGATTGGATCCCTCACAGCTGGTTTTCATTTTTTAGATGAAAAGTTAGTAGTCATCACGGAACGTGAAATTTTCAATAAAAAAATCAAGCGAAAACCTCGCAGGAGAAATATATCTAATGCAGAGCGATTAAAGGATTATACAGAGCTGTCAGTTGGTGATTATGTGGTTCATCATGTCCATGGTATCGGGCAATATTTAGGGATTGAAACGATTGAGGTATCGGGTATTCATAGGGATTATTTGACCATTCAATACCAGCAATCAGATCGGATTTCATTGCCGGTTGAGCAGATTGATTTGTTGTCGAAATACCTAGCTTCTGACGGGAAAACACCGAAAATAAATAAGTTGAACGATGGTCGTTTCCAACGCACCAAGCAGAAGGTTCAAAAGCAGGTTGAAGATATAGCAGATGATTTGATTAAACTGTATGCCGAACGCAGCCAGCTCAAGGGCTTTGCCTTTTCTCCAGATGATGCTCACCAAGAGGAGTTTGATAGACATTTTGCTCATGTGGAAACCGAGGATCAACTTCGTTCAATCGAAGAGATTAAAAAGGATATGGAAAAAGATGCTCCTATGGATCGTCTTTTAGTCGGTGATGTAGGCTTTGGAAAAACTGAAGTAGCCATGAGGGCAGCTTTTAAGGCTGTGAATGATGGGAAACAAGTGGCTGTCTTAGTTCCGACAACCGTTTTAGCTCAGCAGCATTTTACTAATTTTCAAGATCGCTTCTCAGAATTTCCAGTTACTGTGGAAGTATTGAGTCGTTTTAAGACAAAAGCAGAGCAGGCATCGACCTTGGAAAGACTGAAAAAGGGACAGGTGGATATTATCATTGGCACCCACAGACTTTTTTCAAAAGATGTTGTATTTGCTGACTTGGGTTTACTGGTCGTTGATGAAGAACAACGATTCGGTGTAAAGCATAAGGAGCGGTTGAAAGAGCTCAAGAAAAAAATTGATGTCTTAACTTTGACAGCGACTCCGATTCCAAGAACCCTGCAAATGTCTATGCTGGGAATTCGTGATTTGTCAGTGATTGAAACACCTCCTACCAATCGCTATCCGGTGCAAACCTATGTCATGGAATTGAATCAAACAGTGATTCGGGATGCCATTATGAGAGAGATGGATCGTGGCGGTCAAGTTTACTACCTTTACAATAAAGTTGACACAATTGAACAAAAAGTAGCTGAATTAAGAGAATTGGTTCCAGAAGCTTCCATTGGTTATGTTCATGGTCAAATGTCAGAAATTCAACTAGAAAATACTCTTCTTTCTTTCATTGAAGGAGAATACGACCTTTTGGTGACAACCACAATTATTGAAACAGGGGTGGATATTCCAAATGCCAATACCCTTTTTATTGAAAATGCAGATCATATGGGCTTGTCAACCCTCTATCAATTACGCGGTCGAGTTGGTCGTTCAAGCAGAATAGCCTATGCCTACCTGATGTATCGCCCAGATAAAAACTTGACAGAAGTAGCCGAAAAGCGCTTAGAAGCTATTAAAGGCTTTACAGAACTTGGTTCAGGCTTTAAGGTTGCCATGCAGGATCTATCTATCCGTGGTGCAGGTAATATTCTGGGAGCAGCCCAAAGTGGTTTCATCGATTCAGTAGGTTATGAACTCTACTCTCAGTTGCTAGAAGAAGCTATCTTGAATAAACAAGGACAATCTCCTAAACGTCAAAGCAGCAATACAGAAATTAATCTTTTCATAGATGCCTACCTTCCTAGTGATTATATTTCTGATCAACGCCAGAAAATTGAAATTTACAAGCGCATCAAACAGATTGACAGTCGTGTCAACTATCAGGAACTACAGGATGAATTGATAGACCGATTTGGCGAGTATCCAGATGTGGTTGCTTATTTATTGGAAATTGGTCTTCTCAAATCTTTTTTGGATCAAATTTTTGCCCAGACGGTTGATTTGAAAAATCAGCAGGTAACTGTTCGATTCGAAGGTATAGCAGGTCAATACTTCCTTACTCAGGATTATTTTGAAGCCCTGTCTGTTACCAACCTCAAGGCGCGAATTGCCGAAAACAAAGGGCAGATGGAAGTGATTTTTGGTATCCAAGGCCGTAAAACAGTTGAAATATTGGAAGAATTGCTTCAATTTAGTGAGAAAATGTTGGAAATCAAGGGGCGAAAAGCCTAAAAATGGTTGAAACATGGTAAAATAATGAGATGAGGTGAAATTATGCGATTAGATAAGTATTTAAAAGTATCTCGAATTATCAAACGTCGGACTGTTGCTAAAGAAGTTGCAGATAAGGGACGGATTAAGGTAAATGGTATTTTGGCCAAGTCATCAACTGATTTAAAAATCAATGATTTGATTGAAATTCGTTTCGGAAACAAGTTATTGACGGTTAAAGTTTTGGAAATGAAGGATAGTACAAAAAAAGAAGATGCCCTCAAAATGTATGAAATCATCAATGAAACAAGGATAGAGAAAGATGAAGAAGTCTAATATTCTCCAAATTAACAACCAGTTTATTCAAGATGAGTTGCAAAAAACAAAGACCTACCAGCAAGAAAAACGGCGAAAAAATCGTTTTATGGCTTCTATTTTAATATTGGTCATCTTTTTATTCATTCTTCCCACTTATAACTTGGTTGAAAGTTATAATACTCTGAAAAAAAATGAAGCCAAGTTGGTTGAATTGCAGAAACATCATGAAGAACTCTCTCAAGAAAAGAAAGTGGAAGAAGCTCTCTTAAAAAAACTTCAGGATGAGGATTATGCTGCTAAGTATATCCGCGCTCGCTATCAATTTTCAAAAGATGGTGAAATTGTTTACAACATTCCAGGATTATTGCCGAAATGACAGAAGATATTTTAAAAACCGTAGAAACTTTTTTACGCTACTCTGATGAAAAACTAGAAGAATTATCCAAAAAGAATCGAGAATTAAAATTAGAAGAACCGACTGGAAAGGAGGGGGCATGAAGAAACAGCTACTTGTATTATTATTTCCCGTATTATTTAGCCAAATTAAGGTAGACAGTACTGAAATTCCTTTTGAACCCCAACCAGAAATACAATACCAACTTACCTATAAAGAATATAGTAGTGACTTTCGTACCATACCTACCAATCCAAATGTCTATCAAGAAATCAATAGCTATCTTGACAGCGACTTGACAGAAGTTGCAGGCACCATTCATCCAAATGATAGACTAACGATAGTCGGCGTTGCTATCAACCAGTCTCAGAAGCTAGTTTTTGAGTTAGATAATCAAACCTATATCCCGGCTGATCAGTCTTTGATTTATGACGATAAAATTACTGATTATCTCCCTGTGGCAGGTGATTGGTGGTTAGAAAAAGATTTTCAAGTTTTTTCCAGTCCGATTGCTAACCAGGCTAAACCTGTATCGACCGATTTAAAGGCCTATCAATCCGTTCAAATCAGCGAGCTGGTTGCAACTCCCTTAGGTCAATTCGCCCATATTAGTGGCAAGGGATGGATCAGTACAGAGTATTTGACACAGACAGATAACCGTATTAAAGCTGTCGAAGAACTTTTACACAGCAAATACCAAACAGACACCATTTCTGTATATGTCAAGCAATTGTCAACCAACCAAGAAACAGGAATTCATGCAGACAAATTGATGTATTCTGCTAGTATCGCTAAGTTACCAATCCTTTATTATGTTCAGGAAGAATTGGATGCAGGTTACATTAACTTGACAGATAAATTACAGTACACAGACCAATCTATCACCTTCCCCGGATCTTATGCAACTGGCGGAAGCGGTTCTCTGCCTAAGACTCCTGATCAGGCTTATTACAGTCTGGAAGATTTGATTCAGCGAACAAGTAAGGAGTCGGACAATGTGGCAAGCAATTTGTTGGCCTACTACATCACTCATCAATTCGATGAAGATTACCAGTCAACTGTTTATGAAGCAACTGGACAAGTATGGGATATGTCTTCTCGTATGGCAACAGCCCGGATGGCAGGTTTGATGATGGAAGCTATCTACGAACAAGATGGGTATGTGTTAGAAAGTTTGTTAACTACGCAGTTTGACAACCAACGTATTTCGAAAGATATTGAGGTTCCAGTTGCCCATAAGATTGGAGATGCTGATGATGTGAAACACGACGTTGCAGTTGTTTATGCGGATTCTCCATTCATCCTTTCAATCTTTACAGACAAATCTAGCTATGAGATGATATCTCAAATCGCTAACGATATTTATGGGATTCTAAAATGATGAACAATCGATTTTTAAAAGTGGCACAGGATGGTCACTTTTTTGATAAGCATAAAAAAGTCTTAGTTGCTGTATCGGGAGGAAAAGATTCCATGAACCTCCTTCATCTCTTATTTCGTTTACAAAAGGAGTTGGAGATTAATCTTGGACTTGTTCACGTCAACCACAAACAGCGCCCCGAAGCAGACCAAGAAGAGGAGTACCTGAGAAATTGGGCTAGAGAACAAGAACTCCCCTTCTATTCTACAGCTTTTACAGATTCTTTTTCAGAACAGAAAGCAAGAAAATTCCGTTATCAATTTTTCCAGAAAGTGATGCAGGAAGAGGGGTATTCGGCCCTGGTAACAGCTCACCATGCAGATGACCAAGCAGAAACAATCTTTATGAGATTATTACGAGGAAGTCGCTGGATGCATCTGTCTGGGATTCAAGCTGTTCAAAAGTTTGCTGATGGAGAATTGATTCGCCCTCTGCTTAGTTTTTCCAAGACTGAGTTAGAAGACTTATTTCATTTCGAGGACGAAAGCAATGATTCTCTGATTTATTTTCGTAATCGTGTTCGTCATGCCTACTTACCCTTGATGCAGCAGGAAAACCCACAATTTTCCAAACAATTATTGGAATTTGGCAAAGAACAGCATCTCCTTCATCAAGCCCTCCTTGACTTGTCAGCTGGCATCGATCTAACAAATCTTCAAGTTTTTCGCCAACAAACAGAGGCTGTTCAATATGTTCTACTCCAACTTTATCTGGAAAAATTCCCTGACTTGCAGCTGAGCAAGTCCCAATTTGATATGGTAATGGCTATTTTGAGAACCAAGGCCAACTACCGACATAAGTTGAAATCAGGCTATTATTTGATAAAGGATTACGAACGATTTTCTATTACAAAAATCCTACCTCAGACGGATACTTTTTCTGAAAGTTACATGATAAAATCAGAAGGTATTGTTGAAATCGGTCGATTTCTTGTATCACTCAACCAACCCTTAGAAGGGGCGCAGCAAGTAATAAACTTAGAGCCGGACAAACCAATCCTAATCAGGAAGCGACAGGCAGGCGACACTATTCTCCTACATCAAGTCAACAAAAAACTACGCCGTCTTTTTATTGATAAAAAAATTTCACAAACAAGAAGAGAAGAGCCAATCGTGGTGGAACAAGATGGAAAAATCTACGGAATTCTGGATATCGCTATCAGTGATTTGAGTAAATCGTTAAAAAATGATATAATCAAAGCTACATTATATATAAAAATGAAAGAGTAGACGAAGCATGCTGGAAAAAGATATTAAAAAAGTTCTGATTACTGAAGAAGAAATTGCTGCAAAATGTAAAGAACTAGGTAAGGTCTTAACAGAAAACTATGCGGGTAAAAATCCTGTCTTGGTTGGCATTTTAAAGGGTTCTATTCCTTTTATGGCTGAATTGATAAAACACATTGACACGCACATTGAAACAGACTACATGGTAGTATCAAGCTATCACGGAGGAACTGAGAGCAGCGGCACTGTAAAAATTATCAAGGATCTGGATAAAACTATTTCTGGTCGCGATGTTCTTTTTATTGAAGATATCATTGATACAGGCCGTACTCTTAAAGAACTAAAAGAACTATTCTCGCTTCGTCAGGCTTCCTCTATTAAAATTGTGACTCTTCTTGATAAACCAGAAGGCCGCGTTGTAGAAATCGAACCAGACTATACTTGCTTTACTATTCCAAATGAATTTGTCGTTGGTTTCGGCTTGGACTACAATGAAAACTATCGTAATCTTCCTTACGTTGGTGTATTGAAAGAGGAAGTTTATTCAAATTAGAAAAAAGGTTATTCTTATTTATGAACAATCAACCAAATAAAGGATTTATCAGAAATCCTTTTCTCATTATTCTACTCATTGCTACTATTATTACAGGATTTCAATTTTTCCGTGCAGGTAGTCAGGTTGCCACTCATCAGATTAGTTACTCACAAGTTGTAGAAGAACTCAAAGATGGCAATGTAAAAGAAATTACCTACCAACCCAATAGTAGTGTGATTGAAATTACAGGAACCTATAAAACAGAAAAAGAAGCAGAGAGCGAATTGTCAAGCTCCATCAAGCTGTTTCAATTTTCAGATACGCAAAAATATAAAAAATTTACTTCTATTATATTAGCTGCAGATACAACCGTAGCCAATCTTGAAGCTCTAGCAGCAGAAAGTAATGTTAAGGTGACGGTGAAACCAGAAAGTTCAAATGGACTTTGGTTGAGTATTCTGGTCAATGTTTTCCCATTGGTTATCGTCGGCGTCTTCTTAATGATGATGATGAATCAAGGTGGAAACGGTGCGCGTGGTGCTATGAACTTTGGCCGCAACAAGGCCAAAGCTTTGGAACAAAGCAACATTAAAGTACGTTTTTCAGATGTAGCTGGCGCGGAAGAAGAAAAACAAGAATTGGTTGAAGTTGTTGAGTTTCTTAAAGATCCAAAACGCTTTACCAAGCTCGGCGCTCGCATTCCTGCTGGTGTCCTGCTAGAAGGCCCTCCAGGAACAGGTAAGACTTTGTTGGCTAAAGCTGTTGCCGGTGAAGCTGGTGTTCCATTCTTTTCTATATCTGGCTCGGACTTCGTAGAAATGTTTGTCGGTGTCGGTGCCAGCCGTGTTCGCTCTCTTTTTGAAGATGCAAAAAAAGCTGCCCCAGCCATTATCTTTATCGATGAAATTGATGCCGTAGGCCGTCAACGTGGCGTCGGTATGGGTGGAGGAAACGACGAACGAGAACAAACCCTCAACCAACTCCTTATTGAAATGGACGGTTTCGAGGGGAATGAAGGAATCATTGTTATCGCAGCTACCAACCGCAGCGACGTTCTGGATCCAGCTTTATTGCGTCCCGGACGTTTTGACCGCAAGATTTTGGTTGGTCGTCCAGACGTTAAAGGACGAGAAGCCATCCTTAAAGTTCACGCTAAAAACAAGCCTCTTGCTGACGATGTAGACCTAAAATTAGTAGCCCAGCAGACACCAGGGTTTGTCGGCGCTGATTTAGAAAACGTTCTAAACGAAGCTGCTCTTGTAGCCGCTCGTCGCAATAAGACAGTCATTGATGCTTCTGATATTGATGAAGCAGAAGATCGCGTGATAGCAGGACCATCCAAGAAAGATCGTCATATTTCTGCCCGTGAGCGTGAAATTGTAGCCTATCATGAAGCAGGCCATACCATCGTTGGACTTGTTCTATCAAATGCTCGTGAAGTACATAAGGTTACTATCGTACCGCGCGGTCGCGCAGGTGGTTATATGATTGCTCTTCCAAAAGAAGATCAAATGTTACTTTCTAAAGACGATATGAAGGAGCAATTGGCAGGTCTGATGGGCGGTCGAGTAGCCGAAGAAATCATTTTCAATGTTCAAACAACTGGCGCTGCAAACGATTTTGAACAAGCTACTCAAATGGCTCGTGCTATGGTAGCTGAGTACGGTATGAGTGAAAAAATGGGTCCAATGCAGTATGAAGGAAATCATTCAATGTTTGGCGGCTATACGACACCAAAACATATTTCTGAACAAACTGCTTATGAGTTGGATAATGAAGTGCGCAATCTCTTAAATGAAGCCCGCAACAAGGCTGCTGAAATCATTCAAGCCAACCGTGATACCCACAAGCTTATTGCAGATGCCCTCTTGAAATACGAAACACTGGATAGTATTCAAATCAAATCTCTTTACGAGACCGGTCAGATGCCTTCAACTTCTGAGACAGAAGAAGAAGCTCGCCCTCTTTCTTATGATGAAGTAAAAGAAAAAATGCAACAAGCAGATGAATAAAACAAAGAGGTTGGGTTTGGGCCCAACCTCTAATTAATTGCTCAAACCATAAAGTCTGCAAAATCCCAGACTAAAACCGCCCTGTTTTAACCAAAAAATAATAGTATTATAAATAGAAAAATGATTGTAAACTTTTTTCAAAAAAAGGAGAAAAAGTAGTTGACAGGGTCGTAGGTATCTGATATACTGATATAGTTGTCGCCTGATGAGGGCGAGCACAAGACCTTTGAAAATTAAAGAAGACGAACCAAACGTGCAGGGTGATTTATCTAAGAGATAAATCGTCAATGACAAAACAATAAACGGATAAGCCAGAGTGCTTAGCCGGACAAACGATTATTTAAATGAGAGTTTGATCCTGGCTCAGGACGAACGCTGGCGGCGTGCCTAATACATGCAAGTGGAACGCATGGTGGATACCGGAGCTTGCTCCACCATTCATCATGAGTCGCGAACGGGTGAGTAACGCGTAGGTAACCTGCCTCATAGCGGGGGATAACTATTGGAAACGATAGCTAATACCGCATAACAGTATTTATCGCATGGTAAATACTTGAAAGGAGCAAATGCTTCACTATGAGATGGACCTGCGTTGTATTAGCTAGTTGGTGGGGTAACGGCTCACCAAGGCGACGATACATAGCCGACCTGAGAGGGTGATCGGCCACACTGGGACTGAGACACGGCCCAGACTCCTACGGGAGGCAGCAGTAGGGAATCTTCGGCAATGGGGGGAACCCTGACCGAGCAACGCCGCGTGAGTGAAGAAGGTTTTCGGATCGTAAAGCTCTGTTGTAAGAGAAGAACGAGTGTGAGAGTGGAAAGTTCACACAGTGACGGTAACTTACCAGAAAGGGACGGCTAACTACGTGCCAGCAGCCGCGGTAATACGTAGGTCCCGAGCGTTGTCCGGATTTATTGGGCGTAAAGCGAGCGCAGGCGGTTTGATAAGTCTGAAGTAAAAGGCTGTGGCTTAACCATAGTACGCTTTGGAAACTGTCAAACTTGAGTGCAGAAGGGGAGAGTGGAATTCCATGTGTAGCGGTGAAATGCGTAGATATATGGAGGAACACCGGTGGCGAAAGCGGCTCTCTGGTCTGTAACTGACGCTGAGGCTCGAAAGCGTGGGTAGCGAACAGGATTAGATACCCTGGTAGTCCACGCCGTAAACGATGAGTGCTAGGTGTTGGGTCCTTTCCGGGACTCAGTGCCGCAGCTAACGCATTAAGCACTCCGCCTGGGGAGTACGGCCGCAAGGCTGAAACTCAAAGGAATTGACGGGGGCCCGCACAAGCGGTGGAGCATGTGGTTTAATTCGAAGCAACGCGAAGAACCTTACCAGGTCTTGACATCCCGATGCCCGCTCTAGAGATAGAGTTTTACTTCGGTACATCGGTGACAGGTGGTGCATGGTTGTCGTCAGCTCGTGTCGTGAGATGTTGGGTTAAGTCCCGCAACGAGCGCAACCCCTATTGTTAGTTGCCATCATTAAGTTGGGCACTCTAGCGAGACTGCCGGTAATAAACCGGAGGAAGGTGGGGATGACGTCAAATCATCATGCCCCTTATGACCTGGGCTACACACGTGCTACAATGGCTGGTACAACGAGTCGCAAGTCGGTGACGGCAAGCTAATCTCTTAAAGCCAGTCTCAGTTCGGATTGTAGGCTGCAACTCGCCTACATGAAGTCGGAATCGCTAGTAATCGCGGATCAGCACGCCGCGGTGAATACGTTCCCGGGCCTTGTACACACCGCCCGTCACACCACGAGAGTTTGTAACACCCGAAGTCGGTGAGGTAACCTATTAGGAGCCAGCCGCCTAAGGTGGGATAGATGATTGGGGTGAAGTCGTAACAAGGTAGCCGTATCGGAAGGTGCGGCTGGATCACCTCCTTTCTAAGGAAATGGAAACCTGTACGTTAGTCTTCTTTAATTTTGAGAGGTCTTGTGGGGCCTTAGCTCAGCTAAGCGAAACCGTTAGGTTGAAGCTTTGTCGAAACTAGCGGAGCTAGTGCACGACAGGGACCAGCGTCTCAAGAAATGATATTATATCGAAACAATTAAATACGTTAACAGGTACATTAACATGTACGGGGCCTTAGCTCAGCTGGGAGAGCGCCTGCTTTGCACGCAGGAGGTCAGCGGTTCGATCCCGCTAGGCTCCATTATCTAGGATACAAAGAGATGTTCGGCTTGCCGACATTTCTGTAGAAAAATAGGGAACTGACGCAGTGTGCTTGACACACAAGGCAGTTCATCATTTTTCCTAAGAAATGAATCTCGTGTTCAACTAGATAAGATGATATTTGAATACGAACCTAAACTTTCTAGGAATAAGTCGAAACCATCTAGTGTCTTATGGACACGTCGCTGGTTCACTCCTTATTCTACGCAAGTTTTGCGCAAGTCGCACCGGTTCTTAATATCATGTATTTGTCCATTGAAAATTGAATATCTATCAAACAATCCTGATATATCTGAGAAGATATATTAAGAATAGTAACAAGAAAATAAACCGAAAACGCTGTGACTATTTAATGAGTTTAAACAAGTTACGAAGACGTTAAGAAATCCGTATGAAAATAGGAAACTAACGCAGTGTGTCTTGCACACAAGTCAGTTTATCATTTTCACTAGGATTTTAGTCTGAGTACAATTTCTAGTTTAGAAAAAACTAGTAATAAGGTTAAGTTAATAAGGGCGCACGGTGGATGCCTTGGCACTAGGAGCCGATGAAGGACGTGACAAACGACGAAATGCTTTGGGGAGCTGTAAGTGAGCATTGATCCAGAGATGTCCGAATGGGGGAACCCACTAGCTACTGGCTAGTATCCCTACCTGTTAAGGGTAGCGGAGGGAAGACGCAGTGAACTGAAACATCTAAGTAGCTGCAGGAAGAGAAAGCAAAAGCGATTGCCTTAGTAGCGGCGAGCGAAAAGGCAGGAGGGCAAACCGAGAAGTTTACTTCTCGGGGTTGTAGGACTGTAACGTGGACGGATAGAGTATAGAAGAATGGCATGGGAAGGTCAGCCAAAGAGAGTGAGAGCCTCGTATTCGAAATAGTCTATCTACCTAACAGTATCCTGAGTACGGCGAGACACGCGAAATCTCGTCGGAATCTGGGAGGACCATCTCCCAACCCTAAATACTCCCTAGTGACCGATAGTGAACCAGTACCGTGAGGGAAAGGTGAAAAGCACCCCGGAAGGGGAGTGAAATAGAACCTGAAACCGTGTGCCTACAAGAAGTTCGAGCCCGTTAATGGGTGAGAGCGTGCCTTTTGTAGAATGAACCGGCGAGTTACGATATGATGCGAGGTTAAGTTGAAGAGACGGAGCCGTAGGGAAACCGAGTCTGAAAAGGGCGGATTAGTATTATGTCGTAGACCCGAAACCATGTGACCTACCCATGAGCAGGTTGAAGGTGCGGTAAGACGCACTGGAGGACCGAACCAGGGCACGTTGAAAAGTGCTTGGATGACTTGTGGGTAGCGGAGAAATTCCAAACGAACTTGGAGATAGCTGGTTCTCTCCGAAATAGCTTTAGGGCTAGCGTCGATATGTAAGAATCTTGGAGGTAGAGCACTGTTTGGATGAGGGGGCCATCTCGGTTTACTGATTTCAGATAAACTCCGAATGCCAACGATTCATGATCGGCAGTCAGACTGCGAGTGCTAAGATCCGTAGTCGAAAGGGAAACAGCCCAGACCACCAGCTAAGGTCCCAAAATAATTGTTAAGTGGAAAAGGATGTGGGGTTGCACAGACAACTAGGATGTTAGCTTAGAAGCAGCTATTCATTCAAAGAGTGCGTAATAGCTCACTAGTCGAGTGACCCTGCGCCGAAAATGTACCGGGGCTAAAACAATTTACCGAAGCTGTGGATAACACTTAGGTGTTATGGTAGGAGAGCGTTCTATGTGTGGAGAAGGTATACCGTGAGGAGTGCTGGAACGCATAGAAGTGAGAATGCCGGTATGAGTAGCGCAAGATGGGTGAGAATCCCATCCACCGTAAGACTAAGGTTTCCAGGGGAAGGCTCGTCCGCCCTGGGTTAGTCGGGACCTAAGGAGAGACCGAAGGGTGTATCCGATGGACAACAGGTTGATATTCCTGTACTAGAGTATGAAGTGATGGAGGGACGCAGTAGGCTAACTAAACCCAGCGAATGGAAGTGCTGGGCTAAGCAGTGAGGTGTGAAATGAGTCAAATGCTTATTTCTGTAACATTGAGCTGTGATGGGGAGCGAAGATTAGTAGCGAAGTTAGTGACGTCACACTGCCGAGAAAAGCTTCTAGCGTTGTATCATACTCTACCCGTACCGCAAACCGACACAGGTAGTCGAGGCGAGTAGCCTCAGGTGATCGAGAGAACTCTCGTTAAGGAACTCGGCAAAATGACCCCGTAACTTCGGGAGAAGGGGTGCTCAGCTAAGCTGAGCCGCAGTGAATAGGCCCAAGCAACTGTTTATCAAAAACACAGCTCTCTGCTAAATCGTAAGATGATGTATAGGGGGTGACGCCTGCCCGGTGCTGGAAGGTTAAGAGGAGGGTTTAGCGTAAGCGAAGATCTGAATTGAAGCCCCAGTAAACGGCGGCCGTAACTATAACGGTCCTAAGGTAGCGAAATTCCTTGTCGGGTAAGTTCCGACCCGCACGAAAGGCGTAATGATTTGGGCACTGTCTCAACGAGAGACTCGGTGAAATTTTAGTACCTGTGAAGATGCAGGTTACCCGCGACAGGACGGAAAGACCCCATGGAGCTTTACTGCAGTTTGATATTGAGTATCTGTACCACATGTACAGGATAGGTAGGAGCCAATGAAGTCGGGACGCCAGTTTCGACAGAGGCGCTGTTGGGATACTACCCTTGTGTTATGGCTACTCTAACCCGGTAGGTTTATCATCTACGGAGACAGTGTCTGACGGGCAGTTTGACTGGGGCGGTCGCCTCCTAAAAGGTAACGGAGGCGCCCAAAGGTTCCCTCAGATTGGTTGGAAATCAATCGCAGAGTGTAAAGGTATAAGGGAGCTTGACTGCGAGAGCTACAACTCGAGCAGGGACGAAAGTCGGGCTTAGTGATCCGGTGGTTCCGTATGGAAGGGCCATCGCTCAACGGATAAAAGCTACCCTGGGGATAACAGGCTTATCTCCCCCAAGAGTTCACATCGACGGGGAGGTTTGGCACCTCGATGTCGGCTCGTCGCATCCTGGGGCTGTAGTCGGTCCCAAGGGTTGGGCTGTTCGCCCATTAAAGCGGCACGCGAGCTGGGTTCAGAACGTCGTGAGACAGTTCGGTCCCTATCCGTCGCGGGCGTAGGAAATTTGAGAGGATCTGCTCCTAGTACGAGAGGACCAGAGTGGACTTACCGCTGGTGTACCAGTTGTCTCGCCAGAGGCATCGCTGGGTAGCTATGTAGGGAAGGGATAAACGCTGAAAGCATCTAAGTGTGAAACCCACCTCAAGATGAGATTTCCCATAACTTTATGTTAGTAAGAGCCCTGAGAGAAGATCAGGTAGATAGGTTGGGAGTGGAAGCGTGGCGACATGTGAAGCGGACCAATACTAATCGCTCGAGGACTTATCCGAAGAAAAGTCCAGCATCGGTTATCTTGTAGGTAGATATTCAATTTTGAGTTGACAAATATGGAAGAATATTTTATACTCAGACAGTAACGAGTTAAGTGACGATAGCCTAGGAGATACACCTGTACCCATGCCGAACACAGCAGTTAAGCCCTAGAACGCCTGAAGTAGTTGGGGGTTGCCCCCTGTGAGATACGGTAGTCGCTTAGCACATAGGGAGTTTAGCTCAGTTGAGTTAGGCTCTTTACCCTTGGGAGTTTAGCTCAGCTGGGAGAGCATCTGCCTTACAAGCAGAGGGTCAGCGGTTCGATCCCGTTAACTCCCATAAGTTATGAAGACATTAAGAAATCCGTACAAGAAAAGGAAGTTTATCTTTTACTAGGATTTTAGTCTGAATACAATTAATAGGTCCCGTAGTGTAGCGGTTATCACGTCGCCCTGTCACGGCGAAGATCGCGGGTTCGATTCCCGTCGGGACCGTTCAAAATGTCTGGGAGACATTTTGAAGAAGTAAGAAGAATAGATTGATTCAGACTCGTTAGCTCAGTTGGTAGAGCAATTGACTTTTAATCAATGGGTCGCTGGTTCGAGCCCAGCACGAGTCATTATGCGGGTTTGGCGGAATTGGCAGACGCACCAGATTTAGGATCTGGCGCTTTCGGGCGTGGGGGTTCAAGTCCCTTAACCCGCATAGGAAAGAAATAAGCCGGCTTAGCTCAGTTGGTAGAGCATCTGATTTGTAATCAGAGGGTCGCGTGTTCAAGTCATGTAGCCGGCATTCAATGCGAACGTAGTTCAGTGGTAGAACACCACCTTGCCAAGGTGGGGGTCGCGGGTTCGAATCCCGTCGTTCGCTTAGGCGAGGCCGGGGTGGCGGAACAGGCAGACGCACAGGACTTAAAATCCTGCGATGGCAACATCGTACCGGTTCGATCCCGGTCCTCGGCATAGTAATAGAGCGCACCCTTAGCTCAACTGGATAGAGTACCTGACTACGAATCAGGCGGTTAGAGGTTCGACTCCTCTAGGGTGCATGACTCGCTTAATGGCAACATTAGGGGAGATTTATTTTTAATGGCATCGGGAAGTAGCTCAGCTTGGTAGAGTACTTGGTTTGGGACCAAGGTGTCGCAGGTTCGAATCCTGTCTTCCCGATTGTTTTATATGGCGGTGTAGCTCAGCTGGCTAGAGCGTCCGGTTCATACCCGGGAGGTCGGGGGTTCGATCCCCTTCGCCGCTATAACTTGTTGCTGGACCTTTAGCTCAGCTGGTTAGAGCTCTCGGCTCATAACCGAGCGGTCGTAGGTTCAAGTCCTACAAGGTCCATATTGGAGGATTACCCAAGTCCGGCTGAAGGGAACGGTCTTGAAAACCGTCAGGCGTGTAAAAGCGTGCGTGGGTTCGAATCCCACATCCTCCTTGAATAGTAATAACGCGGGATGGAGCAGCTAGGTAGCTCGTCGGGCTCATAACCCGAAGGTCGTAGGTTCAAATCCTGCTCCCGCAATTTCCGATTGTGGATATGGCTCGGTAGCTCAGTTGGTAGAGCAATGGATTGAAGCTCCATGTGTCGGCGGTTCGATTCCGTCTCGCGCCATTTTTCCCAAGTTCTACCTTGGGCGCGTAGCTCAGATGGTTAGAGCGCACGCCTGATAAGCGTGAGGTCGGTGGTTCGATTCCACTCGTGCCCATCATATTTTACAATGGAGAATTACTCAAGAGGCTGAAGAGGACGGTTTGCTAAATCGTTAGGTCGGGTAACTGGCGCGAGGGTTCGAATCCCTCATTCTCCGTAATTTGACGAGATTATCTTCTGATATTCTCGTTTTCTTATATCTAGGTGCTTGGTTGGGTGGTTTTATGAATAAAATATCTCGTTTGATTATCGCTGGTTCTATCTTTCTGGTTTTGTCGTTAACCTTGTTGTTTTTAACTTTTGGTAAAGGAATCCGGATTCCTTATTTAACAGACGGGATTCATTTTGTGCTGTCTCCCATCCACAATCTGCTTGCAAAGCCGACTCAATTTCTTTCTGAGCAAAAGGATGTTCTGTCGGATTTGATAGAGGCTTATGATGAGAATAAAGAATTGAAACAGACGGTATCTAGCTTGGAAAGTCAAATTGCTGAAAAGGATACTTTGGTCAAAGAAAATGAAAGTTTGCGCCAGAGTCTGGGTATGGTGGAGATGCATGCAGATAAGCATTTTATTCCAGGATTTGTATCTGTCCGGACACCTGCGTCATGGAGCAAGCAAATGATCATTGATCTTGGGCAAAACGATGGGGTCAGCAAGAGCATGTTGGTCGTTGCCAATGGAGGTCTTGTAGGGATTGTGACTTCTGTTGAGGCCGAATCAGCGGTTGTCAAACTCTTGTCTAATTCTGATGAGTTCACTAAAATTCCTATTAAAGTTTCCATCAATTCAAAGGAAATTTATGGTATTTTAGCTGGTTATGATACAGATAGCAATAGCTTTATTATCAATCAGTTGAATGGAACGGATGATATTCCTATTGGTAGTGAAGTAGTTACCAGTGATTTGGCAGGTACTACCCCCTCTAATATCCAAATTGGAAAAGTTATTTCTGTTAAGAGCAGCACGGATAATTTGAATAGAGAATTGTATGTTGAACCGGCAGCGGATTTCTCAAATCTTTATTCTATACTGGTGGTGGGGAATTAGTTATGACAAAAAAATATATTTCCTATTTTGCCCCGCTGATTTTATTTGTTGCCTTTTTAATTGATGGGCAGCTGTCTACGCTACTAATCAACTGGGCGCCAGACAGAGTGATTATTGCTAGTCATTTGCTGCTGATGGCGGGGATTTTTTTGACCCAGTATTTACCAATTTCTTATATGATTGTGTTGTTTACTTTACTCGGTTTGAGCTATGATTTGTACTACTTGGGTGTTTTGGGTATTGCAACGACACTGTTTCCTTTGATGGCTTATATAGTGTATTATTTCCATCAGGAGTTGGGGTTTAAGCGGATTACAAATTTAATTCTCTTGTTGGTTTTGGTCTTTGGATTTGAGTTTACAAGCTTTCTCTTTGCTCGTTTGTTTCATATGACCAATCTGTCAATGTTTATCTTTGTTTTTTATAATTTGGTACCGACATTGGTCTTTAATTTCTTGCTGTTGCTGATTTTCCAACCTCTTTTCGAAAGGTTTTTTGGAATTACAAATAAGACATAGAAATGTAATAAATGCGTAATATTATTACGCGTTTTTTTTGTTAAAATGGTATAGTCAATAAGATTAGAGGAGTTATAGCACTGTATGAAGAAAAAAATTCTCGCCACCTTACTGTTAAGTACAATTGTAATGACGAATGTTGGAAATGCGGCTGTAGTAAGCGCTAATGATGTAGACAACCAGATTACAGCACAAGACAATAAAATCAACGCGATTACAGCTCAACAGGCTGCAGCTCAGGCTCAAGTGGACGAAATTCAAGCGCAAGTTAATACGATTCTTGCGGAACAGGAAAAACTGACAGCTGAAAACGAGCGTTTGGAAGCAGAATCTCGCTCTCTCAGTGCAGATATTGAGCGTCTGTCAGCAGATATTGTTTCTCGTGATGCAGCTTTGAAAGAACAAGCGCGTAGCGCACAGACAGATGGGTCGGCAACGAGCTATATCAACACTATTTTGGATTCGAAATCTATCGTTGATGCAGTATCTCGTGTGAATGCGATGCGTGAGATTGTTTCAGCAAACAACCGTATGTTGGAACAGCAAAAAGCTGATAAAGAAGAAATTGCTGAAAAGCAAAAAACAAACCAAGAAGCGATCAATACAGTTGCAGCTAACCGTCAAAAATTGGCGGATGATGCGCAAGTCTTGCAAGTAAAACAAGCGGATCTTCAGGTTGCACAATTGAACTTGGCGGCTGAAAAGGCAACTGCGGAAAATGAAAAGGCTTCTTTGTTAGAACAAAAGGCAGCTGCAGAAGCAGCTGCAAAGGCAGCAGCAGAACAGCAAGCGGCTTACCAAGCTCAACAAGCAGCCTTGGCTCAGCAGCAACAACAGCCGGTTGCAGCACCAACTGTTGTTCCTTCTTCAAGTGCATCGAGCGATGATGGTGGTTCGGTTTCAACCTATACACCAGTTGCAACGACAACAAGTAGTAGTTCAGCGGCGGCTAATAACGCTCGTTATGATGCTTCATCTTATCCAGTTGGTGAATGTACTTGGGGTGTGAAATCACAATTGTCATGGGTTGGTCCATATTGGGGTGATGCAAAACACTGGCTTGCTTCAGCAGCTGCGGAAGGCTTCCGCACAGGAACAACTCCACAAGTAGGTGCTATCGCAGTTTGGACAGGTGGCTACTACGGTCACGTTGCTTTGGTTATTGCAGTTGAAAGTTCAACCAATATTCAAGTTTCTGAATCAAACTACATGGGACGCCGTTATGTTGGTAACCATCGTGGTTGGTTTAACCCAACAACTACTTCAGAGGGTGCGGTGTTCTACATTTACCCATAAGCATGAAAAATCTAGACTGCTCTTGATAGTCATATCAGGAGTGGTCTTATTTTTTATGATAGAAACTATAAGGAGATGGATTGAGTCATCTTTTTTATTTTTGTTTGAAAATTGTTCCAAAAAGGTTTACAATAGAAAGGTAGAAAAGATAGGAGGCAGTCATGGCGTTTAACGACTTAAAGTTGTTTGCACTTTCGTCGAATCAAAAGCTTGCAGCTACAGTAGCACAGAAGATAGGAATTCCTTTGGGGAAATCAACCGTTCGTCAATTTTCAGATGGTGAAATTCAGGTAAATATTGAAGAATCCATTCGTGGTAGCCATGTATTTATCCTTCAGTCAACCAGTTCACCCGTTAATGACAACTTGATGGAGATTTTAATTATGGTGGATGCTTTGAAACGAGCATCTGCGGAGTCGGTAAATGTTGTAATTCCATATTATGGATATGCGCGCCAAGACCGGAAGGCACGCTCTCGTGAACCAATCACTTCAAAACTAGTTGCTAACATGTTAGAAATAGCTGGGGTGAATCGCTTGTTGACGATTGACTTGCACGCTGCTCAAATCCAGGGATTCTTTGATATTCCTGTGGATCACTTGATGGGAGCGCCCTTGATTGCGGATTATTTTGAGCGTCGAGGGATGACGGGAGAAGGATATGTTGTTGTTTCTCCTGACCATGGTGGTGTGACTAGGGCGCGTAAATTGGCTCAATTCTTGAAAACACCGATTGCCATTATTGATAAGCGTCGGAGTGTGGATAAGATGAACACTTCCGAGGTGATGAACATTATTGGTAATATTGATGGTAAAACGTGTATCTTGATTGATGATATGATTGATACGGCTGGAACCATCTGTCATGCGGCAGATGCTCTTGCAGATGCGGGAGCAACAGCGGTTTATGCTTCTTGTACTCACCCTGTTTTGTCTGGGCCTGCTATGGATAATATTAGTCGGTCGGCTATTGAGAAGCTGGTTGTTTTGGATACGATTGAGATTCCTGAAGATCGTTTGATTGATAAGATTGAGCAAATTTCTACTGCGGATTTATTGGCGGATGCGATTATCCGTATTCATGAAAAACGTCCGCTTTCTCCTCTGTTTGAGACAGCAACAGGGAAATAGCCAAAATAGATAGGAAGTTCTTCTTTTGGAGGGCTTCTTTTCTATTATCCATTTTCAGAAAATTATATTATAATAGTAGTACCTTAGTTTGAGGGGAGGAAGAGAATGGATTTAAGTCATCGTTTTAACAAGAATTTAAATCGAATTGAGGTATCAATGATTCGGCAGTTCGATCAGTCTATCTCGGATATTCCGGGAATTTTGAAACTGACTTTGGGAGAACCTGATTTTACGACACCAGGTCATGTGAAGGAGGCAGCTAAGGCTGCTATTGATGCGGATAAGAGCTACTATACTGGGATGGCAGGTTTGCTGGAACTACGTCAGGCGGCGGCTGAGTTTGTGGCGGAAAAGTATGGTTTGACTTACAATCCAGATAATGAAATCCTGTCAACTATTGGAGCGACAGAGGCTCTTTCTGCTAGTCTAGTGGCGATTTTGGAGGCGGGAGATACTGTTCTTTTGCCAGCTCCAGCTTATCCGGGCTATGAGCCAATCGTCAATATGGTGGGAGCCGATATTGTTGAGATCGATACTACGGCCAATGATTTTGTTCTGACTCCTGAGATGCTGGAAGAAGCTATTGTGGAGCAGGGGGATAGGCTTAAGGCAGTTATTCTCAATTATCCAGCAAATCCAACAGGGGTAACCTATTCTCGTGAGCAAATTGTTGCTTTTGCAGATGTGCTTCGGAAATATCCTGTCTTCGTCTTGTCTGATGAAGTGTATGCGGAATTGACTTATACTGGGCAACCCCATGTATCCATTGCCGAATATTTGCCTGAACAGACCATCTTAATTCAAGGTTTGTCCAAATCCCATGCGATGACAGGGTGGCGGATTGGGTTGATTCTATCGCAAGCAGCAATCATTGCGCAGATTATTAAGAGCCATCAGTATTTGGTGACGGCGGCAGCGACTCCGATGCAGTATGGAGCCCTTGAAGCGTTGAAAAACGGTAAGAACGACGCTTTACCAATGCGTCAGGAATACATACAGCGGCGTGATTATATCATCGATAAGATGACGGACATGGGCTTTAAAATTATTAAACCGGATGGAGCGTTTTATATTTTTGCTAAGATTCCAGCAGGATACAATCAGGATTCGTTTTCTTTCTTGCAGGAATTTGCACGAAAAAAAGCCGTTGCTTTTATTCCAGGAGCTGCTTTTGGTCAGTATGGGGAAGGTTATATCCGTATTTCTTACGCTGCTAGTATGGAAAAAATCCAGATTGCGATGGAGCGCTTGAAGGAATTTTTGGAAGAAGATGGAACGAATTGAAACAAGAGGGCTTGTCCTTTACAATCGAAATTTTCGTGAAGATGACAAGTTGGTCAAGATTTTTACGGAAAAGGCTGGGAAGCGGATGTTTTTCGTGAAACATGCTTCTAAGTCTAAGCTGGTGGTCTCTATTCAGCCGATGACTTATGCAGATTTTATTGTGAAAATCAACGAGGATGGCCTCAGCTATATCGAGGATTTTCATCAGGTTCAGGCCTTTAAACAAATCAATCAGGATATTTTTCGTTTAAGTTATGCGACCTATGTGTTGGCTTTGGCCGATGCTTGTTTGCAGGATAAGGTGTATGATCCAGCTCTTTTTGCCTTCTTAGTCAAGACCTTGGATTTAATGGAGGCGGGTTTGGACTATGAGGTTTTGACGAATATTTTTGAAATTCAGTTGCTAGGGCGGTTTGGGGTTTCGCTCAATTTTCATGAATGTGCTATCTGCCATCGGGTGGGCTTGCCTTTTGATTTTTCCTACCGCTATGCAGGGCTGCTCTGCCCGCAACACTATCACCAAGATGAACGCAGGCTTCATCTGGATCCTAATGTCCCTTATTTGATTGAGCGATTTCAGGCTATTTCTTTTGATGAGTTGGAAACAATTTCCCTCAAGGAGGAGATGAAGCAAAAGCTACGCCTTTTTATCGATCAAATCTATGAAGAGTACGTCGGGATTCACTTGAAATCTAAGAAATTTATTGATGACTTGTCCTCCTGGGGGCAAATCATGAAACCAAGAGAAACAGGGGAAGAAAAATGAAACGAATTGCAGTAGATGCTATGGGTGGAGATCACGCTCCTCAGGCTATTGTGGAGGGAGTTAATCGCGCCTTGGCAGAATTTCCAGATGTGGAAATTCAACTCTATGGGGATCAGGCTAAGATTCAGCAATATTTAACAGCAACAGATCGGGTATCTATCATCCACACAGATGAGAAAATCAACTCAGACGATGAGCCGGTCAAGGCTATCCGTCGGAAAAAAACAGCTTCAATGGTATTAGCGACGCAGGCTGTTAAGGATGGGAATGCAGATGCTATCTTATCTGCAGGCAATACAGGTGCTCTGCTAGCGGCGGGAGTCTTTGTGGTAGGGCGTATCAAGAACATTGACCGTCCGGGCTTGATGTCCACTTTGCCGACCATGGATGGTAGTGGGTTTGATATGATGGATTTGGGAGCAAATGCGGAAAACACCGCCCACCATCTCTATCAGTATGCGATTTTAGGTTCTTTCTATGCTGAACATGTTCGGGGAATCAAGCGACCGCGCGTGGGCTTGTTGAACAACGGTACGGAAGAAACCAAGGGAACTCCAGTTCATCAAGAAGCCTTTGCTTTGTTAAATCAAGAACCATCTATTCATTTCATCGGAAATGTAGAGGCGCGTGAGTTGCTCAATGGAGTAGCGGATGTGGTGGTGACGGATGGTTTCACGGGAAACGCTGTCTTAAAAACCATTGAAGGAACTGCGAAGAGCATCGTCGGCCAGCTGACAGGCGCTATTAAAAACGGTGGTCTTCAGGCAAAAATGGGCGGCTTGCTCATCAAATCAACACTCAAAACGGCTCTAGGTACTATGGATTATAAGAAGGCTGGAGGAGCAGTCCTTTTGGGACTTAAGGCACCTGTTATCAAGGCTCATGGTTCTAGTGATGCAACGGCCATTTACTACACCATCAAACAGGTTCGGACGATGCTCCAGTCCGATGTCGTGCAAAAATCGGTTGAAAAGTTTTCTGTAGTGGAGGAATAAGATGACAAAAGAGGAAGTATATCAACGTGTAGAGGAAATTATTCAGGAAGAAAAAGGTGGGGACTTTAGTGTCCGTCCAGATCTGTCCTTGAATGATGTGGCAGAAGATTCTGTTGAAATTATGGAATTTGTCATCACCTTGGAAGATGAATTTAGTGTGGATGTGCCAGACGCTGCCATTGAGCGATTTGAAATCCTGTCTGACATTGTGGATTATATTTATGAAAACAAAAAATAACGTTCGTAATTTACGGACGTTATTTCTTTTGTGTAGGCGTATTCATAGCGTGATTCTTGAATAAGCGAATATTCTGTGATAAAATAGAGTAACAGACTGATTTATAATATGAAAGGCGAACGTTTTAATGAAGGGCGAATTACTTTACTCTGGAAAAGCGAAGGATATTTTTGCTACTGAAGATGAACACTTGATTCTATCTGCTTACAAGGATCAGGCAACAGCTTTTAACGGTGGTATGAAGGAGCAGATTGTTGGTAAGGGGAAGCTCAATAACCAAATTTCTTCTCTCATCTTTGAGAAGATGGAAGAGGCAGGTTTTGCTACTCACTTTGTTAAGAAGGTATCAGAAACTGAGCAGCTCAACAAGAAGGTGGACATCATCCCGCTTGAGGTGGTTTTGCGTAACTATACAGCAGGTTCTTTTGCCAAACGTTTCGGAGTTTCTGAAGGAATCAAGCTGAGCCGGCCAATCGTTGAATTTTACTATAAGAAGGATGAGTTGGACGATCCTTTTATCAATGACGAGCATATTTATTTTTTGGGATTGGCAAGTCCGGAGGAGTTGGCCTATATTAAGGCAGAAACGCGCTTAATCAATGCTTTTTTACTTGATTTATTTGGGCAGATTGATTTGACTTTGGTCGATTTCAAGTTGGAATTTGGTTATGATAAGTCAGGGAAAATTATCTTGGCAGACGAGTTTTCCCCAGACAATTGTAGGCTTTGGGATGCACAGGGAAATCGTTTGGACAAGGACGTTTTTCGTCGGGGTCTGGGGGATTTGACTGAGGTTTACCAAGTGGTATTGGAAAAATTGCAAGAAGTAGTTTAAAAGGAAAAAGGAACATCATGGATAAACGAATTTTTGTTGAGAAAAAAGCGGATTTTCAGATTAAGGCGGAGTCGTTGCTTAAAGAGTTGAAGCATAATTTGCAGTTGCACACTTTGACGAGTCTTCGCTTAGTTCAGGTTTACGATGTATTTCATCTGAGCCCGGAATTGGTTGAACCGGCAGAAAGACATATTTTTTCTGAACAGGTAACCGATAGGATTTTGTCTAAGGAGTCAGTTCAGGAAGCTCTAGCGCATTCGCTTTATTTTGCCATCGAGGCCTTGCCGGGTCAGTTTGATCAGCGAGCAGCTAGCTCTCAGGAAGCGCTCTTGCTTTTGGGCAGCGACGATAAGGTTCGAGTGAACACTGCTCAACTGTATCTGCTCAATCAAGATTTGGCAGAAGATGAATTGGCTGCTATTAAGAAATACTTGCTCAATCCTGTGGATTCGCGTTTTAAGGATATTGATTCTCCTCTGGCACCACAGGAATTTTCGGCATCTGACAAGACGATTCCTAATCTTGATTTCTTTGAAACCTATACAGCAGAAGACTTTACGCGTTATAAGCGTGAGGCAGGCATGGCTATGGAAGTGGATGACCTGCTCTTTATTCAGAGCTACTTTAAGTCAATCGGTCGTGTTCCGACTGAAACAGAGCTCAAGGTGTTGGATACTTATTGGAGTGACCACTGCCGTCATACGACATTTGAAACAGAGCTAAAAACGATTGATTTTTCTGCGTCCAAGTTCCAAAAGCAGCTTCAGACTACTTACGATAAGTATTTGGCGATGAGAGAGGAATTGGGACGGACGGCTAAGCCACAGACTCTTATGGATATGGCAACAATTTTTGGACGCTATGAGCGAGCAAATGGCCGCTTGGATGATATGGAAGTGTCTGACGAAATCAATGCCTGCTCCGTTGAAATTGAAGTGGATGTCAACGGTGTTAAGGAGCCGTGGCTTCTAATGTTTAAAAATGAAACTCATAACCATCCGACTGAAATTGAGCCATTCGGTGGGGCGGCTACCTGTATTGGTGGGGCAATCCGTGATCCGCTGTCAGGTCGCTCTTATGTTTATCAGGCTATGCGGATTTCGGGTGCGGGAGATATTACAGCTCCTATTTCCCAGACTCGCTCAGGGAAATTGCCACAGCAGGTTATCTCTAAGACAGCTGCCCACGGTTACTCGTCCTACGGCAATCAGATTGGTCTTGCAACTACTTATGTTCGCGAATACTTCCACCCTGGTTTTGTAGCTAAGCGGATGGAGTTGGGAGCAGTGGTTGGGGCGGCTCCAAAGAGTAATGTGGTTCGTGAAAAGCCAGAGGCGGGCGACTTGGTTATCCTCCTAGGAGGTAAAACAGGTCGTGACGGAATTGGTGGAGCGACAGGTTCCTCTAAAGTTCAAACGGTTGAATCGGTGGAAACAGCTGGTGCAGAGGTTCAAAAAGGAAATGCTATTGAAGAACGTAAGATTCAACGCCTATTCCGTAACGGTCAAGTCACTCGTCTGATTAAGAAGTCTAATGACTTTGGTGCTGGTGGAGTCTGTGTGGCTATCGGTGAGCTGGCAGATGGTTTAGAAATTGATCTGGACAAGGTGCCGCTCAAGTACGCTGGACTTAATGGAACAGAAATTGCCATTTCTGAATCTCAGGAGCGGATGAGTGTGGTCGTCCGTCCGGAAGATGCTGAAAAATTCATTGCAGCCTGTGCCGAAGAAAACATTCATGCGGTTGTGGTCGCTAAGGTTACTGAAAAGCCAAACTTGGTCATGGTTTGGAACGGCCAAACCATCGTGGATATCGAGCGTTCCTTCTTAGATACCAACGGTGTTCGTGTGGTGGTGGATGCCAAGGTAGTTGACAAGGCTGTCAACCTTCCTGAAACTCGTCTTACCTCCGCTGCTAGTCTGGAAGAAGATGTACAGACTGTTTTAGCCGATCTCAACCATGCCAGCCAGAAAGGGCTGCAGACCATATTTGACAGCTCGGTCGGCCGTTCAACTGTCAACCATCCAGTTGGTGGCCGTTATCAGATAACACCAACTGAAAGCTCTGTTCAAAAATTACCAGTCCAACATGGGCTGACCACAACAGCCTCTGTAATGGCGCAGGGTTACAACCCTTATATTGCGGAATGGTCGCCTTACCATGGTGCAGCCTATGCGGTCATTGAGGCAACGGCTCGCTTGGTAGCAACGGGTGCCAACTGGTCACAGGCGCGTTTCTCTTATCAGGAATATTTTGAGCGCATGGACAAGCAGGCAGAGCGGTTTGGCCAGCCAGTAGCAGCTCTTCTTGGTTCTATTGAAGCTCAAATCCAGCTAGGGTTGCCGTCAATCGGTGGTAAGGACTCTATGTCTGGAACTTTTGAAGAATTAACCGTACCTCCAACTCTGGTTGCTTTTGGTGTGACGACGGCGGATAGCCGCAAGGTTCTTTCGCCAGAATTTAAGGCTGCGGATGAATACATCTACTATCTGCCAGGCCAAGCGATTGGTCAGGAGATTGACTTTAATCTGATTAAGTCCAATTTTGAGCTTGTGGCAGCTATCCAAGACAAGCATAAGATTTCAGCAACAGCAGCTGTGAAATACGGTGGCCTTCTTGAAAGCCTTGCTTTGATGAGTTTTGGAAACCGAATTGGTGCTAAGGTCGAGCTGGAACAACTGGAAACCTGCTTAACTGGTCAGCTTGGCGGCTTTGTCTTTACTTCAACCGAAGATATTGAGGGAGTTGTCAAGATTGGTCAGACTCAGGCGGACTTTACACTGCTTGTCAATGGTGTAAACCTAGCAGGCGCTAACCTCCTCAAGGCTTTTGAAGGAAAATTGGAGGAAGTGTACCCAACAGAATTTGAGCAAGAAGAAGTGCTGCAAGAGGTACCTGAGGTGGTATCAACTACGGTAGTTGCTGCCAAAGAAAAGGTCGAGCAGCCACTAGTTTACATCCCAGTCTTTCCAGGAACCAACTCTGAGTATGACTCTGCCAAGGCCTTTGAACAGGCTGGTGCCAAGGTTAATTTGGTACCATTTGTAACTCTTGATCATGCTGCTATTGAGAAGTCCGTTGCAAGCATGGTAGCTCATATTGAGCAGGCCAATATCATCTTCTTTGCTGGTGGATTCTCGGCAGCAGATGAACCAGACGGTTCAGCTAAGTTTATTGTCAACATCTTGCTCAATGAAAAAGTACGAGCGGCTATCGATGCATTTATCGCTAAGGGTGGTTTGATTATCGGTATCTGTAACGGTTTCCAAGCCTTGGTTAAGTCTGGTCTATTGCCTTATGGTAATTTTGAAGAAGCTTCTGCAGAAAGCCCAACCCTCTTTTACAACGATGCCAACCAGCACGTTGCTAAAATGGTAGAAACCCGCATCGCCAATACCAATTCTCCTTGGTTGGCAGGGGTAAAAGTTGGGGATATTCATGCTATTCCAGTTTCACACGGTGAAGGAAAATTTGTTGTGACAGACGAAGAGTTTGCTGCGCTTCGTGATAACGGGCAAATTTGGAGCCAGTATGTCGATTTTACTGGTCAGCCAAGCATGGATTCCAAGTACAATCCAAATGGTTCTGTCCATGCGATTGAAGGGATTACCAGCAAAAACGGACAAATTATCGGTAAAATGGGACACTCAGAACGTTATGAAGACGGTCTCTTCCAGAACATTCCTGGTCAAAAAGACCAACACTTGTTCCGCTCAGCTGTTCGCTACTTTACAGGAAAATAAGAAGAAGGATTACAATGACGTACGAAGTAAAATCTCTGAATGAGGAATGTGGAGTTTTCGGTATATGGGGTCATCCCCAAGCAGCCCAAGTGACCTACTTTGGTCTGCATAGTTTGCAGCATCGAGGACAGGAAGGTGCAGGAATTTTATCAAATGATGGCGGTCGGCTGAACCGCTACCGCGATACAGGTTTGTTGGCAGAGGTCTTTAAAAATCCGAGTGATTTGGAGAAATTAACAGGGTCTGCTGCCATCGGCCATGTCCGCTATGCAACGGCAGGTACGGCCTCCATCAACAATATCCAGCCTTTTCACTTTGAATTTGCAGATATGGAATTTGGTCTGGCTCACAATGGTAATCTAATTAACGCAGTTAGCCTGAAGGCAGAACTAGAGCGGAACGGTGCAATTTTTTCCAGTAGCTCGGACACAGAGATTTTGGCCCACTTGATTCGTCGTAGCCACAATCCGAGTTTGATGGGCAAAATAAAGGAAGCACTCAGCACAGTCAAGGGTGGGTTTGCCTACATCCTTATGCTGGAAGACAAGATGATTGCTGCCTTGGATCCAAATGGTTTTCGTCCTCTGTCGATTGGTCAAATGGCCAATGGTGCTTGGGTTGTTTCAAGTGAAACCTGTGCTTTTGAAGTCGTCGGTGCCAAGTGGGTGCGTGATGTTCGTCCTGGAGAAATTGTTATCATTGATGACAGTGGCGTTCATTACGATAGCTACACAGACGATACTCAACTTGCAATTTGTTCCATGGAATATGTCTACTTTGCTCGGCCGGATTCAGTGATTCATGGGGTCAATGTTCATGCAGCTCGTAAGAAAATGGGGCGCAGGCTGGCTCAAGAATTCCAGCACGAAGCAGATATTGTCGTTGGTGTTCCTAATTCTTCTCTGTCTGCTGCTAGTGGCTTTTCAGAGGAATCAGGCCTGCCAAACGAGATGGGCCTGATTAAAAATCAGTATACACAACGCACCTTTATCCAACCGACTCAGGAACTGCGAGAACAGGGGGTTCGGATGAAGCTGTCAGCCGTATCCAGTATTGTCAAGGGCAAGCGTGTGGTGATGGTAGATGATTCGATTGTTCGGGGAACAACCAGCCGTCGAATTGTTCAACTCTTGCGTGAAGCGGGAGCGGCAGAAGTTCATGTGGCTATTGGTAGCCCAGAACTTAAGTATCCATGTTTTTATGGGATTGATATTCAAAATCGCCGAGAATTGATTTCTGCCAATCATACGGTGGATGAGGTTTGTGAAATTATCGGAGCAGACAGTCTGACCTATCTGTCATTGGAAGGTATGATAGAAGCCATTGGCATTGATACAGATGCGCCAAATGGCGGTTTGTGTGTAGCTTACTTTGATGGGAAGTTTCCGACCCCTCTGTATGATTACGAGGAAGAATATATCCGCAGTTTGGAAGAAAAAACAAGTTTTTATATCGACAATGTGAAAAAAGGTTGATAACTTGCTGTTTTGCAGCGTTACGATAAGGAAAAGGTGAATATTATGACAGAAAAAAATGCCTATGCTCAATCTGGCGTTGATGTAGAAGCAGGCTATGAAGTTGTTGAGCGGATAAAAAAACACGTTGCACGCACCGAGCGTGTAGGTGTTATGGGTGCCTTGGGTGGCTTTGGCGGAATGTTTGATTTGACCCAGTTGGACGTGAAAGAGCCAGTCCTCATCTCGGGTACGGATGGTGTAGGAACCAAGCTCATGCTGGCAATCAAGTACGATAAACACGACACTATCGGGCAAGACTGTGTGGCCATGTGTGTCAATGACATTATTGCTGCAGGTGCGGAGCCGCTTTACTTCTTGGATTATATTGCAACTGGCAAAAACGAGCCTGCTAAACTAGAGCAGGTGGTAGCTGGCGTAGCAGAGGGATGCGTGCAGGCAGGCTGTGGTCTTATCGGTGGTGAAACTGCTGAGATGCCGGGTATGTACGGCCCAGATGATTATGACCTAGCTGGTTTTGCGGTCGGTGTAGCTGAGAAATCTCAGATCATCGATGGTAGCAAGGTTGCTGAAGGGGATGTTTTGCTGGGACTGGCTTCTAGTGGTATCCATTCTAACGGTTATTCCTTGGTTCGTCGGGTTTTTGCAGATTATACAGGCGATGAGATTTTGCCAGAACTGGAAGGCAAGCCTCTCCAGGCGGTTTTGCTGGAGCCTACTCGTATCTATGTTAAGGCTGTTCTTCCTTTGGTAAAAGAAGGCCTGGTCAACGGCATTGCCCATATCACCGGCGGCGGCTTTATCGAAAATGTTCCCCGTATGTTTGCAGATGATTTGGCCGCTGAAATTGAAGAAGCTACCATTCCAGTTTTACCGATTTTCAAGGCACTTGAAACCTATGGTCAAATCAAACATGAGGAAATGTTTGAAATCTTCAACATGGGAATTGGTTTGATGCTGGCTGTCAGCCCAGATAAGGTTGCGCGTGTCAAGGAATTGGTTGACGAGGAAGTTTACGAATTAGGCCGCATCATCAAGAAAGAAAATCAGAGTGTAGTGATTAAATGAAAAAAATAGCTGTATTTGCATCGGGTAACGGATCTAATTTTCAAGTGATTGCGGAGCAATTTCAGGTGGAGCTGGTGTTTTCGGATCACCGTGATGCCTACGTCTTAGAACGTGCCCAGAATCTGGCTGTACCCAGCTTTGCTTTTGAACTCAAGGAGTTCGCTGACAAGGTAGCTTATGAGCAAGCAATTGTGACATTACTGCAAGAACGGGCTATTGATTTGGTGGTTCTGGCAGGGTATATGAAGATTGTCGGCCCAACCTTGCTTTCTGCTTATGAGGGGCGCATCATCAATATCCACCCAGCCTATCTGCCAGAGTTTCCCGGTGCGCATGGGATTCAAGATGCTTGGGAGGCTGGCGTCACAGAAAGTGGTGTGACCGTTCATTGGGTAGACGCTGGTGTGGACACAGGGCAGGTCATCAAGCAGGTGCGCGTGCCGCGTCTGCCCGATGATAGCCTTGAAACCTTTGAAGCAAGGATTCATGAGGCGGAGTATGAGTTATATCCGGCTGTCATTAAGGAATTGCTGGCTGAGTAAACATTGAAAAACAAGGAGTAAACATGACAAAACGTGCGTTGATTAGCGTATCAGATAAGGCGGGCATTGTAGAATTTGCCCAAGAATTAACCAAAATGGGCTGGGAGATTATTTCAACCGGCGGCACCAAGGTTGCTCTTGATAACGCAGGGGTGGCTACCGTTGCCATTGATGATGTGACGGGTTTTCCTGAAATGATGGATGGTCGGGTCAAGACCCTTCATCCAAAAATTCACGGAGGACTATTGGCTCGTCGGGATTTGGAGAGTCATTTGGCAGCTGCGAATGAGCATGAAATTGGATTGATTGATTTGGTAGTGGTTAACCTCTATCCTTTCAAGGAAACCATCCTGCGTCCAGATGTGACCTACGATTTGGCGGTGGAAAACATTGACATCGGTGGGCCGTCCATGCTTCGTTCTGCTGCAAAAAACCATGCTAGTGTAACAGTAGTAGTGGACCCTGCGGATTATACAACGGTTCTGTCTGAATTGGCAGATGGGGGGGAAACCAGCTATCCAACCCGTCAGCGTTTGGCAGCTAAGGTTTTCCGCCACACAGCAGCCTATGATGCTTTGATTGCGGATTACTTTACCAAACAGGTCGGTGAAAGCAAGCCTGAGAAATTGACCCTAACCTATGATCTCAATCAGCCTATGCGTTATGGAGAAAATCCACAGCAGGATGCAGATTTCTATCAAAATGCACTTCCGACGGCCTACTCCATTGCCTCAGCAAAACAGCTCAATGGTAAAGAACTCTCGTTCAACAATATTCGCGATGCGGATGCGGCTATTCGGATTATCCGTGATTTCAAGGATCGTCCAACAGTGGTGGCCCTCAAGCATATGAACCCTTGTGGCATTGGTCAAGCAGATACCATCGAAGGAGCTTGGGATCATGCTTATGCGGCGGATCCGGTATCTATTTTCGGAGGTATTGTTGTCCTTAACAGAGAGGTAGATGCTGCGACGGCTGAAAAGATGCATCCGGTATTCTTGGAAATCATCATTGCTCCGAGCTACTCGGATCAAGCGCTAGCTATTTTGACCAATAAAAAGAAAAATCTGCGCATCTTAGAACTGCCATTTGATGCTCAGGATGCTTCTGAAGTTGAAGCAGAATATACGGGTGTAGTCGGTGGCATGTTGGTGCAGAATCAGGATGTGGTAGAAGAGAACCCGGCGGGTTGGCAAGTGGTGACGGAGCGTCAGCCTTCAGAGCAGGAATGGACTGCCTTGGAGTTTGCTTGGAAGGCTTGTAAATATGTCAAGTCTAACGGTATTATCGTTACCAACGACAAAATGACCTTGGGTGTGGGGCCTGGCCAGACCAATCGTGTGGCTTCTGTCCGGATTGCAATAGAACAGGCCAAGGAACGTTTGGATGGCGCAGTTCTTGCTAGTGACGCCTTCTTTCCATTTGCAGATAATGTGGAGGAAATTGCTCATTCTGGTATCAAGGCTATTATCCAGCCAGGCGGTTCTGTCCGAGATCAAGAATCTATTGATATGGCCAATAAGTATAGTTTGACCATGGTCTTTACGGGAGTAAGACACTTCCGTCACTAATATATTCTTCCTAAAAGCCAACTGAAAAGTTGGTTTTTTGGCGCACAAAAAAGCAAGGAAAGGAAATCCTTGCTTCTTTTGTTTACATTTTTTCAGGAGTATCAACACCGAGGAGGCGAAGTGCTTCTTTGAGGACTAGACCAGTCGTGTAAGCGAGCGCCAAGCGGCTATCGCGCTCTGGGCTTTCATCCAAGATACGGGTATGAGCGTAGTATTTGTTGAAGGCTTGAGCTAGGTTGATAGCATATTTGGCTACTAAGGATGGGTCAAATTTTTCACCAGCACGTTCTACAATATTTGAGAAGTTTTGGATGTGCTTGATGATGTCCCAGCTTTCAGCGTCTGCTAGTTTGTAGTCATTTTCTGCGGCTGGTACAAAGTCTGCCTTGCGCAAGATAGACTGGATGCGGGCGTATGCGTATTGAACATAAGGGCCGGTTTCTCCTTCAAAGGAAACCATAGCCTCTAGGTCAAAGTCATAACCGTTGTCACGGTCAGTCTTGAGGTCGAAGAATTTAACTGCTCCGATACCAACTGCCTTAGCCACTTCTTCCTTGTTTTCCAGTTCAGGATTTTTAGCTTCAATCTGAGATAGAGCGCGGGAAACTGCTTCGTCAAGGGTTGGCTCAAGGAGGATGATGTTCCCCTTACGGGTAGAGAGTTTCTTCTTGTTCTTAGTTACCAAGCCCATAGTGACGTGAACCATATCGTCGCTCCAGTCAAAGCCCATTTCCTTGAGGACGGCCTTGAGTTGCTTGAAGTGGTTGATTTGTTCTTGACCTACAACATAGATGTTTTTCACAAAGTCGTAGGTACGCTTGCGGTACATGGCTGTTGCCATATCGCGAGTGATGTAGAGAGTAGCGCCGTCTGATTTCATGATGAGGGCAGGAGGCAGGTTGTAGCTTTCAAGGTCTACGATCTTAGCTCCTTTAGATTCTTTAAGAAGGCCCTTGTCTTCAAGGATTTGGATACCTTCGTCCATCTTGTCATTGTAGAAGGCTTCTCCGTTGAAACTATCAAAATGAACATTCAATTTTTCATAGATACGGTTAAATTCCACCAAACTTTCGTCGCGGAACCATTGCCAGAGTTCCCAAGCTTCCTCATCGCCATCCTCTAGTTTTTTGAACCATTGACGTGCTTCTTCGTCCAACTCAGGTCTTTCTTCTACTTCAGCGTTAATGCGGACATAGAGTTTGAGGAGTTCATCGATTGGATTGGCCTCAATAGTAGCCTTGTCACCCCACAGTTTATAGGCAACAATCAGCATACCGAACTGCTTACCCCAATCTCCCAAATGGTTGATGCGGATTGGAGTGTAGCCCATCTTCGCGTAAATGTTAGCAAGGGCATCACCAATAACAGTGGAGCGTAGATGACCCACGGAGAATGGTTTGGCGATGTTTGGACTGGACATATCGATGGTCACATTGTGGCCTTGACCGATGTTGAGCTGTCCATAATTTGCTTGCTCGCTGATGACTTGCGTCAGTACTTGGTGAGAAATGGCAGCCTTGTCCAAGAAGAAGTTGACATAAGGACCAGTCGCAACGACTTTTTCAAAGCCTGCGGCGTCTACTTTTTCAGCAATGTCTGCTGCGATTGCCTGAGGAGCTTTGTGCTCGACCTTTGCTAGTGAGAAGGCAGGAAAGGCAATATCTCCCATTTCAGATGATTTTGGTTTTTCAAGCAGGGCATAAATAGCTGTTACATCGAGATGAGGCAATACGGCAGCTAATCTTTCTGCTACGAGATTTTTTTGATTCATAGATAGACCTCCAGAGTTACTGATTCTATTTTATCACATTTCTGCCCTAATAGATGTGAAAATTTTCCTGATTTTGTTATAATATTTCTATAAATATACACTTTGAGGTAAAATGATGAATAAAATAGAGCGACATGAGTTAATCAAGTCGATGATTCGTCAGGAAAGAATTGGACGACAGGCGGATATTCAGGAACGATTGAATGCGCGTGGGGTGATAGTGACCCAAACGACACTTTCGCGGGATTTGCGGGAGCTAGGGGTTATCAAAATCCATGACAACGGAAGATCCTACTATTCCCTGTCCGTAGAAGATGAGGCTGTTAATTACAGTCAGCTTTTAGCAGAATATGCTTACAAGGTAGAGAGGGCTAGTTTTATACTGGTCTTACATTCAGAACTGGGCGAGGCAGCTCTTATGGCCAACATTATTGACGCTGAAAAACCGGCCACGATTCTGGGAACGCTAGCTGGTGCCAATACACTCTTGGTGATTTGTCGAGATGAAGAGGCAGCCAAGCAAGTGGAGGCGGAGATTAACCATTTTTTGATTTAGATTGAGAGAGAGAAGATGGCAATAGAAAAAATTTCTCCGGGAATGCAGCAGTATCTGGATATAAAAGCCAAGCATCCAGATGCTTTTTTGCTTTTCCGTATGGGAGACTTTTATGAATTGTTTTATGAGGATGCAGTTGAAGCAGCTCAAATTTTAGAGTTGACCTTGACCAGCCGCAATAAAAACGCGGAAAATCCTATTCCGATGGCTGGGGTTCCCTATCATGCGGCCCAGCAGTATATTGATACCTTGGTGGAGTTGGGGCACAAGGTGGCGATTGCTGAGCAAGTTGAAGACCCTAAAATGGCTGTCGGTGTGGTCAAGCGAGAAGTAGTGCAGATTATTACTCCAGGAACGATGACGGATTCTTCTAAATTGGGTTCTGAAAGTAATTTCCTGGTGGCGATGGATCGTCAGGGTTTGCGCTATGCCTTATCCTATATGGATGTGGCGACTGGGCAATTCTATGTGACGAGCTTAGAAGATTTTAGTAGTCTTTGTGGGGAAATCCGCAATTTGCGGGCACGTGAAGTGGTGGTTGGTTCCCCCTTGTCAGAAGAGGAGGAGACCGTTTTGACCCGTCAGATGAACCTGCTCCTGTCTTTTGAGGAAGAGGTATTGGATGATGTCCATCTGATAGACGCTTCTCTAACCGAGTTAGAGAAGCAAACAGCTGGTAAGCTTCTTAGCTACCTCAAGCGAACCCAGTTGCGGGATTTGGTTCACTTGCAAAAGGTGATTCACTATGAAATCAAAGACTACCTGCAGATGGATTACGCGACCAAGGCTAGTCTGGATCTGCTGGAAAATGGTCGAACCGGTAAAAAGCATGGCAGTCTTTACTGGCTGTTGGACGAAACTAAAACAGCCATGGGGATACGCTTGCTGCGGAGCTGGATTGATCGGCCATTGATTGATAAAGAGCGGATTGAGGCGCGTCAAGAGGTGGTTGCAGTTTTTCTGAACTATTTCTTTGAGCGCAGCGATTTGGTGGAGAGTCTCAAAGGAGTCTATGATATTGAGCGACTAGCCAGTCGGGTTTCTTTTGGGAAAACCACACCCAAGGATCTTCTTCAATTGGCTCAGACGCTGGCCAATGTTCCTGCGATTAAGGGGATTTTGCAGCAGATGGAGCAGCCAGCCTTGTCTAGTTTGGTTGCCAACCTAGACCCGATTCCTGAACTTCACGCTCTTATCAGCTCTGCTATTGACCCAGAGGCGCAAGCAACCATTACGGAGGGCAATATTATTCGGTCTGGCTTTGATGCAACCTTGGATCAGTATCGTCTGGTCATGCGAGAGGGGACGGGCTGGATTGCGGAGATTGAAACTAAGGAGCGAGCGGCTTCTGGTATTACCAATCTCAAAATCGATTACAACAAAAAAGATGGTTACTATTTCCATGTGACCAACTCCAACTTAGGCAATGTGCCGACACATTTTTTCCGCAAGGCCACTCTGAAAAATTCAGAGCGTTATGGAACAGAAGAATTGGCCAAGATAGAAGGTCAAATGTTGGAGGCGCGTGATAAGTCGTCCAATCTGGAGTATGAGATTTTCATGCGTATTCGTCAGGAGGTTGAAAAGTATATCAGCCGCCTGCAAAAATTAGCCCGAACGATTGCGACAGTTGATGTGCTTCAGTCCTTTGCGGCTTTGGCTGAACAGGAGCGTTGGATACGTCCGGTCTTCACTCAGCATCGCGACTTGTCTATTAAGGATGGTCGTCATGCGGTAGTGGAGAAGGTTATGGGCAGACAAACCTATATTCCAAACTCTATCTACTTAGATAACAAGACCAATATGCAGTTGATTACAGGCCCCAATATGAGCGGGAAATCCACCTATATGCGGCAGTTGGCAGTGATTGTTATCCTGGCTCAAATGGGTTCATATGTGCCGGCAGAAGAGGCTGAATTACCGATCTTCGATGCGATTTTCACGCGAATTGGAGCGGCGGATGATTTGGTCAGCGGCCAATCGACCTTTATGGTTGAGATGATGGAAGCCAACAAGGCCGTTCGTCTTGCGACCGAGAGCTCCTTGATTCTTTTTGATGAGTTGGGGCGTGGGACTGCAACTTATGATGGCATGGCCTTGGCTCAGTCAATTATTGAATATATTCACGATAAGATAGGAGCGAAGACTCTATTTGCTACCCATTATCATGAACTGACGGAACTCAGTCAGACTTTGGAGCATTTGGAAAATGTCCATGTATCTACTCTCGAAAAGGATGGACAAGTAACCTTCCTGCATAAGATTGCCCCTGGACCTGCCGACAAGTCCTATGGGATTCATGTAGCTAAGATTGCTGGCATGCCAGATAGTTTGCTGGCACGGGCAGATAGCATCCTCCAATCACTGGAAAATCAGGGTCAGCACTATCAAGCCCCTCGCCAACCAATCCAAGAAAATGGTCAGCTAGACTTGTTTGCCAGTCCACATCCAGTTGTGGAGGAGCTGGGCAAGCTAGACCTTTACAATATGACTCCTATGGAAGCGATGCAGGTTTTAGCAGAGTTGCAGAAAAAGCTAGGGAGCGACTCTGTGTAATACAGGATTTTAGCCTGTCAGAATGATTGGGAAAACAAGTTGTATCCTCCGGCCTAGATTTTGGCCGGAGGATGGCGTACTTTGATTATCTTGCTGAAAAGAAAGGGCGGTCCGATTAAGGACGGCCCTTTGCGTTGTGGTATAATAGAAAGAAAGCAAAAGGAGAAGTAGATGAACAGAGAATCGTATTTTGACGGAGGCCTGTTGTCCTATATCGGGCATAGCTTGTTGGCGGCTCTTGTAACTGTCTGTACTCTTGGTATTTGTGCGCCCTGGGGTATATGTCTTATGTATAAATGGAAGGCCAAGCATACAGTCATTGATGGCAGACGCCTTTATTTTGATGGAACAGCCTTGCAGCTTTTTGGAAATTGGATGAAGTGGTGGTTGCTAACTCTGATTACTTTTGGCATTTACGGTTTTTGGCTTCACATTAAACTGGAGCAGTGGATTGCCAAGCATACCCACCATCTCTACTAATCGTCTTGAATCAAAAAAGGGATGATGAGCTCATTACCAACCTCACTAACCGCTGCCCTGCAGCTTAGAAAGAAAGCCTATGTCACATATTATTGAACTACCGGAACTGTTAGCCAACCAGATTGCTGCTGGCGAGGTGATTGAACGTCCGGCTAGTGTGGTCAAGGAATTGCTGGAAAATGCGATTGATGCCAAAGCTAGTCAAATCACCATTACAATTGAAGAAGCCGGTCTGAAAACTATTGAGATTACAGATGACGGAGAAGGAATCGCACCAGATGAAGTCGCTTTAGCCCTGCGCCGTCATGCGACCAGTAAGATTAAGAGTCAAGCAGATCTCTTTCGTATTCGGACACTGGGGTTTCGCGGGGAGGCTCTGCCTTCTATTGCCTCGGTCAGCCAGATTACGATTCGTACAGCAAGAAAAGGACTTTCACACGGTTTGGAACTGATTAGCCGTGGAGGAAAAATTGACTCTCAGAAGACCATTAGTCGACCGGTCGGAACACAAATTATCGTTGAAGATCTTTTTTTCAATACTCCTGCCCGCCTCAAATATGTCAAAAGCCAACAGGCGGAGCTGGCACATATTATTGATGTTGTCAACCGGCTCAGTTTAGCGCATCCAGAAATTGCCTTTCATCTAATCAATGAAGGCCGAGAGCTTATGCATACAGCAGGAACTGGCAATCTAAGACAGGCGATTTCAGGGGTTTACGGTATCGCTTCTGCCAAAAAAATGGTGGAAATCAGTGCTCAGGATTTGGATTTTCAGGTGTCCGGCTACGTTTCTTTACCAGAATTGACCCGAGCCAACCGCAATTATATCAGTATCTTTATCAATGGCCGCTACATCAAGAATTTCTTACTCAACCGAGCTATCTTGGAGGGGTATGGCAGCAAGCTTATGGTTGGACGCTTTCCGCTAGTCGTCATTTCCATTGAGATTGATCCCTATCTGGCTGATGTCAATGTCCATCCGACCAAGCAAGAGGTTCGTCTATCTAAAGAAAAGGAATTGATGGCTCTTATTCGTAAGGCTATTGAGGATGCTCTGGGTCAGCAGGATTTGATTCCTGACGCCCTTGAAAATCTGGCAAAATCTAGCACTCGTGTGAAACCAAAAACCGAGCAAATGACCTTGCCTCTTCGTCAGACCAATCTCTACTACGACACGGTTCGACAAGATTTTTATGTCAAACCAGAAACGGTTGCAGAAGCCATTAAACCCTTGGAAGAAGAGCAAAAAGAGGAGCAGCCAAGGGCAATCAAGTTTGCCCAGCGCCCAACTCAAGTAGTGGAGGACATGGAACATCCCGCCCTCACCCAGCAAGAACTGGCTAAACTAGTTGACCGCCTAGAAGGAGAGGAGAGTTCAACCTTTCCGGAGCTGGACTATTTTGGTCAGATGCATGGAACCTATCTCTTTGCACAAGGAAAGAACGGGCTCTATATCATTGACCAGCACGCCGCACAAGAACGGGTCAAATATGAGTACTACCGAGAGAAGATTGGTCAGGTAGATGCCTCTGCCCAGCAGCTTCTGGTGCCTTATATGTTTGAATTTCCACAGAATGATGCCCTTCTTCTCAGCCAGCGGATGGATGCCCTGCGTCAAGTTGGTGTCAACCTAGAAGAGTACGGTAGCAATCAATTTATTCTTCGGGAGCACCCTATTTGGATGAAGGAAGACGAGATTGAGTCAGGCATCTACGAGATGTGCGATATGTTACTACTAACAAATCAGGTATCCATCAAACAATACCGAGCTGAACTTGCCATTATGATGTCCTGCAAACGGTCTATCAAGGCGAACCACGCTCTGGATGACTACTCGGCGCGTGACCTTCTCCGCCAATTGGCTTCTTGCCAAAATCCATACAACTGCCCACATGGGCGCCCTGTACTCGTGCATTTTTCTAAATCTGATATGGAAAAAATGTTCCGTCGGATTCAAGAGAACCACAGCAGTCTACGAGAACTTGGCAAATACTAAAGAAACACACCTGTCAACTAAGTTGACAGAATGGTAAAGGAAAATTATGTACGACTATATCAAAGGAACACTGACTAAAATCACTGCGAAGTACATTGTCATTGAAACTGGAGGACTGGGATATATCCTCCATGTCGCCAACCCCTACGCCTTTTCAGGAAAGGTTCAGCAAGATATGACAGTCTATCTTCACCAAGTGATACGCGAAGATGCCCACCTTCTTTACGGTTTTGCTACTGAAGCTGAAAAAAATGTTTTTCTCAGTCTGATTTCGGTATCGGGTATTGGGCCAACAACGGCTTTAGCCATTATTGCCGTAGATGATAATGAAGGTCTGGTGCGTGCGATTGAACAAAAAAACATCAGTTACTTAACCAAGTTTCCAAAAATCGGGAAAAAAACAGCCCAGCAGATGCTCCTAGACCTAGAAGGTAAGTTTGTCATGGCTGAATCGGAAACTCTTAGTCAACCAGCACCAGCCTTATCAAACAATCTGGCTCTGGACGAAGCCATGGAAGCCATGGAAGCCTTGGGCTATCGATCAAGCGAACTCAAGAAAATTAAAAAATTCTTTGAAGGAACGACAGATACGGCTGAGAATTACATCAAATCAGCCCTCAAGATGCTGATGAAGTAGGGAGTGTGCAATGAAACGATGTGGTTGGGTCAAGATGACCAATCCAATATATGTAGACTATCATGACCAAGAATGGGGCCAACCCCTCCATGATGAACAGGCACTTTTTGAATTGCTCTGCTTGGAGTCCTATCAAGCTGGACTGTCTTGGGAGACGGTTCTCAACAAGCGCCAGGCTTTCCGCTCAGCTTTTTTCAACTACGATGTTCAAAAAGTCGCGGCTATGACAGATGGGGAGCTGGACAAGCTTCTCGACAATCCCAACATCATTCGTCACAAGGCTAAATTGTATGCGACCAGAGCCAATGCGCAGGCTTTTGTCAAGGTGCAGGAGGAATTTGGCAGCTTTGACCACTATCTCTGGTCTTGGGTAGAGTTTACACCGCTTGACAACTCTGTCAAGTCCTTCCGAGAAGTGCCGACCAAGAATGACTTGTCAGAAGGTATATCAAAAGACTTGAAAAAACGAGGCTTTAAGTTTGTCGGGCCTGTCTGTGTCTATTCCTACTTGCAGGCAGCAGGACTCATCAATGATCATGAGGACAGCTGCGAGTGGAAAAGAGTAAGGTAAAAGAAATTTGACAGTGCAGTCAAAGGATTTTGTCTTGTAACCTGCTCAAACAAGTGTAAACTGGAGGAGTAAGATGACCATTGGTAACACAATCAAGCAGCTAAGACTGACGCACAATCTATCGCAGGAAGTCTTGGCAGAGCAATTAGGCGTTTCACGCCAAACGATTTCTAATTGGGAGAATGACCGAACGGTGCCTGCCTTAGATTACATGAAAAAACTGAGTGAAGAATATCAACTATCTTTGGATCAGCTACTTCATCTGGAAACAAATGGAAGAGGCAAGGCCAAGCTGTCTAAACGGCTGCTTTTCTACCTAAGCTTCCTGTTTGGTTTTCTCTTTCTCTTACCATTTTCAGAGAGCAGTTTGTCAGCCTTGGTGCTCTTCTTCACCGCTGTCGTGATTGTTCTTGCCTCTTGGGATCTTGCACGATTACTATTCAAAGAGGTGGTATTATGGCACTCCCGAAGAAAGAAATTCTAGTCTTTCTCTTCCTTTACACGTTTATCTTTTTACTGAATGGTTACCAGCTTCTCCCTAGAGCGGTATGGGGTCCATTTCAACTTGCTGCTTATGTCCCTTTGGCCCTCCTAGGTCTGTATGTCTGGAGGAGAGAGTTGGCAGACAAGCTAGGCTGGATTGTCCAGCACAAGTGGAAGTCCTGTCTTATTCTGCTTCTTGGCTATGCCTTGGCAATATGCTGTGATGGTGTATTTTCCCTGATTCTGGCCTACTTGCAGGAATTGGCAGGTGGTACAGTAACTATGGCTAATGAAGGGAATATAGGGAAGATACTTCAGCTCTACCCCGCATGGATGATTATTCCTATTGTGGGAATCCTAGGTCCGATAGTTGAAGAGTTGTTTTATCGGCAATTTTTAGCAAGTTACTTAGAGGATAGGTTTGGTAGGGCAGTGGCAATAGGCTTGTCTGGTTTGCTATTTGCTGCCAGTCATCTGCATAGCTGGGAATTACGGGAAGTGATAGGTTTACTGGGCTATCTAGGTTCAGGCTTGGTTTACTCAGGTTTATTTTTAAAAACCAATCGAAATATCTACTTTTCCAGCATCCTCCACATTTTTGGAAACAGCAGCTTGCTCCTTATTTACTATCTACAATAACGAAGAAACTGGCTGGAAACCTCCTAACGGAGAGTTTCCAGCCCAATCTCTTCTTTTTTATGTTACAATGATACAAGATAAAATGACGATACATTACGAACTGACTAGATGAGCAGGTAACTGTAACCTAATCAGAGGAGGAATATGAAAGCAGAACTAATCGCTGTGGGTACAGAGATTTTGACAGGACAGATTGTCAACACCAACGCCCAATTTCTATCGGAGAAATTTGCGGAGCTAGGGATTGATGTTTATTTTCATACGGCAGTTGGTGACAATGAAGGCCGTTTATTATCAACCCTTGAAGTAGCCAGCAAGCGGAGTAATATGGTCGTTCTTTGCGGTGGTTTGGGACCAACTGAGGACGACCTGACCAAGCAGACCTTGGCACGATTTTTGGGGAGGGAGTTGGTATTTGATTCCCTAGCAATGGAGCGGCTGAACCGCTTTTTTGCCAGCCGGCCAGGCCGAGTTCGGACTGCCAATAATGAGCGGCAAGCGCAGATTATTGCGGGAAGTCAGGCTCTTCAAAATCCGACTGGTTTAGCAGTAGGTGGGTTGATAGAGCAGGATGGGGTGACCTATGTTGTGTTGCCTGGGCCTCCAGGAGAACTCAAGTCCATGTTTGCACAAAGCCTACTGCCGCTTATTGGTCAATCCAACCAGCAGCTCTATTCCCGAGTCTTGCGTTTTTTTGGGATTGGTGAGAGCCAGTTAGTGACGATTTTGGCGGACATGATTGAAAACCAAACAGATCCAACACTAGCCCCTTATGCAAAGACAGGAGAAGTGACCCTTCGCCTGTCAACAAAATCAACCAGCTCTAGACAGGCCACAGCCAAGCTGGATCAGCTGGAAGCGGAGATTCTCAGCCATGCTAATCTAAGTGACTTGCTGTATGGCTATGGTGAGGATAATAGTCTGGCCCAAGTTGTTGCCCAATCCTTGGGGGAACAACAACAGTCTATTGCGGTGGTTGAAAACTTGACAGCTGGGTTGCTGCAAGCCGACTTGACACTCGCTTTACAGGATCGTCAACTTTACAAAGGCGGTCAAATTCTGACCAATAGCGAGGCCAATCTAGAGCTTGCCGGAAAAGAAGCAGAGCGCATTCGTCAGTTGCACCAAACAGATAAGGGGTTAGCAGTCTTGGGAACCTTCAACCCACGCTCTCAAGCAGACAATGTAATGGCTACCTTTTATCTAGCAACAGCCAGTTTGGATGGCATCATAACAGAGGAAGTTGCACTTGGCGGTTACTCATGGCCAGCCATCCGTCAAATCGCCTGTATGAACGCTCTGGACCATGTGCGTAAGACTTTATGAACGAGCAAAATTTTGCTATAATAGACTAATTGAACAAATAGAGGAGAGTAGAACCGTGGCAAAAAAACCTGGTAAAAAATTAGAAGACATCACCAAAAAATTTGGTGACGAGCGTAAAAAGGCGTTGGATGATGCCCTAAAAAACATTGAAAAAGATTTTGGTAAAGGTGCCATTATGCGCCTTGGTGAACGAGCAGAGCAAAAGGTGCAAGTCATGAGTTCAGGAAGCCTGTCCATCGACATCGCTCTTGGTGCTGGTGGCTATCCGAAAGGTCGTATCATTGAGATCTACGGACCAGAATCTTCTGGTAAGACAACCGTTGCCCTTCATGCTGTTGCTCAAGCTCAAAAAGAAGGCGGGATTGCTGCGTTTATCGATGCGGAACATGCCCTTGATCCAGCCTATGCGGCAGCGCTTGGTGTTAACATTGACGAATTGCTCCTTTCTCAACCAGACTCTGGTGAGCAGGGACTTGAAATTGCTGGAAAATTGATTGATTCTGGTGCAGTTGATCTGGTGGTAATCGACTCTGTTGCGGCCCTTGTTCCGCGTGCAGAAATTGATGGGGACATCGGAGATAGTCATGTCGGCTTGCAGGCTCGGATGATGAGTCAGGCTATGCGCAAGCTTTCAGCCTCTATTAACAAGACTAAGACGATTGCCATTTTCATCAACCAGTTGCGTGAGAAAGTAGGAGTCATGTTTGGAAATCCGGAAACCACACCGGGAGGACGCGCTCTTAAATTCTATGCTTCTGTCCGCATGGATGTTCGCGGCAATACCCAAATCAAAGGAACTGGCGAACAAAAGGATCAAAACGTTGGTAAGGAAACCAAGGTGAAGATTGTCAAAAACAAGGTGGCTCCTCCTTTCAAAGAAGCTGTCGTGGAAATCATGTACGGTCAGGGAATTTCACAAACGGGTGAGCTAATTGAAATTGGCACGAATTTGGGTATCATCAATAAGGCGGGTGCTTGGTACTCATACAATGGCGAGAAGATTGGCCAAGGTTCTGAAAATGCCAAGAAATTCTTGGCAGATAACCCAGCTATCTTTGCTGAAATTGATCGTAAAATTCGCGTTCACTACGGCTTGATTGAAGATACAGAACCTTCTGTAACTGAAGAAGTTCCTGCCCCAGCAGGTCAGGACGTCATTTTGGATCTAGATGGTGGCATCGAGTTGGAAGACTAATCTACCGTAAAAATCTGTCAACTACTTGCTTTGAACATTTCCGTCAGCAACTAAATACAGAACATAGCAAGTCTGAGAAAAGATTCTCAGGCTTGTGCTATTTTTAAGTGAAAACAGACAAAAAACAGATAAAAATCTTTGATTTTTCCTCAAAAACCGAAGAATTTGAGAAAATAGGTCTTCAGACTGAGTATTTATGTGGTATAATGGAATATAATGTTTTTTAAAAGATGTAGCAAAGGAGAGACTACATGATTAAAATTTATACAGTGTCTAGCTGTACCTCTTGTAAAAAAGCAAAAAATTGGCTGAATGCCCACCAATTATCATATAATGAGCATAACTTAGGAAAGGAAGCAATCACCAAAGAAGAGATCCTCAACATTCTGACCAAAACAGAAAACGGGATTGCCAGCATCGTATCATCCAAGAATCGTTACGCCAAAAGTTTGGACTGCGATATTGAAGAGCTGAGTGTCAATGAAGTGATTGATTTGATTACCGCTAATCCGCGTATCTTGAAGAGTCCAATTCTGATTGATGAGAAACGTTTGCAGGTTGGATACAAGGAAGACGACATCCGCGCCTTTCTACCGCGCTCTGTCCGCAATGTTGAGAACGCTCAGGCTCGCATGCGGGCTGCTCTTTAAGCAAAGATAGTTTGAAAGAACTCTTGAGCGGAGTTCTTTCTCCATTTTATTCCATTGAATGATAGGATAAAATATGATATAATAATCTGGATAGGAAAAGAAAGAAGGTGTAAGTATGGGATTCACAGAAGAAACAGTTCGCTTCCGTCTCGATGATACCAATAAGCAAGAAATCAGCGAAACCTTAACCAATGTGTATCGTTCTCTGGATGAAAAAGGCTACAACCCCATTAACCAAATCATTGGTTATGTATTAAGTGGAGATCCTGCTTATATTCCTCGCTACAACGATGCCCGCAACCAAATCCGTAAGCATGAACGCGATGAAATTGTGGAAGAATTGGTTCGTTTTTACCTGAAAGGAAATGGGATTGAGCTCTGATGAGAATAATGGGACTAGATGTCGGTTCAAAGACAGTAGGCGTTGCCATTTCTGATCCGTTAGGTTTCACGGCGCAGGGGCTTGAGATTATTTCAATTGATGAAGAAAAAGGTTTGTTTGGTTTCGACCGCCTCAAGGAGCTTGTTGACCAATATAAAGTGGATCAGTTTGTCATTGGTTTGCCCAAAAATATGAATAATACGAGTGGTCCTCGTGTGGAAGCAAGCCAAGCCTACGGCGAAAAACTGGAGCAATTATTTGGCCTTCCGGTACACTATCAGGACGAGCGTTTGACCACGGTTGCTGCAGAGCGGATGCTGATTGAACAAGCTGATATTAGCCGCACCAAACGTAAGAAAGTTATCGACAAATTAGCAGCTCAGCTGATTTTACAAAATTATTTAGACAGAACATTTTAAGGAGACAGACATGGCACACGATCATCACCACGATCACAATCACAATCACGACGAGCGCGAGCTCATTACCTTAGTAGACGACAATGGGAACGAAACCTTGTTTGAAATTCTCTTGACCATTGATGGCCAAGAGGAATTCGGAAAAAACTACGTTCTACTCATCCCAGCAAGTGCTGAGGAAGACGAGAACGGTGAAGTTGAAATCCAAGCCTACTCTTACATTGAGAACGAGAATGGCACAGAAGGTGACCTTCAACCAATCCCAGAAGATGCAACAGAAGAATGGGATATGATTGAAGAAGTCTTCAATAGCTTCATGGAAGAAGAGTAAACCACTTTACAAAACCCCTGTTTCTGAGAAACAGGGGTTTTTGCGTGTGAAAATGAGGGGGGCTAAGAGGTACAGTTTTCAGAGATTACAGTTTACGGTACCACCCTCTGCCTAAAAATTCAATGAACCCCTTGTCTCGTAAGATTTGCAGCTGTTGACGAAGTTTATCCTTGATGTGATGGTTATTCGGATAACGACTTCTCAACACGGGCTCAAAAGCGTAGAGGGCTTCTAAATGAAACTCTTTCTCAGGAATCTTATCCAAACAATTCAATGTTGTGAGAAGCCATCCCTTGGTTTCTGGTGTTTTATCTCGTAAGAAAAGAGTTTGATTAAAGTCTCTTGCTACATGCTCTGGTTCTCTACACTGTCCATCTCTAATAAGAAAAACTTTGCCTTTTGAGGAAACCTTGGATAAATCAATCGTACACCCAACCCAACCAGCGCGTCTTGCTGTAGGAGCCAAGGGCTTTCGTTTGATGATGATGTCGGGTGTCACAAAATGTTTCGGCAAAACTAGAAAATTTTGAACTTGGTAGGTGGCTGTATAGGTCAAAAAGAAGAAGTTTGGATTATTTTCTGCTGAAATTCTCTCTAACATGGTTGAATAAGCGCCATCATTGATGGTGGTAGAGAGTTTTCCTTTTTTACTTTTTAATTCATACTCTTCTTTACATACCTGACAGAAAAAATCTGCGACGGGCTGGTTATTTGCAAAGGAGAGAAGTGGTTTGCAACCACAGCTTGGGCAATAACCGTTGTCTTCCACCCAGTTTTCCGTCAAGACTCTTGCAATCTGAGATTTGCTTTTATAGTTACCGATTAGATGGGTATTAAATTCGAGTTTCATGTTTTATTTCTTTCTGCTTCTTAGTAACTTCTATTTTACCAAATAAATTTCCTCTTCGTTAGTATAAAAATGAATGAGGAAATACTGAAATAATTGTCATTGGTAAAAATATTTTGTTTTCGTTCGGATGTAGCGAAAATCTGAAGAAAAATTCGACAAATTAAAACCTAATTTTATCGGTATTTGGTATACTATTTACATATACAACTTAAAAGGAGCTTGTCGTGGACAACAAAGAGTTTGGGTTAAAAATTCGTGATTTGCGAGAGAAGCTATGCTTTACACAGGAACAATTTTGTGAGGATGAAACAAAGCTATCCATTCGTCAATTGACTCGTATTGAGGCTGGTACATCTAAGCCAACCTTCTCCACTATCAACTATATTGCCGGTCGATTAGGAATGACACTTTACGAACTCATGCCAGATTATATAGAGTTGCCGGATAGATATAAAATATTAAAATATGATATTTTGAGAACGCCAACTTATGGTGAGGAAGAGATGCTTGATAGACGAGACAGTCAACTTACGGAGATTTATGATGATTATTATGCTCTCTTGTCGGAAGAAGAGCGTGTAGCAGTAGATACCATCCAATCAACGATTGATGCTTTTGAATCTGAAACAGATCTCTATGGTAGAGATATTTTGGATAAATATTTGCAGAAAATACTTACTAAAGAACACTATTCCGTGAATGACTTGTTAATTATTCGACTATTTATTGAGCATATAAGATATAAAGAGACAGATTCGGATAGTTTCCAAATATTTTTAACATTAGTTAAACAACTTCCTGAACATGTGACTAAAATCGCATCAAATGACCTATTTGTTTTAAGAGATGTTCTCTTAGTTATTGTTAGCGTACTCGGATCAAAAAGATTGTATACTTATCTTCCGGGTTTATTTTCAAGTTTAGACGATATTTTGAAAATTTCTCAAGATTTTCAAAAGAAAGCCATTCTAAGTATGCTCAAGTGGAAGTATGAGTTATTTGTGAATAAGGATAAAGAAAAGGCAATTGCTTTATATGAAGAAGCAATTATTTTTGCTAATTTACTTGAAAATGACTTTTTGGTAGAAAAATTGAAAGAGTCTTGGAAATTAGATAATGAGTAAAAGATGACATTTTTGTCCTGTTAGATACTCTTCTTTTGGTATAAACTAGGTTTATCAAAACAAAAGGAGATTATCATGTTTAACTTTTTTGGAAAATTTATTATTTTTGGAGAAGACTGGAGTAAGTGGTTGGGTCAATAGCCCACCACTTTTCTCTTTACTTTTCTAGTGGGTTCTTGTTAAGATAGAAGGAGTTTTGGAGGTGAGAGTGTGCAGTTAGAGGAGTGGTTGGAGTCCAAGCAGGGGCAGGTATTCCAGTATAAGATGGAGAAGATTCGGTATGCTCTGGATTTACTGGGGAACCCTGAGGGGAACTTGCCGATTATTCATGTGGCGGGAACGAATGGCAAGGGGTCTACCATTGCTTTTATGAATCAATTATTGCAATCGCAAGGGCTGAGGGTTGGCACCTTTGTTTCGCCTCACATGGTCAGCGTTCATGACCGAATCTGTATCAATAACCAGCCAATAGCAGATGAACACTATCGCCAGTTGTTAGAGCAGATCCTTGATTTGGAGCAAGAAGTAGCAAGGGTCTACGAGCCTTTTCGCTATTTTGAAGTCATGGTTCTCATGATGTTTCTCTACTTTAAAGATAAGGCCTTGGATGTTGTTTTACTAGAAGTTGGGATTGGTGGCCTACTCGATACTACCAATGTGGTAGACCCTTTGGTCAGTGTCATTAGCACAGTAGGGATGGACCATCAGGATTTGCTTGGCTCTTCCTTAGGGGAAATAGCAGAGCAGAAAGCGGGAATTATCAAGCCCAAACGACCGGTCGTTCTAGGGCCAGTAAGGCCTGAAGTTCTAGAAATTTGTCAAAGAAAAGCTGAGCAAGCAGGGGCGCCACTTTATCGTTCGGGATGGGAATTTCAATTAGAAGAAGGACGTTTTGAGAATGGGAGTTTAGCATTGGACGCTTTGGAACTGGGATTAGCAGGCCGTCACCAGGAAGAAAATGCGGCGGTTGCCTTGCAGGCTTTTTGGCTCTTTATGCAAGCAAGCGAACGAGAGATTGACCGCGAAAAGGCCAAGCAGGCTCTAGCCCAAACACGCTGGGCAGGCCGGCTGGAGCAGGTCAGTCAACGACCCACTATTTTTCTAGATGGCGCCCACAATGTTCCCGCTGTTGAGCGTCTGGTAGCCCATATCCAAAACCAAAGAGAGCAAGACGTGACCATTCTTTTCTCAGCTCTCAAACGCAAGGATTTTAAAGAAATGTTGGAGCTTATCCAACGAGAGCTACCCAAGGCGAATCTACTGTTGACAAGTTTTGCCTACGATGGCGCCATTTCTGATGAGGACGGATTGGCAGGAAGTACCTATGTAGCAGATTATCAGGCTTTTCTGAAAGAATGGCGCAAGAAAGGTGTCGGTAGCCTCTACATTACAGGATCGCTCTATTTTATTTCCCAAGTTCGCAGGCTATTTGAGCATAAATATTGACGGTTCTTGGGGAACTAGGGTATGATAGGGGAAAACATATCTGGAGGCTCTCATGAAAAAAATTTTTACCCTAGCTATTCTCTTGGCTGGCTCCGTATTTCTTATCGCTTGCGACAGCGACGATGACCAAACGGTTGCCTCCAGCCAGACTCAAACAAGCCAATCGTCTAGCACAACGGTTGCTTCAACCGTAGAGGTGACAACTGAGTTGGATGGTACCTATGTGTTTAAGGGAGTAGAAGAAACTAAGACGTTGACCATTCAAAACGGAACTGGCACCATGGATACTCTGGATGTAGATGGCGAAACAGAAACAGAGGCAGTGACGGTGGACGGAGCCAATAAGGTTCTGATTGTCGGAGATGACCGCAAATCATATAATCTGGAAGGAAGCAACCTAACACTGACAGAAACAGACGGTGAAGTGAAGGTCTTTACCAAACAATAATTAGAACTAGGGACGGAAGAATTTTTCTTCCGTTTTTTTGCGAATAAGTAGGTATGGATAAGCTGAAAGAACTAAAACAGGCTATTGATGCCTTTTATCAAAAAGAAAGACATACTTTTCGAGAGCTGGAGCGTTACGCTAAGTTGCAAGGAATACTGAACAGGAAATGACAGATTGCTCTCTTTTTGATATAATAAGCTAGATTATAGCAAGGAGCGCAAGATGACAGAAAGAGAAGCAGACTACAAGCAAACAGAACAGTATTCACGCAAAAGACGTAGTGGAGCAAGACGCAGACAGGAAGGTGTGCCATTTAACGAGGATTTTAAGCAGCAGCTCCTTCCAACGCGGCTTGGGCCAGCTCTTTTTTGGAGTGTTTTGCTCAGTCTTTTGAGTGTGGGTAATCCTTTTTTGACCAGTTTTGCGACAAACATTCAATCTCAAAATCTTTATGCGGGATTTGCCATGCAGGCGGGTCAGAGTCCATACGGGGATTTCTTTGGAACCAACGGCGTACTCTACTACCTGATTGCCTTTGTGGGCTCTTTCCTTGGTAGCTCTATTGGGCTAGCAATTCTTCAGTTTGTGGCGTTGTTGATTGCGGGTGTTTTCTTCTACAAAATTGTAGCTTATTTCAGCCAATCTCAGGAAACAGCAAGCAATTTCAGTCACTGGTTTTATCTCTTTATTCTGGCGCTGAATTTTGGAGGACTTTATGCTAGTATTTTTGCCCTGCCTTTCCTCTTGACCAGTATTTGGTTCTTGATTCGCTACTTTGAGAAGGCAGTGAAGGACGAAGCCTTTATCCTCTACGGAATTGATGCGGCACTGGTCTTTTTGATTGATCCAAAGAGTGCGGTCTTGTGGTTGGTTGCCTTTCTCGTTCTTCTTGTTTACAATGCTCAGCACCGTCAGATGGCACGCGGTTTTTATCAGTTACTGGCATCGCTCTTTGGATTTTTGTTGATCGTCTACTCTGTCGGTTACTATACCTTTGTGGAGCAAATTTTGGGGATGGCTATTCAACAGACCTTCTTCTACAATATCCGTCTCAACTTTGGTTACGAAGGAATCCTCTGGACAGCAGGTCTCGTTCTAGGAGTGTTGGTTGTTACTGGTTTTTTGAAGCATATTCTGATGACAATTGCCTCTCTTGGACAAAAACAACACACCTATATCAAGGTTGTAGTCTTACTGGGTTTTCTGGTGCAGACAATCTTTATCATTGGGAATCCAAACTTTGACCTCAATCAGCTGACTGTCCTCTTTCCTTACGGTTTTGTGATGGCTGTTGCACACATGAAAGTTCAACCGAGTGAGTCAGAGGAGCTAGAGGACATGGAAGGTGAGGAACCTCCAGTTGTTAGCTACTTAAAAACCAGTCTTTTCCTGCCAATTCTGGCTTGTCTGGTCATTCCAATTCAGCCAATCTATACCTACTTCCTACAAGCAGACGTACATCAGGAGCGTAGCCAAATCGCCCAATACATCCGGGAAAATTCAGAAGCTACGGATACCATCTATGCTTGGGATGATAGTGCGCAGGTCTATCTGCAGAGTGAACGGTTGGCTGCTGCGACCATTATTACAGCAGAGCCTTATCTCAATACAGAGGAGAATCAAACATCTGTAACCTATGATTTAAACAAAAATCAGGCTTCGTACATTGTCGTGCGAAATGGTCTGGTTATGCTAGAGGCGGTCAAGGCTAACTTAGAAGCCAATTACAGCAAGGTGGATCTGGGGACTAGTCAGTTGAGCCTTTATCAGAAAAATTGATGAAAACGATTGTGGAAACAATCATTTTTCTTTGTTTAGAATTACTATATATAGTGTTTAAAAATAAAAAAATGATTTTTTTATACTAGATATTGATTTTTTGGATGTGAAGTGATACACTATATAGAGCGACAAGTACGAGGAGGTTGGAGCAATGGGTGCTACAAATACTGTTTTGAAAGAGTTGGATATTACCGTTTTGAAACGGGATGGCCGTAGTGTGGCCTTTGATCAGGAGAAGATTTTTGCGGCCTTAGGGCGGGCCAATCAGGAGCTGCAACATCCTATTTCACAACCTGCTTTAGCGGGAATTCGTGATGCTGTTTTGGCGGAGATTGCTCGTCGCTTCAGTCAGGACATTCAAATTTATGAAATTCAAAATATAGTGGAACAGGAGTTGCTCAAGGCTCACCAGTACGAGTTGGCAGAGAAGTATATCCAGTACCGCACCCAGTGTGATTTTCGTCGCCATCAGGCCATGGATATTAACTTTGAAATTCATAAATTGTTAAGCAAGGATCAGGCGGTGGTCAACGAGAATGCGAATAAGGACTCAGATGTTTTCAATACCCAACGGGATTTGACTGCTGGGATTGTGGGCAAGTCCATCGGACTCAAACTTTTGCCACCGCACGTTGCTAATGCCCATCAGAAGGGTGATATTCACTACCACGATCTGGATTATAGTCCCTACACTCCGATGACCAACTGCTGTCTGATTGATTTCAAAGGGATGTTGTCAGAGGGCTTTAAGATTGGAAATGCTGAAGTAGAGAGCCCTAAGTCTATTCAGACGGCGACGGCTCAGATTTCGCAAATCATTGCCAATGTGGCTTCCAGTCAGTACGGGGGATGTTCGGCCGATCGAATTGACGAGGTGCTGGCGCCTTATGCAGAGCTCAACTATCAGAAGCATCTCAAGGATGCACAGGAGTGGGTTGTTGAGGGTAAGCGAGAAGAGTATGCGCGTGCGAAGACCCAGAAAGATATTTACGATGCCATGCAGTCTTTGGAATACGAAATCAATACTCTTTTCACTTCCAATGGACAAACGCCTTTTACATCGCTTGGTTTTGGTCTAGGCAGTTCGTGGTTTGAACGTGAAATTCAAAAAGCTATCCTCAATATTCGTATCAAGGGGCTGGGAAGTGAAGAACGAACAGCAATTTTTCCAAAACTGATTTTCACAGTCAAACGCGGGCTTAATTTGGAGCCGGATTCGCCTAACTATGACATCAAACAACTGGCTCTGGAATGCGCCACTAAGCGGATGTATCCAGATATGTTGTCCTATGATAAGATTATTGACTTAACAGGTTCCTTCAAGGTGCCGATGGGCTGCCGCTCCTTCCTTCAAGGTTGGAAAGATGAAAACGGACAGGATGTAACTTCTGGACGGATGAATTTGGGAGTGGTAACAGTCAATTTGCCGCGTATCGCACTGGAGTCGGCCGGTGATATGGCCAAGTTCTGGGAAATTTTTGATGAGCGGATGGCGATCGCTAAGGATGCTCTGGTTTACCGTGTTGAGCGGGTCAAGGAAGCGACGCCTGCAAATGCCCCAATTCTTTACCAGTATGGAGCTTTCGGGAAGCGGCTGAATAAGATGGATGAGGTGGATGAGGTCTTTAAAAATCGTAGAGCCACCATTTCTCTGGGCTATATTGGACTGTATGAGGTCGCAACGGTTTTCTTCGGTGGACAGTGGGAGAATAATCCGCAAGCCAAGGACTTTACGGTTGAAATCATCAAGCGAATGAAGGAGCTGACGGCGGCGTGGGCAGATGAATATGGCTACCATTTCTCTGTTTACTCGACACCGTCTGAGAGTTTGACAGACCGTTTCTGCCGCATGGATACAGAGAAGTTTGGTATCGTCAAGGATATTACGGACAAACAGTATTACACGAACAGCTTCCACTATGATGTTCGGAAAAATCCAACACCGTTTGAAAAATTGGATTTTGAGAAGATTTATCCAGAAGTTGGGGCTAGTGGTGGATTTATTCACTACTGTGAATACCCTGTTCTTCAACAGAATCCAAAGGCTCTTGAGGCGGTTTGGGATTATGCTTACGACCGTGTTGGTTACTTGGGTACCAACACGCCGATTGACCATTGTTTTGCCTGTGGTTTTGATGGAGATTTTGAACCGACCGAGCGCGGTTTCAAGTGTCCGAACTGCGGCAATAGCGATCCCAAGACAGTGGATGTGGTCAAGCGGACTTGTGGTTACTTAGGGAATCCACAGGCGCGTCCGATGGTCAATGGTCGTCACAAGGAGATTGCTGCCCGTGTGAAACACATGAATGGCTCGGGCTTGTAAATGAACAGACTAGCTTCCACAGTCAGTTTACTGGCTGTGGAAACTTTTTCAGACTAAATAAGCAGCTAGCTCTGCTTTGCTACAAAAGAAAGAGGAAAAAATGGGGAAATACCAATTAGATGACAAGGGGAAGGCTTTAGTGGAGCGCTATCACGAGAAGCATTCCACTGTGAAGCAGGACAAGAAGGCGCGTGTGCGGGAATTGCTCAAGCAAGTAAAAAACAAGAAGAAATAATCGATGGATTTTACAGATATTAGCATTCTTCATACCAATGACCTGCATTCCTACATAAAGAATTTTCCGAAAAAGGCCCAGCTCATCGCGGATATTCGGGCCGGCAATGAGAAAAAAGGTATTCAGACCTTTGTTTTTGACAGCGGTGATTTATTTTCGGGAAATATTTTTTTCAACATGTACCGAGGCGTTAAGGAAATTGAGTTGATGAATCAGATTGGTTGCCAGGCCATGACCTTGGGCAATCACGAGTTTGATCACGGGGATGAACTGCTTAGCCGCTTGAACGATTTTGCGGCCTTTCCAGTTGTGTCGTCCAATCTGCGTTACCGTGATGGAGAAGCGGTTGATGAACTGGTGCCGCTGGAGGATGTTTTGGAGTTTACTATGGCTGAAAAAACACTCTATGTTTTGGGGTTGACCACCTTAGAAACTCAGGAAGTCGCCTCGCCGACAGACAATATTCTCTTTGAAGATCCCCGACAGGCTCTACGGAGGCAGGTTGACCAGATTGTGAGCAAGAACCCTCAAGCCCACATAGTTTTGCTCAGTCATCTAGGCTACGATGAAGATCTGGACTTGGCAAAGGAATTTCCAGAAGTTAATGTGATTTTAGGTGGGCATACCCATACGATTTTAAAAAAACCTAGTCAAGTGGGCAGAGTCAGCATTTGCCAGACAGGGCAATATGGTCGTTTTGTAGGCCATCTGTCCTTGCGGTGTTATGCAGATGGGCGGCATGAGGTGTTGGCTTATGACTTGATTGAGATGGAGAAATTGACCGGAGAAGACAAGGCGGTTAAGGCCATTATCGACCAGATGAAGTCGGAACGGGACGCAGCTTTTTCCAAACCAATCGCGGTTCTTCCGCATGCGCTAGATGGAGAGCGCGACAGTATTCGTCAAGGCGTGTCCAGTCTCGCTCCTGTCGTCTGTCAGGCCCTTTTTGAGCGGGCCGGCCAGGTGGGCTTGCAGGCAGACGGTGCGGTCATCAACGGTTTTGGTATTCGTGCCTCTTTGTCTGCAGGACCAATCTACTATTCGGATCTGGTCAAGGTTTTGCCCTTTTCTAAGCGCGTGCTGCTGGTTTCTATCAAGGGCAGCGATTTGGTAGCTAGTCTAAAGACAGGTCTTTATCCGCAGCTGTGGGGCATTTCCCCAGACGGTGAAGATTTTGTTGTCAATGGCAGAGCTGTTGAGGCGGACAAGAACTATCAGATTGTAACCAATTCCTTTGTCTGGAGTGGCAAGGATAATTATGATGATTTCCACCAGGCAGAAATTGTACAGGATTTAGGCTTGGATAGTGACGTCATCAGTGAATTTTTCAGAAGACAGTTTGGAGGCTAGGATGGAATTAAGAAGACCAACTTTGGCAGACAAGGCAACTATTCTCGATATGATTGCGGAGTTTGAACGAGAAGAAAGCGCCATGGATGGGGGAATTTACTCTAAGGGCATGGATTATGAGGCCTGGCTTGAAATGAATTTAGCTAGCGAAATCAGTCTTTCTTTGCCTGAGGGGCGCGTGCCGGCTATTCAGTTTGTTTCTTTTGATGAGAAGGGACAGGCAATTGGTTTTCTTAACCTTCGACTACGGCTCAATGAGTTTCTCTTGCGAGTTGGTGGCCATATTGGTTACTCTATTCGACCTAGCCAACGCGGGAAGGGCTATGCCAAGGAGCAGTTGCGATTGGGACTGCAGGAAGCTAAGGCCAAAAATATCCACCGTGTGTTGGTGACCTGTAAGGAGACCAATACAGCTAGCAGACGGGTGATTCTTTCTTGTGGCGGTCAGAAGGAAACCACGGTGTCAGGTATTGAAAGTTATTGGATAGAGGTACATCATGAATAACCCAAAACCCCAAGAATGGAAAAGTGAGGAACTGAGTCAGGGGCGTATTATTGACTATAAACCCTTTAACTTCATTGATGGTGAAGGAGTCCGCAATTCTCTCTATGTCAGCGGCTGTATGTTTCACTGCGAGGGTTGCTATAATGTTGCTACATGGTCTTTCAAGGCTGGGATTCCCTATACGGCGGAGTTGGAAGAGCGCATCATGAAGGACTTGGCCCAGCCCTATGTGCAGGGCTTGACCCTACTGGGAGGGGAGCCCTTCCTCAATACAGGTATTTTGATTCCTTTGGTTAAGCGGATTCGCAAGGAACTCCCGGATAAGGATATTTGGTCTTGGACGGGTTATACTTGGGAAGAGATGATGCTGGAAACACCGGATAAACTGGAGTTACTCAGTTATGTAGACATTTTGGTCGATGGACGCTATGATCGCACCAAGCGCAATTTGATGCTGCAATTTCGTGGCTCGTCCAATCAGCGCATCATCGATGTCCAACAATCTCTCGCTAAAGGTGAGGTGGTCATTTGGGCCAAGCTGAACGATGGCAAACAAGCCTATGAACAGATGGAGAGAGATGAACGATAATATCATTACAGATAAAAGAACAGGCTAAAATCAGAGGTGTGTGAACTTTGGTTTTAGCCTTTTACTGTCCGATCTTTTTGTTCGTTTTCTCAAGCTTGTGGTTGAAAAGGAAAAGATCTCCTGAAAAATAGTGGTTTACATTTACATGAAAAAATGGTGTAATAGTGGTAACTCATTTGCTCGGTGAAGCAAGAAACTGTTTTGAATGAAAGATGTGGGGATAGAAAATGGGAAAACGAATTATCGGTTGTTTGTTGTTGGTAGTTGCGATTGCGGGCTTGTTTATCCGCCATACGATGCTTTCCACCATGACCACTCTTAAAAAAGAACAGGAGAAGTTTCAGCAGCAGTTGACAACAACTCAAGACGATATTCAAGCTTTGGCTGGAGAAATTAGCAAGGAAAATCAGACGATAGCGGATTTAACCACTCAGGAATCACGCTTGATAGAGGAGAAAACCAGTTTGGAAGGAAAGATTCTCTATCCTGTTATGGTTTCTCACAGGGGTTACAACGATATTGCGCCTGAGGAAAGTGAGATTTCCTACAAAAAGGCGGTGGAAGATGGCTTTACCCATCTGGAAGGGGATATTCACCTGACCTTAGACGGAGTGGCGGTTCTGCACCACGACGAAACGATTAACCGTATCGCGCGGAATCCGGATGGTTCTCGTTTGGCCAGAACGCTGAAAATATCAGAGCATACTTACGAGGAGTTGCGGCAGTATGATTACGGTATTTACAAGGGAGCGGAGTATCGTGGAACAGAGCTATTGACCTTTGATCGTTTTATCGCCTTGGCTAAGGAGTTGGGTGTTGAAATGCTTCATGTTGAGTTGAAGCAGGATTTGAATGCAGACCAAAAAAAGGCTCTCTACGAGATTACACAGAAGTACGGTATGGCAGAGAAGACAGGTTGGGCTACCTTTTATTGGGAGGAGTTTGCAGATTTTGACTTATTTGCTCCTGAAGCACAGTTGGAGGTACTAGCGGGCACATTTAGGCCGAATTTGATAGAAACCCTTCAAGCCCTTTCCAATGGGAAGCGAAAAATCATTGCTTCAGTAGGGCCAGGTGTTTCTGCGGATAATATTGTGAGCATCACAGCCGCAGGTTTTGATGTCTATGTCTGGACTGTGGATAAGGCCAGTGATTTGGCTTACTATGGAAATTTGGCTATCAAGGCAGTCATCACTAACAAATCCAGCAGTTTGGAAGATTTATTAAAAGCGGAGCCTCGAGCGCGTATGCAGGTGGTGACATCAGAGTTGCAACAAGTAACCACTTCAAGGAGTACAGCGCAAGCCACGGTCTATACCCTTCAGGTCAAACAATTCAAACAAAACAAACGTGCCGATGACTTTAAGGATAAGATTGCCACCAGAAAGGCAGACATCAAACAGATGAAGCAGCACATCCAAGTCATCCTCTGGGCATCTGGAGCCGGCGCTGCACTAGGGCTTCTCTTATTTAGCCTATCCTTCCTCAAGAAAAAAGAGAAAGCGAACGAAGAAAGTGTGAGTTAAAGGCGTGTAAAAGTATTCAAGGGGCAGCCGCCCCTTTTGTAACGTTGCCACCTGGTCCTTCAAGGCCGGCATTCCCTACACCAGGGAGCTGGAAGACCGCATTTTAGCAGATCTGGCCCGGCCCTATGTGCAGGGTCTAACCCTCTTGGGCGGAGAGCCCTTTCTCAATACAGGGACCGTCCTCCCCCTCGTCAAGCGAGTTCGGACGGAATTGCCAGACAAGGATATTTGGTCCTGGACAGGCTATACATGGGAAGAATTGATGTTGGAAACGCCAGACAAGCTGGAGTTGCTCAGCCAGTTGGACATTCTCGTAGATGGTCGCTATGACAACAGCAAACGCAATCTTATGTTGCAGTTCCGAGGCTCTTCCAACCAACGCATTATTGATGTGCAACAGTCCCTCAAACAAGGACAGGTGGTTATTTGGGAAAGGTTAGAGAAATGACAAAACGGAATTTTCTATTTTCGTCAACAGAAGATTTGATTGCTAAGCAGGCTCAATCTATCAAAGAGTTGTTTGATAGAGAATATAGAGATGACTACGGAGAGTGGAATTTGAAGCAGCCCTATGGCTACGCGCCGCAAGACTATCATTTGTTAGCCTATCTAGGCGAGGACTTGGTGGGTCATATGGGCAGTCAGGTTCGTACTATTTCTGTAGGAGCTGAAGAGTGTCTTATTGCGGGAATCGGAGGAGTTTTAATAGCGCCAGAATTTCGTGGGAAAGGATTGGGGAGAGATATGATGTCCCGCTTGTTAGAGGAAAATACGCAAACTTTAGCAGTTGATTTTTCTTATTTGGGTTGCCGAGAAGAAGTGGTCCCTTACTATGAGGCTTGTGGATTTTATCGAATCAATCGTATGGAGACTCATGTTGACCGGCTGACAGGCAAGGAGCAACAGCAGATTTCGGCGACCATTATGATTACATCGGCTAAGAAAGACAAAAAAGATTTTCCAGAAGAAGATATTGACCTCAAGGGACGGGCTTGGTAAAGATGAGTGGGAACATCATTCCTTTTGGAGTGATGTTTTTTTGAACAAAAGTAGAGTAACTAGGCATTTTCAAACACAAAAAGCCTAGGATAAAACTAGGCTCGCTGATTACATTTTATAGTCATTTGAATTAACTTTGATACATCGTCACTTTCGGCTTGCCGTACTCTAGTACAGCCTGCACTTCAGTTCCTTGTCTGAAAGCTAATTCATTCGACTATATGTCAACATCTCAGCACAGTGGTTGATTGGCTTTAACAGTCACTACTCTGACTGTGGGAGCTATGTGCGGGCAGAAGTAAAAATGTCTGGATTTTGACCAAATTATCTTCTAAATACACAAAAAGCCTTGCAGGACAAGGCTTAAGGAGATATCGGATTATCCTCCCTGAAGTCTTTAAGGGATAATAGGAAATAGATATGCTGACAAGTAAAATCAATAAAATCAAGGGTTTATCATTTTTAGTTTTTTAAAAAGAGTATTAAAAGATATTATTTTTTGACCAAATTTTGACCAAATGTAGAACAAATTTGAGATATATATCAAAGAATGTTAGTGAAACTACTAATGTTTTTTGATATGTATTTTATAGTATTTTGTTTGCGTTTGATAAGTAAAAGTGATACAATTGATATACAATTAACAAGAGAGGTACAGAGATGGCTACTAAGATTTTTTCAAAAAGAGTTGATTCTGACTTATTAGATAATGTATCAAAGCTTTATGCTTCTCTAGGAACAAGTACACAAGAAGCGTTTGTTATGTTTCTTCATAAAAGTTTAGAGGTTCAGGGATTACCTTTTGATTTGCGTAAAAAAGAAGATGAAACAAATTTTGATGAAAACGGAACATATATAAGTGAGGAACGACTTTTAAAGGCAAAACAATTTATTGCTGAATATGACAAAGCTAGAGCTGTTGATTTTGATAGTGATAACCCAGAGCATCTATTGTGGCTTTTAGAGGAATGATAGGGGTCTGGTATGGAAGTACGGGAATTTGATGTTGTAATATCCTATGTGCGTTACGCAGATGGCACAGGTGGTAAAACTCGTCCAATGGTTGTTACTGCTGTTGATGGAGAAACAATTGTAGTAAGGCGGATAACTAGTAAGTTCTTTAATAAATCAGAATATATCCAACAAAAGTATTATGAAATAAAGGACTGGGAAAGAGCTGGTTTGAATATGTCTTCGTGGGTTGATATTAAACCACCTATGCGAGTCAATAGAAATAAGTTTGTTATTAGAATTGTAGGGCATTTAACAAAACGGGATATTGATGGTCTTAGCAGTTTTTTATCTAGTAGAGGAGAATAAATATGAAAAAGATTTTAGGTCTATTTGTTGTAATGATGTCACTGTTTGTTTTGGTTGCTTGTGGCAGCAAACAAAGTCTTGATGGTGAATATCATAGGTATGCTATATCTTCTAATACTAACGAAATGACGGTATCAGAAGTTGAAAAAATATCAATTGAAGGCGTTCAGGGAACTTTAGAGGGGGACACGTTTAGTATTGATGAAGACAAGAAGATTTTGATTTTTGAAGGCGTTAGTTATCCATATGTTTTTCAAGATGATGTTTTGAGTTTCAATGGAAATACATTTGTAAAGTTAGGTACGAAAAAGTACGAAGAAATTTATGCTGAATATGAAGCGACTTTAAAAGACTAGAATTTTATCTAGTCTTTTTCTGTTTGATATTGTTTTAGTTCTTCCAGTATTTTTTCTAATGGTTCTATTGAAATTAGTTCATCATTTGGACTTATGGTTTCGTTGTCTAATATATAATCAAAAATAGCTAGGTAGTTAGTTCCGGGGAATGTTTTTCTTACGATTTTAACATTGCCTGTTGTAAGTGTACCATTTTTAATTGCTTCTTCAAAGATTTGTAAGACATTATCATAGTTATACATAATTATCACCTCTTACTTTTTAATTCGTAAAAGAAGTATCAATAAGCAAGAGAAAACCAAATATTTTTAGCGTTCTTTTTTGCTTTTGCAGCAGTCAGTTTTTGATTGTTGTAACAATAATATATTTCAATGCCTTTTCCCCAATAATGTTGAAGGGAGAGGTGAGTTGGTAGCTTATTTTTAAAGGATGGTTTAGATAGTTCTGGCACTTGTAAGCTGGTTACTATGTCATTAAATTCTAGTAGGTATTCTAAATGCTCTAACGGGTCTATTTTGACGTTCTGATAGTCCAGAATAATCTTAGAGGATATTTCTTCCAGAAAGCCTTTAAGGTTATTATTTTTGAGTGTGAGATAGTCTTGGATGATTGTTTCGATTGTTTTTGGGGATATGGTACTGTTGTCACTTAAGAGCTGTGTTAGTCTAATTTTTAAGGTTTCTGATGAGATTTCAAGGTCTTTTAATATTTCTTGAAAAGTCTTGTTGTCTTTAACAATTTTTCCGTATAGGATGATGTCAGGAGCGAGGATTTGTCCAGCAAAAAGATTGGCTTCCGATTCTTGCGGAGATTGTTCATGTGAGAATGTAAAAACTGATCCTTCATGTTCTAGTAGAAAGTGTCCTAACTCGTGGCATTTTGTGAAATTTTGCCGGTGCGGGTGATGCGCTTTTTGATAAGAAATGGATGAGTGGCCGTGCTTGTCTATGATAGACAGACCGGCTATATCATTATGTAGGTTGTGTTCCATGACAAGAATATCAAGTTTGTTTGTCATATAATGAAAAAATGAATGATAAGAATATTGGTGTGTTTTAATATCATTCATTTTCATGTATTTATAGATATAATTTTGAGCAATGGATGTGATGCGTTGTTTAGTCACTGTTTCTTGCCTTCTCTCTTGCGTTGATTAAACGCTGTCGTTCAAGCAGAAACTTTTTTAAGTCAACTTCTAGCTGTGCTTTATCTTCATCAGATAATCCTTTGGAAGTGTTGCGGTAGAGAATTTCAAAATCGGATAAGTCGATGTCTTCTTCAGGATTGCGAATATCAGAGTTTCCTTTCAAGTATTCACTAGAAACATTAAAAAGCTCGGCTAATTTATCTATTGTTGGATTGAGAGGCGTTCTAATACCTTTTTCCCAGTTAGAGTAAGAGTTTTGAGCAACTTGTAAAGATTCAGCAACTTGTTTTTGGGTCAAACCTGATTCTTTGCGAAGTTGTTTAAGGCGTTCAGCAAACATAAATTGTGCCTTTCAAAATTTTTTTGAATTAAGTGAAAAAAAGTGTTGACAAAAATATCTCAATGAGATATACTATAAATATCCCAACGGGATAATAAAAACAATTATAACATATGAAAATATGTTGGAAAATAAAAAGTAAAGGAAAAAAAGAGAATGGAAAATAAAGTAGATATTTCAACTCACGCAGCTTTGAGTGAGTATGAAAAAGGGAAAATTTATCTAGCTATACAATTTCTACATGTAACAAATTTTGTTTCTCTAAAACAAGGAGAATTTGAACTTCCAAACAGTATTAAGGAAACGGTTAGAAACAACGCAGAGAATTACAACAAATACATTGAACGAGGTCAAAAAATTATTGATGAGTTTAAACGAGCAATGAGAGAGTTATCAGATGAAATGATTGCATCTGCAGTTAATCCTGAGTAAGTTCCTTGGAAAACTCATCACAGAACCATTCGTAATAACGGTTAAATTGAGGTTCATCTCTATCTTCAGTAAAAGCTCTTAATTTGGAACTGAAGTAGTTAATCAGTTCATGTAGAATTTCTTCATCCGGATTGATAGTAGAATCAGAATTTATATATTCTTTTAAATCGCTTTTAAGGGAATTCAAGGGTTCATCAAGAGCATCTGGATTCCCTACTTTATAAGCGTTTATGAAATCGATTTTATGATTTTTAAAGGTACTAATTATATTCTCAGTTACAGTCAAATCTTTAATCTCCCTTAATAGTTACAATCATACAATCAAAACCATTCTCTTGGTTGTATGATTCTAGCTATTAAAGCTAGAAGGATTTAATTTTTGTTTATTTTGTTCAAAAGCCAATCAAAATAATATCTGACAATATTAGAAATGATTGCAGAAATGAACATATGAAAAATATTCATTATTATCTCCTTACAATTTTGAATTGTACATTGAAAATAATAAATAAAAAGTGCGTCAGACAACCTGTACTAGACTGGCTGAACTAACACACGAATTGTACCAAATTCATTATACATTAGTTTTAAGTCACTGTCAATTATTACTTGGTTTTAGGACAATCTAAGGTTTATGCTAGTTAACCTGTGTAGAGCGAAAAACTAGAACTGCTACCGAAAGAAAGTAGGTGGAGGCAAAGCCTGTGTGACATTGGGAGATGGTAAAGCAGGAACTGCGGGCGGTATGTGAGTCTTTCAGGACTTGCTATGGGTAAGGTGAGAAGTAATTTCGTGACTTATCCGAAGTAGTAGCTTTTTTGTTATACACAAAAGGTGAAACTATGCGAAGATATGAGCGTAGTATTTGAACGTTTAGACGGTTTATTAAACATAAGCCGTCTTTTTTGTTTTTACGATATGTTTATTTTTACGATATGTGATTATTTATATTTAAAAGGGGTAACAGTTATGATTGTTACTCTTTTTAAGTATGAAACTAAAGAAAGGTAAAGGAGATTATATATGGCTACAATGAGAATGTTGTATTTAGGAGTGCTGGAACATGGTGTCTTGACAGGTGAATTTACATGGCATTATGGATCGGTAGAAGTTAAGGAAACAGCGAAACAATACCGTATGACTGAAGAAGCTGATAAGGCCACATGGTACAGTAGTTATGAAGGCCAGACCTTCTCAAAATCGGATCTATCTTTCATGGGAAATTCTATGGGGTATAGGGGTTTGTTTAGTTTAGAGGATAACGAGGAAGCCATCATGGATTCTATTAGGGCAGATTTGTTGGAAGAAAAAGAGTATTTAGAAGATTGTTATAGTCGTGCAGTTAAGAAGGGTAGATCAGGAAGTCGTTTGAAATTGCATATAGAAGAAATCAATCGGGCATTATCTGTATTAGGGTAGTGCCTGTTCAATTTTAGATAAGGTATTGAAGGAAGGTGTGGGAGATATGACTGATTTTAAGTGCAAAGCAGACCTTGAGCGGAAGTACAGAGGGCAGCGGTTGTATAGTGTGAAAATGGAGGAAATACGATGAAGAAAGATAATGATAATAGTACTATCTATGTTGGTAGATTATATTTGTTTGGATTTCTCCCACTATGGAGAGTAAAACATACTAAAAATATGTGGAAAAAATTAGCCATGTTAGAAAGCTCTAAAAATAAGGTTGTTGAGTATAGATTTGAGGAGAATGACAGATGAAATTTACTCTTTTTAAGTATAAAACTAAAGAAAGGTAAAGGAGATTATATATGACTGATTTTAAGGGGAATGAAGAATTTGATAGTGAAATGTGGTTTTTTTGTTATATTTTGTTCACTATTACAATGATTTTATTTGCTGTATTTATGATTCTTTATCCGGATGTAACGAATGAAATACTTAAACTTTTTATTGAAAAATTAGAATGGTTTTTTATGGAATAGGTTGGTTTGAGGAATGAAAATAAAAGATTTTCTAAAACAAGTGATGTCAGATGTTCGTTTAGAAGTTGCTGAGTATGATGATTTTTATAATGGTTATGTCACAACAGAGGTTTTCACTGGAAGACCTGAGGATATTCTTGAGAAGAAAACATTATCCGCTATGCAGGAGAATTTCTTGGGGTTGGATATTTCCCAAGTAGAATTTTATCAATTTAAAAACAATGGTTTTACATGTATTTGTATCACTCAAAGGATTGGAGAGAATGTTGTGGATGAAGATGAAGAATTAAGTAAGCAAAACAAAGAAGCGGTGTTAGCTTTTTTGACTACTGTTTGTATTATTATTTTAGTTGCAATTTTGGATAGTATCTTACATCCAGATCTTGTTTATGAGATTATTGATAAGTTTAAACAATGTCTATTGATATGGACAATTTGAAAAATGTCCATTAGGAAGGAAATTTTATGAAATTTTTTAAAGAAAAAAAGAAAGGTATGTTGTTAGGTGCAAAGGTAGATGTTTTTGATCAGATCAGCTTTAAGCAGGAAGATGTTAAATTTTTGGGAGAAACACTTGAAATGGCTCCTGCGAAAAAAATGTTGTTAAATATATTGGATGGACGTTTAAAAAAGTTATATAAAGATAGAGAGTCTTTTCCTGAACGATTTAAGGATGAGTTGGCAATACATATAGGTGTTGTAAAAGAAGAAAAAATGTTCGTTGAATCTCTACCTGATGTTCTTTATACAGTGGAAAGAGTTAATCTTAATTTATTAAAAATTAATGGTTTAGATGGAAGTTGTTATGAACTTTCTTTGTTGAAAGTGATTATCGGTGGTTGGGTTTATCAATTAAAAGATATTGGTTCTGATAGAGTTGAAGAAATTGTTACAACATCTAATAAAAATTATCTTTCAATTGTTGAAAAATGTTGTGTTGGAGATTATCTTTTCCCAGATAGTCTTTTATCTGTTGCTTTAAAAAGAATGAGAGAAAATAGAAATGAGAGTTAAGGAAGGTTTATAGTGTTATTGATATTAGTTTTTATTTTTATTTTATTATTGGTTGGAGCTTGGGCTTTAGTTCGAGGTGGAACTATGGATTAAGGGCTAAGTTGTATGTTTATATGGTTATCTTCTCAAAGGAGCGGTTGTTTTCCCCCCTACATTCCTCCGGCCGTTCCTTTGAGAAGATAACTTCGATAATATTTAAGGGAGAGGTGAGTTCGATTTGTGAAATTAGAATTGTAAAGAAAGCAATCTTTGATTGTAATATGCAAACGGATAGGTATATTTGGGGTGTTGTTGTAATCAACAATTCTGAAGAAGAATACAGTCCGGTATATCCTTATATCAGAAGTGAACGTGATATGGGGGCGTTAAAAGAGTTTTTGGAAACATTTAAAGATGATTTGTTGGCGTTTTATTTGAAAGGTGATGGCTTATATTTTAGCCGTCATCTTTTTTATTTTGACACGGAGTTAAAAGATCGCTTTAAAAATCGTTGGTTTGAAAGAGGGGTATTGATTGATTAAAAATTAAAGGAAATTAAATAAATTAACAAAATAATAGTAAGTGAGAAAGTGAGAAAGAAATGCAGAAATTTGGTTTTAGGAAAGTTGGGAAAGTTCTTGTAGCTTGTGTGTTGGCAATGTTTGTGACTGTATCAAATACAGTTAATGCTGAAGAAGTATCTTTGGTTAGTCAAAGTACGGATTCTGCTCTTAAGCAGGAAGCTGAGCTGACAGAAGAAGGAACTGAAGAAGGAATCTTGTTGGATAATGTTCAGAAAACTGTACCTGCTACAATTCAGGAAGAAGCTTTTAAAGAAAGCTCTGATTTGGAAAGTGAGATTGTGGTTCAGGAAGAAACTCTTCTTGATTTAAAAGTAGAGGAAGAAGGCCTTTTAAAAGAAATTGCTGCTAAAGAAACGGCAATTGGGGAACTTGAAAAAGAAATAGTTGCTACTGAGGATGAATTAAATATCTTGCAATCAGAGGCTGAAAAGTTAAGTGAGGAAATTACTGAGCTGGAAAATACTGTACCGGATATGGTAAGTCACCGAGGCAATTCTGGAGATAATGTGGTTCCTGAAGCTAGTTTACTTGCTTATCAGAAAGCAGTAGAAGATGGTTTTACCCATTTGGAAGGTGATATTCAGATGACTGCAGATGGGGTGGCTGTTATGCACCATGATGAAACAATTAACCGTATTGCACGTAATGTGGATGGTACTGTTATTGCTGAAGTGGTAAAAATTTCAGAGAATACCTTTGATTATCTTTCTAAGTTTGATTACGGTCTGTACTTGGGTGAGGAGTTCCGAGGTACGAAGCTTTTGACTTTTGATGAGTTTGTTTCTTTTTCTAAAGAATCAGGTGTTGATATTCATGTTGAATTGAAACAAGACTTTGATCTTGAGCATAAAAAAGCATTGTATGAAATAACTCAGAAACATGGTATGGAAGATAAAACAGGCTGGGCAACATTTTATTGGGAAGAATTTGAGGACTTTAATAGTTTCGCTCCTGAAGCTCAATTGGAAGTGTTAGCGGGAACTTTCAGACCTAATTTGATGGAAACCTTACAATCTCTTAACAATGGGCAGCGAAAGGTGATTGCTTCTGTTGGGCATGGTGTACATCCTTTGAATGTTCAAAAAATTATTGATGCAGGGTTTGATGTGTATGTTTGGACTGTTAATTCTTCTGATGCTTTGAGTCGGTATGAAGGGATGGATGTTAAAGCTTTCATAACGGATAGCTCATTTAAATTGGTTGATAGTCTTAAAGTAAAAGGAGAGTTGGAATTAAAACGGCAGGGGTATCAAACTTTGTTACTTAAGAAACAAAGCTTAGAAACTCTTTTGAAAGATTTAGAAGTATCTAAGTTGTTTGGTTTAGCTGAGTTGGATCAATTTAAGCTTTGTTTGAATCAACTTCAGAAAGATATTTTAGGTCAGGAGGTTTTGATTTCTGATTTGAAAGGTGTTGGGAACGGATTTTATGCTAAAAATTCTGTTTTTTCTGTTTTAACGGCAGAAGATGAATTAAAGCAGGAAAAAGGTATTGAATCTTTTGATACAAAATCTGAAACACTGAAAATTGAATCTGAAGCACATAAAGTAGTTAATCAAGCTACTGTTGCTACTCTTCCTAATACCGGTGATACTGCTACATTAGGCTTGTCTTTTGTTGGTATTGGTTTGCTGTTGTTATCTGTGCTTGCACAATTTGGATTTGTTAAAAAAGGTAATTAAAAAATTGACCTTGTTATGTCATTAAACTGGCTAATTAAAAAAAGAAAGTGAGTTTTATTTTTATGCTTAAAAATATGGTTAAAAAACCTAATCATTTTAAAGCGCATCAACATAGTCGGTTTTTGAAAGGATTTGGTTTGGTTTGTGGCGTTGTTTTGGCGGGAGTTGTTTTGCTTAGTCCGGTAGTTTCTGCTGAAGAAATTACAACTACTTCGGTAGAAGTTGAAGTTGTTGAAGTCATTGAAACTGTTCCTGTTAGTGTAGAGGCCACGGATGATTTGAATGCTGCCGTTGAACTTGCAAAAGGAACTGAGGGCGTGCAGGTGAATGAATTGCCTGTAAATGACCTTGGTTTAGTTGATAAAAACAAGGTGACTGATGTTGTTGACGCAGTGAAAGAAGATTATGCTCAACAGGCAGAGTCTATTGTTGCTACGGTTGAAGCTCATCAGGCTGAGATTGTTGCTGTTGAAGTGCATAATGCAAGTGAAGATAAGCGATATGCAGAAGAAGTAGCAGCTTACAATGAAGCGTTGAAAGAAGCTAAATCTCAAGAGATTGTATCTAGTGATGGAATCACTGTATACGGTCAATTTGATGACACTAAAAAGGAATCTGTGCAGTATTATGGTGGCATTAAGGTGTTAGTTGATAATGCTTCTTATACCTCCGAAAACTTTCTCAATGGTGCTATCCGTTGGAATGATGACACTCAGGTAGTAGAGGTGAAAAATGCTACTGTCCGAGAAGATTCCAAAGTAGCTGAAGATTATTATGCTGCTGGTGGTTATATCTATATGGTTGAAGGGTTGAAGAAAGGAGCTAGTTTTAAAATCACGAACCTTGGGAAGACTCAATCAGGTGGTAATATCAACGCTGTCTTTACCGTTTCTGAAGACCTGTCAACAACTGGTACAGAACGCCTTCGTATTTTTAAATCTCAAACTGGTGATGGTGCAATTACTTTTGGTTATTTGGACAGTCAGTATTTGCCGTTAGACATTGATTTTGTGGATGATAAAGGTAATGTTTTGAATCTGGTAGTGTCTGTTATTTCTGGTGATTTGGATGCATGGCAAGCTCAAAGTTTGCGATTTGATGGTAAACATTTGACTACTCTTATTCCATCAGAGTCTGGTTTGTCAGAAAAAGATGGTTATCAGTATGATGGAACGAAAGCGGGTATTTTTGTAAATGATTTTGATAAAGCACCGCTTGGCACATTGATGTATGTTGGTAGTGGAAGCATTAACTATACTCACTACGCATCTTATTTGGTAGCAGATGGTACTCGTGGGAAAACTTCTCCTTTGAAGTCTGGAACGTATAAAACAGCTAGTGGGGAGTTGGTGGATGCAGGTATTCAGTTTTCCCTTTTTGGTGATAGCATGATGGTATCAAAAGTTATTAAGGTGCCTGAAGTGCCGGTCTATAAAGACCGTCCGGAAACTAAAGTTGTTACTTTCCAATTGTCAAAATTTGATGTTGAAAAGGATAAAGGTTTGATCCGTGTTCGTTATGTGGATGACAATGGTAATATTCTTGAAGACTGGAAAGAATCTAGCAACTATTTGGATAAGCCTTATGAAACAACTGAAAAAGTTTTTGATGGCTATGAATTTAAGTTGGTTGAAGGAAATCCAGTGGGTTATTTTGTGGCTGAAACACAGGAAATTGTGTATGTCTATAAAAAGAAGCCTGTTGTGACTCCAGAAACACCTAAAATTGAACCTGAAGCACCTAAAGTAGTTAATCAAGCTACTGTTGCTACTCTTCCCAATACAGGCGATACTGCTACACTAGGCTTGTCTTTTGTTGGTGTTGGTTTGCTGCTGTTATCTGTGCTTGGACAACTTGGATTTGTTAAAAAACGTAATTAAAAAAATTGACCTAGTTATGTCATGAAACTGGCTAATTTTTAAAAAAAAGAAAGTAGGAAAAAATATGTTAAGAGAATCTCTTAAATTGAAACCGGAATTTGTTGGTACAGCCTTTTATGAAGGGCTTGGGAATGCACCTCGAAGTGTTGACGGAAAAGCTGGGAAATATCAGCGACATATCTTGAACTCGCCTGTTCACGGGATTTTTCACGTTATCACAGAAGCTACCGCAGAGGTCTTTCCGTTTGATTGTCAGGTGAAGGTTATTGAACCGCTTTTCTATCCTGACCGTGCTGTAAATGGAACTTCTGTTGCGCCTGCATTAAATGTTTTGGCCAAAGGTTTGGAAATCGTGAAAGGTGGTAAATAATGGCTAAAGTTGGATTGAATTTTGGAGAAAAGATGCAAATTGTTGACAAGAGTTATCGAGTTCTAAATGACGGGCTTGATATTCAGGCTCTTTTGGGTGAAACGACGTTTGGACGTGTTGAAGGGGCGGATATTATCTATGATGAAGTTCGCGAACAAGGTACAGTATCCAATGTCAATACTGGTGAAATTCGTGGTGTTGTTGTTGGTGTGCGTTTGAGCGCTCAAAAAGGCACTCATTTTGTGACAATTACAGATATGTTGCCGACTGAAATTGAAGATTTGGGCTTGCAGTTCCGTGATCCTGTTGAATTGGAAGATGTTGTTGTTACTTATTCAGGTTTCAATTATGAGGACAATTTCAAGCTATTTGCATCTCGCATCAAAAAGGCTGGTGGGCAGAAGTTGCAACATCAACCAAAGCCTGAGCAGCAACAACAAAAAGACCACAACTAATTTAACAGAATTGGGTGGTTAGTATGTTGAGGTCGCTGTTTGTATACAAAGGATGGCGAGTCCGTCCTTTTCATCAACATATTAAGGCAGTAACATTTTTTGTAATGTTGCTGCCTTTTTTGTTTATGTTAGGTCTATATGGTTATTGGCATTATCAGGATATAATGGTAGAGCCTATTTTATATAGCGGTATTTTTATTGCTATTTTGCTATTTTTTATTATTATGGTTGAGATTTTCAATCGCTATTTATATCTTAAAACAACTTTTTTTGGTAGGTTGGATAATCTACGGGTTTTGTCAAATTATCTTTATCAGCATAATTACTTTTTTATGAAAAAGACTGGTGACAAGAAATCTGTGAAATTCCCTAAGGTGTATGTAAAGCGTGATAAATATGGCTTGGATGCTACTTTTATTTTGCAGGGAAATAAATTTCAGGATAAGTTTTTAAACATAGCTAAAGATTTGGAAATTATGTTTGACGGTGACTTTATTGATAAGGTCTTTATTAAAGGATTTGTATCTTATACGATTGCTTTTGGCCGGATAGAAGGTAGGGTAAATGTTAGAGATGTTGTCTTAACAGATAAAGGTATACGTCTGATGGACAATATTTATTGGGATTTTAATGAGCATCCACATTTGTTGCTTGCTGGTGGTACAGGTGGTGGAAAGACTGTATTACTTTTCTCTTTGATAAAAGCGTTGGCTGAATTTGCTTATGTAGATATTTGTGATCCTAAGAAATCTGACTTTACTGGTTTAAAGGATATTCCAGTTTTTCAATCCCGTGTTTTTTTTGAAAAAGAAGACATGATCCAATGTTTGAAAGATAATGTTGAGTTTATGGATAAGCGTTATGAGGCTATGGCTAATCATCCTGATTTTAGTCCTGGTAAGCGATATTCCGCTTATGGTATGAAACCTAAGTTTATTGTTTTTGATGAATGGGCCGCTTTTATGGCTACTTTAGATAATGATTATAAGTCATATGCTTTGGTTCAGGAATATTTGACGCAGATAATTTTAAAGGGGCGTCAAGCTGGTTTGATTGTTGTTTTGGGTATGCAGCGTCCTGATGGCGAATACGTGAAAACAGCATTGCGTGATAATTTTATGAAACGTGTTAGCGTGGGTCATTTGGAAGATACCGGCTATAACATGATGTATGGGGAGGCTAATAGGAATAAAGAATTTAAGAAGATTGATAAAATCAATGGAAAAAAAGTTCGTGGTCGTGGCTATATTGCCAATGGTGGCGAGATTGCCCAAGAGTTTTTCTCACCGTTTGTTCCATTTGATGAAGGTTTTTCTTTTATTGAGTTGTTTCAGTCTATGTCAGTAATTCCATTTGAAGGTGAGGAGTTTTCGGTTTTTGGTATGTCTGAAGTGGGAGTGTTAAAAACTGATGAAGCTGATGTTTTTGATGAAGGACAGGATGATGTGTCTAGTGAGTTGAAATTGCTTAAAGATTATGCGGTTGAAACAGGTCTTGATATAAAAGTTCTGCGAAAAATTATTGATATTCTACGCGGCCTAGGTCATGAATTTGAAAAGATGGATAATAGTTTGTGTTTGACACCGGAGCAGGAAATTATCCTGAAGGGGGTAGTGTCTGAATTTGAAAAGGGTCAACCAAGCTATGCTAAGGCTGTTGAGGTCTATTTTGAAGGAGAAAATCCGTAGTTCTGAGAGCCAAGGGCAAGGGCAAGGGCAAGGGTGAGCGGAGCGAACCCGAAGCCCGAAGCCTGAAGCCTGAAGGCGGAAAGGGCTACGGATTTTTGAATTTGACCCCCAAATTTCTAATAGGGGGGTAGAAAATGAAAAAATGCAGTTTCCAACCAGTCCTAATCGTAGGTGGCTCAACGGATTCCGCGATTTTTAAAGTGTACTAATTTTGCGAAAAAAAACGTACTAGGGGGTTAAGGTTTGTCTATAGGAAAATTTATCGGTGGGAAGCACTTAATAGCGTTGAGAAAATCAACAAAAACTAGCCAGAAGCAGTTTTCAGAACTGACAGGGATAGCTGTTGATTCTATCCGGTCGTGGGAACAAGGCAGACGGATGTTAACGGTTGAAAAGTATAGAGAGATTAAGTCGCTTTTGGGGTATGTTTCTAATAGTCAAGGAAATTTACGAGTGATGATTGACTATTTACGTATTACATTTAAACATGTAAGGGATTTGGATTTCTTTTGTCGTAAATTTCTTTGTTGTAGACTAGATGAGTTTGTGTCTGAGGAAACAAAGATGATGATGTATACGCACTTATGGCGCAGAGGTGACATTTGGATTTTTGATTTTGGTGATAAGTCAAAAACAGAAAACTATCAAATTACCTTGCAGCTCTCAGGAGCTGGCTGCCGTCAAATGGAATTGATATTTGAAAGAGAGGGTCTTACTTGGTCTGATTTTTTACAAAAGCTTTATTTCGAACGTGATGATATGAAAGTGACTCGATTAGATGTGGCTATGGATGAAATGTATAGAGGATTTGAAAATGAATCTGAGCATTTCCTGTTGTCGGACATGATAGCAAGGGTCTATCAAGGGCAGGTCGTGTTTGATAAATTGAAAACTTGGAATCACATTGGCGGTGGACAGTTATTATTTCATAAAGTCAATGAAATGGATTTGACAGATGATGGCGGCCAAGGTATTTCGCTTTATTTTGGTTCTCGTCAATCAAATTTGTATTTCAACTTTTATGAGAAACGCTATGAGATTGCTAGAAAGGAGAAAATGACTCTTAGTGAGTCTTTGGAAGTTTTCGGGATTTGGAACAGGTATGAGTTGAGATTTTCTCAGGAGAAGGCGCATAAGGCTGTTGAGGAGTATGTCTGTGGTATTGACCTTGCAGAAATTGCTAAGGGAATTATTAACAAGGAAATACAAGTTTATGACGGTACGAATCCTTATGGCGCATTTCTTCCGGATAAGAAATGGCAAAGCCTTTTTGGTGGCGTTGAGCCTTTGAAATTATCTGTTAGTCCTGAAGCTTATTCGATTGAGCGCACGGTCAAGTGGCTGATGTTTCAAGTTGCGGATTCTTTGGCCTTGATTGATGAGGCGGATAAGATAATGAATACTCAATATCTTGAAATGATATTAGAGTCCGGGGAAATCAGTGAACGAGGTCAAAAAATTCTGGATTTATTGGGTTCAGGCACTAGGAAAGATATTGAGGAATACCTGAGGGAATGATTAAAGAAAGGGTGGTTGTGGATTGATTGAATGAAATTGAGGATTATTTAGCTAGAAATATAGAAAATATTGACCTAATCATTGAGCAGGTCGTTTTTTATTTGCCTGAAAGTTATTTTTACAAACCAGAAATACAATCCGGACGTTTTTTAGAATTAAGACAAGGGATGGATGAAGTTACTAAAAAGATGAAATTTTGGGCTTATCGTGGGGATAGAGGCTTGACTCAAACTTTGAAGAAATTACAACGTGAATATGCAGTAGAACTAAAAAACTTAGCAATCAGGAAACGTAGAGAATTACAAGATGAGTTGTTGTTAGAATCGCTTGAGATGCAATGTGCTTGTATGATAAGCCTGATTAGTACTTTTAAGCTACTGAAGCATTTAAGAACGTTTGATTAAGATTGAAAGGAAAAGAACAATGATTTTTGAATATCGGGTGAGAAGTCCAACTGTTAAAACTTATATACGGATATAGGATAAAAAATAAAAATGAGAAAGAAAAAAGGTAAAATAAAATGGCAAATAATCGTACAGATGCGGATAAGAAGTTGTTGGCAGTATCTCAGGAATTGTCACAAGCGCTTGTGACCTATAATTGGGAAGAAGCGTGGACAAAAGCTGGGGAGTTGAATGGACTCTTGAAAAATCGTGAGGGATTGACTTTGCCGCCGTACATGCTTGATATGTTGGCTCAACATTTGAAAAGCTTCTACTATCAGAATAATCAGGTACAGAAAGCTCACAAGGCTATGTCGGCTATTGGACACAAACTAGAAGAGTTCAAGTAGTTCAAGAGATAGGTTTTTCCTATCTCTTTTTATTTTGGTAAGGAGAAAATTATGTCAGTAAAAATGTATCAAATTGATTATTCACGTTCTGATGAGAAGAAATTCTACTCTATGAACCGTTCATATGAAAAGTTGAAAGAATTGACCTATGGTGAAATGTGTTGTGAAATGCATAAAGACCTTGAAGAAATGGTTGACTCAGGTTTTTTGGAAGCAAGTGATGCTTTTAAGATTGAAGGTGACATAGCGGCCTATAATGAACTTGCGGAAGAATTTTATCATTTTGTGTCGGAGGACTAGTCATGGAAGAAGTATTAAGGACAATAAAATATGAAAGCATTGATTAGAAATCCTAAAAATGGTCGGAAAGCTTGGTTTAGCTTTCCGTTTTATTTTGGTAAGTTGTCTGCCATTGGACATTCTTGTTCTTATGATGACGAGGTGGAAATTGTGGCTTTTGAAGGGGTTGAGGTACTTCCTCTTGGACAGGCTACACTTTATGATTTAGAGATGGTCAATAGAATAGCGGAAGGGATTTAGTCATGTTAGCAAAAATTAGATTGTATAAGGATGGTTCAGGTCAATTCCTGCCTAGACCAGTTGACCTGATGCGATTTAACGAAGAAGATATTCGGCAGCGTTTAGTTGATTTAGGCTATGACTACAACTCTGATTTAATGATTGTTGGTTTTGAAGACTGGCAAATTGAAAGAATCCTGACTTTGGAAGAAGCTTACCGGATTAGGGATTTAATCAAATCAGCTTATTCTGGAAATGATTTCTTAGTATGTCATATGCTAGGTAACCATTCGTTTTCGATTGAATCTATTTTGACAAATCGTTATGCTTTCTTGTCCAAGGATGAAGAAGAAGCAATGATAGAAGTATCTAAGTATTATGATGCGGATACTTTGATTAGAATTTTTCGCAAAACAAATACTTGGGTTAATTTCATTGTTGCCTTTGTTTCATCTGGGGAGCTGTTAAATACATCTCAAGGTTTTTATTTCAAAGTAAATTGAAAGGAGAAGATAGTTGATTAAAAAGATTAAAAGCAAGGAAAAGAAAGAAATTCTACCGAAGCGTTTTAACCAGAAGAATTACAACAGGATTTTTCTGGCTGGTTTGGTAGTGTTTGTGCTTCTTTCTTTCTTGGTTATTGTTTCAAATTTGATTAGAAACACGAGGCCGACAGAACCTGTTCGACAGGTATTGTCTGAGAAGACAGCAGAAAATCGTCGTCTGGAAAATTACCTAAATAATTTCGTTTATTATTATTTCAATTTTTCGGAAGATACAGCTATACAGACCACTCAGATTGAAAAGCTGGATAGCTTTTATGCGGACAGTGTGGTTTCAAAAAATCAAGGTTATACAAGGCAGCCAAGTGTTTTGAATACTTACAGGCTACTAGAATTAACTGACACTCATGCGACCTATTTGGTTTCGTACACTGTCACCTCAACGACTCGTGAAGGTACAGAAGATGTTGTGCGCAGGCTAGATAATGCGGTGGAATTTAATGTGCCTTATATTGTTGTTGGGGATAAGTATTATATCTCTGATTTGCCTTATTTTCAGTCTGTTAGGTCTAATCAGTTAGAAGAACTAGCAGATGATAAAAAAATGGTGTTAGAGGCTGACAATGTGCTGAATTCGGACAAGTATTCGGACTTGAAAGACTTCTTGAACTTATTTTTTGTGAACTATGTATCTAGTCAGGATAACTTAAATTTGATTGCTAAGGACGTAACGGTTCTAACTGCTACGAAATTTAAGACTCTTGATTGGGCATATGTAGATGAAAGCTCAGACACTATGCGGGTGTATGCACAGGCCACTTTTGAAACGGTCGGCAATACTCGTAGTGAAAACTTTAGCTTTGAAATTGTCCAGAAGGATGATGGATATTTCATTGAAAAATTAAGCCATGGTATTCCGTTTGGCTATAACGAAAAAGAGGAGAAATAGAATTATATGGAAACGTACAACTATATTATTAAACAATTTGGTGATCCGCTGTTGGCAGGGGCAGTTGCTTTTGGCTTCGGCTTTTTTTTGTTTAAGCAGAAAAAGCCTACGCTAGCTATTGGAACTCTTCTAGGTGGAGCGGGGCTGTATTATATCATGCACAATGTCATTTCGGTTCTTCAGGCTTTGGAGCCGTTCGCTAAAGCGGTTATTGACTTCTTTAGTTAAGAAAGGGGAAGTAGATGAAAGACAAGAAACTATTTTCCTACAAAGAGGCATTAGAGCAGCCTCATTGGATTAGATCCATAGCCAAAATTTATACTTTTAGCTCTGCGGTAAAGTTCTCAAGGTTCGTCTACTTCACTATCTTAGCGCTTGTATTCTTTCTCTTAATTAGGATGATGCGCTTTATACCCTTGAATTATAACATCATGCTGACTGTTTTTTCATCTTGGGTAGTAGCAGGTATTCTTGAGGATTTGAAAGTAGATGGCAGACCATTTGCCTTTTATTTCAAAGATTATTTGGTCTATTACTTCACTTATGGACGAAAAGAGCGGCAGATTTATATCAACAAGGGTAAGGTTTATCAAAGGCATGACTTGGAAGGAGAAGATAATTGAGAGTAACAAAATTAGAAGAAAGTAACGTTTGGGCTTTTCATGAGAACTTGGTATTGATGCGGGATGGTTCTGTATTTGGCATATACAGGATTCCTTCTATGGTGGCCAATACTATGTCTTCAGAAGGCAAGGAAAAAACCAAAGCTATTGTTTCTGCGGTGGTGGGCGATTTAATTCCCTATGTGGATTTTGAAATCAATGACGTGCCTATGCCAAGGGATATTATTGACATTATGGAAAAATTATCTGAGCGCTTAGATGATGATGAGGTCTATATTGACCTTGCGAACACTATCTTTAATAAGATGATTCAATCCATTTATGAAACAAACGGTCAGCCGTTTGAGTATTATCATTATTTGACAGTGCCTCTAAAATCTCTACATATTTCTGTTGATATGAAAGAAGTCATGAGGCAGGGCTACCGTCATGTAAAAGATGTGGTTCTTCAAGGCTTGGGCTTACAAGAAGATATTTCGTCCGATTGGCACAAGAAATACCATGAGCAGCGGCTGGTTCTGGAAAAACACTTAACCTTGCTAAATGCGGTTCGTATTCCTGTGGAAGAGTCTATCTTACTGAACCGTATTCAGTACCTTCGTGGTATGCACTATGATAAGGACTATGAGATTCTGAGTGTTAAAAGTTCTGTCCAGAATTTGGATGATGTCAATATCAGTTTTGAGAATGTCAGTGTCTTGAAGCTGTCTAGTGTAGACGAGGAGTCCTATGTTGGTTTCTATCCGGTTGACCAGTTGCCAACCAATGTGTCGTACCTGCATTTGATGGAAGAAATTCACAAGTTAAATTTCTCTGTTGAAAGCAAGATTAAAGCTAAGTTTCCTAGTACAAAGGGCTATTTTTCGCTAATGGGTCAAACCAAGCGAGCGCAGGATAAGATTAAAAATGCAGTGATAGACAACGAAAAAGAAGGTGATGGAGTCAAAACGAAGCAAGTTGTGGATCATCATCTGTTAGAAGATATTGAAGAACGTATTTCTGCAGGTGAAAAAATGATTTCTTATATGCATGTTTTGATTCTAACAGCGGACAGTCTGGAAGAATTAAAAGCTAGAAGAAATATCCTTCGAGGCACTCTGTCCTCTATTGGGGTTGGTGTGTTGGAAGCAAATGCAGATCAAGTATACCTCTTTTATAAGACCATGCTTGGTAAGACGTTAGAATTTTCGGATAGGAACTTCATCCAAAAAATTTCAATTGAAGGTTTTGCGGAAAACCTCTTTTTTGTTAGTCAAAAAGTTGGAACGGATGTCGGTTTCTATCTTGGCAAGGTTGATAATCAAATTGAGTCTTGGTTTGGAGATTATCGGGCTGCTCTTGCTTCGTCTGTTAATTTGGTTTTTTCTGATGTTTTGGAAGCTAATAAGCAGGATGTGCATGGAAAGGTGACAAACAATCCTCATATTGCCGTAACGGGTGATACAGGCTCTGGAAAGTCGTTCTTGCTTAAGTTGCTTTTTGTGTATCACAGTCTACTAAGAACCAAATCTCTGTATATTGACCCTAAAGATGAAATCAAAGGTCAATTCTTAAAAGTTGCGGATGAGCTGGAAGTGGCAGGCCTCTATCCGGAATTGGTTCGCTACATACGTTCTTTTAATTTTGTTTCTCTGGATGTTAAAAACAAAGAGAACAAGGGCATGCTTGATCCGATTGTATTCTTGGATCGTGCAGAAGGGAAATCCTTGGCAACAACAATGGTTAAGACGATTAAACCGGCTATGTCTGATAAGCAAGAAAAAGGTTTCCTTGAGGCTTTGAACCAAGTGTATTCTGATAAAGAAGCAGGTCTTGAACGAGGTATGCTGCATGTCTTTGAACTGATGGCTAAGTCAGAAATTGAGGAAGTGTGTGATTTAGGAGAGCTGTTGTTTACTAAGTCCACCGATTCGGTTTTAAACGTTGCGTTTTCGAGAGGAGAAAACAAAGGTATTGATACCACTTCTAAAATTACAGTTGTGGGTATCAAAAATTTGGAACTGCCTCTGGAGTCTTCAAAATTGGAAATCACTGACTCAGAGCGTGACGGTCTGGTAATCTTATATGCAATTGGCTATTTCTGTAAGAAGTTTGGCTCTGATGACCATTCAGAAGAAACGCTTATGATTATGGATGAGGTGTGGCTGTATAAGTCTACTTCTGCCGGTCAAAAAATCCTAAATGATATTAAGCGTTTGGGTAGGTCGCAGAACAATTTCTTATTAGTGGGTACTCAGTCAGTGGCAGACATTGAAACAGGTGGAGATGAAACAGGTTTCGGTACGGTATTTGCCTTTTACGAAGAAAAAAATCCGGATAGGGTTTTGGACTTCATCAAAGTGCCGATAACTCAAGAAACTCAGATGTGGCTACAGAACATGACAATGGCCCAATGTATCTACTATGACACTTACGGTCGAAAAGAGCGGATGACAGTAGATGGTACTATCTTCCCAGAAATGGCTCGATTGTTTGATACTGTCAAGGTCAAGTCCAAGGACGAGAAGAACAGTTGGGAGGCGCTGGAATGAGTACAAACTTGTTTGAGTATAAAGATGGTGCTTTCTATGTGATTCAGTCCGGTCAAGAAATTGATTTAGCTGATATTGGTTCAAAACTGTTGTTGGATGTTGATTGGAATCCTTTAAGCGGTTTGGACTATGTATGGAACAGTATCTTTAATGGTGTGATATGGCTTGCGAAATTCTTCTTTGAAATCTATGTTAAGCTATATGACGTTTTGGGTGCTGGTACGGGTGCGGTAGATGATCTGATTGAAAAGGTTATCAATCAGAATGCAACCTTTTTTGAAACAGTATTCAATGCGATTGTACCATACGCAGTTGTCTTTTTATTTCTCTACGCTTTGTATATGCAGGTGACCCGTCGTGGTTCAATCTTTAAAATCATGCTTGTAGGTATCTTTACCATGTCCTTTGTTCGTGCTGCCTATATCCCGCTTGGCAATGGTGAAACAGGCGTGTCTATGGTCTATAATCGTGTATCAACGACAATAGATGATATAGCCTCAAGTGTGATGGATGGTTTTACGGGTTCATCTGATAATCAGGCGCTTGTGACCTACTTTGAAGAAGTTATGTGGAAACCCTATCAGGGTATGAACGCAGATATGTCTAAAGATGGTAAATATAACCTAACGGACGATCAGCTTATAGCCCTGTTTGGCTATCGTGATGGTAATGATGATTATAGGATTTTAGGAGAACTTATTAAGAATGTAGTTGGTACGAAGGAAGAACCGATTGTTAAAAATATCCGTACTTTAGGGAATAAGTTTGCTTACATATTAGTGATGTTTGTAGAAGTTAATTTGTTTGGTATTGTGCTAGTTGCCTTTTCTATCTTTGGTTTCTTCCTGAAGACCTCGGTATTGTTTATCTTTTACTTTTTACCATTTTTATTGCTGATAGCTATTTTCCCATTCTTCTCTCAGGTGATTTTCAACACTTCTAAGACGGTTGCCGGTGCGTTGTTAATCTCTGGTTTGGTTGGTATTTTTTCAACGCTGTTTATGCTGTTCAATACTTCCTTAAATGATTTTTATTTGTTGTTGTTTGGTGGAAGTATTATCATGTCTGTATTTATGCGTGCTGTCACTTATTATCTGATGTGGAGATTTAGAGGTTGGATTGGAAGATTATTTACAAGAGGTCGTTTAGCGCCTGCTGGTCGGATTTTAAATACCTTTAAGCAGAAGACAATCCAGACGGCAAGCAAGGGTCTTGAAATGTTACAGAAGCCTACTAGAGGTGGGATGTTGTTGGCCACCGCAGGCACTAAGATTGGTTATGATATGGTATCTAAGGGGTATCAACATATATCAACTAATCGTTCTGTTAATCGTAAAATGCGTGCTGGTGATAGTTTTGAAGTCGCTTCTTTGAAAACAGAAAGAGATAAGGAAGTTAAGTTTTTGAAACGTTCTGAGTCACGTCAAAAAATTGCGGATATGAAACATAAGGGGCAAGTTTTAATCCATGACCTGATGTCAAAAGGCTATCGTCAAGATAGTTTAGAAAGCAGAGAACATCAGGAAAAATCATTGTCTGCTCAAAATAAAATTGCGGCAGGCCGACTTGACCTAACCAATCGCAGACAGAGAATTAAGCGTTTAAATAATGCTATTCAATTCCGACGAGCAACAGAGAAGTTTCGCAAGTCAGAAACCAAACCACTGAAATTTCATGATCCATCAGGATTTGATAAGTCAGTGCTTCAGAAAGTACCTTCAGTCAAGGTCAGATCTTCAGAAGCTCAACTTAATTCTGAAACGAAACCTTCAGTGTCAGGCTCTATCCCTTCAGTTAAGGTCAAGCCTTTAAAATCTCCTACTCGTTCTGAATCGACTTCCTCGTTGTTTCAATCAACACCGTCGATAAAGACGAAAACATCATTAGAATCTCGTTCAGTATTTGTAGATTTTCGTAAGAAGAAAATCCTCTCAAATTCTAGATCAGAAAAACAATCTACTTCAACGTCTGTATTAGGACGTTTAAAAAGAAAGGAAAGAATATGAAAAAACATTATGTGATTAGTGCTTTAGTGCTAAGTGGTTGCTTATCTTCAGTTGTAAAAGCAGATGAGGCTGTTCCAGTGCCTCCTGCAGAAACAGTGGTTACTGTTGCGGTTGATGCGCCTATTGAGGAAGTTGTAACAACAGAGAATATTGTCAATGAATCAGGTTCATCCGCTGAAGTTGTTCCTACACCTGATGAAAAACCTATTGAGGAATCAGGAACGACTATTGAAACTGATAAACCGATTGAATCAACTGAAGAAGTACCGGTTGACCCTAATACACCTCCAGCCATTGAAACAACCGTGGGAGAAAAACCAACTGAAGAAACAGTGACAGCTCCTGTTGTGAAAGATGAGGCTACTATTAAAGCTGAAGAAAATACCGGGGCAAGCAGTACGGGTGAAGCTAAACCTATCACTACACCTGTCATTGATGAGCCCATTGTGACGAATAAGGGTGATGTTATTCTAAGCACGCAAGATGGTGCTGTATTGGTTCAGACTGAAGCTGGGCCAGTCTTGAAAGAAGCTGTTGAAATTGGGGCTGTAAAGCAATCTGATGGCACGGTTGCGGTTAAAACGAATACAGGTGAATTAAAGGTTCTTCCTCGTACAGGTGAAGAGCTTAATATTATCTTGTTCTTCCTTGGAGTCTTTGCCTTGGCAGGGGCTGCGGTTGTTTTTTGGCGAGACAATCTTGTCTCGTTCTTAAAACGAATTAAGAAATAACCATGAAAAGCAAGAAAAGATTAGCTAAGTTTTTTGTATGTTGTTTGGTATTATTCCCTTTGATTTTGCCTGTAATTATTTTGATGTTGTTTTCATCTGGCCGTTCGGACACCTCGGAATATACCAACAGTTGGTCTACGGGTGATCCATATACACATAATCTTTTCGTTAAGCGTTTTGGTATTACTGCTACTCAGTTAGATGGTTATTTGGCCTCAACTGGTATTGATTATGATAAGAGCCGTATCAATGGTCGTTTGCTTTTGGAGTGGGAGCGTGAGAGTGGTGTGGATGTCCGAGCTATCGTGGCTATGGCACAGATGGAATCCGGCTTTGGTACTGCTGGAGTAGCTCGTTTGCCCGGGGCTAACATGTTCGGCTATGGTGCTTTTGATAGCAATCCGGAAAATGCGGCAAATTATAATGACAAGATAGCGATTGTCGAGCTTGCTAAGGTTACATTGAAGGCAAATAAAAATGAGTCTTTCAAGGTACAAGATGATAAGGCTAGAAAACATGCTAGCGGCAGCTTAAATGTAAGCACAGAAGGTGGTCTGTATTTTACAGACACTTCTGGCAGTGGAAAACGTAGAGCCGAGGTCATGAAGCGAGTTGATGATTTTATCAACGCGAATGGTGGTACTCCGCAAGCTCCTCTAAGTAGAAATACTGTTAGAGGAACTGGAGTCGCTAATCCGGGTGAAATAACACTTGACTTACCTAGTGGCTATACATTGGATAGTCCAATTGATATTAACGGGTATATTGCACAATCGTATCCGTGGGGTCAATGTACTTGGTTTGTGTTTAATCGAGCTAAAACATTTGGTATTCACTTTGATCCGTATATGGGCAATGGTGGAGATTGGAAGTTTAAAGCAGGATATGTAGTGACACATGTACCTACGAAACATGCTGCTATTTCTTTCAGTCCGTATGAGTTAATATCAGATCCTACATATGGACATGTAGCTTTTGTGGAAGATGTGAAGTCAGATGGTTCTATCTTGATTTCAGAAGCCAATCTTAAAGGTCTGGGTATGGTTAATTATAGGGTTATTGATGCCTCAACTGCAAGAACCCTTTCTTATGTAATTGGTCATAGATAGGAATGTTCGGAATAGAATCGAAAAAGTTGGCTACCTGGACAAGGGTTTGTTCGGGAAAATCTGCCAATGTCGGCTTATCGATGTGAGATTTTGTTTGGATAATAGAGAAGCAAGTCACTGCTTTGTGGCTTGCTTTATTTTTTTGTTTTTAACATCTATCGAATGTTCGGAATAGAATCGAAAAAGTTGGCTACCTGGGCGAGGTTTTGTTCGGTAAAACCAACCGACATCGGCTTATCGATGTGAGATTTTGTTCGGATAATAGAAAGAGGAATTATATGGGAGCATTATTAGAAAAGCAAAAATTAAAACAAAGTCAGGTATTCAATGTATCAATACCTGTACCAGAAAATCTGGTAGTGATGGATAAAGAAGAGTACTTAGAATTGCTGGCCAAGTCTGAGGAAGGGCGTTGGTGGGTTGTTGATGATGTATTAGAGTTATTGAGCATTAGTCGCAGCACACTGATTAACGAAATTTTGTTAAATCCGCGTTTTAAAGATGAAATGGACATTGAACGAAACAAGAACGGGTTTGTATTATACCCAATAAGAAAAGGTAGTCCATACAGATTTTTGGCATCCAGAACACGAAAATATTTTGAAGAAAACTTTGCGTCAATATTGTTGTTTAAATAAATGTGATATACTATCAGGGATAAACTCCTTGATTGGAAAGGAGAAGAAGTGTCTATATCATATAGAAAAAGAGGTAAACATAAACTTTGGGATTATAGAGTATTTGATAAAAAAGGTTGTGTAATAGCTTTTGATTCAGGGTTTAAAACCAAGAGAGAAGCTATGTATAATGCGGTTGAAATTGAAAGAAAATTGCTTTTGACGAATGTTTTTACACCAAAAGCTACTTTGTACGAATTGTGGCTCAAGTGGCATGAGTTGATAATTGTACCAAGTAAATTAGCAAAATCATCTAAAGATAAGCATATTCAACGTGGCAAAGTCATTAAGGAAAATTTTGGAGATATGCCTGTAACTGAAATAACGCATAGTCAATACCAAAAGTTTATAAATGACTATTGTAGCAGAGTCTTAGTAGATCAAGTTAGACGTTTTAATAAAGTTGTTCAATCTGTTTTAGTGATGGCTCAACGTGATGGCGCGTTACTTACTAATTTCACTGAGGAAATCGTTTTTGAAGGTGAAACAAGTAGAAAAAAGGCTGCCGACAAACATATTAGAAGTATGGAAGAATATGAAAGATTGCTAATTGAGTTGAAAAAGCGTATTTCTGAAAGTGACTCAGTTACACCGGTGCTATTATATTTGTACTTCACAACTGGTTTTCGTCCGGGAGAGGGAGCAGGTTTATGTTGGCCTGATATTGATTTTGAAAAGATGGTCATAAAGACTTATCGTCGCTATTCAGGAGATAGCAATAGTTTTTATCCTTCAAAAAATAAGTGGTCAGAGAGAGTAGTTCCGATGAGTGCTGAGTTGGCTACTATTTTAAAACTTTTACAGCATAAACAAGAACGGATTTTGTCAGAAAAAGGGGTAACTAATCCTGAAAAATTGGTATTTTTTGATTGGTTATATGGAGTTCCAACAAGTACAGCTATTAGTAAGTATTTAAATAAAGTGTTAGCAGGTATGGGCTGTGACTATAAGTTGACTGCTTATAGTGGAAGGCATAGCTATGGAAGTTATTTATTAGCTAAGAAAGTTGATATTTGGGTGGTAGCTAAAATCTTAGGTCATAAAGATATTCAGCAGCTAATGGAAACCTATGGTCATTTATTACAGGAAATTGAAAAAGAAGGTTTTCAGGAAATAAGAGAATTGTTAGTTATTCAAAGATGATTTTAAGAAAAAGAGTTTTTGACCAAATTTTGACCAAATTTCCTTCAAAAACAAGAAAAAGCCTTGCAGGACAAGGCTTAAGGAGATATCGAATTATCCTCCCTGAAGGACTCGAACCTTCGACCCATGGATTAAGAGTCCACTGCTCTACCAACTGAGCTAAGGAAGGGAAAGAAAAATGCTGTATTGGTACCGGTTATTCAAAGATTGTATTGATCCCGCACGCTAAAAGCAGGTGGGTGACGTGTTTCTGACTTAGTTGCTTCTGGGTGTGCCAGCCTGCATACTGTCAAAAGATCTTTGTCTCCCTAGTAATACAAAAATAGTCGGTCAACACATAGGTATGAATTCGTATACCACAGCAGTTCTTATTTCTGATTTTATCTTACCACATTTTGGATAAAAATCAAGAGAAAATCGTACAAAAAATGGAAGCGTTGTCAGACAACCCCCTGTTCTCAGTTGTTTTTCTGCCGATTTTTTTGTAATTTTTTGATTTTTTCTTGGGTCAAACCCAAGGCCCGCTCGTATTTCCCAGTGTCGTTGGCGGTAAAGTAGTCCGCATGAAGTAACTTGTCGGGCAGGTATTGCTGGTCTACCCATTTTTCAGGATAGGCATGTGGATACTGGTAGCCAATGGCATTTCCCAGCTCCTTGCTGCCAGCATAGTGGCCATCCCGCAGGTGATTGGGAATAGGCAGATGACCGTTTTTCCGCAAATCAGCTAGGGCCGCGTCCATAGCCAGATAGGCAGAATTGGATTTTGGAGAAAGGGCCAAATCAATGACTACATTGGCAATCAAAATCCGGGCTTCTGGAAATCCGATTTTCTGGGCCGCTTCAAGGGCTGTCACGGTATGAATCTGTGCCTCTGGATTGGCCAATCCGATGTCTTCATAGGCAATGACCGTCAAGCGACGAGCCAGACTAGGCAGGTCTTCTGCCTCAATCAAACGAGCGGCATAGTGGAGGCTAGCATTGACATCACTCCCCCGAATGGATTTCTGCAGGGCCGAGAGGATGTCGTAATGGGCATCGCCGTTCTTGTCCATGCTGATGTAGGACTTTTGCAGGCTATTTTCCACAGCGTCTAGGTCAATGTGGCGGCTACCGTCGTCGCTTTCCTTGGTGGAAAGCACAGCTAATTCCAGCGAATTGTAAGCGGCACGCAGGTCGCCGTTGGTAGCATTTGCCAGAAAATCCAGAGCCTCAGGCTCAATGGTGACGGGGAAATCAAAACCGCGTTCGGTGTCTGTCAGAGCTAGTTCCAAGGCTTGTCGGATGTGGCTGGTTTGCAAAGGCTGCAATTCAAAAATCTGCACCCGACTGCGAATGGCAGGCAGAATTGAGAAGAAGGGATTTTCAGTCGTTGCCCCAATCATGATAATATTGCCATTTTCCAAGAGAGGAAGTAGAAAGTCCTGTTTGGTCTTGTTGAGGCGGTGGATCTCATCGAGCATGAGAACCAGACCGCCAGAAAATTTAGCTTCCTCAGCGATTTCCTGCAGGCGTTTTTGGTTATCTGTCGTGGCATTAAAGGTCCGAAAGGCATACTTGGTCGTGCCAGCAATGGCGGACGCAATCGAGGTCTTGCCAATCCCTGGCGGACCGTAGAGAATCATGGACGACAGCATATTGGCATCAATCATGCGGCGGATAATCTTTCCAGGACCGACCAGGTGCTCCTGACCGATTACCTCATCAATGGATTTGGGCCGCATACGAAGGGCGAGATTGGCTGGCATAGGCTTCCTTTCAGTGCATTTATGGTATAATCATTATACTACAATTTTAGGATTTGGAGAGAAACGAAGATGGCGGAGTTGACGGTGAGTGTTTTGGAAGAATACTTGCGTGACCACTATGGGACGACAGTTCCAGAGCAAAGTCTCTTTATGAAATTAGTGGAAGAAATTGGTGAAGTGGCAGAGCTGCTGAACAAGCGTGCAGGCCGCAAGATGATGGACGGCGAAGAAGACAGCTCTGCTTGTCTAGCAGAAGAACTAGCTGATGTTATTCACTATGCTGTAGCCTTAGCAGCGGTAAATCAACTAGATTTAACCAAGTCCATTTTGGAGAAAGACGAGCGGGCTTCCGTCAAATACGGGCGAGAAATAAATTTATTGGAATTTATAGAAAAGAGGAAATAGAATGGCGAAACATGGCTTTTTAGATGTGCTGGAAGCAGCACTGGACAAACATTTTACTTATGATTACGAGCTCAACTGGGACAAGAAGAACCACGCTGTTGAATTGGCTTTTATCTTGGAAGCGCAAAATGTGGCTGGGATCGAAACGGTGGACGACGAAGGCAATGCGTCTGCGGAGGATATTTTCCTGGAGGAGTATGTCCTTTTCTACAATCAGGACAAGTCTCGCTTTGACGAGGAAGACTACCTGGTCGCTCTGCCATTTGACGCCAAGAAGGGCTTTTCAGCCGAGTTTCTGACCTATTTCGCAGACTTTCTCAAGGACACCGCCGACCAAGGTCTAGATGAACTCATGGACTTTTTGGCGGACCCAGAAGCCCAAGAGTTTGCCATTGCTTGGGACGGAGAGGCTTTTGAAAAAGGCAGAGCAGAATTGGTGGAAGGGGAATTTTACCCATATCCGAGGTATTGAGATGGTTCATGAAATGTTATTGGCTCCAAAACCTTTTGAAATGATGAAGTCTGGTCAGAAGACCACTGAACTACGACTTTATGACGAGAAGCGCAAGCATATACAAATTGGAGATGGCATCCATTTTTATTGTACAGAAAATCAGGCTAAGGTGCTGAAAACAGAAGTGCTAGACATTCATATATTTGATAATTTTACCCAGTTATATCGAGAACTGGATTTGTTGTCTTGTGGGTATACGAAAAGCAATGTCGGAGAGGCGAAACCAGAAGATATGGAAGTTTACTATTCACGAGAACAATTAGAACAGTACGGCGCAGTTGGTATAGAATTGAGGGTAATAGATTCTATTTGACATTCTGTTTTCTCTCTTGCTTGACTGCAAGTGAAATTTTTGCTATTATAAAAATAGAAAAGGCGCTGAGTTCCAGCTCAACGCCCAGTAGGACCATAACGATGGTTCAGCTTTTGGACAAAATAGACCGCCAGCTTGAAATCTGGGGCGGTCTATTTTTTATCTAGCATGGTTACGATGGTTGTAATGATCAAACCAAGCATATTTACAAGTAAGCTTGCAAAAGCTATGATGACCATTAGTTTATCATAACATTAACTTGTAAAATGGGCTAGAAATCGGTACAATAATTTTAAATAAAATTGTATACAATTTGTAATAATGGATGAGAAAATACTTTGGAGGGGAAATGTACATTACTTATATTGTTGGAAACGGATTAGATATACAATATGGTCTAAAAACAAAGTATAAAAACTTTTATGAATTTCAAAATGAAATTTATCAAAATAAGAAAGAGAAAAATGACTATTCAAACTTTATATATGAAGCCCTTTTCAAGGACAAAGTGAATGATTATGAGAACTGGTCAGACTTTGAGTTATCGATTGGAAAATTGACTAGGGATAATGAAGAGATTACTAAGACCAATGATGCAAAAGAAAAGTTTATTAATGATTTATCTGATGTAATTGATGATTTACGATTTTATTTAAGTGATGTTCAAAAGTCATTTGAATATGAACAAAAAATTATTGATTTTGGAGAGACATTCAACCGCTTAATTAGTGATTTACCCAACCTAAATCAGCCACTAATTACTAAACTTTTCGATGAAAATAGGTTTGAACATGACATTGTTAATTTAATGACATTAAATTATACTAATGTATTAGATAAATTATTTGAGAAGTCGAAGGATACATATAAGAACAACTATCGGTCTAGTTCAAGTTCAACGTATAATTTTATTGTGAGAAAACCGATTCACTGCCATGGAAGTTTAGAATTGAACACAATCCTTGGTGTCAGTAATTCAGAACAGCTATCGGATGAATTTTCTGAGGAGCAGAAAGAATTTTTAATAAAAAATTTGAGTCTCTCAGGAGTTCGTGAAAATCTAGATATTAGAAACGAACAAATTATCAAAAATTCAGATATTCTCATTATTTATGGAGCATCATTGGGACAGACAGATAGCTATCTTTGGGAAAAAGTAGCAAAATGTTCATTAGAGCGTGGTGTTCCGATAATCATTTACCACTATGTTGAAAATTTTGATGCCGGAAATCCAATTCGAGTGAGACGTCTGTATACAACTTTTGAAGATAGGTTTGTTAACAATTGCGGAATTGACTCGGAATTAGAACAACAATTGAGAAAAAATATTATTACAGTTATTGGTAAAAGTATTTTTAAATTAGTTGATATAGAGTAGAAAAGGAAAACAAACATGAACTCATGGCAAGAATTAACGATTCACGTTCATCGTGATGCAGAAGAGGCAGTTTCAAATCTCATGATTGAAACGGGCAGTCAGGGAGTGGCTATTAGCGATTCAGCTGACTATGTGGGGCAGGAGGATCGTTTTGGTGAACTCTATCCCGAGGTGGAGCAGTCAGACATGATTGCCATTACGGCCTACTATCCTGACACTTTGGATATTGAGGAAATCAAGGCAGTTTTAGCTACTCGCTTGGCGGATTTGACAGGATTTGGCTTGGAAACAGGTCAGATTAGCTTAGAAAGTCAGGAATTGGCAGAGGAAGACTGGGCGGACAACTGGAAGAAATACTATGAGCCATCCCGCATCACCCACGATTTGACCATTGTGCCGTCTTGGACGGACTATGAGGTGACTGCAGGTGAGAAAATTATCCGCCTGGATCCAGGCATGGCTTTCGGTACAGGAACCCACCCGACCACTAAGATGAGCCTTTTTGCTCTTTCTCAGGTCCTGCGTGGTGGTGAAACGGTTATTGACGTTGGCACAGGTTCAGGCGTCCTTTCCATTGCTAGCTCCCTCTTGGGTGCCAAGGAGATTTATGCCTATGACTTGGATGAGGTGGCGGTGCGTGTAGCTCAGGAAAATATTGACCTTAACGCCAATACTAGCAATATTCATGTCGCAGCAGGTGACCTTTTACGTGGTGTTGACATTGAAGCGGAAGTCATCGTTGCCAACATCTTGGCGGACATTCTCATTCATCTGACCGAGGATGCCTACCGTCTGGTCAAGGACGAAGGCTACCTGATTATGAGCGGCATCATCGCGGATAAGTGGGACATGGTGCGAGCATCTGCGGAAGCGGCTGGCTTCTTCCTTGAGACCCACATGATTCAGGGTGAGTGGAATTGCTGCGTCTTTAAGAAGACGGCTGACCGCTCAGGCGTGATTGGAGGCTAGGATGCAGCAGTATTTTGTCAATGGCAGAGCGCCGCAGGGCATTTTCCAGATTAGCGATAAGGATACTGCCAAGCACATGTTTTCTGTCATGCGCCTACAGGCAGGTGACCAAATTGTTTTGGTCTTTGACGACGGTATTAAACGCTTGGCGCGTGTGGTGGATAGCCAGAGCCAGTCTGTTGAAATCATCGAAGAATTTGCAGACAATGTTGAATTGCCTGTTTCCGTCACCATTGCCATGGGCTTTCCCAAGGGGGATAAGCTAGAATTTGTCTCCCAAAAGGCAACAGAATTAGGTATGGCAGCCCTTTGGGCCTTTCCAGCTGACTGGTCTGTGGTCAAATGGGATGGTAAAAAACTGGCTAAAAAAGCAGAGAAGTTGGAAAAAATTGCTCAAGGAGCAGCCGAGCAAAGCAAACGCAATCGCATTCCAGCTGTTCGTTTATTTGAGAAAAAAGCGGATTTCCTAGCCCAACTAGCAGGATTTGACCAGATTATTCTGGCTTACGAAGAAGCCGCTAAGGAAGGCGAACAAGCTAACCTGGTGAAAATCTTGTCTGGTTTACAAGTTGGCCAATCGGTCCTCGTTATCATCGGCCCAGAAGGCGGCGTGTCGCCTGAGGAAGTGGCTGCTTTTGAAGGAGCAGGAGCAGTCAAAACAGGTCTAGGTCCTCGTATCTTACGAGCAGAAACCGCTCCGCTTTATGCTTTATCTGCTATTAGCTACGCGATGGAATTGTTGAGGTAAATCCATGTTTGCTTTGGGAACCATTATCAATACGCTGGCCATTGCGTTGGCTGGCTTTTTAGGGGTCTGGTTTGGTCACCTCCTCAAGGAACGGCATCAGTCTGGTTTGACCATGGCTAGTGGGATTGCTATTTTATTTCTTGGGATGGCTGGTACGCTGGAAGGATTGCTAGCGGTGGCGGGCGGTCGTTTGAGCAGTCAGAACGGGATGCTCTTGGTCGTGAGTCTATCTCTTGGAACCTTGATAGGCGAGGTGCTTCATATTGAGGGCTGGTTTGAACGATTGGGCATTTGGTTGCGGGAAAAGTCTGGAAATGGTCAGGACTCTCAGTTTTTAGATGCCTTTTTGACCGCTTCGCTGACCGTCTGTATCGGGGCGATGGCTATTATCGGCTCTATTCAGGATGGTTTGACAGGAGATTATCAGCTGCTGGTGGTCAAAAGCATTTTGGACTTTATCATCATTTTCATCATGACCTCTAGTTTGGGAAAGGGAGCAGGTTTTTCAGCGGTACCAGTCTTTCTTTTTCAAGGGCTGATTACCGTGATGGCTCATCTTATTGAACCACTTATGACTGCGCAGGCTCTTTCTAACCTTTCTCTGATTGGCTCCAGCTTGATTTTTTGTGTCGGTGTCAATATCGTTTGGGATAGGAAAATCCGAGTGGCCAATATGTTGCCGGCCGTGCTTGTTGCGGTGATATGGACTTATTTTTTAAGATAAATCAAAAAACGAACAACGATTAGATTCCTTTTTCTAGGAACCGATTGTTGTTCGTTTTTAATGTAATGGAATAGATAGTTTTGGGTTATTTTGTTGTTATTGGCCCCCAAAACCCTTGCTGATTTTAGTGTTCTTTTTTCTTGCTCCATTTTCCGACAAAGCCAATTAGGGTCAAACCAATGAGGCTGAGGATAGACTGGGTTTCACCAGTGTTAGGTAGGGTTTGCTTGCTGGTGCTTGGAGCAGGTGTATCGGCAGGCAAGGTAACCCGTTGACCAGATGACAGAATGATGGTTTGGTCGGTATTCGGTGTTAACTGAATAGGCTTAGGCTCAGTATAGACAAAGCGGAACTCGCCAAAGCCTTCGTTTGCCGTTGAAGCTTGCAGGTAGATAATGCTTTCTTGGTTGCCAATCAAGCCTTTGGCACGGTCAGCGGTCAAAAAGCGCAGGTCAAGGCCCTTGATACTGTTAGTGAAGGTCCAGTTGTTGTCTGCTGTCGGGTTGATGACCTTTTCAGCGATGATGTAGTTGATGATGGCTTGGCGATTTTCAAGATTGAGCAGACGATTGAGTGATGCTTCGCGGACGCCAGGGAAGGTGCCGTTGGTACGATAGTTATTGGTTACAACGATAAATTCTTGGTCTGCTGTGACAGCTTGTCCCATGTATTGCAGGTTGCGGACACGGCTGGCGCTTTCATTGACCAGCTTGCCGCTGCGGTCGTATTTGTTTGGCTGAGTGATGTCGTACTGGTAGGTTACGCCGTCAATCACGTCGAAGTTGTAAGTACGAAAATCTGTGTTGATGAGGTTTTGTGGTTCTGTGGCCTGTGGGTCAATCTGGTTGAATTGTCCAGCAGACATTTCCAACCATTCTTTGAGTTGGGCACCGTTGATCTTCAAAATAGCTGCAACATTATCATAGAGATAGAGGTCGGCAACGTTTTTAATGGCAATCGGACCTGCTGGGATGTCTGTATAGGCCGAGGCGTCGCCTCGGGTGCCGGCCTTGAATGGGGCAGCGGCAGAAAGGATAGGCAGATTTGCTTCAGGAGTACCTGCTAGCTGCTGTTTGGCATACCAGATTTGGGCATTGTTGACGATTTGAACAGATGGGTCGTCTTGCACTAGGGCAAAGAAGCTGTTGATTGGAGCGGTTGTTACGCCGACTTGTTGGCGGACGTATTTGATGGTTTCGTTGTGGGCTTCTTGGGCGAGGTCAACAATGCGGCTGTCGGCCACAGAAGACTTGGTGTCAATCTTGCGGATAGCGGCCTTGCTTGCTGTTGTTGTCCATTTTCCGTCTGTGTAAGTTAGGCTGAGGTCAATAACTCCTAGGTGGTCGCCATATTTACCAGCCATAGTGACAGGGGTTCCGTTGATTTTACCAGTGGTGTCATCCACACCGGCGTATTTGGCATAGAAGCTTGGTTTTGCTGCTGTTCCTGGAAATTCTGCGTGGGAATGGCCTGTGATGACCGCATCAACTCCAGCCAGGCTTGCGATTTGGTAGCCGACATTTTCCTCACCAACTTCGTATTGGTCATCTCCGATACCAGAGTGAGAAAGAACCAAAACGATGTCTGCGCCTTTTTCACGAATGACGGGAACGATGTCACGAACAGCCTCAACAGCATCGCGAACAATCACCTTGCCTTCCAAGTAGGCCTTGTCCCAGTTGAGGATTTGTGGGGGTACAATCCCTGTAATCCCGACATTCAGGTTGACCGTTTTACCGGCGGTGTCTGTAAATTGTTTTTGAATAATCGTGTAAGGTTGGTAGGCAAAATCCTGTGTCGTCGGGTTGATAACATTGGCATTTACCAGAGGCATACCTGCAGTGGCAATGACTTTTCTCAGGTAGTCAAGTCCGTAGTTGAACTCGTGGTTTCCGAGTGTTCCGGCGTCAAAACCAAGCGTGCCAAGGGCCGCGTACATAGGGTGTTGTTCACCTTCTTCAATCGGGTCGACGATGGATTTATAGTTGCCCAGAGGAGTTCCTTGAATGGTGTCGCCGTTGTCTACCATGATGACGTTTGGATTCTCCTGTTTAGCTTCTTCAATTAAGACGGCTGTTTTGGCCAAGCCTAGTGTTTCAACAGGTTTATCCTGATAGTAATCATAGTTGACCAAGTTGGTATGGAGGTCGGTTGTTGCTAGGATGCGTACATCGACAGACTGCCCTTCTACGGGTTGGCTAGTTTCGGTAAGAGCCTGAGGGGTTATTTCTGCTGTGGCTGCTTCTGTGCTAGGGCTTGTGACAGCAGTAGTTTCGGTGCTAGGCTGACTGGTTTCGGTTGTTTCTGTTGCAGTTGTACTGCTGCTAGGGTTGCTCGTTTCGCTTATGCTTGGACTAGTTTCGAGACTGGTGCTAGGCTGGCTCGGTTGTTCAGTAGTCACTTCATTGGCATGGATGATTCCTGCATTGGCAGATGCCAAGAGGGCCAGACTCAGCGCTAGGGTGCACTTGCTAAATTGGGATTTCATAAATAACCTCCGGTTGTATAATCTTGCAAAAACTATTATACAGCTTGAAAGCGAAAACATCAATGCCTCGTGAAGTATTGGATGGCGAGTCAGGGGGGATAGAAACCAGAAAAGCACCTGTTTACAAGGGTTGTGAGGAATCACCCTTTTTCTTTTTCGGTGAAAGTGGTAAAATAGTAGGAAACAGTTGGATATGAGGGGAAATCAATGAAAGAAATCAATTTAACAGGAGAGGACGTCGTTGCGCTGACAGCTCAATATCTGCCAGAAGAAGATGTTGTCTTTGTGCAAAAAGCGCTTGACTATGCGGTCGAGGCCCACAAAGGACAGATTCGTAAGTCAGGGGAACCTTATATTGTTCACCCGATTCAAGTAGCAGGGATTCTGGCGGGGCTTCAATTGGATGCGGTCACGGTAGCTTGCGGCTTTCTCCATGATGTTGTAGAAGATACCGAGATTAGTCTGGATGAGATGGAAGCGGAGTTCGGTCCAGATGTTCGTATGATTGTGGATGGCGTCACCAAGCTGGGTAAGGTAGAGTACAAATCCCATGAAGAGCAGCTGGCAGAAAACCATCGCAAGATGCTAATTGCCATGTCTAAGGATATGCGCGTCATTTTGGTGAAACTAGCAGACCGTCTTCACAATATGCGCACCCTAAAACATCTTCGACCAGATAAACAAGAGCGCATTTCGCGTGAAACAATGGAGATTTACGCTCCCTTGGCCCACCGTCTGGGGATTTCCTCTGTCAAGTGGGAATTGGAAGACATGGCCTTTCGCTATCTCAATGAGGTGGAGTTCTATAAGATTACCCGCATGATGAGTGAAAAGCGTAGGGAGCGGGAAGCCTTGGTCAATGAAGTCGTTGACAAGATTCGCGAGTACGCAGCGGAGCGTAACCTCTACGGCCAAGTGTACGGTCGTCCTAAGCATATCTACTCTATCTACCGCAAAATGCACGACAAGAAGAAGCGGTTTGATCAACTCTATGACCTCATTGCCATCCGCTGCATCATGGAAACCCCGAGCGATGTTTACGCTATGTTGGGCTATATCCATGAACTCTGGCGGCCAATGCCCGGACGTTTTAAGGATTATATCGCTAGCCCCAAAGCCAACGGTTACCAGTCCATCCATACGACCGTTTATGGGCCGAAAGGGCCGATCGAGTTCCAGATTCGGACGGCAGAAATGCACCAGGTCGCTGAATACGGGGTTGCTGCTCACTGGGCCTACAAACGTGGTGGCAAGGCAGTTGCCAAGCAAAAAGAACTTAAATGGATTCACAATCTGATAGAGCTGCAGGCAGAAGCAGGGGATGCTCAATCTTTTGTAGACTCGGTTAAAGAGGATATTTTTACAGAAAGAATCTACGTCTTTACACCCGACGGAGCCGTTCGCGAGCTGCCCAAGGATTCGGTGCCGATTGACTTTGCCTATGAAATTCATACCAAAGTCGGTGAACGGGCGACAGGTGCCAAGGTCAATGGGCGCATGGTTCCCCTGACAACCAAACTCAAGACAGGGGATCAGGTAGAAATCATCACCAGTGCCAACTCTTTTGGCCCGAGTCGCGATTGGGTCAACCTGGTCAAGACCCATAAGGCCCGTAACAAAATTCGCCAATTCTTCAAAAATCAGGATAAGGAATTATCCGTTTCTAAAGGACGCGACCTGATTCAGAATCTGCTTTTAGAAAACGGCTATGTTCCCAACCAGTACCTTGACCGCAAACACATGGACGAGGTACTCCAAAAAACCAGCTACAAGACAGATGAAGCCCTTTTTGCGGCAGTTGGTTTTGGGGAAGTATCTGCCGTGTCCATCTATAACCGCCTGACTGAAAAAGAGCGTCGTGAAGCTGAACGGGCCAAGGCTAAGGCCGTCGCAGACGAGTTGGTCAAGGGCGGTGAAGTCAAGCACGAAAATAAGGACAGCCTTAAAATCCGCCACGAAGGCGGAGTTGTGATTGAAGGGGCGTCTGGCCTCCTGATTCGGATAGCCAAATGCTGTAACCCAGTACCAGGAGATGAGATTGTCGGTTATATTACCAAGGGTCGCGGCGTGGCTGTCCACCGGGTTGACTGCATGAACCTCAAGAGCCAAGAGAGCTACGAAGTCCGTCTAATTGACGTCAGCTGGGAAGACGACAATTCCAATAAGGAATACATGGCCAACATTGACATTTACGGGCTCAATCGTTCTGGTTTGCTCAATGATGTCCTCAAGGTCTTGACAAATGCCAGCAAGAACATTTCTTCTGTCAACGCCCAGCCAACCAAGGACATGAAGTTTGCGACAATCCATGTTTCTTTCGGGATTTCCAACTTGGCGACCTTGACCAGTCTGGTGGATAAGATCAAGTCCGTACCAGAAGTCTATTCAGTGAAAAGGACCAATGGATAAAAGATGAAAATTGTAATACAACGTGTGGCACGGGCATCTGTCAGTATTGAAGGCGACATCAAAGGCCAGATTGAACAAGGCCTGGTTCTCCTAGTGGGAGTTGGCCCTAATGATGGAGAAGAAGATTTGGCCTACGCCGCTCGCAAGATTATCAATATGCGGATTTTTGCCGATGATGAGGGCAAGATGAATCGCTCGGTTCAGGATGTGGGAGGGGCTATTTTGTCCATCTCCCAGTTCACCCTCTTTGCGGACACCAAGAAAGGCAACCGACCTGCCTTTATCGGCGCGGCTTCTCCAGATAGAGCAAACACCCTCTATCAGCAGCTCAACCAGCTACTGGCTCAAGCCGTTCCTGTCCAAACAGGTGTTTTTGGGGCAGACATGCAGATCGACCTAGTTAATGACGGGCCAGTCACTATTGTACTCGACACCAAGAATAAGTAGGGCTCGGGTCTTTGTCACCCTGTGTTCCAAGTATAGAAAAAAACCAGCACCGTTTTTGGGGGCTGGTTTTATACTGCTTCAACATAGAGCTGCTGGGCAATGGCAAAGGGAACAGCCAGTTCCTTGCCCTTGTACTGGATAGTCACGGTCTGGGAAAAGTCATCAAGAGCGACAACTTCTATTTTATCTTGAATGGCAAGGTCATGCTGTTCTAGATACTGGAGAAGTTGGTAGTAGTCCTGAATCCGAACGAGTTGGTAATGTCCGGCTTCCCTCAGGCTAGCAAGGGTGGTCTGGTAGCGTTCAACCAGGAGCTGACCAGCCTTGGGAATGCTGCCGCCGTGCGGACAGATGGTCGGGTAGTCCAAGAAGCTATCCAGCCGGTTGATAAAGTGGTCTGAAACGGTATGTTCCAAAATTTCAGCTTCTTCATGCACTTGCTCAGGGGAATAGCCCAATTGCTCCACTAAAAAGACCTCGATGAGCCGGTGTTTGCGGTAGAGGTTGGCTACCATTTCAAGGCCGGTTTGACTGAGCAGATAGCCACTGTTTGTGTCTTTGAGAATGAGTTGCTCTGCTAATAATTTTTTCATCATTTCTGACACTGCAGGGGCGGAAACCTGCATTTTTTCAGCGATTTGTTTGTTGGTCATTTTCTGATGAGTCTGGCTGAGTTCGTGGACGCACTTGAGGTAATCTTCTTTGTTGGGTGTCATGGTCATCTCCCTTTCTGTTACCATATTATATCAAAAAATCAATAAAAGGGTTGACAGAAAGAATTTTTTAATATATATTAAAACTGAAATTAAGTATGCTTAACTTTTAAAATAACCATTCCAAAAGGAGATATCCATGATAAAACGAATCATTGCAGGACTGACTGTTCTCTTATCAGCAGTCCTCTTGGTGGCCTGTCAGCCATCTGAAAAAGAAAATGTTGGAGATAAAAAACCAACAGTCACTGTTACCACATCCTTTCTCTACGACATGGTGTACCAGCTAGCAGGCGATGAGGTCAATCGAGAGTTGATCATTCCGGCTGGGGAGGATCCCCATGTTTATGTAGCCAAGTCCAGTGACTTGAAGAAGCTTCAGACAGCTGATTTGGTATTGTACCACGGCTTGCATTTTGAAGGAAAAATGATTGAGGCACTGGAGCAGTCGGGTGTTGCTGTGACAAAGAATATCAAGAACAGCGACCTCAACACCATGGAAGAAGATGGAGAAACCATCCTTGACCCTCACTTCTGGTTTTCAATCCCTCTTTACAAGTCGGCAGTAGAAGTTGCTTCTCAGGAACTGCAAAAGCTTATTCCGGCTAAGGCGGACATGGTTAAAGAAAACACGAAGACTTATTTGACGCAGTTGGATGAGTTGGACAAGTGGATTGCCAAGGAATTGAGTGTAATTCCTGCAGAAAGCCGCTACTTGGTTACACCGCACGATGCTTTTAACTATTTTGCTTCTAGCTATGACTTTACCCTTTATGCACCGCAAGGTGTTAGCACCGATTCAGAGGTGGCTAATAGCGATATGATTGAAACGGTTGACCTGATTGTCAAGCATCAGATTAAAGCCATTTTCACTGAATCTACAACCAACCCTGAGCGGATGGAAAAACTGCAAGAGGCCGTTAAAGCCAAGGGCGGTCAAGTAGAAGTCGTGTCAGGGCACGGGAAGGAACTCTTCTCTGACTCGCTTGCACCAGAAGGAGAAGATGGTGACACGTTTATTGACATGTATAAACACAATGTCAATCTGATTGTTCAACACTTGAAATAAGGGAAGAGCCGGCTAGCTGGCTCCCCTTTCATTTACAAAGAGAAGGAGAAAAGACATGACCGCAGCTCTGACTATTGAAGGCTTGCAGGTTGCTTATGGAACCAGAACAGCTCTGGATGCCGTCCACCTGTCTATTCCGGCGGGGAGTCGCGCGGCCATAGTTGGGCCAAACGGAGCCGGAAAATCAACTTTGATGAAGGCGATACTGGGCTTGGAAAAGCCGGTTTCTGGCAAATTGGAGTTGCTGGGTCAATCGGACAACTTGGCCCAGATTATTGAGCAAAAGGTAGCCTATATTCCTCAGTCCAGTCAGGTCAACTGGCAGTTTCCGGCTACGGTATTTGAGATTGTCCTTATGGGCCGTTTCCCCCATATCAAGGGCTTTTTCAGGATTCCAAGCCGCATAGACAAGGAGCTAACGGAAGCCGCTCTGGAGCGGATGAATTTGCAGGATTTACACCACAGACAAATTGACCAGCTATCGGGCGGACAACGCCAGCGAGTGTTTATTGCTCGGGCCTTGGCCCAAGAGGCAGAGCTCTATCTGATGGATGAGCCCTTGGCAGGCATTGACCAGCTGACAGAAACCATCATCATGGACACCCTCAAGGATTTCCAGAAAGAAGGGAAGACCTCTGTGGTCATCCACCATGATTTGTCCACCTTGGATACTTATTTTGATTACCTCATCTGGCTCAATCGTACAATTGTAGCAGCAGGGCCAATGGAGAAAGTCTTAAAGGCAGACTATTACCAAGCTACCTATGAGGTAGCTGACCAACTCTTTTTGAAGGGAAAGGGAGGTCTAATGCATGCTTGATATTTTACGGGACTATTCCTTTTGGACGGTAGCCTTGGGTACAATTTTTCTGGCGCTAGCCGCCAGCGTGATTGGCAGTATCAGTGTACTGACCAAGCAAAGCCTGATTGGAGATAGCCTGGGGCACGCCTCTTATCCGGGAGTCATCGTTTCGTTTATGGTCTTTCAATCCCGCAATCCCTTCCTTCTGATGTTGGGAGCTATGCTGGCGGGTTATCTCTCTTATGGTCTGGTTCGGTGGATATGCAAAGATGGCAAACATAGCTTGGTCAACGCCCTCTCCCTAGTTGCTGCTTCTTTTTTCGGTCTTGGCATGGTCTTAAAGAATTATATTCAGGGACACGAGGCCTTTGCAGGGGCTAGTCAGGCAGGATTGCAGACCTATTTGTTTGGTCAGGCAGCCTTTATCCAATTGGATGATGTGGGTTTGATTTGCCTCGTATCCCTTCTAAGCCTCAGTATCTTTTTTGCCTGTTACCAGCAGTATAAGATTTTCCTTTTTGATGCCGTTTTTGCGGGTTTGGTGGGCGTAAGGGTGAAATGGTTGGAGCGATTGAGCATGTTTTTGATGATTTGCCTGATAGCGGTGGGGCTCAAGTTGGTCGGGGCGGTATTGATGAGCAGTTTTTTGATTGCTCCGGCGGTCTGGGGCCTACTCTTGGGGAAAAGCTATCGTCAGACCCTCGGCTTGTCGGCTCTAATCGCCATGGGTTCGGCTTTTGCAGGAACTTGGATGAGCTCGGTAGTGTCGGGTTTGTCGACGGGGCCTAGCATCATTGTCTGTATGTCGGTCAGTGTGTTGCTTGCTTTTGCTTATGTCACCTATGTGAGAAAGGAGAACAGCCGTGTTTGAAGTCTTTCTGATTCTTTATCTGGTTGCCTTCTCCTGCAGTTTAATGGGCTCTATCTTGGTGCTCCGCAACCAGTCCATGTTGGCAGACGCCCTCTCCCACTCTGTCTTGTTGGGAATTGTTCTAGGATTTTTTGTCAGCCATAGCTTAGATTCGCCCCTTTTAATGATGGGAGCCAGTTTGTTTGGGGTGCTGAGTGTGTTGGGGATTGATGCCTTACATAGCCGCAAAGTCAATCATGATGCTGCTACGGGCTTGATTTTTTCATTTTTCTTTGCCTTGGCAGTGATATTGATTTCTCTCTTTGCTCGCAATGTTCATCTGGACTTGGATATGGTGTTGATGGGAGAGGTGCTCTTTGCTCCCTTGCATCGAGTAGACATACTGGGGCTATCTATACCAGTTGCCCTCTTTAAGTCAGCTTTGCTTTTATTCATCAATGCCACTTTCTTTGCTTTCGTGTATCAACCGCTCAAACTTTTTCTCTTTGATGAGCGTCAGGCTCGTCTGTCAGGGATAAAGGTCAAGGGACTGCAATTGCTGATTCTCTTTCTAGTATCCTTAACGACGGTCCTATCTTTTGAGGCTATCGGCTCCATGACGGTTATCGTATTTCTAGTAGCGCCTTCTATGGTAGCTCTGCCTTGGTCAAAATCCTTTGGACAATTGCTCTTTCTGGGGCTTGTTGTGGCTTTGGGAAATGTTTGTTTGGGTTATCTCTTAGCCTGGACCTTTGATTTAACCATGTCCGGAACCTGCGCGGTCGTTTGCTTACTGATTTTTTGCGTCAGCCATTTCTTAAAAAATACCTTGAAAACCAAGTCTGGCAAGTGAAATTGCCAGCGTTTTTTGATATGATGGACGTATCATGAAAGGAGAAGATATGACACGTTTACAAGATGATTTTTATGAATATGTCAATGGCGAATGGGCTAAAACAGCCGTCATTCCTGATGATAAACCTCGGACAGGCGGCTTTACGGATCTGGCAGATGATATTGAGAAGCTGATGATTGCAAAAACCAATGACTGGTTGGCGGGTCAAGATGCGCCAGAAGATAGCGTTTTGCAGAACTTTGTCAAGTTCCACAGACAAGTGGCGGACTACGACACCCGTGACCGTCTGGGTGCAGAACCAGCACAGGCCTTGATTGCTGAGTACAAAAACCTGGCTTCCTTTGAAGAGTTTACTAGCAAACTAGCGGAATATGAGTTGGCAGGTAAACCAAACCTCATGCCCTTTGGGGTGTCGCCTGATTATATGGATGCGACAACCAATGTCCTCTGGGCTTTTGGTCTGTCGACGATTTTGCCAGATACGACCTACTATGAAGAAGGGCATGAAAAAGGGGCGGAATTGCTCCAAACTTGGAGGGAGTGCCAAGAGGCTCTTTTACCTAAATTTGGCTTCACAGACGAGGAAATTGCAGACCTTTTGGATAAGATTTTGGCTTTGGACGCGATCATTGCCAAGTATGTATTGTCCAATGAAGAAGGCTCTGAATATGCTAAACTCTACCATCCTTACAAGTGGGAAGATTTTGCTGCCTTGGCATCCAACCTGCCTCTGACAGACTTCTTCAAGGAGATTTTAGGACAGGTGCCAGACAAGATTATCGTTCCAGAAGAGCGCTTCTGGCAGGCTGCTAATGAGATTTATAGCCCTGAAAACTAGGACTTGCTTAAAGCTTACCTGATTCTGGCGGCCACAAATTCTTACACAGCCTTCCTGTCTGATGACATCCGCATTCTGTCAGGTGCCTACGGCCGGGCTCTTTCTGGCACACCACAGGCACAGAGCAAGGAAAAGGCTGCCTACAACTTGGCTCAGGGCTTCTTCAGTCAGGCTCTAGGACTCTGGTATGCAGGTGAGAAATTCTCCCCAGAAGCCAAGGCGGATGTGGAAGCCAAGGTTGCCAAGATGATTGATGTCTACAAGTCACGCCTAGAAACGGCAGACTGGTTGGCAAAAGAAACCCGTGACAAGGCCATTGTCAAACTCAATGTTATCAAGCCTTACATTGGCTATCCAGAAGAATTGCCGGCCCGCTACCATGACAAGATTGTGGAGGAAAGCAGATCCCTTGTGGAGAATGCGATTGAATTGACAAAGGTGGACATCCGCTATGCTTGGAGCAAGTGGAATCAGCCAGTCAACATCAAGGAATGGGGCATGCCGGCCCACATGGTCAATGCCTACTATAATCCGCAGAAGAATTTAATTGTCTTTCCTGCGGCCATCTTGCAGGCGCCGTTTTATTCCTTGGAGCAGTCTTCATCTGCAAACTACGGTGGGATTGGAGCGGTCATTGCCCACGAAATCTCCCACGCCTTTGACTCCAATGGAGCAGCCTTCGATGAACACGGCAGCCTGAAAAACTGGTGGACAGAAGAAGACTATGCAGCCTTTGAAGAGCGAACTCAAAAAGTGATTGACCAGTTTGAAGGCCAAGATTCTTACGGGGCTAAAGTCAATGGCAAGTTAACTGTTTCTGAAAATATCGCAGACTTAGGTGGTATTGCAGCGGCCTTAGAAGCTGCTAAGACAGAGGCAGACTATTCTGCAGAAGAATTCTTTACCAACTTTGCCCGGATTTGGCGGATGAAGGCCCGGCCAGAGTTTATGCAAATGCTAGCAAGTGTCGATGTTCATGCACCGGCCAAGCTCCGCACCAACATTCAGTTGCCAAACTTTGATGATTTCCACGAAACCTTCAATGTTCAAGAAGGGGATGGCATGTGGCGTGCCAAAGAAGATCGCCTGATGATTTGGTAGCAGACAAAAAACTCAGCTGTTCGCTGAGTTTCAGATGAAAGGCAAACTATTTGTTCAAGTAGTTTGTCTTTTTTGTAGCTATGATAATCATCTACCATAGATGTAATAAACCGCTCCCTCGGAGGTGGTTGTCGGATTGAACCAGCCTCGGTGATTGCCGATGTAACGTCGGCCCATGTAGTTTGATTCGGATACCTGAATCGAGTAGGTGCCTTGGACCGCTGTTACCAAGGCGACATGTCCGTAATAGCCCCCTGTCCAGACTGCGACGGAGCCGACCCTAGGAACTGTTCCGACTGTAAAACCAGCATTTTGAGCCGACTTGACCCAATGTTTGGCGTCCCCCCAGTAAGGGCCGACCCAAGGGAGCTGTGATTTGACACCCCAGGTACACTCGCCAGTTGGATAACTGGAAGCGTCGTAGAAAAGATTGTTGACCTTGAAAGTAGCAGAATGAAGGCCCTTGTTTTGGCCGCGCTGTTCTTGATAAGCGTGGATGTGATAAGTGCCGTTTCCGCTGTGGTTGCTAGTAGGGATGGTGGCGGTGTAAGTCCGCTCTCCGGTTTGACTTGCTTCGTACCAAACCAAGTCATCCTGACCGTCTTTATCTGACCAAACAGCAAAGCGGACAGTTCCTTTGTCATAGACGTTGGACAGAGTCGCTTGATAAACACCGGCAGAGGTGGCCTTGGTGTCCAAATGGATAGGCTGTCGGGCCTGAGTCAAATTAACCGTTTTAGCGATATAGCCGACTCGGCTGCCATCAGCATAGGTAATATAGACGTGGTTTTGGTAATGGCCGTTGTGTCCCTGATGATCAGAGTACTGGATGTGGACGGAATAACGGCCGTCTTTTGCGGTAGCTTCTCGCCACAGGAGGTTGCTTTGATTGTCAGTAGACCAGGTTGCAACAACAACCGATTGAATTTTCTTTCCAGCTGGGCTTTCTTGGACGACGATCTTATACTGACCGGTTTGAGCGTTTAGGCTTTCTAGCTGGATGGATGGCTCCTGCTGAGATGGGAGATCTTGTTTTTGGACGGTAACTTCTGTTTTTCCTACGCCACTAAAACCTTCTTTTCCTGTTTCCTGCGTATAAAGGTGGATGTGGTAGGTTCCTGTGTCGAAGTGATGATCTTTAAGAGCAATCTTAAGACCATACGTCCCATCTTCGTTTTTCTTCGCCGTATACCAGTGCAAATCATCCTGCCCCTTGTTGTCCGACCAGGTTGGCAGCTTAACGTGCGTGACAGTTTTGGGAAGATTTTTCACAGTAACCTCCAGCATTCCATCTTTAGTCAGCTTGGTGGAAATGTCTGGTGAACTAGGTTGGTCGTAGTGCGTTTTGTCTACCGTAATCTTGGCATTGCCTAAGAAACGCGCTTTGCTGTCTGTTTCACTTCGTCCGTACAGGTGGATATTGAAATTTCCTGTGTCTGATTTGTGATCTGTAAGGGGGATGCGCAGATGGTAGCTGCCATCTGCATTTTTGCTGGGAATGTGCCACTTAAGGTCGTCTTGTCCGTTCTTATCTGACCAGGTTGGCAGTTTGACTTCGGTGATGGTGTCGGGGAGATTGTCCACTCGAATATCCAAGAAGCCGGGTTGCACTGCTTGGGCGGTAACTTTGGGTTTGGCAATTCCTTGCAGGTGACGGTCTTCCACACCAATCTTCGTGTTGCCCAAGAAACGCGCCTTGCTATCGGACTCTCCTTTACCATAGAGGTGGATGGTATAGTTCCCTGTATCTGCTTTATGGTCAGATAGGGCAATCCGCACAGTGTAGCTTCCGTCGGCTTGCTTTGTGGCAAGGTGCCACTTGAGGTCATCTTGTCCATTCTTATCTGACCAAGTTGGCAGTTTGACTTCGGAGATGCTTTCTGGAACATTGTCCACTTGAATATCGATAAAACCAGGTTGGTTTATCGCCGCAGTTAGAGTGGGAGGTGTCTGCTTGATCAAATGTCCGTCTTCCACATGGAATTTAACGTGACCTAACATGGTGGACGGCTGCTGCTCTCCTTCTCGTCCGTAGAGGTGAATGAGATACATCCCCGTGTCTGATTTGTGATTGGACAAGGCGATGCGCAGACCATAACTTCCATCTGCGTTTTTTGTGGCAGTGTACCATTTGAGGTCGTCTTGCCCTTTGTTTTCCGACCAAGTTGGTAGTTTGATTTCGGTGATGCTTTCTGGAACATTGTCTACCCGAACATCCAAAAATCCTTTTTCAGACACATTGGCAGTGATTGTTGGCTGCGGTTTTGGCCGTTGGAAAGAACTGCTTCCCAGAAGAATGTCTTGCTGGTCGATGGTAATATAGGCTTGAATCGTGTAGGAACCGTAAGTTCCGTGTTGAGCTAGGTCAATGTCTGTCTGCAGTTGACCTGCATCGTACCACTTACTATCGTCTTTCCCTTGTTCATCTGACCAAACAGCATAGCGGATAGGCAGTCCTGCTTGCTCAGCGGAACGTTGGTAGAAGACCGAAAGTGTCCGTCCGTTGAGCTGGGTCTGTATCGGTTGATGGAGCTTGGTTGGGTCTGTTAAGCTTGGCGTAGAAAGACTTGTTTCAATAGTGGTGGTCTGTCTAGGCTCATTCCTAACTTCTGTTGTTGTGGTTTGGGCCTGGATGACACCCCCGTTAACAAGGCTTGCTAACAACAAGCTGGACGATAGCAAAAGTGTTGGATATTTTTTCATTTATTACCTCCTACCCTACCTGTTCGAGAAAGGAAAAAGGAAATGGAAAAAATTTGAAAATTAGTCCTTGGCCAAGAAGAAGCCTGATTCTCCGAACGTTCTTTGCCTATTTATAGAAATTTCCGACCGTTTCTGCTATACTGTTTTTATAAAATCCGTAATTTGAGGTGAAACATGAAGTTACTCGTTGTTGGTTCAGGCGGTCGTGAGCATGCTATCGCTAAGAAATTGTTAGAATCTGATCGCGTTAGTCAGGTTTTTGTTGCGCCGGGAAATGATGGTATGACTCTGGACGGTCTGGATTTGGTCAGTTTGGGGATAGATGAACACGAGGCTTTGATTGCCTTTGCCAAGAAAAACGACATTGCCTGGACCTTTGTCGGGCCGGATGATGCGCTGGCAGCCGGTCTGGTGGATGATTTTGAAGCGGCAGGTCTTAAAGCTTTTGGGCCGTCCAAGCGAGCGGCCGAGCTGGAGTGGTCCAAGGATTTCGCCAAGCAAATCATGGTCAAATATGGTGTTCCAACGGCTTCCTATGCCACTTTCAGTGATTTTGAAGCAGCCAAAGCCTATATCGAAGAACAAGGCGCTCCTATCGTTGTAAAAGCGGATGGTCTAGCCCTAGGCAAGGGAGTAGTCGTTGCTGAAACAGTGGAGCAAGCGGTGGAAGCTGCCCGCGAAATGCTTTTGGACAACAAGTTCGGCAACTCAGGTGCTCGCGTTGTTGTTGAAGAATTTTTGGCTGGAGAAGAATTTTCTCTCTTTGCCCTTGTCAACGGCGACCAATATTATATCCTGCCGACAGCGCAAGACCACAAGCGGGCTTATGATGGTGATAAAGGGCCAAACACCGGCGGTATGGGAGCTTATGCCCCAGTTCCTCACCTGCCTCAGAGCGTCATTGATGAGTCGGTGAGAACTATTGTCCAGCCTGTTCTTGAAGGCATGATTGCAGAGGACAGACCTTATCTGGGGGTTCTCTACGCAGGCTTAATTTTGACTGACAAAGGCCCAAAAGTTATCGAGTTCAACGCTCGTTTTGGCGACCCTGAAACCCAGATTATCCTACCGCGCTTGACCAGCGATTTTGCCCAAAACATCGACGACATCCTCCACAAACGTCCGACAGAGCTGACTTGGCTGCAAGGCGGCGTAACCCTTGGCGTGGTGGTGGCCTCAAATGGCTACCCCCTCGATTACGAAAAAGGAGCAGTGTTGCCAGCTAAGACAGAAGGCGACATCATCACCTACTATGCAGGAGCTAAGTTTGGAGAAAAGGGCGAAGCCCTGCTGTCTAATGGCGGTCGGGTCTACATGCTGGTCACCACAGCGGGCGATGTTTCAGCTGCGCAGAAAAAAATCTACCAAGAACTATCCCAACAAGACACAAGTGGCCTCTTTTATCGTACAGACATCGGGAGCAAAGCGCTTGGAAAATAGACAGGCCTGTGTTCTCGTTAGTGCCTGCCTGCTCGGAGAAAATTGCAAGTACAACGGAGGCAACAATTACAATCAGGCTGTTGTTGATTTTGTTGCTGACAAAGCTGTCCTACCCGTCTGCCCAGAGGTTGCAGGCGGTCTGCCTGTTCCGAGAAAGCCGGTAGAGATTGTTGGCGGAAGTGTCCGGGACGCGGACGGAAAATCCTATGACAGCGCCTTTCAGCTGGGCATTGCCAAGACGCTTGAAAGTATCGAAGGACAAGACATCGAACTGGCTATTTTGCAATCCAGAAGCCCGTCCTGCGGCCTTAAGCAAATCTATGACGGAACGTTTTCGGGTCAGAAGGTTGCAGGCAGCGGCTTATTTGCTCAAGCCCTGCAAGCAAAGGGCTATCAGGTAGTTGATGCAGAAGATATAAAGTGAGGTAACTTATGAATCCAATTATTTCCATCATTATGGGGTCCAAGTCGGATTGGGCGACCATGAAAAAGACAGCTGACTTACTAGACCAATTTGGCGTAGCTTATGAAAAGAAGGTTGTTTCTGCCCACCGCACGCCCGATCTCATGTTCAAGCATGCCCAAGAAGCACGCGCTCGCGGCATCAAGGTCATCATCGCAGGCGCAGGCGGTGCAGCTCACCTGCCCGGCATGGTAGCAGCTAAGACAACCTTGCCGGTCATCGGCGTGCCAGTCCAATCCCGCGCTCTCAGCGGAGTAGACTCGCTCTACTCCATCGTCCAAATGCCGGGCGGTGTGCCAGTAGCGACCATGGCCATTGGTGAAGCGGGTGCTACCAACGCTGCTTTAACAGCCCTGCGTATCTTGTCCATCGAAGATGCAGCTATTGCAGAAAAACTAGCAGTCTTTGCGGCTGAGCAGGGAGAAATTGCGGAGGCTTCAACAGATGAACTCATCTAAAACAATCGGAATTATCGGCGGTGGCCAGCTGGGCCAGATGATGGCCATTTCTGCCATTTATATGGGGCACAAGGTCATTAGCCTTGACCCAGCCGCGGACTGCCCGGCCTCCAAGGTCAGCGAAGTCATCGTCGCTCCCTACCACGATGTAGAGGCTCTTCGACAACTAGCCGAGCGCTGCGATGTTTTGACCTACGAATTTGAAAATGTAGATGCAGACGCCTTGGATGCGGTCATCAAAGAAGGCCAGCTTCCTCAAGGAACAGACCTGCTCCGCATTTCTCAAAACCGTATTTTTGAAAAGGACTTTTTAGCGAAAAAAGCCGGAGTTGCTGTCGCTCCCTATAAGGTGGTTACCTCAAGCCTGGATCTTGAACATCTGGACTTATCCAAGCGCTATGTCCTCAAGACGGCAACCGGCGGCTATGACGGTCACGGTCAGGTGGTCATCCAGTCGGCAACCTCCGTCCTTCAGGCCAGCAAATTGGCCAATTCAGCCGAGTGCGTCTTGGAAGAGTTTGTCACCTTTGATATGGAAATTTCGGTTCTGGTATCCGGCAACGGCTCTGCCTTTACGGTCTTCCCTGTCCAGGAAAATATCCACCGCAACAACATCCTTTCCAAAACCATCGTGCCTGCCCGCATCTCTGATGAGCTGTCGCAAAAGGCCCAAGCCATGGCCCTGCAAATCGCAGAAAAATTGGACTTATCAGGCACCCTCTGCGTTGAAATGTTTGTCGCCGGTAACGACATTTTGGTCAATGAGATTGCCCCGCGGCCTCACAATTCAGGCCACTATTCCATTGAGGCCTGCAATTTCTCCCAATTCGATACCCATATTCTGGGCGTACTGGGCCTGCCCCTGCCGCCAATCAAGCTGCACGCGCCGGCTGTCATGCTCAACATTCTCGGCCAGCACATGGAAAAAGCTCAGACCTTTGTTCAAGAAAACCCTAGCGCCCACCTCCACCTTTATGGTAAACTAGAAGCCAAGCACAACCGCAAAATGGGGCATGTGACCCTCTTTGCCGATGACGCCGCAGAGTTTGGGGAAGGGATGGATTGGTAGGTAGGATGTGACTAATACAGGAACAAGATTAGAAGATTATGTTCAATATGTTTATTCTCGACTACTACAATTAGACGACTTTGAAAATGTTTTAGTTTCAAAAAGAGTAACTATGAAAGGTCAGATTGGAATTAGCTGATGAATCTAATCAAAAGTTTGTTCTATTCCCGATTCCTTTTGCCACATCTCAAGATTTGACATCTTATACAACAATAATTGCAGAACCAAATGCTATAAAAACTGATTTTCTAATAAATTACTGAGGAGAAAAAATGATCAATCGTTATTCCCGCCCTGAGATGGCGGCTATTTGGAGTGAAGAAAACAAGTACAAGGCCTGGCTGGAGGTGGAAATCCTCGCAGACGAGGCCTGGGCTGAGCTGGGTGAAATTCCCAAGGAAGATGTGGCGCTGATTCGTGAGAAGGCGACCTTTGATATTGACCGGATTTTGGAGATTGAGGAGGAGACCCGTCATGATGTGGTGGCCTTCACCCGTGCGGTTTCAGAAAGTCTTGGCGAGGAGCGCAAGTGGGTCCACTACGGTCTGACCTCGACCGACGTGGTGGATACAGCTTACGGCTACCTTTACAAGCAGGCCAACGACATTATCCGCCGTGACCTTGAAAACTTCACCAACATTATCGCCGACAAGGCGCGTGAGCACAAGTACACCATTATGATGGGCCGTACCCACGGTGTCCATGCGGAGCCAACGACCTTCGGATTGAAACTGGCCACTTGGTACAGCGAAATGAAGCGCAATATGGAGCGTTTTGATGTGGCTGCCAAAGGTGTGGAAGCTGGTAAAATTTCTGGTGCCGTGGGCAATTTTGCCAATATTCCTCCATTTGTGGAGGCCTACGTCTGTGAAAAATTGGGCATCCGTCCGCAGGAGATTTCCACCCAAGTCCTTCCCCGTGACCTTCACGCAGAATACTTCTCAGCCCTGGCTCTGATTGCAACGTCCATCGAGCGGATGGCGACAGAAATCCGCGGCCTGCAAAAATCTGAACAACGCGAAGTCGAAGAGTATTTCGCCAAAGGCCAAAAAGGCAGCTCTGCCATGCCCCATAAACGCAACCCTATCGGCTCTGAGAATATGACCGGTCTTGCCCGCGTTATCCGCGGCCACCTCGTCACGGCTTTTGAAAATGTAGCCCTCTGGCACGAACGCGACATTTCGCATTCGTCTGCGGAGCGCATCATAACGCCGGATACGACAATTCTTATTAACTACATGCTCAACCGCTTCGGCAATATTGTGAAGCATCTGACCGTCTTCCCTGAAAACATGAAGCGCAATATGGAGTCGACCTTTGGGCTCATTTACAGCCAGCGTGTCATGCTCAGTCTGATTGAAAAAGGGATGACCCGTGAAGAAGCCTATGATTTGGTACAGCCAAAGACCGCGCAGTCCTGGGATAATCAAGTGGACTTCAAGCCTCTCCTTGAAGCAGATGAGCGCGTGACAGCCAAACTGACTCAGGCAGAGATTGACGAACTCTTCAATCCGGATTACTATGCCAAGCGGGTAGATGAAGTCTTTGAGCGACTAGGATTATAAGATTGAAAAAACGGGAATGCCATACCTGACGAACCATATCAGAACATATTTTTTAGAAATTAAAAATGAATACATAGAAACCAGAAGTCATCCTAGAGAAGATTTTCTAGAATGGTTTATCCAAAGAAAGATGACCTGAGGAATGAGATGGGGTCTTGTTATTCTGCTCATGTTTGTCGTGCAGCCGACGACGTATTACCCACGAGTTTCGCTGGTGTTCTTTTACATAGGACTGGCTCTTCTGATGGTTTATTTATGCGGGCAATTGTTTTTCCTGTTAACATTTATTTATCGTCGTCTCACCAGACGGTAATAGATTGCTGGAAAGGAACCTTCTTGAACACCAAGGAGGTTCTTTTTGGATGGTCACTTTTTTGGTATAATGAGAGAACAAGAGTAGGAAAGGAGTCGACATGGACAAGGGAAAAATGAGCTACAAAAACCTGCGCAACCGCCTTTTGGAGAGGTTGACAGAGGAAGAAATGCGCCGCTATCGAACCAGTCAGGGGAAGTTGCGTAAAGACTTGCTTAAGACCCGCAAGGGCTGTGTGGGCTGTACCTTGTTGCCAATCGCAACGCTCCTGGGCCTTCTCTTCTTTTGGCAGGAAAAAGATCTCAAAATGGCTTTTCTTTTGGTTTGTTTCCTCCTTCTAATTGGAGTTGGAATAGCGATGCTGGCCTCCTTAAAGGGCTACAAACTCGACTTATACAAGGCGCAGATTGCTTTTGTTGAGGAATTGCTGGGTCAACGCACGGAAGAAAGCTAATTTTTCCAATTCAGAATTGGTTTAAGGAAAAATTAAGCTAGCCTAGTTATACTATGAACATCCTAAAACTTCTTTTTCATATAATCTCCACAAAAAAGCCGGTCCTCCGGCTTTTTTGTTTTTGTCATTTTGGGGCAAACAACAAAACTACCCAGCCGATTGGGCTGGGTGGTTTCGGGAGATTATATGAAAAAGATAGGGTACTGAACGCTGTTCAGTGAAGTGTGCTATTTCTAGCTTGTATAGAGTATAAACAATCAAGCTTAAAGGATTCTAAAACAATCTCTTTTTCCTCTCAACTATGCTATAATAATCCTATGACTAGAATTTTAGACAATGAATTGATGGGCGATGAGGAGTATGTTGAGCGTACCCTGCGTCCGCAGAAATTAAATGAATACATCGGCCAGGACAAGGTTAAGGACCAGTTGAAAATCTTCATCGAGGCGGCTAAGCTCCGGGATGAAGCCCTGGACCACACCCTGCTGTTTGGCCCTCCAGGTCTGGGGAAGACGACCATGGCCTTTGTCATTGCCAACGAACTGGGGGTTAATATCAAGCAGACCAGCGGTCCTGTTATTGAAAAGGCAGGCGATTTGGTGGCCCTTCTCAATGATTTGGAGCCTGGCGATGTCCTTTTTATTGATGAAATCCACCGCATGCCCATGGCTGTGGAAGAAATTCTCTACTCTGCCATGGAGGATTTCTACATTGACATCATGATTGGAACTGGCGAAGCCAGCCGCTCGGTCCATTTGGATTTGCCGCCTTTCACTTTGATAGGAGCGACAACGCGTGCGGGCATGCTATCCAATCCTCTGCGGGCCCGCTTTGGCATCACCGGTCACATGGAATATTATGAGCTGGATGATTTGACCGAGATTGTGGAGCGGACTGCCGACATCTTTGAGATGGAGATTACCCATGAAGCGGCCATTGAGTTGGCCCGTCGTTCGCGGGGCACGCCTCGGATTGCCAATCGCCTTCTCAAGCGGGTGCGGGATTTTGCCCAGATTATGGGCAATGGCCTGATTGACGATACCATTACCGACAAGGCCCTGACCATGCTGGATGTGGACCGTGAGGGTCTGGACTATGTGGACCAGAAGATTCTCCGCACCATGATTGAGATGTATGGCGGTGGTCCCGTTGGACTCAACACCCTGTCGGTCAATATCGCCGAGGAGCGCGAAACGGTGGAGGACATGTACGAGCCCTACCTGATTCAGCAGGGCTTTCTCATGCGGACACGGACAGGGCGGGTTGCGACAGCCAAGGCCTACGAGCACTTGGGTTATCCCTATAGGGAGGAAAAATAATGGCAGAGCAGACCAGTCAGATTGCCGCCTTGTTTGGAGATTGGCCTGAAACCCTTATCTGGACCTGTTTAGAAGGCCGTATGGGTCAAATCCATGTCGATGACAGCCAGTCACCCCAGTCAGCCCTAGCTCTCTATGGCCGGCAGAGCTTCTTTGCCTTTTTAGCCGGAAAACCAGATGCGGCCTTGCTGAGAAAGTGTGAAGGCAAGGACATCATCCTAGTGCCGCAAGATCAGGCTTGGGCAGACTTGATTGAAAGTCAGTATGGCCACAGAGTGCGACTTTTCACCCGCTACGCCACCAAGAAAGATACCTTATTTGATAGAGAATATTTGGAAGGTTTGGTCGACTCCCTGCCCGAGGGATTTGAAGTAACCAGCATCAACCGCAGCTTGTACGAGGCCTGTCTGGTAGAAGCCTGGTCGCAGGATTTGGTGGGCAATTTCGCAGATTTTGAGCAGTTTGCCACATTTGGCTTGGGTTATCTAGTCTTGCACAAGGGTCAGGTGGTTTCAGGGGCCTCATCCTATGCCAGCTATTCAGGCGGGATTGAGATAGAAGTCGACACCAGAGAGGGTTACCGAGGGCAAGGTTTGGCAACGATTTGTGCTGCCAAACTGATTTTGACCTGTCTGGAGAGAGGGCTCTACCCTAGCTGGGACGCCCATACACTGACTTCCTTGAAACTTGCGGAAAAACTGGGCTATGAACTAGATAAAGCCTATCAAGCATACGAATGGAGATAGAATGACAACACCGACCTTTATTTGGGATTTGGATGGAACGCTTTTAGATTCTTACGAGGCTATTTTGGCTGGTATCCAAGAAACCTATGAACAATTTGACATCCCTTTTGATCGAGAGGAAGTAAGAAATTTCATCCTCCGCTATTCTGTCAAGGACTTGCTGGTACGCGATGCTGACCAGTATGGTCTGGATAGTGAGGAGCTCAACCGCGTGCGGGCGACTTCCCTGAAGGAGAAAAATACGCAGATTCCCTTGATGGATGGGGCGCGTGAGATCTTGGCCTGGACGGCAGAGCAAGGCATTCAAAACTTTGTCTTCACCCACAAGAGTGACAATGCCTTTCAGGTCTTGACTGATTTGGGCATTATCCAGCATTTTACAGAAATCCTGACCAGTGACTCAGGCTTTGCCCGCAAACCAAGTCCAGAAGCCCTGCTTTATCTGATTGACAAGTACCAGCTGGACAAGGGAACCACCTATTATATTGGCGACCGTCTCCTGGATGCAGAAACAGCCATCCATGCCGGCATTTCTAGTATCAATCTGCAAATCGACGGCTTAGAACAAAACCAAAAAATCAGTCATTTACTGGAAATAAAACATCTTTTTGCCACTTAAGGAAAGATTAAGGAAGGTAGGCTATACTTTAGGTATTCTTTTTCATATATCTCCTTGAAATCTCCTAATCGCAACAGTTGGGAGATTTCTTTTGTACAAAAAATTTCAAAATTCTTTCAGTTTTCTTTAAGCTAGCTCGGGTATAGTATAGTCATCCTAAAACTTTTACTGAAAGATTTTCAGTATCGTCATCCATAAGAGCTAAAGCTCAAACGGCTGGCATATCTTTTTCATATATCTCCGAGAAATCAGTCGACCTAGGTCGGCTCTTTTCTTTTTTGTCAAAGAAGGAAATCTTCTACTATATAGACAAGAAATTCTAAATGTGTCCCCTATCCAAGAAAAATGCAAAAAATGAGCATAAACCCTTGCAATGGCTGGTATCTTCTGTTATACTACTATGGTGCCGTAAAAAATACGGCTGTAGCTTTGATGCAAGAGGTTGCGACACGCTCGGTTGCATTGCCACGCAACTCGTGTTGGTTTTCTTGTGGAGCTAGCCTATTATCTTAAATAGACGAAAAGGAGAAAAAGATGGCAAACAAAAAAATCCGCATCCGCTTGAAAGCGTACGAGCACCGTACACTTGACACAGCCGCTGCAAAAATCGTTGAAACTGCAACTCGCACAGGTGCAACAGTTGCTGGACCAGTTCCGCTTCCAACTGAACGCAGTCTTTACACGATTATCCGTGCGACTCACAAGTACAAAGACTCTCGTGAGCAATTCGAGATGCGTACCCACAAACGCCTTGTTGATATCATCAACCCAACTCAAAAAACAGTTGACGCTTTGATGAAATTGGACTTGCCAAGTGGTGTAAATGTAGAAATCAAACTCTAATCTGATTTCGCACAGAGCATAAAAAACGCTCGTTAAAAACTTTTTTGAGCATGAAAAACGCTCATAAAAAACTTTTTAAAATTATCAAGAAAAGGAAATATTTTCTCATGACAAAAGGAATCTTAGGGAAAAAAGTGGGAATGACTCAAATCTTCACTGAATCTGGTGAATTTATCCCTGTTACTGTCATCGAAGCAACTCCAAACGTTGTTCTTCAAGTGAAAACAGTTGAAACTGATGGCTACGCTGCAGTTCAAGTTGGTTTTGATGACAAACGCGAAGTTTTGAGCAACAAACCTGCCAAAGGCCATGTAGCTAAAGCTAACACAGCTCCTAAGCGCTTCATTCGTGAATTCAAAAACATTGAAGGCTTGGAAGTTGGACAAGAAATCACAGTTGACACTTTCGCAGCCGGCGATGTTGTGGATGTAACTGGTACATCTAAAGGTAAAGGTTTCCAAGGTGTTATCAAACGCCACGGTCAATCTCGTGGTCCGATGGCTCACGGTTCTCGTTACCACCGTCGTCCAGGTTCAATGGGTCCTGTGGCACCTAACCGTGTCTTCAAAGGCAAGAACCTTGCAGGTCGTATGGGTGGCAACCGTGTAACGATTCAAAACCTTGAAGTTGTACAAGTTGTTCCAGAAAAGAACGTCATCCTTATCAAGGGTAACGTACCAGGTGCTAAGAAGTCTCTTATCACTATCAAGTCAGCAGTTAAAGCTGGTAAATAATAAGGAAAGGGGAAATCAGTCGAAATGGCAAACGTAACATTATTTGACCAAACTGGTAAACAAGCTGGTGAAGTAGTTCTTAACGATGCGATCTTTGGTATCGAGCCAAATCAAGCAGTTGTATTTGATGTAATCATCAGCCAACGCGCTAGCCTTCGTCAAGGTACTCACGCAGTTAAAAACCGCTCAGCAGTATCAGGTGGCGGACGCAAACCATGGCGTCAAAAAGGAACTGGACGCGCACGTCAAGGTTCTATCCGTTCACCACAATGGCGTGGTGGTGGCGTAGTCTTCGGACCAACTCCACGTTCATACGCCTACAAACTTCCGCGTAAAGTTCGTCGCTTGGCACTTAAATCTGTTTACTCAGAAAAAGTTGCTGAAAACAAATTTGTCGCTGTTAACTCACTTGAATTTACAGCTCCAAAAACTGCTGAATTTGCAAAAGTACTTGCAGCGTTGAGCATTGATTCAAAAGTCCTTGTTATTCTTGAAGAAGGCAACGAATTCGCAGCTCTTTCAGCTCGTAACCTTCCAAACGTGAACGTTACAACTGCAACAACTGCAAGCGTTCTTGACATTGTAAATGCAGACAAACTTCTTGTAACTCAAGCAGCTATCTCTAAGATCGAGGAGGTTCTTGCATAATGAATTTGTATGATGTTATCAAAAAACCTGTCATCACAGAAAGCTCAATGGGCCAACTCGAAGCAGGCAAATATGTATTTGAAGTTGACACTCGTGCACACAAACTCTTAATCAAACAAGCTGTTGAAGCAGCCTTTGAAGGCGTTAAAGTTGCAAATGTTAACACCATCAACGTGAAACCTAAAACAAAACGCGTAGGTCGTTATGTAGGTCGCACAAACAAAGTTAAAAAAGCTATCATCACTCTTACAGCTGATTCTAAAGCAATCGAGTTGTTTGCGACTGAAGCTGAATAATCAAAGGAGGAATTAACGTGGGTATTAAAGTTTATAAACCAACGACAAATGGCCGTCGTAACATGACTTCTTTGGACTTCGCTGAAATCACAACAAGCACTCCAGAAAAAACCTTGCTTGTTGCTTTGAAAAACAAAGCTGGTCGTAACAACAACGGTCGTATCACTGTTCGTCACCAAGGTGGTGGCCACAAACGCTTCTACCGTTTGGTTGACTTCAAACGTAACAAAGATGGCGTTGAAGCAGTTGTTAAAACAATCGAGTACGATCCAAACCGTTCAGCTAACATCGCTCTTGTGCATTACACAGACGGTGTGAAAGCGTACATCCTTGCTCCTAAAGGTCTTGAAGTTGGTCAACGCATCATCTCAGGTCCAGAAGCCGACATCAAAGTTGGTAACGCACTTCCACTTGCAAACATCCCAGTCGGTACTGTGGTTCACAACATCGAGTTGAAACCAGGCCGCGGTGGTGAGTTGGTTCGTGCTGCTGGTGCATCTGCACAGGTTCTTGGTCAAGAAGGTAAGTATGTTCTTGTTCGTCTTCAATCAGGCGAAGTTCGTATGATTCTTGGCACTTGCCGTGCCACTATCGGTACAGTTGGTAACGAACAGCACAGTCTTGTAAACCTTGGTAAAGCTGGACGTAGTCGCTGGAAAGGTATCCGTCCAACCGTTCGCGGTTCTGTAATGAACCCTAACGATCACCCACACGGTGGTGGTGAAGGTAAAGCACCGGTTGGTCGTAAAGCTCCATCTACACCATGGGGTAAACCAGCTCTTGGTTTGAAAACTCGTAACAAGAAAGCTAAGTCTGACAAACTAATCGTTCGTCGCCGCAACCAAAAATAGGCTAGCTTAGATCCGCCAGCTCGGTAGCGCACATCTTGTGCGCAGGCCGCTGTGGTACATATTTTAAAGGAGAAAATACTAAATGGGACGCAGTCTTAAAAAAGGACCTTTCGTCGATGAGCATTTGATGAAAAAAGTTGAAGCTCAAGCAAATGACGAAAAGAAAAAAGTAATCAAAACTTGGTCACGTCGTTCAACGATCTTCCCAAGTTTCATCGGCTATACAATCGCAGTTTACGATGGACGTAAACATGTGCCTGTATACATTCAAGAAGACATGGTAGGTCACAAACTTGGTGAATTTGCACCAACTCGTACTTACAAAGGTCATGCTGCAGACGACAAGAAAACTCGTCGTAAATAATTTAGGAGGAAAACACAATGGCAGAAATTACTTCAGCTAAAGCAACTGCTCGCACAGTACGTGTTTCACCTCGTAAATCACGTCTTGTCTTGGATAACATCCGTGGCAAAAGCGTAGCAGACGCAATCGCAATCTTGAAATTCACCCCAAACAAAGCAGCTGGAATCATTGAAAAAGTCTTGATGTCAGCAATCGCTAACGCAGAAAACAACTTTGGTTTGGAAAAAGCAAACTTGGTAGTCAGCGAAGCATTCGCAAACGAAGGACCAACTCTTAAACGTTTCCGTCCTCGTGCGAAGGGTTCTGCTTCACCAATCAACAAACGCACTGCTCACATCACAGTAGTGGTTGCAGAAAAATAAGGAGGTAAAAACGTGGGACAAAAAGTACATCCAATTGGTATGCGTGTCGGCATCATCCGTGATTGGGATGCTAAATGGTATGCTGAAAAAGAATACGCGGATTACCTTCATGAAGATCTTGCAATCCGCAACTTTATCAAAAAAGAGTTGGCAGAAGCGTCTGTTTCAACTATCGAGATCGAACGTGCTGTGAACAAAGTAATCGTAAGCGTGCACACAGCAAAACCTGGTATGGTTATCGGTAAAGCTGGTAGCAACGTTGACGCACTTCGTGCACAACTCAACAAATTGACAGGCAAGCAAGTACACATCAACATCATCGAAATCAAACAACCTGATTTGGATGCACACCTTGTTGGTGAGTCAATCGCTCGTCAGTTGGAGCAACGTGTGGCATTCCGCCGCGCTCAAAAACAAGCGATCCAACGTGCAATGCGCGCTGGTGCTAAAGGTATCAAAACACAAGTTTCTGGTCGTTTGAACGGTGCTGATATCGCACGTGCAGAAGGCTACTCAGAAGGAACTGTTCCTCTTCATACACTTCGTGCGGATATCGACTACGCTTGGGAAGAAGCTTTGACAACTTACGGTAAACTTGGTGTTAAAGTATGGATCTACCGTGGTGAAGTTCTTCCGGCTCGTAAAAACACTAAAGGAGGTAAATAACAAATGTTAGTACCTAAACGTGTGAAACACCGTCGTGAATTCCGTGGAAAAATGCGCGGTGAAGCAAAAGGTGGTAAGCAAGTAGACTTCGGTCAATACGGTCTTCAAGCTACTACTAGCTCATGGATTACAAACCGCCAAATCGAAGCTGCCCGTATCGCTATGACCCGTTACATGAAACGTGGTGGTAAGGTTTGGATTAAAATCTTCCCTCACAAATCATACACCGCTAAAGCTATCGGTGTGCGTATGGGTTCTGGTAAAGGTGCTCCTGAAGGTTGGGTAGCTCCAGTTAAACGCGGTAAGGTAATGTTTGAAGTTGCAGGCGTTTCTGAAGAAATCGCACGCGAAGCATTCCGCCTTGCTGGCCACAAATTGCCAGTTAAAGTAAAATTCGTAAAACGTGAAGCAGAATAAGGAGAAGACATGAAACTTCAAGAAATTAAAGATTTTGTAAAAGAACTTCGTGGCCTTTCTCAAGAAGAACTTGCTAAGAAAGAAAACGAATTGAAGAAAGAACTCTTCGAACTTCGTTTCCAAGCTGCTGCTGGTCAACTTGAGCAAACTGCTCGTTTGAACGAAGTGAAGAAACAAATTGCACGCATCAAGACTGTGCAATCTGAAACGAAATAATAGATTGGGAAAGGAGAATTTCAATGGAACGCAATAATCGTAAAGTTCTTGTTGGACGCGTTGTGTCTGACAAAATGGACAAAACCATCACAGTTGTAGTTGAAACAAAACGTAACCACCCAGTCTATGGTAAACGTATTAACTACTCTAAAAAATACAAGGCTCATGATGAGAACAACGTTGCTAAAGAAGGCGATATCGTTCGTATCATGGAAACTCGTCCGCTTTCAGCTACAAAACGCTTCCGTCTTGTAGAAGTTGTGGAAGAGGCAGTTATCATTTAATCAAGCTGAAAGGAGAAAATTGACATGATTCAAACAGAAACTCGTTTGAAAGTTGCTGACAACAGTGGCGCACGCGAAATCTTGACTATCAAAGTCCTTGGTGGTTCAGGACGTAAATTCGCTAACATCGGCGACATCATCGTTGCTTCAGTAAAACAAGCTACTCCTGGTGGTGCGGTTAAAAAAGGTGACGTTGTAAAAGCCGTTGTCGTTCGTACTAAGACAGGTGCTCGTCGTGCTGATGGTTCATACATCAAATTCGATGAGAATGCTGCAGTTATCATCCGTGAAGATAAAAACCCTCGCGGAACTCGTATCTTTGGCCCAGTGGCACGCGAATTGCGTGACGGCGGTTTCATGAAAATCGTTTCATTGGCACCAGAAGTACTATAATTTAACAAACTAAGTCCCCTGTTGCTTTACGAGAGTAACAGGGTGCCCTCAAGGGCGTAAGAAATATAGGAGAAATCAAATGTTTGTAAAAAAAGGCGATAAAGTTCGCGTAATCGCTGGTAAAGACAAAGGCGTTGAAGCTCTTGTTGTAACAGCACTTCCAAAAGTAAACAAAGTTGTTGTTGAAGGTGTTAACATCGTTAAAAAACACCAAAAACCAAATAGCGAAAACCCTCAAGGTGCTATCGTTGAAATCGAAGCGCCAATCCATGTGTCAAACGTACAAGTTCTTGACAAAAATGGTGTTGCAGGACGCGTTGGTTACAAATTTGTAGACGGCAAAAAAGTTCGCTACAACAAAAAATCAGGCGAAGTGCTTGATTAATCACGAAGGAAAGGAGAAGTAACATGGCAAATCGCTTAAAAGAAAAATATCTTAAAGAAGTAGTTCCTGCTTTGACTGAACAATTCAACTATTCATCAGTTATGGCTGTGCCAAAAGTAGATAAGATTGTTTTGAACATGGGTGTTGGTGACGCAGTTTCTAACGCTAAAAACCTTGAAAAAGCTGCCCAAGAATTGGCATTGATTTCAGGACAAAAACCACTTATCACTAAGGCTAAAAAATCAATCGCCGGCTTCCGTCTTCGTGAAGGTGTTGCGATCGGTGCAAAAGTTACCCTTCGTGGTGAGCGTATGTACGAATTCTTGGATAAATTGGTATCTGTATCACTTCCTCGTGTTCGTGACTTCCACGGTGTTCCAACAAAATCATTTGACGGACGCGGTAACTACACCCTTGGTGTCAAAGAGCAATTGATCTTCCCAGAAATCAACTTCGACGATGTTGATAAGACTCGCGGATTGGACATCGTTATCGTTACAACAGCTAACACTGACGAAGAATCGCGTGCCTTGCTTGCTGGCCTTGGTATGCCGTTTGCAAAATAAGAGGGAGAGAATAAATGGCTAAAAAATCAATGATCGCTAAGAACAAACGCCCAGCTAAGTTCTCTACACAAGCCTACACACGCTGTGAAAAATGTGGACGTCCACACTCAGTGTACCGCAAGTTCAAATTGTGCCGTGTATGCTTCCGCGACTTGGCTTACCTTGGACAGATTCCAGGCGTAACAAAAGCTTCTTGGTAAAATAAGATGTGAGAGCGTTTAGCAACCAACGCAAAGATAGGAGAATTGACGACGAAGTTTACTTCTAGGAAAATCTATCTTCTTTGCTAAGGTTGTAGCTCGAACTCAATTAAAACATGATACTGAGGGCGTGACGGACAAAGTGAAAAAAGGAACTCTAGCGAAGAACGCTTGCGCTCTAGATAGAGTTATCTTTTTCACACGGGCCGTAGCCTGAGTTCAAATATTAGGATGCACTAGCATCATACTAGCAAATTCAAACTTTGCGTTGCCTATCAGGCACACATTAACTAGCAAGTGATTTATTCAAACTGCTAGTAAGAGGAGAAACAACAAATGGTTATGACTGACCCAATTGCAGACTTTTTGACACGTATTCGTAACGCTAACCAAGCAAAACACGAAGTGCTTGAAGTGCCTGCATCAAACATCAAAAAAGGAATTGCTACAATTCTTAAAAACGAAGGTTTTGTAAAAAACGTTGAATTCATCGAAGATGACAAACAAGGCATCATCCGCGTATTCTTGAAATACGGACCAAACGGTGAGCGTGTTATCACCAACTTGAAACGCGTTTCAAAACCAGGTCTTCGTGTTTACTCAAAACGTGAAGATATTCCTAAAGTCCTTAACGGACTAGGTATCGCAATCGTCTCTACCTCAGAAGGTCTTTTGACTGACAAAGAAGCTCGTCAAAAGAACGTTGGTGGTGAGGTTGTTGCCTACGTTTGGTAATCTTTTAGCTTCCAATTTCGTCATGTGACTATGTTAGGGCGTCTTGGTATACTTGAGTAGCTCTGCCTTGCCCATTTAGAAATTGAAACCTAAGAGGATGATGCTGTCAAATTTCATAATGTGATTTGATGATATCATGAAACCAAACATGAACAAGATACACGAATTGAACACGCCTACAACTCTTTGTTTTTCATCGAGTTGCTTAACGGTTCAGTATCTTGTTTGCCCCGTGAAAACTAGTCGCTTGGCGGCTTGATAATCTAACAGGAGAAAAAATAATATGTCACGTATTGGTAATAAAATCATTACATTGCCAGCTGGTGTTGAGATCTCTCAAAAAGACGGCTTGGTAACTGTAAAAGGACCAAAAGGCGAACTTACTCGTGAGTTCCCAACAGCTATTGAAATCCGTGTGGAAGGTACTGAAGTAACTCTTCACCGTCCAAACGATTCAAAAGAAATGAAGACTATCCACGGTACAAGCCGTGCTAACCTCAACAACATGGTTGTTGGTGTTTCAGAAGGCTTCAAAAAAGAACTTGAAATGCGTGGTGTCGGTTACCGTGCACAATTGGCAGGTAACAAATTGACACTTGCAGTTGGTAAATCACATCCAGATGAAGTGATTGCACCAGAAGGTATCACATTTGAAGTTCCATCACCAACACTCATCAACGTGTCTGGTATCAACAAAGAAGTTGTTGGTCAAACAGCAGCTTACATCCGTAGCCTTCGCGCACCTGAGCCATACAAAGGTAAGGGTATCCGTTATGTTGGTGAATTCGTTCGCCGCAAAGAAGGTAAAACAGGTAAATAATAGCTTGCTGGAGTGGCTAGACCACTTGGCTAACTATTTCTCAAACTTGTCTTTTATGAAGACATGATCATACATTAAGAGGTGAATATTGTGATTTCAAAACCAGATAAAAACAAAATCCGCCAAAAACGCCATCGTCGCGTTCGCGGTAAAATCTCTGGAACTGCTGCTCGCCCACGTTTGAACATTTTCCGTTCTAATACAGGCATCTACGCTCAAGTGATTGATGACGTAGCGGGTGTAACGCTCGCAAGCGCTTCTACTCTTGATAAAGAAGTTTCAAAAGGTACTAAGACAGAACAAGCTGTTGTTGTAGGTAAACTCGTTGCTGAACGCGCAGTCGCTAAAGGTATTTCTGAAGTGGTCTTTGACCGCGGTGGGTATCTCTATCACGGACGTGTGAAAGCTTTGGCTGAATCAGCTCGTGAAAACGGATTGAAATTCTAATAGGGAGGACACTAAGAAATGGCATTTAAAGATAACGCAGTTGAAATTGAAGAACGCGTAGTAGCCATCAACCGTGTTACAAAAGTTGTTAAAGGTGGACGTCGTCTTCGTTTTGCAGCTCTTGTGGTTGTTGGTGACCGTAACGGTCGCGTAGGTTTCGGTACTGGTAAAGCTCAAGAAGTACCAGAAGCTATCCGCAAGGCAGTTGAATCTGCTAAGAAAAACATGATTGAAGTACCAATGGTTGGTACAACAATCCCACACGAAGTCTACTCTGAATTCGGTGGTGCCCGTGTCTTGTTGAAACCAGCTTCAGAAGGTTCTGGAGTTGCTGCCGGCGGTGCAACTCGTGCGGTTATTGAATTGGCTGGTGTTGCAGATGTGACTTCTAAGTCACTTGGTTCAAACACACCAATCAACATCGTGCGTGCAACCGTTGAAGGTTTGAAACAACTGAAACGTGCTGAAGAAGTGGCTGCACTTCGCGGCATCTCAGTTTCTGATTTAGCATAAGAAAGGAGATTGACATGGCTCAAATTAAAATCACTTTGACTAAGTCTCCAATCGGTCGCAAACCAGAACAACGTAAAACAGTTGTTGCCCTTGGACTTGGCAAATTGAACAGCTCAGTTGTCAAAGAAGATAACCCAGCTATTCTTGGAATGGTCAAGGCTATCTCTCACTTGGTAACCGTTGAAGAAGTTAAGTAAATAAAATAAAACAGACATGAGTCGCATAGAGAAATCTTTGCGACTTAACGTCAGTTTACTATCAGCGAGTTTGTGGACGAAGACTCTTTGCTCTCCACAAGCGCTAGCATGAAAAAGAGGAGAAAACAAATAATGAAACTTCATGAATTGCAACCTGCTACAGGTTCTCGTAAAGTCCGCAACCGTGTAGGTCGTGGTACATCATCAGGTAACGGTAAAACTTCAGGCCGTGGTCAAAAAGGTCAAAAAGCTCGTAGCGGTGGTGGCGTACGTCCAGGTTTTGAAGGTGGACAAACTCCATTGTTCCGTCGTCTTCCAAAACGTGGATTTACCAACATCAACGCAAAAGAGTATGCGATTGTTAACCTTGATCAATTGAACGCTTTTGAAGATGGTGCAGAAGTAACACCAGTTGTACTTATCGAAGCTGGTATCGTTAAAGCTGAAAAATCAGGAATTAAAATTCTTGGTAACGGCGAATTGACGAAGAAATTGACAGTGAAAGCTGCTAAATTCTCTAAATCAGCTGAAGAAGCAATCACTTCAAAAGGTGGTTCAGTAGAAGTCATCTAAGAGGTGACGGCCTATGTTTTTTAAACTACTAAAAGATGCCTTAAAGGTAAAAACGGTTCGTAGTAAGATTTTATTTACCCTTTTTATCCTTTTGGTTTTCCGTGTGGGGACCCACATTACCGTTCCAGGTGTCAATGCAAAAAGCTTAGAAGCTCTGTCAAACGTACCTTTCTTGAATATGCTTAGTCTTGTATCAGGAAATGCGATGCGTAACTTCTCGGTTTTTGCTTTGGGAGTTAGTCCCTATATCACCGCTTCCATCATCGTTCAGTTGCTGCAGATGGATATTGTGCCCAAGTTTGTAGAATGGGGCAAACAGGGAGAGGTTGGACGTCGCAAACTCAATCAAGCGACTCGCTATATTTCTCTCGTGTTGGCTTTTGTTCAATCGCTTGGTATAACCGCTGGCTTCAATGCTCTTTCAGGAGCTAAGCTGACAACCATGCCACTCAACTGGCAAACCTATCTTTTGATTGGTTCTATTCTCACTACAGGTTCTATGATTGTAACCTGGCTGGGAGAACAAATCACCGACAAGGGATATGGAAATGGAACGTCTATGATTATCTTTGCAGGGATTATTTCATCGCTGCCAGGAACCTTCTATGATATTTATGTTGACCGTTTTGTAAACATTGAATCAAGCCGTTTGACAGAATCTGCTATTTTTGTAGCTCTCTTGGTCATTGCTATTCTTGTAATCATCTACTTTACGACCTTTGTTCAACAAGCAGAATACAAGATTCCGATTCAGTACACAAAGCGTGCGCAAGGGGCTCCATCTAGCTCTTACCTACCACTCAAGCTGAACCCAGCAGGTGTTATTCCGGTTATCTTTGCAGGTTCCATCACTGCAATTCCAACCTCCATCATCCAGTTCCTAGCGAGTCAAAATCAGACAGCAGGCTGGCTCTTGACAGTTCAGGAGTTCTTCGATTATTCGACAGTGAAAGGGATGATTGTTTACGCAGGATTGATTGTCATCTTTACCTTCTTCTATACTTTTGTGCAAGTAAATCCAGAAAAAACTGCCGAAAGTCTTCAGAAAAGCGCAGCCTACATTCATGGTGTGCGTCCAGGTAAAGGAACAGAAGAATTTCTTTCCAAATTGTTGACAAGGCTAGCGACAGTTGGGGCGCTTTTCCTCAGCTTTGTTGCCCTGCTTCCAATTTTGGCTCAAAATCTTCTGGGACTGTCATCCAATATTGCCTTTCTCGGTACTAGTTTGATTATCGTAATCATGACCAGTATCGAAGGAATCAAACAGTTGGAAGGCTATCTCTTGAAGAGAAAATATGTCGGTTTCATGGAAATCACAAAATAGGAACTGCCTAAACAGTTAGGCAGAAGCAACGAGTGGGCGCTCAAGCACCGAACGAGGTCTTGATTGTCCACTCCCTATTTTGTTTTTAGATAAGTTTGTCAACAATGGCAAATTTATGTGAAAATAAAATAAGGAGTTTGTCATGAATCTTTTAATTATGGGCTTACCAGGTGCTGGTAAGGGTACGCAGGCTGCAAAAATTGTTGAAAAATTTGCTGTGGCCCACATCTCGACAGGGGATATGTTCCGCGCTGCCATGGCTAACCAGACTGAAATGGGAGTCTTGGCCAAATCATACATCGACAAGGGTGATCTTGTTCCGGACGAAGTAACCAATGGAATCGTTAAAGAGCGCTTGGCACAGGATGACATCAAGGAAAAAGGCTTCTTGCTGGATGGATATCCGCGTACAATTGAGCAAGCCTATGCCCTAGATGAAAATCTAGCTAGTCTGGGTATTGATTTGCAAGGTGTTATTAACATCGAGATTGACCCTGCCAAATTAGTAGAACGCTTGAGTGGCCGTATTATCCACAAGGTGACAGGTGAAACCTTCCATAAAGTCTTCAATCCACCAGCAGGTGACTACAAGGAAGAAGATTATTACCAACGTGAAGACGACAAACCTGAATCTGTCAAACGCCGCTTGGAAGTAAATATTGCCCAAGGTGCACCGATCATTGAGCATTATCGTGCCAAAGGATTGGTTCATGACATCGAAGGCAATCAAGACATCGAATTAGTATTTGCAGCTATCGATGCTGTTTTATCAAAATTGCAATAAATAAAGGGATTTAGCTTGCTTTTTCAATTTCAAAATGATAAAATAGGCTAGTCTGACTTATAATTGTTACCTCTGTGTTCAGAGGGCATCAAATCGAAATTTAGAGGGGGATACTTTTGCATGGCGAAAGAAGATGTGATTGAAATTGAAGGCAAAGTAGTTGATACAATGCCGAATGCTATGTTTACTGTTGAGTTGGAAAATGGGCACCAAGTTCTTGCGACTGTTTCAGGTAAAATCCGTAAAAACTACATCCGTATTTTGGTCGGAGACCGTGTGACAGTTGAACTAAGTCCTTATGACTTGACGCGTGGACGTATCACATACCGCTTTAAATAATCGAAATACTTGGAGGGATTAAACATGAAAGTAAGACCATCGGTCAAACCAATTTGCGAATACTGCAAAGTTATTCGTCGTAATGGTCGTGTTATGGTGATTTGCCCAGCAAACCCTAAACACAAGCAACGTCAAGGTTAAGAAATAGAAAGGAGAAAACATGGCTCGTATTGCTGGAGTTGACATTCCAAATGACAAACGTGTAGTAATTTCATTGACTTACGTTTACGGTATCGGTCTCGCAACTTCTAAGAAAATTCTTGCTGCTGCAGGTATCTCAGAAGATGTTCGCGTGAAAGACTTGACATCTGATCAAGAAGACGCTATCCGTCGTGAAGTTGATGCGATTAAAGTGGAAGGTGACCTTCGTCGTGAAGTGAACTTGAACATCAAACGTTTGATGGAAATCGGTTCATACCGTGGTATCCGTCACCGTCGTGGACTTCCTGTCCGTGGACAAAACACCAAAAACAATGCCCGCACTCGTAAAGGTAAAGCTGTTGCGATCGCAGGTAAGAAAAAATAAAATAGGAGGTAGAAAAATTGGCTAAACCAACGCGTAAACGTCGTGTGAAAAAGAATATCGAATCTGGTATCGCTCATATTCACGCTACATTTAATAACACTATTGTTATGATTACTGATGTGCATGGTAACGCTATTGCTTGGTCATCAGCTGGTGCTCTTGGTTTCAAAGGTTCTCGTAAATCTACACCATTCGCAGCACAAATGGCTTCAGAAGCAGCTGCTAAATCTGCACAAGAACACGGTCTTAAAACAGTTGAAGTTACCGTTAAAGGCCCAGGTTCAGGTCGTGAGTCTGCTATCCGCGCTCTTGCTGCCGCTGGTCTTGAAGTAACAGCAATTCGTGATGTGACTCCTGTACCACACAATGGTGCTCGTCCTCCAAAACGTCGCCGTGTATAATCAGTTTAACGATACACAGCTTTTCGTTTAAGAGGGAGTAAGAAATGATTGAGTTTGAAAAACCAACTATAACAAAAATTGATGAAAATAAAGATTACGGCAGATTTGTCATCGAACCACTTGAACGTGGCTACGGTACAACTCTTGGGAACTCACTTCGTCGCGTACTTCTCGCATCACTACCAGGTGCTGCAGTAACCTCCATCAAAATTGATGGCGTACTCCACGAATTCGACACAGTTCCAGGTGTCCGTGAAGATGTTATGCAGATTATTCTGAACATCAAAGGCATTGCTGTAAAATCTTATGTCGAAGACGAAAAGAAAATCGAACTGGATGTAGTAGGCCCAGCAGAAATTACTGCCGGAGATATTCTTACAGACAGTGACATTGAAATTGTAAACCCAGACCATTATCTCTTTACCATTGCTGAAGGCGCTAAGTTCCAAGCCACTTTGACAATTGGTTCAGGACGCGGCTACGTTCCAGCAGAAGGAAACAAGAAGGATGATGCACCTGTGGGAACACTCGCAGTAGATTCTATCTATACGCCAGTGAAAAAAGTCAACTACCAAGTTGAACCAGCTCGTGTTGGTAGCAATGATGGTTTTGACAAATTAACACTTGAAATCATGACAAATGGCACCATTATTCCTGAAGATGCCTTAGGTCTTTCAGCGCGCATTTTGATGGAACACTTGGGTCTCTTTACTGACTTGACCGAAGTAGCAAAATCAACAGAAGTGATGAAAGAAGCCGAAGTTGCTTCTGACGATCGCATGCTTGATCGTACAATTGAGGAATTGGATTTGTCTGTCCGTTCATACAACTGTCTGAAACGTGCAGGTATCAATACTGTATTTGATTTGACAGAAAAAACGGAACCAGAAATGATGAAAGTACGAAATCTTGGACGCAAGAGCTTGGAAGAAGTCAAAGTTAAATTGGCTGATCTTGGTCTAGGATTGAAAAAAGATAAATAATATAGGAGGAAATCATGGCATACCGTAAACTAGGACGCACTAGCTCACAACGTAAAGCGATGCTTCGCGATTTGACAACTGACCTTTTGATCAACGAATCAATCGTAACAACTGAAGCTCGTGCTAAAGAAATCCGTAAAACAGTTGAAAAAATGATCACACTTGGTAAACGTGGAGATTTGCATGCCCGTCGTCAAGCAGCTGCTTTTGTACGCAACGAAATTGCATCAGAAAACTACGACGAAGCTACTGACAAGTATACTTCTACTACAGCACTTCAAAAATTGTTCTCTGAATTGGCACCTCGTTATGCAGAGCGCAACGGTGGATACACTCGTATTCTCAAAACTGAACCACGTCGTGGTGATGCTGCACCGATGGCAATTATCGAACTTGTATAAAATCATCAATTTTGTTGAGTGTTATGATGGTGGAGTTCTGCGTGAGCTCTTAGTCTAGCTCTGGTCTACCGCTGGGGTGTTTCCCAGCGGTAACACTCATCATCAGATGAAAAACGTGACGCTTGTTTACGAAATTACTCTAACCTAGAATAATTTCGTAAGCAGGCGTTTTTGTTAAGCCTTCTCAGTTGACCCAGCTCCATATTTTGCTATACTAATAAAAACATAGTAGGAGATGGCATGGAAAGAGCAAAAGAATTATTGAAACGTCGCTACTTAGATCCTATTAAGGATAACCCGGAGATCTATATCGGCATTGAGTTGGAATACCCCATCGTTCACCTAGATGGACAAGCAACCGACATCCAACTTGCCAAGCAATTGATGGTTGAGCTAACCCATCGATTTGCTTTTAAAGTGGAAAAAATGGATGATGAGGGAAATCCCATTCAGTTACGGCATGCGAATGACGACTGTATTCTGTTTGAAGTGTCCTACAATACCATTGAATTTGCATTTGCCAAAGCCAAGAAAATCCAAGAAGTGGAAGAGCGTCTGAAGCAATATGTAGAATATATCCAGACTTTTTTGCGCCAACAACGGCATGAGTTGCAAGGAAAAGGAGTCAATCCTAATTGGCAGATCAATGATAACCGCCCTGTTTCCTCTCCACGCTATCAAATGTTAATGGGCTTTTTAACCCTAGCCAAGGATTATCCAACGATGCACCTGTATCCAATTTACGGAGCCTTTATCTGTGGAAACCAAGTACAATTCGATGTTTCCAAAGCGAATGTTTTCCGAGTGCTCAACGCTTTTAATAAGATAGAGGCAGTTAAAGCCTACTTATTTGCAAATTCAGCCTCGCCCACCGTTCTTCCAGACGCGACTATTTCACGCGATCACTTTTGGGAGGCGTCTATGCATGGTTTTTTCAAGGAGAATATAGGCCTTTATTCTGAAGAATTTCATTCTGAGGAAGACTACCTTGCTTACATGGGACGTTCGGCAATTTTTCACGCAGAACGAGAGGGCGAATTTTATTATTTTTGCCCGTGGCAAGCCCAAGACTACCTCAAGCAGTCTCAAATACTGGCCTATGATTCCAAAGGATTGCAACGAATACTACAACCGCTAGAAAAAGATTTTGACACCCACCGCTCTTATCATTATCAAGAATTAACTAGCCGGGGGACTGTTGAATTTCGTAGCGTTTGTGCCCAGCCGTGGGAAAAGACATTTGCCCCAACAGCCTTTCAGTTGGGCTTGTTAGAAAACCTAGCCTCCTTTGAGCAGATATTATTAACAACTGATTTTTACCAAATATATGGCACTGATTATCAAGCGCTCCGGCAGCGTTTTTCCAGAAACAATGTAGAGCCTACAGAGCTAGAGGCGATTCGACAACTGTCTAAAGAGTTGCTGGATTGTTCTATTCAGGGCCTTTGTCAAAGAGGCTATCAAGAAGAAAAATATTTACAAGGACTGCTAACCTAAGTTTGGCAGTTTTCATATTCCCAACAGGACAAAGAAGTCCTGTTGTCTTTTGTTGAGAAATAGTAGACTAAAGAGGAAAGGAGAACATATGGAATTTTCAAGACTCTATCGGAAAGTGTCCGGCATCGTCCACCGTGCCCGCAAGGACTATTATATTAAGCTCTGGGAAAAAGACGACTGGGACCAGGAAGGGATGCTGGTCCTCCATCAACTGCTGAGGCAACATCCCCAGTTGGCCAGCGATGATTCCAGCCTCTATCGCTACTACAAGGTTAAGTTCAGGAATCACATCAAAGATGTCATTCGCAAACAAGAAAGTCAGAAACGCCGGTTTGACCGCATGGCTCACGAAGACCTAGACACTCTCTCCCACCTAGTAGCCAGTCCCGGCCTTATGAACGACGACTTGGTCATTCTTCGCGGGATGTTGCGCGACTATCGCCACCAACTTCCGGCCTCCCAACAAGCCAACTATGATCAGCTGATAAGCGGCGGCCGCTTCAAAGGCCGCAGAACAATGCTATCGGATTTAAAAAGCTACCTCAGTGACTACAAACCTAATTAGGAAGAAGGAGTGCCTTCTTCCTAAACTGCTATTGAATGAAGAAAGCACAAGTCCCATTATTAACATGCAGTATAAGGAGCTTCTCCAAGCAATAGAGGGGCATCAGAAGCGGTCACGAAAAAAATCACGAAAAAAATTCAAAAAAGGAGAAAAAGTAGTTGACAGGTGCGTAGGTATCTGATATACTGATATAGTTGTCGCCTGATGAGGGCGAGCACAAGACCTTTGAAAATTAAAGAAGACGAACCAAACGTGCAGGGTGATTTATCTAAGAGATAAATCGTCAATGACAAAACAATAAACGGATAAGCCAGAGTGCTTAGCCGGACAAACGATTATTTAAATGAGAGTTTGATCCTGGCTCAGGACGAACGCTGGCGGCGTGCCTAATACATGCAAGTGGAACGCATGGTGGATACCGGAGCTTGCTCCACCATTCATCATGAGTCGCGAACGGGTGAGTAACGCGTAGGTAACCTGCCTCATAGCGGGGGATAACTATTGGAAACGATAGCTAATACCGCATAACAGTATTTATCGCATGGTAAATACTTGAAAGGAGCAAATGCTTCACTATGAGATGGACCTGCGTTGTATTAGCTAGTTGGTGGGGTAACGGCTCACCAAGGCGACGATACATAGCCGACCTGAGAGGGTGATCGGCCACACTGGGACTGAGACACGGCCCAGACTCCTACGGGAGGCAGCAGTAGGGAATCTTCGGCAATGGGGGGAACCCTGACCGAGCAACGCCGCGTGAGTGAAGAAGGTTTTCGGATCGTAAAGCTCTGTTGTAAGAGAAGAACGAGTGTGAGAGTGGAAAGTTCACACAGTGACGGTAACTTACCAGAAAGGGACGGCTAACTACGTGCCAGCAGCCGCGGTAATACGTAGGTCCCGAGCGTTGTCCGGATTTATTGGGCGTAAAGCGAGCGCAGGCGGTTTGATAAGTCTGAAGTAAAAGGCTGTGGCTTAACCATAGTACGCTTTGGAAACTGTCAAACTTGAGTGCAGAAGGGGAGAGTGGAATTCCATGTGTAGCGGTGAAATGCGTAGATATATGGAGGAACACCGGTGGCGAAAGCGGCTCTCTGGTCTGTAACTGACGCTGAGGCTCGAAAGCGTGGGTAGCGAACAGGATTAGATACCCTGGTAGTCCACGCCGTAAACGATGAGTGCTAGGTGTTGGGTCCTTTCCGGGACTCAGTGCCGCAGCTAACGCATTAAGCACTCCGCCTGGGGAGTACGGCCGCAAGGCTGAAACTCAAAGGAATTGACGGGGGCCCGCACAAGCGGTGGAGCATGTGGTTTAATTCGAAGCAACGCGAAGAACCTTACCAGGTCTTGACATCCCGATGCCCGCTCTAGAGATAGAGTTTTACTTCGGTACATCGGTGACAGGTGGTGCATGGTTGTCGTCAGCTCGTGTCGTGAGATGTTGGGTTAAGTCCCGCAACGAGCGCAACCCCTATTGTTAGTTGCCATCATTAAGTTGGGCACTCTAGCGAGACTGCCGGTAATAAACCGGAGGAAGGTGGGGATGACGTCAAATCATCATGCCCCTTATGACCTGGGCTACACACGTGCTACAATGGCTGGTACAACGAGTCGCAAGTCGGTGACGGCAAGCTAATCTCTTAAAGCCAGTCTCAGTTCGGATTGTAGGCTGCAACTCGCCTACATGAAGTCGGAATCGCTAGTAATCGCGGATCAGCACGCCGCGGTGAATACGTTCCCGGGCCTTGTACACACCGCCCGTCACACCACGAGAGTTTGTAACACCCGAAGTCGGTGAGGTAACCTATTAGGAGCCAGCCGCCTAAGGTGGGATAGATGATTGGGGTGAAGTCGTAACAAGGTAGCCGTATCGGAAGGTGCGGCTGGATCACCTCCTTTCTAAGGAAATGGAAACCTGTACGTTAGTCTTCTTTAATTTTGAGAGGTCTTGTGGGGCCTTAGCTCAGCTAAGCGAAACCGTTAGGTTGAAGCTTTGTCGAAACTAGCGGAGCTAGTGCACGACAGGGACCAGCGTCTCAAGAAATGATATTATATCGAAACAATTAAATACGTTAACAGGTACATTAACATGTACGGGGCCTTAGCTCAGCTGGGAGAGCGCCTGCTTTGCACGCAGGAGGTCAGCGGTTCGATCCCGCTAGGCTCCATTATCTAGGATACAAAGAGATGTTCGGCTTGCCGACATTTCTGTAGAAAAATAGGGAACTGACGCAGTGTGCTTGACACACAAGGCAGTTCATCATTTTTCCTAAGAAATGAATCTCGTGTTCAACTAGATAAGATGATATTTGAATACGAACCTAAACTTTCTAGGAATAAGTCGAAACCATCTAGTGTCTTATGGACACGTCGCTGGTTCACTCCTTATTCTACGCAAGTTTTGCGCAAGTCGCACCGGTTCTTAATATCATGTATTTGTCCATTGAAAATTGAATATCTATCAAACAATCCTGATATATCTGAGAAGATATATTAAGAATAGTAACAAGAAAATAAACCGAAAACGCTGTGACTATTTAATGAGTTTAAACAAGTTACGAAGACGTTAAGAAATCCGTATGAAAATAGGAAACTAACGCAGTGTGTCTTGCACACAAGTCAGTTTATCATTTTCACTAGGATTTTAGTCTGAGTACAATTTCTAGTTTAGAAAAAACTAGTAATAAGGTTAAGTTAATAAGGGCGCACGGTGGATGCCTTGGCACTAGGAGCCGATGAAGGACGTGACAAACGACGAAATGCTTTGGGGAGCTGTAAGTGAGCATTGATCCAGAGATGTCCGAATGGGGGAACCCACTAGCTACTGGCTAGTATCCCTACCTGTTAAGGGTAGCGGAGGGAAGACGCAGTGAACTGAAACATCTAAGTAGCTGCAGGAAGAGAAAGCAAAAGCGATTGCCTTAGTAGCGGCGAGCGAAAAGGCAGGAGGGCAAACCGAGAAGTTTACTTCTCGGGGTTGTAGGACTGTAACGTGGACGGATAGAGTATAGAAGAATGGCATGGGAAGGTCAGCCAAAGAGAGTGAGAGCCTCGTATTCGAAATAGTCTATCTACCTAACAGTATCCTGAGTACGGCGAGACACGCGAAATCTCGTCGGAATCTGGGAGGACCATCTCCCAACCCTAAATACTCCCTAGTGACCGATAGTGAACCAGTACCGTGAGGGAAAGGTGAAAAGCACCCCGGAAGGGGAGTGAAATAGAACCTGAAACCGTGTGCCTACAAGAAGTTCGAGCCCGTTAATGGGTGAGAGCGTGCCTTTTGTAGAATGAACCGGCGAGTTACGATATGATGCGAGGTTAAGTTGAAGAGACGGAGCCGTAGGGAAACCGAGTCTGAAAAGGGCGGATTAGTATTATGTCGTAGACCCGAAACCATGTGACCTACCCATGAGCAGGTTGAAGGTGCGGTAAGACGCACTGGAGGACCGAACCAGGGCACGTTGAAAAGTGCTTGGATGACTTGTGGGTAGCGGAGAAATTCCAAACGAACTTGGAGATAGCTGGTTCTCTCCGAAATAGCTTTAGGGCTAGCGTCGATATGTAAGAATCTTGGAGGTAGAGCACTGTTTGGATGAGGGGGCCATCTCGGTTTACTGATTTCAGATAAACTCCGAATGCCAACGATTCATGATCGGCAGTCAGACTGCGAGTGCTAAGATCCGTAGTCGAAAGGGAAACAGCCCAGACCACCAGCTAAGGTCCCAAAATAATTGTTAAGTGGAAAAGGATGTGGGGTTGCACAGACAACTAGGATGTTAGCTTAGAAGCAGCTATTCATTCAAAGAGTGCGTAATAGCTCACTAGTCGAGTGACCCTGCGCCGAAAATGTACCGGGGCTAAAACAATTTACCGAAGCTGTGGATAACACTTAGGTGTTATGGTAGGAGAGCGTTCTATGTGTGGAGAAGGTATACCGTGAGGAGTGCTGGAACGCATAGAAGTGAGAATGCCGGTATGAGTAGCGCAAGATGGGTGAGAATCCCATCCACCGTAAGACTAAGGTTTCCAGGGGAAGGCTCGTCCGCCCTGGGTTAGTCGGGACCTAAGGAGAGACCGAAGGGTGTATCCGATGGACAACAGGTTGATATTCCTGTACTAGAGTATGAAGTGATGGAGGGACGCAGTAGGCTAACTAAACCCAGCGAATGGAAGTGCTGGGCTAAGCAGTGAGGTGTGAAATGAGTCAAATGCTTATTTCTGTAACATTGAGCTGTGATGGGGAGCGAAGATTAGTAGCGAAGTTAGTGACGTCACACTGCCGAGAAAAGCTTCTAGCGTTGTATCATACTCTACCCGTACCGCAAACCGACACAGGTAGTCGAGGCGAGTAGCCTCAGGTGATCGAGAGAACTCTCGTTAAGGAACTCGGCAAAATGACCCCGTAACTTCGGGAGAAGGGGTGCTCAGCTAAGCTGAGCCGCAGTGAATAGGCCCAAGCAACTGTTTATCAAAAACACAGCTCTCTGCTAAATCGTAAGATGATGTATAGGGGGTGACGCCTGCCCGGTGCTGGAAGGTTAAGAGGAGGGTTTAGCGTAAGCGAAGATCTGAATTGAAGCCCCAGTAAACGGCGGCCGTAACTATAACGGTCCTAAGGTAGCGAAATTCCTTGTCGGGTAAGTTCCGACCCGCACGAAAGGCGTAATGATTTGGGCACTGTCTCAACGAGAGACTCGGTGAAATTTTAGTACCTGTGAAGATGCAGGTTACCCGCGACAGGACGGAAAGACCCCATGGAGCTTTACTGCAGTTTGATATTGAGTATCTGTACCACATGTACAGGATAGGTAGGAGCCAATGAAGTCGGGACGCCAGTTTCGACAGAGGCGCTGTTGGGATACTACCCTTGTGTTATGGCTACTCTAACCCGGTAGGTTTATCATCTACGGAGACAGTGTCTGACGGGCAGTTTGACTGGGGCGGTCGCCTCCTAAAAGGTAACGGAGGCGCCCAAAGGTTCCCTCAGATTGGTTGGAAATCAATCGCAGAGTGTAAAGGTATAAGGGAGCTTGACTGCGAGAGCTACAACTCGAGCAGGGACGAAAGTCGGGCTTAGTGATCCGGTGGTTCCGTATGGAAGGGCCATCGCTCAACGGATAAAAGCTACCCTGGGGATAACAGGCTTATCTCCCCCAAGAGTTCACATCGACGGGGAGGTTTGGCACCTCGATGTCGGCTCGTCGCATCCTGGGGCTGTAGTCGGTCCCAAGGGTTGGGCTGTTCGCCCATTAAAGCGGCACGCGAGCTGGGTTCAGAACGTCGTGAGACAGTTCGGTCCCTATCCGTCGCGGGCGTAGGAAATTTGAGAGGATCTGCTCCTAGTACGAGAGGACCAGAGTGGACTTACCGCTGGTGTACCAGTTGTCTCGCCAGAGGCATCGCTGGGTAGCTATGTAGGGAAGGGATAAACGCTGAAAGCATCTAAGTGTGAAACCCACCTCAAGATGAGATTTCCCATAACTTTATGTTAGTAAGAGCCCTGAGAGAAGATCAGGTAGATAGGTTGGGAGTGGAAGCGTGGCGACATGTGAAGCGGACCAATACTAATCGCTCGAGGACTTATCCGAAGAAAAGTCCAGCATCGGTTATCTTGTAGGTAGATATTCAATTTTGAGTTGACAAATATGGAAGAATATTTTATACTCAGACAGTAACGAGTTAAGTGACGATAGCCTAGGAGATACACCTGTACCCATGCCGAACACAGCAGTTAAGCCCTAGAACGCCTGAAGTAGTTGGGGGTTGCCCCCTGTGAGATACGGTAGTCGCTTAGCACATAGGGAGTTTAGCTCAGTTGAGTTAGGCTCTTTACCCTTGGGAGTTTAGCTCAGCTGGGAGAGCATCTGCCTTACAAGCAGAGGGTCAGCGGTTCGATCCCGTTAACTCCCATTTTATTAAGCGGGTGTAGTTTAGTGGTAAAACTACAGCCTTCCAAGCTGTTGTCGCGAGTTCGATTCTCGTCACCCGCTTTGAACATATGTTCATACCCAAACAAGTAGGTTTGGGCGCGTAGCTCAGATGGTTAGAGCGCACGCCTGATAAGCGTGAGGTCGGTGGTTCGATTCCACTCGTGCCCATTAGCATTATGGTCCGTTGGTCAAGGGGTTAAGACACCGCCTTTTCACGGCGGTAACACGGGTTCGAATCCCGTACGGACTGTATTGATATTGGAGGATTACCCAAGTCCGGCTGAAGGGAACGGTCTTGAAAACCGTCAGGCGTGTAAAAGCGTGCGTGGGTTCGAATCCCACATCCTCCTTGAATAGTAATAACGCGGGATGGAGCAGCTAGGTAGCTCGTCGGGCTCATAACCCGAAGGTCGTAGGTTCAAATCCTGCTCCCGCAATTTCCGATTGTGGATATGGCTCGGTAGCTCAGTTGGTAGAGCAATGGATTGAAGCTCCATGTGTCGGCGGTTCGATTCCGTCTCGCGCCATTAATTTAATATTTTGGAAGGGTAGCGAAGAGGCTAAACGCGGCGGACTGTAAATCCGCTCCTTCGGGTTCGGGGGTTCGAATCCCTCCCCTTCCATACCTTTACGGGCATAGTTTAAAGGTAGAACTAAGGTCTCCAAAACCTTCAGTGTGGGTTCAATTCCTACTGCCCGTGTTTTTATAATGGCGGGTGTGGTGAAGTGGTTAACACATCAGATTGTGGCTCTGACATTCGTGGGTTCGATTCCCATCACTCGCCTATTGATTATTGGGGTATCGCCAAGCGGTAAGGCAAGGGACTTTGACTCCCTCATGCGTTGGTTCGAATCCAGCTACCCCAGTTAAAAACTATATGCCGGCGTGGCGGAATTGGCAGACGCGCTGGACTCAAAATCCAGTGTCCGCAAGGACGTGCCGGTTCGACCCCGGCCGCCGGTATAGTTTATAAAGAAGAAACGTTGTTTATCAGCGTTTCTTTGTTTTTGTACGAAAAACCAGTATTTCTTTTGTTTTTGTGCGAAATTTGTACGAAAGACCAGTATTTACTCAAATGAGAACGAATTAAGTCAGTGTCTTTCAGTATATTTTTGCTGCTGGGATTCTCTATAACGAAGTTTTTTTGAAAATGAAGTGAAAATGATTAATATTTTTTATTTTTATGATATAATTAACGAGTTAATTAAATGATTAAGGATTGGTGCAAATATGGAAACATTGGCTCATCAGATCGATCAGAGTTTGCATGATATTGTTTTATGCTCGGAAAATCAGCTGGAAATCTTGGTTGGGACTTGTCAGAGTGGAGTAACCTTGACCAATACTCAGGAACATATTTTGATGCTGATTGAGAATAATTCCTATACAAATACGGAGATTGCTCGTCAGCTGAATGTAAGCCAGGCTGCGATTACCAAGGCGATTAAGTCCTTGATTGCTCAGGAGATGTTAGTGGCTGTTCGAGATAGCAAGGATGCTCGGGTGGTGCGTTACAGTTTGACCGAGACAGCCAAGCCGATTGCTGCGGAACACGCTCATCATCATGCTCATACGATTGCCTCTTATAAGGAACTTCTGTCAGCTTATTCGGAGTCTGAGCAGGCAGTCATCAGTCGTTTTTTGACAGATTTGGTTGGAAAGATAAAGAAATCATGAGATATATTACAGTGGAGGATCTGTCCTTTTATTACGACAAGGAGCCTGTTTTGGAACACATCCGTTACCATTTGGACAGTGGGGAATTTGTGACCTTGACGGGGGAGAACGGGGCTGCTAAGACGACTTTGATCAAGGCAACACTGGGTATCTTAAAGCCCAAACAAGGGAAGGTTTATATTTCTGAAACGAGTATTTCTGGGAAAAAATTGCGGATGGCTTATCTGCCACAACAGATTGCGAGTTTCAATGCTGGATTTCCCAGTACAGTTTATGAGTTTGTTAAATCCGGTCGCTATCCGCGGCAGGGATGGTTTCGTCGGTTAACAGCTCATGATGAGGAGCATATTCAGACGAGTTTGGAATCTGTCGGGATGTGGGAACATCGCAATAAGCGGTTGGGTTCTTTGAGTGGTGGACAAAAACAGCGAGCGGTGATTGCTCGGATGTTTGCATCAGACCCGGATATTTTTATTCTGGATGAGCCGACGACAGGAATGGATGCCGGTACCAAGGAAGCTTTTTATCAGCTGATGCACCATTCTGCTAAAAGGCATGGGAAGTCGGTCTTGATGATTACGCATGATCCGGATGAGTTGGAAAAATATGCAGACCGTAATATCTATTTAGTGCGGAATCAGGAGTCGCCATGGCGCTGCTTCAATGTTCATGAGAAGGACGAGGAGGTGGGCCATGTTTAATGCGCTAGACTTGTCTGTTTTTAACTATGATTTCATGCAGAGGGCCTTCTGGGCGATTATTGCGATGAGTTTGTTTTCTCCGATTTTGGGTGTCTTTCTGATTTTAAGACGGCAAAGTTTGATGAGCGATACGCTTAGTCACGTTTCGCTGGCGGGAGTGGCTTTTGGCTTGGTTTTAGGAGTTTCTCCTACTTTTTCAACCATTTTGGTGGTTATTATCGCTGCGGTTTTCTTGGAGTATTTGCGCACCATTTACAAGAACTTCATGGAGATTGGGACAGCGATTTTGATGTCAACGGGCTTAGCGATTTCGTTGATTGTGATGAATCAGTCGGGAGGAAAATCGAGTTTAAGCTTGGAACAATACCTTTTTGGTTCGATTGTGACAATTAGTCAGGAACAGGTAGTGGCTCTGTTTATTATTGCTTTAGTGGTTGTTCTGTTAACCGTGTTCTTTTTGCGGCCCATGTATATCTTGACTTTTGATGAGGACACTGCTTTTGTTGATGGTTTGCCGGTTCGAGCTATGTCTATTGCCTTCAATGTGGTGACAGGGGTTGCGATCGCACTGATGATTCCTGCTGCGGGAGCATTGTTGGTTTCAACTATAATGGTTTTGCCGGCTTCCATTGCTTTACGATTGGGAAAGAGCTTTAAAGCTGTTATCTTTATTGGGATGGCGATTGGTTTTGTGGGAATGGTAGCAGGACTCTTTACTTCCTACTATGCAGAAACACCGGCCAGCGCCAGCATCACCTTGATTTTCATCAGTATTTTCCTGCTGGTGAACGTATTCCAAAAATTAAAAAAATAAGGAGTATTTCGATGAAAAAGTTAGTTAGATTTGGTTTGGGATTGAGCGTATTGCTCTTGGCTGCCTGCAGTCAGGGAACAAGTTCTCAGGATGACACAGTGGATATTGTTACTACCTTCTACCCTGTCTATGAGTTTACCAAACAAGTAGTGGGAGATGAGGGAAATGTTAATCTCTTGATAGAGGCAGGAACAGAGGTTCATGATTTTGAGCCATCTGCCAAGGATATTGCGACCATCCAAGAAGCAGATGTTTTTGTCTATGAAAATGAGAACATGGAAACTTGGGTACCTGAGGTTGTTGAGTCGGTTGATACTGACAAGGTTCATGTTGTTAAGGCGACGGAGGGCATGCTTCTCTTGCCAGGAAGTGAAGAAGACCATGACCACGCGGAAGGGGAAGGCCATGAGCACGCTTATGATCCCCATGTTTGGTTGTCCCCAGAGCGCGCGATAACTCTTGTAGAGAATATTCGTGACAGCTTAGTGGCTAAATATCCGGAAAAGAAAGATGCTTTTGAAGAAAATGCGGCAGCTTATATTGAAAAGTTGGATACCTTGGATATGAAGTATTCGGAAACCTTGTCTGCGGCGAAACAGAAATACTTTGTGACACAACACACTGCCTTTGCCTACCTAGCTTTAGATTATGGTTTGAAACAGGTGTCTATCACGGGTGTTGCAGCAGATGAAGATCCGACTCCATCACGTTTGGCAGAATTAGCAGAATACATCAACAAGTACGGCATCAAGTATATTTACTTCGAGGAAAATGCTTCTAAGTCCGTTGCAGAAACTCTTGCCAAGGAAACAGGTGTTCAGTTGGATGTGCTCAATCCTCTGGAAAGCTTGACGCAGGAAGCAATGGACAAGGGTGAGAATTATATTTCTGTTATGGAAGCAAACTTGGCAGCTCTTGAAAAAACCACTAGTCAGGCAGGTTCAGAGATTTTGCCAGAAGATGGGGGAGAAACGGCTCAGACCGTTTACAATGGCTATTTTGAAGATAGTGCAGTAAAAGATCGGACGCTTTCTGATTATGCTGGTAATTGGCAGTCTGTTTACCCTTATCTGGTGGATGGAACCTTGGATCAGGTCTGGGACTACAAGGCTAAACTCAAAGGTGGCATGACAGCAGAAGAATACAAATCTTACTACGATACGGGTTACAAGACGGATGTTGACCATATCAACATCACAGACAAGACCATGGAATTTGTAGTGGGTGACAAGTCCTACAAGTATACTTACAAGTATGTCGGTTACAAAATTTTGACCTATAAAAAAGGCAATCGTGGCGTGCGTTTCTTGTTTGAAGCAACAGATGCGGATGCTGGAGATTACAAGTATGTTCAATTTAGTGACCATAATATTGCACCAGTTAAAACTGGTCACTTCCATATCTATTTTGGTGGAGAGAGCCAAGAAAAATTATTGGAAGAGTTGGAAAATTGGCCAACCTACTACCCAGATGGATTGACTGGTTTGGAAATTGGTCAGGAAATGTTGGCTCACTAAGAGAGTAAGACTGAACAGAGCGTTCGGTCTTTCTTCTTGACAGAATTTGACTACAAGTGTAAACTAAATTTAGAAATCTGATTGGTTGGAGGTGAGAGTGTGGAGCAGACGATTTCAGCTGCGGAGTGGCAGGTTATGCGGGTTCTTTGGGCGCAACCTGGGGCGACTTCTCAGGAAATCATTCAGGCCTTGCAGGAGGGGTTTGATTGGCAGGCGACAACCATTAAGACGCTGCTGGGGCGGTTGCGGAAGAAAGACTATTTGCGCATGGTCAAGGAAACTAGCAAGTATCATTATTACCCGCTAATCAGCGAAGAAGCACATTTGCAGGAGCAGGTGGAGCTCTTACTGGCTACCATCTGTTCCACAAAACAGGGACAGTTGGTCGAAAACCTGCTGGACACAGGGATTTTTTCCAAAAAGACTTTAGAAAAGTTGGCGATAAAAATTCGTCAGTTGCAAGAATCAGCACCTGAGCATGTGGTCTGTCAGTGCTTGGCAGGTCAATGTACCTGCGGACATCATCATACTCTTCGAAAATCAACCTCAGACGTTGTTGACTTGATTTGAAGAGTGTAAAGTTCCGGTGGAGCTTTACAGCCTACTACCTGAAAATGCGAAAGTAGTAGGGTTCTATCTGCTCTTGGAGAAACGAACTTCGTTCGCCCAATTTCCAACCTCCAAAGGTTCCCCAAACCTTTGGAGGTAGTCTGATTTTGATTTTCATTGAGTATAAAAAAGGAGAAAGAACATGAAACAAACCTTGAAATTGAAAAACTTGTCTTGTCAAAACTGCGTCAAACATGTGACCAACCATCTCTTGGAGTTGGATGGAGTGGAAGAGGTGAACATCCAGCTGGAAGAACAATTGGCTGAGGTGGAAACTTCAGTGGCCTACGATTTGGAGGCTTACCAAGAGGTGCTGGAAGATACGGTCTATGAAGTAGAAGAGTTGATATAAGCAAGCGTAAAAGCAGCCGTCGGGCTGCTTTTTATAATGTTTGAAGAAAGTGGGCGAGTTCCAGTTTGGCTTGGGGGAGTGTGATCTTATCCCAGAAGCCGTCTGATTGAAAACGTGGGATTAGGTGAACATGGAAGTGGGTTCCTGCATCGAATAAGCGGTCGTTACAAGCAAGAGTCACGCCGTCAATTGCCAATGCTTGACAGAGTTTCTCAGTTAAGAAGACTTCTAAGTCCGATAATTCATAACGAACAGCAGGAGGAACTTGACTAAGTGTGTCATAGTGTTCTTTGCTGATAATCAGCAGGTGCCCCGTTTGAATCGGGTCAATATCCCACACGAGTTTGAAATGTTCTGTCTGGTAGAGGATGTCTGTTTCATTGAGTTGATGGCAAAAAATACAGGTCATAATTCTTCCTTTTATGCGTAGCTTTTAAATAGTATAACACGGATTGGATAGTGAAAGAACGGAATGTTACAAATTTGTAACACTTTTGTAACATTTGTGATATAATAATCCTAGCTAATTTACGAATAAGTAAATGAGAAGAAAAAAAGGAGATGAACAATGCAGGGAAGAAACAGGGCAAAGGCGAGAATAGGGGTAATTTTTTTAGGTGGAATTTTCAGTGGTTTCCTCCTTCTTTTAGGAGCTCTATGGTTATTTGGCGGAAGCAAGCAAGAAGCGACTCAGGCCAAGAGTACGTCAGGTACGCCAGCAAGTTCTAGTTTAGTGAGTACAACGGAAACTCTTGCGACAGAGGTTAGCCAAGAGGATGTTCAAGAAACGATGACGACTGAGGCGGTGGCGACTTCGCCAGCCTCATCTACTCCTCAGACGGCTGCAAGTAATACTATCATAGCTGCTGAAATTAAGGGCGGCAACTTCCGGTCGGTTGAAGGCAGCTGGGTCAATCAGTCGGGAGACCAGTTGGTCTTTAGCGACAGAGGCTTAGTTGGGGAAAAACAAACACTCGAAATTGATGCAGAAGCTGGGAGTCAGGGAACTGTCAAAGGGTATCTGCTGGGACTTCATTCTGGCGGGGCTCAGATAGAATTTATTCCAGCTGGTCAAGCGCTAGCGACTTTTACAGACCCCTCAACAGGTCAGTCTTTTGCGGATGTTTCAGACCATCAACGAGATCGCATCTGGATAGGCCAGACCTTATACGGGATAAGCGAAAAAGAAAGTTTTTACTACCGCACAGCGGATTAAGAAAAGGGCTGAACCATCGGTTCAGCTCCTTTTGTGTTTAATAGGTCAAGACAAAGTATTTCTTTTTACCGCGGCGGATAACGGTCAACTCACCGTCAATCTTGTCGCTGTCGGATAGGTTGTAATCCAGGTCTTGTACGCGTTCGCCATTGACATAGATGGCTCCGTTTTGAACATCCTCTCTGGCTTGGCGTTTGGAATTGACAACGCCTGAAGCAACCAGCAGCTCAACGATATTTCTGTCATCAGTAGCTTGAACAGCATAGTTTGGCACATTGCTGAGTCCCTGTTTGAGCTCTGTTGCGGACAGGTTTTTGATGTTTCCGGCAAAGAGTTGCTCGGTGATGTTGAGGGCTTGGTGATAAGCTTCTTCACCGTGAACCAGAGTCACCACTTCCTTGGCCAAAATCTTCTGAGCCAAGCGCTCATGGCGTGCTGCATCAAATTTTTCCTCAATTTCTGCAATTTCATCCAGTGACAAGAAGGTGAAGATTTTCAGGAAACGAACGGCATCATCGTCCATGACATTGAGCCAGAATTGGTACATTTCGTAGGGTGAGGTCTTGTCCGCATCCAACCAAACGGCATTGCCTTCGGATTTGCCAAATTTCTTGCCGGTTGAGTCGGTGATGAGGGGAACGGTCATGACGTGACCGGTCTTGTCAGCCTTGCGGCGCAGCAATTCCGTACCCGCAGTCATATTGCCCCATTGATCAGAACCACCGATTTGCAAGGTTACATTATGCTTGTCGTTGAGCTCATAGAAATCGTAGCCCTGCATAATCTGGTAGGCAAACTCGGTATAGGAAATCCCTGTTTCAATCCGTTTTTTGACAGATTCCTTACTCATCATGTAGTTGACGGTGAAGTATTTTCCAACATCGCGCAAGAAGTCGATAAAGCTGATCCCTGAGAACCAGTCGTAGTTGTTGACCATCTGGGCCTTATTGTCACCATTTTCAAAGTCCAAGAAACGGGAGAGTTGGCCTTGGATTTTTGTCACCCAACCATCTACGGTGTCTTTGGTTTGAAGGCTGCGCTCCGCATCTTTGAAGGAAGGGTCGCCGATGAGTCCAGTTGCTCCGCCAACAAGAGCGTAAGGCTTGTGTCCAGCCAGTTGCAGGTGGCGCATGACGAGGATTGGAACCAAATGTCCTAAATGAAGACTGTCTGCTGTTGGATCATAGCCTGAATAATAAGAAACCACTCCTTCTGTCAGGGCTTTTACGAGGGCTTCTTCGTCTGTCGTTTGAAAGACCAAGCCGCGGGCTTTGAGTTCTTCAAAAATGTTCATGAGGCTTTCTCCTTTTGGGTAAGATACTTGGGCATTGACCACTCCAACAAAACGAATGGCTCCAGGCGACAGTCTGAGTGCACAGTAAGCAAATCAATACAAGAATAGGAAACAAACCGTTTTCTGCAGGTGTGGTGCCCAAGTTCAATTTTAAATTTTACCCCCTATTATATCACGAAATTGTGGAAAATAAAGAATTTTTGGTATAATAAAAGGATAAGGAGTTAATTATGACGTCTAAAGAAGAAAACAAGGTAGCAAAAAACGAAGAAAAAGAAACCTTTCCCCTTTCTCCAAAGGAAATTGGTGGAATTGTTTTGCGAACCTTTAAACTATTGTTGGATTTTGCGGGGGTACTGATTTTCCTGGTCGCTTTGTTTGGAATAGGGGTTGGTTTGGGTTATGTTGGTAGCTTGTTTGATAATGTTACTGTTCCAGATACGACTCAGTTGGTTCAAGAAGTATCAGAAGTCAGCCGTATTTCCAAGGTGGTTTACTCAAATGGCAGTCTGATTTCTGAGATTAACTCGGATTTGTTGCGGACGCCGGTTGAAGGAACTGCGATTTCAGATTATCTCAAACAGGCGGTGATTGCAACAGAGGATGAAACCTTTGAAAGCCATAACGGAGTGGTGCCAAAGGCGGTTATTCGTGCTGCGCTCGGTTCTATCGGTTTGGGTTCATCCAGTGGTGGTTCTACTCTGACTCAGCAGTTGATTAAGCAGCAGATTGTAGGAGATGCGCCAACCTTTACGCGGAAGGCCAATGAGATTGTATCGGCGCTGGCTCTTGAACGAGTGATGAGCAAGGAAGAGATTTTAACGACCTATCTCAATGTGTCGCCTTTTGGTCGAAATAACCAAGGTCGTAACATTGCTGGGGCAGAAGAAGCTGCTCAGGGAATTTTTGGACGGCCAGCCAAGGATCTGACCGTTCCTCAGGCAGCCTTCATAGCAGGCTTGCCTCAAAGTCCGATTGTCTACTCACCCTACCATTCGGACGGCAGTTTTAAGGCAGACGAGGACATGGCCTTTGGTATTGAGCGCCAAAAAGATGTGCTCTATAATATGTACCGCGCAGGTTATCTCAGTCAGGCAGATTATGAAACCTATAAGGCTTATGACATCAAACAGGATTTTATTGCTCCAAATCCAGTGACCGGTGATACAAAAGACTATCTTTATTATGAGGTAATGGAAGAAGCTGAACAGGCTATGTATCAGTACTTGGTGAAACGTGACCAGGTATCTGAGAACGACCTCAAGAATGATGCGACAAAGGAAGCCTATACAGAGTTGGCCAAAAAAGAATTGAGTCAAGGGGGCTACACGGTTTTCAGCACGGTGGATAAAGGCATTTACGAAACCATGCAGTCGGTTGTAGCCAATTATGGCCATGTTTTAGATAGCGGCAATACCTATGTTGAAACGGGTAGTGTCCTTATTGATAATACCACAGGTGCGATTTTAGGGTTCATCGGCGGTCGTGACTATGCTTCTAACCAAAACAACCACGCCTTTGATACGGAGCGCTCACCAGCGTCAACGATTAAACCTCTCTTGGCCTATGGGATTGCAATGGATCAGGGCTTGATTGGTTCAGCAAGTATCCTGTCCAACTACCCAACCAACTTTTCTTCTGGGGCGCCGATTATGTACGGAACCAGTCGTGGTACGGGAATGATGAATTTGCAGACGGCGATTGACCAATCGGTGAATATCCCAGCCTTCTGGACCTATAAGATGTTGCGTAACGCAGGTGTGGACGCCAAGGCTTATATGGATAAGATGAATTATCATATTCCTCTGTACGATATTGAAAGTGTGCCTTTGGGTGGCGGGGTAGAAATTTCTGTGTTGACCAACACCAATGCCTACCAGGCTTTGGTAAGCGGTGGTGTTTACCACAAGCATTACATCGTTGAAAAAATCACTGCACCAGATGGAACCGTTGTTTACCAGCATGAGGTGAAACCGGTACAGGTTTACTCCAAAGCAACTTCAAGCATCATGACTCAGTTGCTGAGACAGGTGGTGAATTCTGGCTTTACGACGACCTTCCGTAGCAGGTTGGGAGGCCTAAACCCACAAGCGACGGGTGTTGACTTTGTAGGGAAAACCGGAACCAGTAATGATGTTAATGATGTTTGGTTAATGCTGGCTTCTCCTAAAGTAACGTTAGGAACTTGGGCCGGGAATGATGATAACTCCCAGATGTATGTCTGGACAGGTTATCACAATAATTCCCAGTATGTGGCTCACATCGTTGATGCTCTCTATCGGATCAACCCAAGTATGTTTGAAGGGCGTTTTGAGCTAGATAGTAGCGTTATCGCTTCATCAGTTGTTGCTTCAACTGGTCAAAAACCAGGAACAGTCCAAGTCAATGGGCGTCAAGTTCAGGTTTCAGGTGCCATGACGACTAGTTATTGGGCTAAAAACGGCGCTCCTGTAACGACCTATAAATTCATGGTGGGTGGAACGGATAGCGATTATGCACAGGCGTGGAATAGTTTGTTCGGAACAGGACAGACCCCTAGTCAGACCCCAAATGATAACAACTCGACAAACCAGAATAGTACCAATACATCCTCTTCGGAAAACACGGGGGCATCTTCTGAGAATTCAAATGATTAGGCTTGAAAAAGTTCGGAAATTATGCTATACTAACTGAAACTATTTGTCGTGTGCCTTGTTTGAAATATTGTCCAAACTAAGGCTTGCAGCAGTTAAATCATACTTTTACAAGGAAGATTTAGCTGCTCTTTTTGTGTCTATTTGACGAAATTTTAAGATTTGTCATGTATTCTTAAAATTTCTAAATATTCAGAAAAGGGATGAAGTATTGGTCAGCTATTGACTATTGTAATCGGATGGTCCTTCATCCGAGCGCTCGCTTGTACTTGGTTTTACGACCAAGACAAGGTGTGAACAGATTCTTGTTTTAGGAGAAATTCTTGAGGCGAGGTCTTAGAACTGATAAAAAGGAGAAAACTTTTGGCAGGACATGAAGTTCAGTACGGCAAGCACCGTACACGTCGTAGTTTTTCAAGAATTAAGGAAGTTCTTGATTTACCAAATTTGATTGAAATCCAAACGGATTCATTCCAAGATTTTTTAGACCATGGTTTGAAGGAAGTTTTTGAAGATGTACTTCCGGTCTCAAACTTTACAGAAACCATGGAATTGGAATTTGTGGGCTATGAGCTGAAGGAGCCAAAGTATACATTGGAAGAGGCGCGTGCGCACGATGCCAACTATTCGGCACCAATCTTTGTGACCTTCCGTTTGATCAATAAGGAAACCGGCGAAATCAAGACTCAGGAAGTCTTCTTCGGTGAATTTCCAATTATGACGGAAATGGGTACCTTTATCATCAACGGTGCAGAACGTATCATCGTTTCTCAGTTGGTGCGCTCACCAGGTGTCTACTTCAATGACAAGGTAGATAAGAATGGTAAGGTTGGTTACGGTTCAACCGTTATCCCAAACCGTGGTGCTTGGTTGGAGTTGGAAACAGACTCAAAAGACATCGCCTATACCCGTATCGACCGTACGCGTAAGATTCCATTTACGACCTTGGTGCGTGCCCTTGGTTTCTCAGGGGATGATGAAATTTTTGATATTTTTGGTGACAGCGAATTGGTTCGCAACACCGTCGAAAAAGACATCCACAAGAATCCAGCAGATTCTCGTACAGACGAAGCCCTCAAAGAAATCTATGAGCGCCTGCGTCCAGGTGAACCAAAAACTGCAGAAAGCTCTCGCAGCCTTCTGACCGCGCGTTTCTTTGACCCACGTCGTTACGATTTGGCCCCTGTTGGTCGCTATAAGATTAACAAAAAACTCAGCTTGCGGACTCGCCTTCTCAACCAAACCTTGGCAGAGCATGTCATCAATGGTGAAACCGGCGAAATCGTCTTGGAAGCAGGAACACTCTTGAATAGAGATGTGTTGGAAAAAATCGACGAGCAATTTGATCAGCTCAACTTAGTAGAGTACATTCCAAATGATGCAGCTGTTTTGGTGGAGCCAGTCTTGTTGCAAAAATTCAAGATTGTGGCACCGAAAGATCCAGACCGAGTTGTGACCGTGATTGGTAATGCCAACCCAGCTGAAAATGTGCGTACAGTCACACCGGCAGATATTTTGGCGGAGATGAGTTACTTCCTCAACCTAGCTGAGGGTCTTGGTCGTGTAGATGATATTGACCACTTGGGGAACCGTCGTATCCGTGCGGTCGGCGAACTTTTGGCCAACCAAGTCCGTATCGGTTTGACCCGTATGGAGCGGAACCTGCGCGAGCGTATGTCTGTTCAAGACAACGAGGTCTTGACGCCGCAACAAATCATCAACATTCGTCCAGTCACCGCTGCCATCAAAGAATTCTTTGGTTCATCCCAGTTGTCCCAGTTCATGGACCAACACAACCCGCTTTCTGAGTTGTCTCACAAGCGCCGTTTGTCAGCCTTGGGGCCTGGTGGTTTGACTCGTGACCGTGCTGGTTACGAGGTGCGTGACGTACACTACACCCACTATGGCCGTATGTGTCCGATTGAAACGCCTGAAGGACCAAACATCGGTTTGATCAACAACTTGTCTTCTTACGGACACCTCAACAAATATGGCTTCATCCAAACGCCTTACCGCAAGATTGACCGTGCAACTGGTACAGTTACGAACGAAATCGTTTGGTTGACAGCCGATGAAGAAGATGCTTACATTGTAGCTCAATCGACATCACCACTTGATGAAAACAACCGTTTCGTTGATAAGATTGTCATGGGTCGTCATCAGGGTAACAACCAAGAATTCCCAGCTGAATCAGCGGATTTCATGGATGTTTCACCTAAGCAGGTAGTTGCGGTGGCGACAGCTTGTATTCCTTTCTTGGAAAACGATGACTCCAACCGTGCCCTCATGGGTGCCAACATGCAGCGTCAGGCCGTTCCATTGATTGATCCTAAGGCTCCGCTAGTTGGTACTGGTATGGAATACCAGGCTGCCCATGACTCAGGTGCGGCCATTATTGCCCAACATGATGGAAAAGTAACCTATGCGGATGCGGACAAGGTTGAAGTACGCCGCGAAGATGGTTCCTTGGATATTTACAAAATTTCTAAATTCCGTCGTTCCAACTCAGGAACGGCTTACAACCAACGTACCCTTGTAAAAGTGGGCGATGTGGTTGAAAAAGGCGACTTTATCGCCGATGGACCTTCCATGGAAAAAGGGGAAATGGCCCTTGGTCAAAACCCTATCGTTGCCTACATGACTTGGGAAGGGTACAACTTCGAGGACGCGGTTATTATGAGTGAACGTCTGGTGAAAGATGATGTCTACACCTCTGTTCACTTGGAAGAATATGAATCCGAAACCCGCGATACCAAGTTGGGCCCTGAAGAAATCACCCGCGAAATTCCAAACGTTGGTGAGGATGCCCTTCGCCAGTTGGATGAAATGGGTATTATCCGCATCGGTGCCGAAGTAAAAGAAGGCGATATCCTGGTTGGTAAGGTGACACCGAAAGGTGAAAAAGACCTGTCTGCAGAAGAGCGCCTCTTGCACGCCATCTTCGGTGACAAGTCACGTGAAGTCCGTGATACTTCTCTTCGTGTACCACACGGTGCCGATGGTGTCGTTCGTGATGTGAAGATCTTTACCCGTGCCAACGGTGATGAATTGCAATCTGGCGTTAACATGCTGGTCCGTGTCTACATTGCCCAAAAACGCAAGATCAAGGTCGGTGATAAGATGGCCGGTCGTCACGGTAACAAGGGTGTCGTTTCCCGTATCGTTCCTGTGGAAGACATGCCATACCTACCTGACGGAACTCCTGTTGACATCATGCTCAACCCACTGGGGGTACCATCTCGTATGAACATCGGTCAGGTTATGGAACTTCACTTGGGTATGGCTGCTCGTAATCTGGGCATCCACATTGCAACACCAGTTTTCGATGGTGCAAGCTCAGAAGACCTTTGGTCAACTGTCAAAGAAGCAGGCATGGACTCAGATGCCAAGACCGTTCTCTATGATGGACGTACCGGTGAGCCATTTGACAACCGCGTATCTGTCGGTGTCATGTATATGATCAAGCTTCACCACATGGTGGATGACAAGCTCCACGCGCGTTCAGTCGGACCATACTCACTGGTTACTCAGCAGCCACTCGGAGGTAAGGCTCAGTTTGGTGGACAACGTTTCGGTGAGATGGAGGTTTGGGCCCTTGAAGCCTACGGTGCTTCAAATGTCCTTCAAGAAATCTTGACCTACAAGTCAGATGATGTGACAGGCCGTCTCAAGGCCTATGAAGCCATCACCAAAGGCAAGCCAATTCCTAAACCAGGTGTTCCAGAATCCTTCCGCGTTCTTGTCAAAGAGTTGCAGTCCCTTGGTTTGGATATGCGGGTCCTTGATGAAGATGACAAAGAAGTGGAATTGCGTGACCTTGATGAAGGTGAAGATGATGACATCATCCACGTAGATGACCTTGAAAAAGCACGTGCAAAAGCCGCAGCGGACGCTGCAGCAGCCTTCGCAGCTGAAGAAGCTGAGGGCAAAGAGTAGTCTGATTTGAAGCCGACGAGGTTTTCAGATGGTGGCTGGGAGAAATAATGGCCTGAGCTTAAAAAGAAAAGCGAGGGGCCTCTCCCTGAAACCAGAGGACATCAGATGTGCTGTGTTAATCAAGAAATTGAGGTGTGGATTTCCAGCCTCTCACAAAGAAAGAAAGGGATAATTAGTGGTTGACGTAAATCGTTTTAAAAGTATGCAAATCACGTTAGCTTCACCGAACAAGGTCCGTTCATGGTCCTATGGTGAAGTTAAAAAACCTGAAACAATCAACTATCGGACACTCAAGCCAGAGCGCGACGGACTCTTTGATGAAGTCATCTTTGGTCCAACCAAGGACTGGGAGTGTTCATGTGGGAAGTACAAACGGATTCGCTATAAGGGAATTGTTTGTGACCGCTGTGGTGTAGAAGTGACTCGGGCTAAAGTTCGCCGTGAGCGGATGGGTCACATCGAGTTGAAGGCACCTATTTCACATATCTGGTATTTCAAAGGGATTCCAAGCCGCATGGGCTTGACCTTGGATATGAGCCCACGGGCGCTTGAGGAAGTCATCTACTTCGCTGCCTATGTGGTCATTGATCCAAAGGATACTCCGCTTGAGCACAAGTCTATTATGACAGAGCGTGAATATCGTGAGCGCCTGCGCGAGTATGGCCATGGTTCTTTTGTCGCTAAGATGGGGGCAGAAGCTATCCAAGACTTGCTCAAACAAGTGGATCTTCCAACTGAAATCGCAGCTCTCAAGGAAGAGTTGAAGACTGCAACTGGTCAAAAACGGATCAAGGCAGTTCGCCGTCTGGATGTCTTGGACGCCTTCCAAAAATCAGGCAACAAGCCAGAATGGATGATTCTCAATATCCTACCTGTTATTCCACCGGATTTGCGTCCGATGGTCCAGTTGGATGGTGGCCGCTTTGCTGCCTCTGACCTGAATGAACTCTACCGCCGTGTTATCAACCGGAACAACCGTTTGGCCCGCCTCTTGGAACTCAATGCGCCAGGCATCATCGTGCAAAACGAAAAACGGATGCTCCAAGAAGCGGTGGATGCTTTGATTGATAACGGTCGCCGTGGTCGTCCAATCACAGGACCAGGTAGCCGTCCCCTTAAATCCCTCAGCCACATGCTGAAAGGGAAGCAGGGGCGTTTCCGCCAAAACTTGCTCGGTAAGCGTGTTGACTTCTCAGGTCGTTCCGTTATCGCCGTTGGTCCAACTCTCAAGATGTACCAATGTGGTGTGCCACGTGAAATGGCCATCGAGCTCTTCAAACCCTTTGTCATGCGCGAAATCGTTGCCCGCGAAATCGCTGGTAACATGAAAGCTGCCAAACGCTTGATTGAGCGTGGCGACGACCGTATTTGGGATATTCTAGAAGAAGTCATCAAAGAACACCCTGTGCTCCTCAACCGCGCACCGACCCTCCACCGTTTGGGTATTCAGGCCTTTGAACCAGTCCTGATTGATGGTAAGGCTCTTCGCCTCCACCCATTGGTCTGTGAAGCCTACAACGCCGACTTTGACGGTGACCAGATGGCGATTCACGTTCCATTGTCAGAAGAAGCGCAGGCAGAAGCTCGTATCCTCATGCTGGCTGCTGAGCACATCCTTAACCCGAAAGATGGTAAACCAGTTGTAACCCCATCTCAGGATATGGTCTTGGGGAACTACTACTTGACCATGGAAGATGCCGGCCGTGAAGGCGAAGGCATGGTCTTCAAGGATGCGGATGAGGCTGTCATGGCTTACCGCAATGGCTATGTTCACTTGCATACCCGTGTTGGTATCGCAACGGACAGTCTTGACAAACCTTGGAAGGACAATCAAAAGCACAAGATTATGATGACCACTGTCGGAAAAATCTTGTTCAACGCGATTATGCCAGAAGGGCTTCCTTACTTGCAAGAGCCAAACAATGCCAACTTGACAGATGGAACGCCAGACAAATACTTCTTGGAACCAGGTTCAGACATCAAGGCTGCCATTGTAGCATTGCCACTCAACCAACCGTTCAAGAAGAAAAATCTTGGAAACATCATCGCTGAAATCTTCAAGCGTTTCCGTACAACAGAAACCTCAGCCCTGCTTGACCGTCTTAAAGACCTGGGTTACTATCACTCCACCCTTGCTGGTTTGACAGTGGGGATTGCCGATATCCCAGTTATCGACAACAAGGCAGAAATCATTGAAGAATCTCATGAACGTGTAGAGCAAATCAAGAAACAATTCCGCCGCGGTATGATCACAGAAGATGAGCGTTATGCAGCGGTGACTGACGAATGGCGTTCTGCCAAGGAAAAATTGGAAAAACGCCTGGTTGAAAAACAGGATCCGAAGAACCCAATCGTTATGATGATGGACTCTGGTGCCCGTGGTAACATATCCAACTTCTCCCAGTTGGCCGGTATGCGTGGACTCATGTCTGCTCCGAACGGACGAATCATGGAATTGCCAATCCTGTCTAACTTCCGCGAAGGTCTCTCCGTACTCGAGATGTTCTTCTCTACTCACGGTGCCCGTAAGGGTATGACGGATACGGCCTTGAAGACGGCCGACTCAGGTTACTTGACTCGTCGTTTGGTTGACGTGGCCCAAGATGTCATTATTCGTGAGGACGACTGTGGTACTGACCGTGGTTTGGACATCACCTCTATCACCGATGGCAAAGAGATGATCGAGCCATTGGAAGAGCGTCTGCAAGGTCGTTACACCAAGAAGACCGTTAAGCATCCTGAAACTGGTGCGGTTATCATCGGTCCAAATCAGCTGATTACCGAAGATATTGCTCGTGAAATTGTCAACGCTGGTGTGAAACAAGTAACCATCCGTAGCGTATTTACATGTAACACTCGTCACGGTGTCTGCCGTCACTGTTACGGTATCAACTTGGCAACAGGTGATGCGGTTGAAGTGGGTGAAGCAGTCGGTACAATCGCTGCCCAATCCATCGGTGAGCCTGGTACCCAGCTGACCATGCGTACCTTCCACACGGGTGGTGTAGCCTCAAACAGCGACATCACTCAGGGTCTTCCTCGTGTCCAAGAAATCTTTGAAGCCCGTAATCCGAAAGGGGAAGCGGTCATCACAGAGGTCAAGGGTGAAGTCACAGCTATCAAAGAAGATGCAGCAACCCGCACCAAGAAAGTCTTTGTCAAAGGCAAGACTGGTGAAGGCGAATATGTGGTGCCATTTACAGCCCGCATGAAGGTTGATGTTGGTGACCAAGTGGCGCGTGGAGCAGCCCTGACAGAGGGGTCTATCCAGCCAAAACGCCTGCTTGAAGTACGCGACGTCTTGTCTGTGGAAACCTACCTTCTTTCTGAAGTGCAAAAGGTTTACCGTAGCCAAGGGGTAGAAATCGGCGACAAGCACATCGAGGTAATGGTGCGTCAAATGCTTCGTAAAGTTCGTGTCATGGATCCAGGAGATACAGACCTTCTTATGGGAACTCTTATGGACATCACTGACTTTACAGATGCCAATGCTGAAGTGGTTATCGCAGGAGGAATTCCAGCAACTGCTCGTCCAGTCCTCATGGGTATCACCAAGGCTTCCCTTGAAACCAACTCCTTCTTGTCAGCAGCTTCCTTCCAGGAAACAACTCGCGTCTTGACGGATGCAGCTATCCGTGGTAAGAAAGATCACCTTCTCGGTCTCAAAGAGAATGTCATCATCGGTAAGATCATCCCAGCCGGTACTGGTATGGCTCGCTACCGCAACCTTGAACCACAGGCTGTCAATGAAGTCGAAATTATCGAAGACATTGTAGCAGAAGAAGTTGCAGAAGAATTGGTAACGGACTAATAATCAGTAAGTCCATCTCGCAAGAGATGGGCTTTTTTTGTCGATATCCTGCCAAACATTCGGAATTTGGGATAGTGAAGAAACTTTCAAGCTGATTTTTTTCTAAATGAAAAGGAATCCGCTATAATAAAACCAGAAGAAGGAAGTGTGACAGTATGTATCGAGTAGTAAAATTATATGGCGACTGTGAACCATGGTGGTTCTTGGATGCTAGCTGGGAAGAAGATGTGATAGCGAGTCAAGTGTTCCAGAACTACGATGAAGCTCTTAGTTATTATCAAAAAGAATGGGTGCTTCTATCCGAACGTCTTCCTGAAAAGCGAAGTAAAAATGGCCTGATGACCACTTTTTGGAACCCCAAGGATCTTCACTGGTGTGAAGAGTGCGACGAGTATCTGCAATACTATCATTCGTTGATGCTGATAGAGTGTGGAGAAAGTCTACCTCCTGCCTTCCGGAAGAAATCGGCAGGTAAACGGGTTAGGCCATGCCAGTTCAAGCAAAAACAAGCATAATCATCAAAAAAAGCTCGGTTAGTCCGAGCTTTTTGCTGTCTTAAAGTGGAGACTCATGTCATGGCTATCCAAGCTAACCTGACTGCCGATTGTAATGGTAAAAAGAGGCTGGGTATGGGCAAAGTCGACATCATAGAGGACAGGAATGGTTTTGAGAAGGGGGTGCTTGTCCAAAATCGCCAGCAAGATTTCCTCGGTCATCTTGGTTTCCTTCGGAAAACGCCCTAAGACGACAGCCTGTGGATTTGGGTAGGCTTGGAGGAGAGCAGTCAAGTGGCGAGCGATAATCAGATAATCGTCGTCTTCTGCCTCCTCCAAAAACAGAATGTACTTGTCCGGTTTGGGAGCAAATTCCGTCCCTGTCAGCAGATTGAGTGTTGAGATGTTTCCGCCTATAGCAATACCAGAGGCCTGGCCCGGATTGTAGACCTTCCACTCAGTTGGGTAGAAAGTGCGAGGGGCGTCGGGTAGGTACCAAGCATCGCTAGACCATTCTGAACTAGGCGTCAGTTCATAGGAATCTTGTGTCACAGCCTTGAGCCAGGCTTCAGTTTGGTAGTCTTGTCCGGCTTCCATCTTAAAACTAGAATAGGATGGGCCCATATAAGTTTTCATACCCGTTTTGGCATAGATGGCATTGAGCAGGGCTGTCGTATCCGAGTAACCACAGAAAATCTTAGGGTTTTGAGCGATGAGGTCGTAGTCCAGATAAGGAAGTAATTCGTTGCAATTAACACCGCCAATCGTTGTTAGGATGGCATCAACAGACGGGTCTGCAAAGGCCTCGTGCAAGTCTTCTACCCGGCTGGCAATGCTGGCAGAATCAAAGAGGTCATGTTCGAAATAGTTACTGGAAAAGGAAACGTCAAAGCCAAGTTCTTCTAATTTCTCTTTGGCGCTCACATTGGCATTGAAACCACCGATAGCTTGGATAGATAGGGATGGGCTGATCACACGGATGTGGTCCCCTTTTTTTAGTTTTTTCATAGGAAACCTCCAAAACTTTTTCTCATTTTAGCAGAAATTTTTTCCAAATGCAAAGGCAGTTGCGAATAAACTAGGTAAGGAGGCTTTATGGTTCAAGAATTAGCAAAAAGTATCATCGCAGATGCGGTAGACAAATATGTGACAGACCTCTATCTGGTTCCTCGTGCCCAATCCTATGAGTTGTACGAGCGCTATGATGATGAGCGGGTCTTTGTCGGAGAATATGATGAAGCAGAATTTGCAGCCCTGATTAGCCATTTTAAGTTTATGGCGGGCATGAATGTCGGAGAAAAGCGCCGCAGTCAACAGGGCTCCTGCGATTACGATTATGGCAAGGGCACCATTTCCCTGCGACTCTCAACCGTGGGTGATTACCGCAATAAGGAAAGTTTGGTCATCCGCTTCTTGTATGAGGGCGTTCACGACCTCCGCTACTGGTTCAACGCCTTAGAGGAGGTTTCTCAAGAAATCAAGGGACGAGGGCTCTACCTTTTTTCGGGCCCAGTCGGCTCTGGCAAAACCACCCTCATGTATCACCTTGCCAGGCTGAAATTTCCCAAGCAACAAGTACTGACTATCGAGGATCCTGTGGAAATCAAGCAGGACGATATGCTCCAGCTCCAGCTCAATGAAGCCATTGGGGCAACCTATGACAATTTGATCAAGCTATCCCTGCGGCACCGGCCTGACCTGCTCATTATCGGGGAAATCCGTGACCAAGAGACCGCAAGGGCGGTCATTCGGGCTAGCCTGACGGGGGCCACGGTCTTCTCAACCGTCCACGCCAAGTCCATCTCAGGGGTCTATGCCCGCCTCTTGGAGCTGGGTATTCGTGAGGAAGAGCTGAAAAATGCCCTCCAAGGCATTGCCTACCAGCGATTGATTAAGGGAAGGGGGATTGTCGATTATGCAAACAGGGACTACCAAGAGCACTCCAACCACAAGTGGAATGAGCAGATTGATCAGCTTCTTGCAGACGGACATATCGATGCTCGGCAGGCGCAGACCGAAAAAATTATCGATTTTAGGCCAGCGTAAGGTCATCCAGCTCTTTAACAACCTCTTTGCCAGCGGCTTCCATCTCGCAGAAATTGTTGATTTCCTCCAGCGCAGCCAGCTCTTGGCAGAAAGTTACATTTCCCTTTTGCGGCAAGGCCTGACGGCCGGCAAAGCTTTTTCGGACCTGCTATCGGATTTATCCTTTTCGGATACGGTGGTGACTCAGGTCTCTCTAGCCGAAATTCACGGCAACACAGCCCTCAGTTTACAGCATATCGAGGATTATCTGGCCAAGATGGCCCAGGTCCGCAAGAAATTGATTGAGGTGGCTACCTATCCCATCATCCTGCTGGCTTTTCTCATGACCATTATGCTGGGCTTGAAAAACTACCTCCTGCCCCAGTTGGAGGAGGGCAATCTCGCCACCACTCTAGTCAACCATTTTCCACAGCTTTTCCTAGGGGGCCTCTTGCTCATGGCCTGTCTCAGCTTGCTGGGTCTGATCTGGGTGCGTAAAACCAGCAAAATCAAGGTGGTCCGTGTCCTATCCAGGCTGCCCTTCCTTGGGAACTTTGTCAAGATTTATCTGACAGCCTATTATGCGCGTGAGTGGGGAAGTTTGATTGGTCAGGGCTTGGAGCTGGGGCAGATTGTGACCATCATGCAGGAGCAACCATCCGCTCTCTTTCAGGAAATTGGCCGGGACTTGGGCCAGACCTTGACCAGGGGGCAAAGTTTTTGCGACCAGATTTTAAGCTATCCCTTCTTTCGCAGGGAGCTCAGCCTCATCATCGAATACGGCCAGGTCAAGTCCAAGCTGGGGGCGGAGTTGTCCCTCTATGCGGACGAGTGCTGGGAGGAATTTTTCAGCAAAATCAACCGCGCCATGCAGCTGATTCAGCCTCTGGTTTTCCTCTTTGTGGCTCTGATGATTGTCTTGATTTACGCAGCCATGTTGCTGCCGATTTACCAAAATATGGAGATTTAAAATGAAAAAATTGATGAAGATAAAAACAAAAGCATTTACTTTAGTGGAAATGTTATTTACCTTGGTGATCATTTCCATTCTCTTGCTACTCTTTGTGCCCAACCTGAGCAAGCAAAAGGATGCGGTCAAGGATACAGGCGGGGCAGCCGTGGTCAAGGTGGTGGAGAGCCAGGCCGAGCTCTACGAATTAAGTCACGGCGGAGATGCGACCCTATCAAAACTGGTAGAAAATGGAGCAATCACAGCGGAGCAATCGCAGACCTACAATGAATATTATGCAAAACATACTGACAAGGCTCGCACGGTCAACCCGTAGGGGTTTTACTCTGCTAGAGAGTCTGCTGGTTCTCTTTGTGGTAAGTTTCTTAGCTGTTCAGTTGGCTGGCTCTGTTCAATCAGCTTTTCAGGCAGTGGAGGAGACCCTCTTCTTTTGGGAATTTGAGCACCTCTTTAGGGATAGTCAAAAGCTGGCTGCGGCCAGCCAGCAGACGGTTGTCTTAGAGTTACGGGAGGAAGAATTATCCAACGGCTACCACCGATTGGAGGTGCCAACATCCATTCATCTTGTTGAAGAAAAGAGTCTGGTGTTCAATCAGGAGGGAGGGAATTCTTCTCTGGCCAAGTTAGTCTTTCAAACGGAGCAAAAAACAGTGCGGTATCAATTATACTTGGGGAGTGGTCGCTATAAAAAAACAGAAGAATAAGGCGTATATTTTATTGGAAAGTTTGGTAGCACTGGCTATACTGGTCACAATCAGCAGCCTATTCTTAACTGCCATTGATCAGGGGCGTCAGCAGGAGGCGGAAGAACTGATACAACAGGAAGTTCTCCATCTTGCAAAAATGGCTGTTCAGACCAAGCAGGATACCCTCAGTTTGAATGGGGTGACGGTGGTTATTGAGCGCTCGCAGGATTCCATTCGCGTCATGCATGAGGGAAGAGAGGTTCTTTATGTTGAAAAAGACTAGGGTGGCAGCGTTTACCCTGATGGAATGCTTGTTGGCCTTACTCGTCCTCTCTGGCAGTTTCTTGGTGTTTGATGGTTTGACCAAGTTGGTCAGTCAAGAAGTTCGCCATCAGACAAGCAGTGTGGATAGGGACTGGTTGGTATTTGCGGAGCAGCTACGGACGGAGTTTGATGGGGTGTCGCTCCTAAAGGTAGAAAATAATCGAATCTATGTGGATAAGGATGGTCAGCTACTTGCTTTTGGCAAGTCTAAGGGAGATGATTTTAGAAAGACCAATGACAAGGGTCAGGGTTACCAGCCCATGCTCTACCATCTTCAGTCTGTTCAAATCAGCCAGTCGGATGGATTGGTGCGCATCGATTTGACCTTTCAGAACGGCAAGCGGAGGACATTTCTTTATGATTTTACAGAAGCGAGTTAGGGCGGGGGTCTTGCTCTATGCCCTCTTGATGTTGGCTATTTTTAGTCTGTTCTTACAATTTTATATCAATCGCCAACTCGCTGAAAGCAGAAGTTTCTTCGCTCAAAAAGAGGGAACGAAAGCGTATTTGATGGCAGATCTAACCATGGATCAGCTAGATCGTGACTGGGCCAAGCAAGCGGCAGCGGACAAACAAGCGTTTCAGACGACCAGCCCATCTTTGCAGAAGCAGGAATCGGCTGCGAATCTTTTGGAGATACCCAAGGAAGGCGAGCAAGGTTTCACGGAAGGTTTGGTACACTACCGCATGCAGGGAAGTCAGGTCGACATCGACGTTCAGCTCTCTGATGGGCATACTTTTTCTTATCGCTTTTACCGTCCTCAAACTCGTGACTAGCCGCGTTTTTTAGATTCCTTTTCTCATTCACTCAATCCCTAGTAAATTCTAGGGATTTTTGTTATGATAAGGATATGAATTTTGAAAAGATCGAACAGGCCTATGGCCTTTTATTAGAAAATGTGCAGACCATCCAGAACTTGCTTGTGACCAATGGCTACGATGCCTTGATTGAACAAAATGCAGCCTATTTGTCGGCTGTCCATGATCATCAAGTGATTGAACAGAACAATCAGACCTTGAAGAAGTTGAAGTTAACCAAGGAAGAATGGCGGCGCAGTTTTCAGTTCCTATTTATCAAGCTCAATCAAACAGAGCCCCTTCAATACAATCACCAGTTTACACCCGATAGTATCGGTTTTATTCTGACCTTTCTTTTGGATCATTTGCTTGAAAAAGAAAATATAACCGTACTTGAAATTGGTTCTGGAACAGGCAATTTGGCCCAGACCATTCTCAACCATAGTCAGAAGAAGCTGGATTATTTGGGGATTGAAGTGGATGACCTCTTGATTGATTTGTCGGCTAGTATCGCGGACGTGATGAAGGCTGAAATTAGTTTTGCACAAGGAGATGCGGTTCGCCCACAAATTCTGAAAGAAAGTGATCTTATTCTCAGTGACCTACCGATTGGTTACTACCCAGATGACAGCATTGCCAGCCGCTACAAGGTGGCTAGCAGCGAGGAAAAGACCTACGCCCATCATCTACTGATGGAGCAATCGCTCAAGTATTTGCAACAAGGTGGGTACGCCATTTTTCTTGCTCCAAATGATTTATTGACCAGTCCGCAGAGCGACCTGTTAAAGAGCTGGTTACAAGCAGAAGCCAGTATCGTTGCAATGATTGCCTTGCCGAGCAATTTGTTTGGAGCCCAATCCATGGCCAAGTCGATTTTCGTCCTGCAAAAGAAAACGGTTCAACAGCAAATGCCGTTTGTCTATCCCTTACAGGATTTGCAGGATGCCCAAGCAATGCAGGATTTTACAGCTAAATTCAAAAAATGGAAACAAGGCTAATGCATTTTCAGGGAAAATTTGATATACTGTCTTAGAAAACGCTTTAAAGGGGGAAATTATGTCAAAAACAATAGCCATCAACGCAGGAAGCTCGAGCTTGAAATGGCAGCTTTATCAAATGCCAGAGGAAACAGTTCTTGCAAAAGGAATTATCGAGCGAATCGGCTTGAAAGATTCAATCGTAACCGTTAAGTTTGGTGAAGAAAAAGCAACTCAGACTCTGGATATTGCAGACCATGTTCAAGCAGTGACCATCTTGCTGGAAGATTTGACCAAGCATGGGATTATCTCGGATTTTTCAGAAATTACTGGTGTTGGTCACCGAGTGGTTGCCGGTGGTGAAATCTTCAAAGATTCAGTTGTAATTGATGATCAGGTATTGGCGCAGATTGAAGAATTGTCTGCTTTGGCTCCGCTTCACAATCCAGCTAACGCTGCTGGTATCCGTGCCTTCAAGAATATCTTGCCTGAAGTAACTAGTGTGGCTGTTTTTGATACTGCCTTCCACACAACCATGCCAGAGGTTGCTTACCGCTATCCGATTGCTAACAAGTACTACACAGATTACCAAGTGCGCAAATACGGTGCTCATGGAACATCCCATTATTATGTTTCTCGCGAAGCGGCTAAGCTGCTCAATAAGCCACTGGAAGAAGTTAAGGTTATCACTGCCCATATTGGAAATGGCATTTCGATTACCGCTGTGGATGGGGGCAAGTCAGTCGATACTTCTATGGGCTTCACACCGCTTGCAGGACCAATGATGGGCACTCGTTCAGGTGACATTGACCCAGCGATTATCCCTTATTTGATCGAGCACGACCCAGAGCTCAAAGATGCGGCAGATGTTATCAACGTTCTCAACAAGCAGTCAGGTATCCTCGGTATTGCGGAAGTATCCAGTGATATGCGTGATGTGGAAGACGGCCTTCTGGCTGGCGAACCAAAATGCACACTGGCCTTCAATATGCTGGTTAATCGTCTGCAAAAATTCATCGGACAGTACTTTGCTGTGCTAAATGGTGCAGATGCCCTCGTCTTCACAGCAGGTATCGGTGAAAACTCTACTCTTGTTCGTGAAGCGGTTGTCAAGGGCTTGTCTTGGTTTGGTATGGAAATCAACCCAGAGAAGAACGTCCGCGGTGCAGAGGGCGACATCTCAACATCGGATTCGCGTGTGAAGGTCTTGGTGATACCAACAGATGAAGAATTAGTCATCGCCCGTGATGTAGAACGCTTGAAATAAACAGCACACCCCTGTTCTCACTTTGGGAATGATGTAGAATAAAAACAAGGCTACTAGGAAGTCCCTAGCAGCCTTTTTTCTAACTGGGGAAAATAAATCCTTCGACGGATAAAAAGAATATCTGGTAAAAACAACGGAATTATGGTAGAATAAACAGGCAACGAAAGGTTGCACAGAGTAGATGGTTTGCGTTAAGTGTGTGTGGATGGGATGTTGCTACACAACGAAGCGGAAAGCGCGGTAAACCATTGCATCCGCTGTCGAAAACGACAGCTCCAATCATAGTATAAGGAGCGATTGTATATGGGAAAGAAAATTCCTAAGTTGACGGTGCAGCTTTTGGCTGCCCTTGCCCTGGTTCTGGCTTTGGTGATGCTTGTGGAGAATCTATTGTCCATTCGAGTATCAGAGACCCTTCAGTTTCAGTTTACCTTTTTGCCCAACGCCCTTCTCGGTGCCCTTGCTGGGCCTGTCTGGGGAACGCTCGCCGCAGTTGTGGCAGACCCAATCTTCGTCTTAATGAGCGGTCAGAGTTTTCTGCTTGGTTTTGTGGTGATTGAGGGAGTTTCCGCCTTTATCAACGGTTGGTTTTTCTACAAGAAACCGCTGGATGTCAAGGAAAAGAAGGATTGGCTATATGTGACAGGAGTAGTCCTGTTGCTGCAAGTAGTGATTTCTTTGGGCTTGACGCCATTGGTATTACACCTTCATTTTGGTACACCTCTGGCGGTCCTCTATGCGCCTCGTCTTGTCAAGGCTGTTATTGAGGTACCGTTGAAAATTGTTGTTCTGATGCTGGTTTTGCCTCAGTTGCAGGCTATTCCAGAGATTGGCAGATTGCTGGGAATTAGAAAATAAATACAGAAGCAGCAACTCATCCCTTTGTTGCTTCTTTTATGTAAGAGAAAGGGAAATCGATGAATTATCAAGAAGCCTTAGACTGGCTATTGGCTCGACCGCAAACAGATTTGGAGGGAGGGGTAGCCCGCGTTCAGTATTTGTTGGACTTGTTGGGCAATCCTGAAAAAGAAGTACCGACAGTTCATTTTGTGGGAACCAATGGTAAGGGTTCCACCTTAAACGCCCTGCAATTCATGCTGATGAAGGCAGGTTATCGGGTTGGGCGGTTCACCTCGCCTTCCATCCTAGATTATCGGGAGCAGATTGTCTGCCAGCAGGAAATGATTCCAAAAGAGGCTTTGGCAGCTATCGTTACGGACTTGCTTCCTTTGGTTGAAGAAGCACCTGGGCAGGCCATTTCAGAATTTGAAATCCTAGTAGTGGTGATGTTTGTCTACTTGGCACGCTACCAAAAAGTAGATATTTTATTGGTGGAGGCTGGGATGGGCGGTCTCTTAGACGCAACCAATGTCCTGCAGCCCCTAGCAGTCGTCTGCCCTTCAATCGGTTTGGATCATCAGTCTTTTTTGGGAGAGAGTCACGCCGCTATTGCCCGCCATAAGGTAGCTGTTCTGAAAGAAGGGGTACCGTTTGTCTATGCAACGGACTTGGCAGAAGTGGAAGCCGTCTTTGAGGAAAAAGCTGCTGAGTTGGGAAGTCCAAGCTATGCTTTGGGACGAGATTTTACAGTAAAAGAAGTGGCTGATGGCTTTGATTTTGAAGGGCTAGGGCATCATTTGAAAGGGCTTCGTCTTCAGATGTTAGGCCGTCATCAGCAAGCTAATGCAGGTCTGGCCATGATGACCCTTCTTCTGCTGCAGGAGCAGTTTTCGGCAGTGGATGAGAGGGCTATGCGAGAGGGGTTGGCCCAAGCTCATTGGCCGGGACGGATGGAATTGTTCGGGGATAGTCTTATGTTGGATGGAGCGCACAATAACGAGAGTGTGGCCGTTCTCTGTCAGCTCTTGGAACGTCAGTATTCAGACCGAGAAGTCAACATCTTATTTGCCGCTATTAACACCAAGCCCATCGATACCATGTTGGCCTCTTTGAGTCAGCGTGGCAGGGTGACGGTGACCAGTTTTGACGACCCTCGGGCAGTAGATTTGGCGGATTACCCAGCTGCCTATCCGCGGATAGAGAGTTTTGAAAGCTGGTTGGACCAAGCGGACTTGAGCAACCCTAAAAAGCTATACCTTGTTACAGGATCACTTTACTTTATTACCTTTGTTAGAAAGCATATAATCAGTAAACAATAAAAGGCAGGACCGTTATGTCCATGCCTTTTTCAATCATTAGTATTGTTTGATGAGGTCAACCGTTGAGCGGTCTAGTTTTTTGACAATGGCTTGCAAGAAGGCCTGAGCTTCCAAGAAGTCATCCATACTATAAAGAGTTTGGTGGGAATGAATGTAACGAGCGCAGACACCGATGGTCGTTGATGGAATTCCTTGGTTTTTCAGATGAGCAGCCCCTGCATCTGTTCCGCCTTTTGCACAGTAGTATTGGAATGTAACACCAGCTTCTTCGGCAGTTGTCAGCAGGAAGTCCTTCATGTTTTTCAAGAGAATGTGGCTTGGATCGTAGAAGCGTAGGAGGGTTCCGCCACCAACCTTGCCTTGCTCTCCAAAAATGTCACCGGCCGGTGAACAATCTACTGCCAAGAAAATATCAGGATTGAACTTGGTTGTAGACGCGTGAGCGCCGCGCAGCCCGACCTCTTCCTGAACATTAGCGCCGGCAATCAGTTGATTAGGAAGGGGCTGACCAACTAGGCTCTCTAACAATTCAGTGACCATAAGAACGCCGAAGCGGTTGTCCCAAGCCTTGGAAATGACATTTTTTCCATTGGCAGTGAGGATGGTTTCGTTTTTAGGAACTAGAATATCTCCCGGGCGGACACCGAAAGCCCATGCTTCGTCATAGGTAGCAAAACCAGCATCGAAGATGATGTCAGCGATAGCAGGAAGGCCAGAAGTATTGCTACCCCGAGAAAGATGCGGAGGTAGGGAACCGGAGATGGCAGGTATTTGTCTGCCGTCTTGCAATTGCAGGGTAAAGGCTTGACTGGATACAACCAGCGGATTCCAACCACCCAACTCTACCACGCGGAAGGTTCCGTCGGGCTTGATTTGGCTAATCATGAAGCCGACCTCATCCATATGACCGGCAACCATGATGCGGGGAGCGTTTGGCTCAGCTGCCTCTCTAATACCAAAGATGCCACCCAAACCGTCAGTTTCCACTCGGTCTACCAGCGGACTTATTTTGCTGCGAAGATGGTCGCGGACAGGGCCTTCAAAGCCAGCTAAGCCTTGTAGCTGGGTCACTTCTTTAATTTTTTCAAATAGGATTGAATCGGTCATGCTATTCTCCTTGAGATAAAGTATTCTTGCTTCCTTGAACGTTTGCCGCTCAAGGGCAGTTTTCAGTGACTATATTTTACCATGTTTTGACAAAAAAGGATGGATTTATCCTGTCTCGTCCTCCTTGGCTATCTTATGACTTGCCAAGGAGAGGCTTTGTGGTAAAATAAAGAGTATGAATAAGAAGAAAACAGCCCTGCTAGCGGGCTTGATGGGAGCGGGAGTGCTCGCTGCTAGTGCTCGGTTTTATATGAAGACCCAGGAAGAACGAAAAAAAGCGCAGGCCTTGCAGCAGGTGCGGGAGTTTTTTGCGGACTTGGGCAGTATTGCTACGGTATTTATTCAGGAAGCAGAGTCAACCAAGAATTTTTTAAAAGGCGGCGTCGTAATGGAAGATGGTCGGGTCTTTCTTTTTGAAAATAATCGTGGCGTGATTGCTTACGAGGAGGAAGTGAGATGATCTTCCCTAAAAGCTACGAGGAGATTGCAGAGTTGATTCAGTCAGAACAACGGACGGTCTTTCTCTTTGTGACAGACTGGTGTGGGGATTGTCACTACCTTAAGCCCTATCTGCCAGAAATTGAGTCCGCCTTCCCAGAACTGCTATTTGTGCAGTTGGATCGAGACGACTTTATGCCACTGGCAGAGCAGTGGACAATTCTGGGGATTCCTAGTCTGGTTGTTTTAGAAAAGGGGCAGGAAATCGGTCGTTTTGTGGACAAAAACCGCAAAACCAAACAGGAAATAATAGACTTTTTAGAAGGATTGGAAGAATGATTTTTACATATAATAAGGAACATGTCGGTGATGTCCTCATGGTCATTGTAGCTGAGAACAAGGAACAAGCCGTTCAGTTTGAACGCAAGGGTCAGGTGGCGCGTGTTTTCCTAGAGGAAACAGGCCAGACGGTTGCGTGGAATATTTTTGAAGTATCAACCTTGGTTAAAATTGCTGGCAATGGTCAGGTTTTCTTGACAGATGAGCAAGTAGCGGTCTTGAATGCTGAGCTGAGTAAGGAAGGTTTTGCAGAAGTCTTGGTCAATGACAATGCTCCTAAGTTTGTCGTTGGTCAGATTGTGGACTTGGTTCCCCACCCAGATAGCGACCACCTCAATATCTGTCAGGTTAATGTCGGTGACAAAACGGTACAAATCGTAGCTGGTGCGCCAAATGCTGCCCAAGGTCTGAAAACCATTGCGGCTCTTCCGGGAGCAATGATGCCAAGCGGCAGCCTCATCTTCCCAGGGAAACTGCGTGGTGAAGACAGCTTTGGTATGATGTGCAGTCCGCGTGAATTGGCTCTGCCAAACGCCCCACAAGTCCGTGGCATTATCGAACTAGATGATTCCGCAGTGGTCGGAGAAGCCTTTGACCCAGCCAAACACTGGAAGGGATAGAAAAAGAATCGAACGGGCGTCCGTTCGATTTTTATCGTAGAGCAATCTTTTGTAAAGGCTAATGCTGCATTAAAAATTCCTGTATTTGTTCTGCGATTTGTTGAGGGAGATAATCATGGATATAGTGAGGACAATCTAATTGTATAATCTCTATGTTACTTGCCTTCTTGCTGAATTGTTGAGCGTAACCCAGCCATTCTGCCTGTGAAAAACCTGTTCCTTCGCCGTTTGAAACGAATAAGGTCATCGGAATAGTGGGAGTAGGTATGTTAGCCACAGTATCAGCATTTGCTTTGAGCTCTTCCAATTCATTTAGTGTATTGGTTGAGATTGGACGATAGTGTAACAGGGCCTGATAGGTCGCTTTTTCCTGTTTGGAAAGATAGGATTGGGTAAGGGCTGGTTGGTTGGCAAAATTGGGAAAAAACCGCGTAATTCCAAAATGAGATGCAACTGCAAGGAAATGAAACAGCGGAGTGTTTATATCCATTGTTTGGTAGGAGGCAGGAAATGCCATGTCTAAGCCTATAATGGCAGCCACTTCATTAGGGTAGTGATTCGCCCAATAAAGTGCCTCCAGGCTGGATAAAGAATGGGGGCAGAGGATCACCGGCCCCTGAATCCCCAACTGTTTTAAGGCTGAGCGAGTATCTGTTACAATGGTTTGTATATCTCGCGGCTCATCAATATCCTCGCTAAATCCATAACCAAATTTTTCAATCACAACAATTCTAAACTGAGCTTTTAACTGAGAAGTAAGAGCCTGAAAATCGAGTATGGGAGAGATGGTTCCCCCACCTGCCATGAATACAAGTGTTTGTTCACCCTCTCCCTCGACCAATACATTCATTTTTTTGTCTTTAAGAGTGACTGTTTGTCCTAGGGGGTGCCGCAGCGGCTGTTCAAGCAAAAGTTGAATCTGGTGATTGCAGTAAATACCTACGATAGCTATCGTGACAACTATCAGCAGACGGTGTAATAGACCCTTGCGCTTCATTGGACTGCTCCGATACATTTATTTTTATTATTGTACCATTTTTTACATTGTTCTACGAATAAACAAGTAGGAGGATATAAAATGTACAATAAAGTAATTGCTATTGGCCGCTTAACAGCCACACCTGAACTTACCCAGACCAAGAGTGGAAAAAATTTGAGTCGCGTCACCGTTGCAGTAAACAGACGGTTCAAGTCGGAAAACGGTGAGCGCGAAGCAGATTTCATCAATGTTATTTTCTGGGGCAAGTTGGCCGAAACACTCGTTTCCTATGCCAGCAAGGGAAGCCTGCTGTCTGTTGATGGTGAGCTACGCACCCGCAAATATGAAAAAGATGGCAGCAACCATTATGTGACAGAGGTTTTGGGTCAATCCTTCCAGCTACTAGAAAGTCGTGCCCAACGTGCCATGCGCGAAAACAATAGCGGCGAAGATTTGGCGGACTTAATCTTGGATGAGGAGGAACTTCCCTTCTAACAGCGAAACAGGCTTGATTCAGGCCTGTTTTTCTTGTATTATCTGTGCGCTAAAAAGTGACATTTGTCATCTGCTTTCGGTGACAGGCGTCATTCAGACTGACTGAATGAATTTGGTATACTAAAACTGGATAAGTCTATTCTTTAGTCGTTTGATGTGGTTGTCACCTAGTATCCTTTTTCCTTTACAGCTAGAGGGTAGGCAGGAGTTATTTTAGGAAAGTAGAGGCATACCTAAAATAAAAAGCAGGCTACATGACAGTATCAGCCCAAAAGAGGGAGCCAGAAATGGTATAATGAGAGCAAGCGAAAACAAGGAGGAAGTGGGATGTACCAAATTGTATTCAGTGATATTGATGGAACCTTGATTCAGAGTGATTTTCAGGTGGGATTGCGGACAAAGACCGCGATTCGTCGGGTTGTAGATCAAGGCAAGATTTTTGTGCCAGTGTCTGCTCGGATGCCTAGAGCCATTCAGCCAATCGTAGATAGCCTTGGCATAAGCTGCCCGATTATTTCTTATAATGGTGCTTTGATACAAGATGAAACAGGCGAAGTCCTATTTTCTCAAGGTATGGATATAGGGCAAGTCAGAGCGATTTGCCGGTTTATTGAAGAGCAACATGAGGCGATTGCATGGAATGTTTACAGTTATGACAGGTGGTATGCGCAAATCCGCCCCAGTGAATGGGTTGACCGAGAAGAAGCAATCGTGCAAGTAGATGCTGAGCGAGTGGAGCTAGCTGCCTTGGAGCAGTTAGAGCTGGCTCATAAGGTACTCTTAATGGGTTCCCCGCTTTTGATACCTGCTCTTGAAGTTAGTTTAAAAGAAGAATATCCAGAACTCTCTATTGCACAGTCTGCCCCCTACTTCATCGAAATTATGGCAGCTGGTATAGAAAAAGGGAGAGCAGTCGCCAATTTTGCGGCCTGCAAGGGAGTTGACTTGGCCAATACCATGGCCTTCGGTGATAACTACAATGACATAGAAATGCTGAAAACCGTAGGACTAGGCGTTGTAATGGGAAATGCACCAGATGACATCAGGTCGCAGTTTGATTGCGTGACTGCTGATCACAACCATGATGGGATAGCCTTGATTTTGGAGGGGGTAGATGAAGTTTAAATTAACCTATAAAAAAGCTTTGACCTGCTTTCTCTGGCTAATAGCAAGTGGCATAATCGCTCTCATCTACTTTCAGGGAACTAGAGTAACAGTGGTGGATAATCAGGTCAAGGTTGGTGTGACCTACATGACGATGAACAATCATTTCTACAAGACCCTCAATTCGGAAATAAAAAAGAGTGTCAGCGATCATAATGGCATTCTCTATGTCAGGGATCCTGAGTTGGATGAAGTGCGCCAGAGTCAGCAAATTGATTATTTTAGGGAAATGCAGGTTGATGTTATTGTTATCAATCCGGTTAAGCGAGACAGCCCAGAAATTATATCTGCCCTTAAACAGGCTCAGGCGGAAGGGATTAAACTAATCGTAGTAGATACTCAGCTAGAGGGAATAGAGGTGGACTCGACCATCGTTTCTGATAACTATCAAGCAGGTGTTCTCAATGCACAAAATATGATGGCAACAGTGGAGCAGGCAGATATTTTGTTGCTGGAACACACCAATACGGTTTCGGCACGCGATCGAATCCAAGGTTTTTTAGATACCATTGAAGGTAAAGAGGCTTATAAAGTCGTTGCCCGCAAGGATACCTTGGGGCAAACGGAGGTGGGAATGCCTGAGGTGATGGAGGTCATCAATCAGGGCATCAACTTTACGGTTGTCATGGCTCTAAATGATACGAGCGCCTTGGGTGCCTTGGCCGCGATTAAGGAAAAAGGTCTTGAAGAGAAAATATATATCTATGGTGTAGATGGTTCGCCAGACATGAAAAATCTTCTGTATCGCACAGATGATATTCAGGCAACAGTCGCTCAGTCGCCCATAACGATGGGAGAAAAGACAGCGGAAATCCTTTTTCGTTTGGTGGAGGGCAAACCTGTCGCCAAGGAATACATTATTCCAGTCGATTTAATTACAAAGGAGACCATTGGGCAGTATGATATAACGGGGTGGCAATGATGAAGAATATCCGTAGCATTCGGTTTAGCAAGATGGCCTTGATTGTCATCAATCTTGTGGCCCTTGTTTACAATGTTTCTCTCTATCTTTACTCTACTAACTATATTGTTTCCAAGGGAGCCAGTCATTCTCTTTTAGAGCGGCTAGATCGGATTCCTCACTCTCCGACGCAGGTCTTTTTTAGCACCATTCTGTTGTATGCCCTTTTGCTCTTGGTTATCTTTTATCGAGATAATCACAAGGAAGGCCCATCTTCTATCTACGACTGGCTTAGTTTGGTAGAAATTGTTCTCATGATTGCCATCTTCATCACCTCCCAATCCTCCTACAATGGGTTGATTTTACTGGTGTTTGCGGATATTTTCTACAATTCTAAGGAGTTCAACACCACTAGGGGGAAGCGCTACTGGTTGGCTCTGGTCTTCTTTAGTTTCACCGCCTTGTTAATTTCCAATTATGATATTCTTTCACTATTTGTCCAGCTGCCCTCGTTAGATGCCTTCATTAGTTTTTATCCTCAGTCCATTAAAATTGCCATCTTATTTTTTAAGAACTTCTTAGTTTCTCTCAATATGGTGGTCTTTATCATCTCTCTTTTATCCTATATCATGTATTCCATCACGCAGCGCCATAATATTGAGGAAGAATTACGGATGGTGTCCAAGGTCAATACCGATCTCAACAGCTATGTTGCCCTGACTGAAAAAATCGTTGAAGATAGGGAGCGCAAACGGATTGCTCGTGAAATCCACGACACTCTGGGGCATGCCCTGACGGGAATTTCGGCAGGGATTGATGCAGTGCGGGTCTTGGTCGATTTGGATCCACCGAGAGCCAAGGAACAGCTACAAAGCATGTCTGTTGTTGTGCGAGATGGGATTCGGGATGTTCGTGGCTCGCTTAACAAGCTACGACCAGGAGCCTTAGAGGATGGTAGCTTGAAAGAAGCGCTTAGTCGCATGGTGCGAGAATATGAGTTTATATCCCATCTGAAAATTGAGCTCAACTACCAGTGGGATAAAGTTGATTTAGACAGTATGAAGGAAAATGTTGTGTTTCGTGTTATTCAAGAGTCCATTACCAACTCTTTGCGACACGGGCATGCTAGCAGGGTGACCATTGACCTACTCAATCAGGACAAGTACATCATCAGTATACAGGATGATGGAGTCGGCTTTGATCAGCTAGAGTATGGTTACGGTCTAAAGCATATGCGAGAACGTCTAGCTATCCTAGGAGGCAGTGTACGGTTTGAAAATCGAGATGGCTTTTTTACATGGATAGAGATTCCGAAAAGAAATGGAGAAATGTATGATTAAGGTATTGATTGTTGATGATCAGGAGCTGATTCGTGAATCTCTTAAAATAGTGCTGTCGGCCCACACAGACATCGCAGTTATCGGTAGTGTCAGCGACGGAACAGAGGTGATAGATGCGATTCAGAAAGAACGTCCCCATGTTATTCTTATGGATATTCGCATGCCCAAGATGGACGGTGTTCTCTGTACCAAGTTGGTCAAGGAAACCTATCCCGACATCAAGATTATCATTTTGACGACCTTTGATGATGATGACTTTATCTTCAGCGCTCTCAAATATGGAGCTTCTGGCTACATCCTCAAAGGAGTTTCCATGGAGGAATTGCATCAGGCGATTTTGACAGTTTATAATGGGGGAGCCATGATTAACCCAGATATTGCCACTAAGGTTTTCAAAATTTTCTCCCAGATGGCTCACTCCAATATCAGCATTTCCGTGGAAGAAAAGCATGTGGAAGACATGACCCAGAACGAATGGCGACTGATTCAATTAGTTGGGCATGGCCTCTCCAATAAGGAAATTGCGGCCAAACTATACCTGTCAGAAGGAACCGTTCGCAACTACCTCTCCAGTATTCTTTCCAAACTAAACCTGCGGGATCGAACCCAGCTAGCTATCTGGTCAGTTCAAACAGGTGTCACCATGAAGGATTTGAGTCAGGATGAAAAAGATAATTGATATGTTCACCAAGAAACCGCTTGTCTTTTCTCTATTAGCAGGTTTCATCTTATTGACTTCTGTTGGGATTTATCTCCGAAGCCAAGGCCCGATTGTTATTCGGCTCGGTCTATATTCTGGCAGCAGTTGGGATGTACCTAACAGCAAGGACAATCGCGCTATTGACCTTGCCATCGCCAAATTTGAAGCAGCCCACCCCAATGTCAAGGTGGTTTATGAGAGCGGAATTCCCAAAGATGATTATTCGGCCTGGCTTGCAGACTCTATTTTGTTAGGGGAGCAAACGGATTTATTTATGGTGCCAGAGGATGATTTTAGCTTATTGGCCTCAACCGGGGCCCTGCAGAATCTGACTCCCTATCTCACCAAGCAAACCAGGAGTTCCTATTATCCCTCCGCCTTGGAGGCGGGCAATTATCAAGGAAACTATTATGCCCTTCCATTTGAATGCAACCCTATCATGATGTGTGTCAACAAAGATCTGTTGGACAAGGAAGGACTTTCCCTGCCGAGTCAGACTTGGACATTGGAGGATTTTTACGAGATTTGTCAGGCGGTTACCAAGGATACGGACGGAGATGGTGTTATCGACCAATATGGCAGTACGGATTATGATTGGCAAAAGGCCCTCATTGCCTATGGAGGAGACATCTATGATCAAGACAAACACCAGCTGACCTTGGCTACCAGTCAAATGAGGGAAGCCCTGTCTTTTATTTCTAAATTGGAAGCACTGAACAACAACTACAAGGTTTCGTCCGATGATTTTGATCAAGGAAAGGTCGCCTTTTACCCCATGACCTTAGCTCAATACCGAACCTACAAACCCTATCCTTATCATGTAGCTAAGTATTCCAGTTTTTCGTGGACCTGTATTCAAATGCCTGCCGAACAGCCAGCATATAAGGCTACTCAGGTTCAAACCTCCCTCTTCGCCATGAGTTCCCAAACCAGTCATCCAGATTTAGTCTGGGAGCTGATGACCATTCTTTCTCAGGATGAAGCTATCCAGCAAGAGTTGGTCAATAAGTCCCAGGGGATGTCTGTCTTAAAAGCCGTCATGACCAGTCAGGAAACTCAAGCTACCTTGAATTTAGCAGATATGGGGGTCAATTCCTTGACTCTTGAAACCCTTAATCAAGTGATGAGTGACTCGAAAGTCACCCCGCGCTTTAAACATTATAAGAGCATTCTAGTTGATTGTGACTACCTGATTAACCAAGCCTTAGATAACAAAACTGTCGATACGTAACTCTTAAGTATACAAAGAGAAATAGAAGAAAAAATGGGAGAATAATGAACTGCCCCCGAAAGTTAGATCTAAAATCTAACGAAGGGAGCGGTTCATTTTTTGTTACCCAATTTTTCTGCGCGTGTGACATCTGTCACAAAACACTTGACAATCCTCATCGAAAACAGATGACATCCGGCAATAGGAAAGCGATTTCGTCGGTGTTAAAATGAAGAAAAATAAATAGGGCTGAGGCGACACTCAGTCTAAGGAGAGGAGAAAGCCCGATGAACTATCTAATGCTCATCAGTCATGGCGGCTTGGCTGAAGGTCTCAAATCGACCCTAGCCATGTTTGCTGGGGACAAGGTCAATCAGGTCTTGGCTTTTGGCCTGAAGGAGGGACAGTCGGTTGACGCCTTTGCTGAAGAAGTCCGAGCTAGTTTGGAAAGATTGGACGACGCAGAGTTTATCCTTTTGGCTGACATTGTTGGCGGTAGCCCCCTGGCAACGACCTGCAACGTCTTGGCAGAACTTGGCAAGTTGGAAGGCACAAGGATTCTTGGCGGTATGAATCTGACCATGGCCTTAACCACAGCGGTCATGATGGATACCTTGGATGGAGAAGCTCTAGTTGCAACGGTTCTGTCTGAAGCAACAACAGCTTTGCAAGAATTTAAAGTCGCAAGTAGCGATGATGAAGACGACGATATTTAGGAGGAAAAAAGATGTCAGTATCATTTGTGCGTATCGATGACCGGATGATTCATGGTCAGACTGTAACCCGTTGGGCAAAGGAATATCCCTGTGACGGGTTGGTAGCTGTCAATAATGCAGCGGCAGGAAATGCTGTTTTGAAGCAGGCTTACAAAGCTGCCTCTGATAAAAAGACCTTTGTCTGGACAGTGGATGAGTGGGCTGCGAAATCGCAAAAGGTTTTGGAATCGGACAGTCGCTATTTCTTGATTACCAAAAATCCACTTGATATGAAAAAAATCTTGGTCGATCAGGGTTTTGTGCCAAGTGCGGTGAAGGAAATCATCGTAGGACCGTGCAATGACCGTCCGGGCGCTGTGAAACTAGGGAACAATCAATCGATTACCCAAGAAGAAGCGGAAGCCTTTCAAGCCATTCAAGCAGCAGGCTACAAGGTGAAGTTCCAGCTCTTGCCAGATGTGTCCATTGGTTACTGGGATGATTTCAAATCTAAATTCGGTTTTTAATACTTGATGAAAATCAAAAGTAAACGGGGTAAGGAAACTGGCAGTAGCAGGTCAACATCCTCTGCGGTACACCCGCCAAGGTGAGTTACCAGCTCTTAGAACCTGTGTTTACAGTTCAGCACTTCCATCTAAGGCTAGTTTTTCAGCTCCTCATCGTTCGTTTTTTTCAAAATACAGTCAGTATTCCCTCAAAAAACTGCCTTGATTAGCGAAAAACTATCTCTTACATCAAGCACTTCACTTGTGAATACAGGTTCTTCGTTTTGATTTTTAAAAAGTATACCCATTCATTAACAAAAAAGGAGAGTATATTATGACTATTTCTTGGTTACAAGCGGCTTTGCTAGGCCTCTTTGCTTGTTTGTCATCCATGCCAGGATTGGGAGGAACTTCTATCGGGAACTATACCCTCGGACGTCCCTTGGTCGGTGGCTTGGTCTGCGGTTTGATTTTGGGAGATGTTGCAACTGGGGTTATCTGTGGGGTTGCCATGCAGTTGGTATACATCGCTTTGGTAACACCAGGAGGCACTGTGTCGGCTGATGTTCGTGCGGTATCCTATATTGGCATTCCTCTGGCTATGGTTGCCATTCACTCACAAGGTTTGTCGGCTGACTCCGTTGATGCTGCTAACCTGGCTAAATCGATGGGAACTTTGGTTGGAACGGTCGGTACGGTTCTCTTTTACGGGACAGCGACCATGAACCTCATTTGGCAGCACATTGGTTGGAAAGCGATTGAAAAAGGGAATTTTCGTAAAATCTACGCGGTGGATTTTGGATTGCCATGGATTTCCCATATCATTTTCTCCTTTATTCCAACGGTCATCATGTGTAAACTCGGTGCAGATGCGGTAACAGCGCTTAAAGAGTTGCTTCCGATGGATGGTATTCCTATGAAAACCCTCTTCACGGTCGGTTCTCTTCTTCCGTGTGTGGGGATTGCCATTCTTTTAAAACAAATTGTTGAAAAAGCAACAGACTTCATCCCATTCTTTGTTGGTTTTACCTTGGCTGCTTCGCTAGGATTGAACCTCGTGTCTTGTGCAGTTATTTCACTCATCTTCGCTGTTCTTTTCTATGAATTGCAGATGGCGAAAAACCTTCGGGTAGCTGCTGTATCAAGCGGTGATTTTGACGATGACGAGGAGGATATCTAAGATGACTAAGAAAATAAGTAAAAAAACATTAACCAAAGCCTTCCATCACTGGTACTATGGCAACCTGACCTGTTTCTCTCAAGAGCACATGCAAACCTTCGGTTACTTGGCATCTATGCTGCCAATCGTTGAAGAACTGTATGATAAAAAGGAAGATCAGGCCAAGTCTATGCAGACCTACACAGCCTTCTTTAACACGGAGCCTCAATTAGGAGCCCTCGTAGTCGGCATTACTGCTGGTTTGGAAGAAGCACGTGCCAATGGTGCAGAAGAAGTAGATGACGAAACAATCAACGGACTTCGTGCCGGATTGATGGGGCCGATTGCAGGTATTGGAGATTCTCTCATTGTCGGAACCTTGATTCCAATTATCCTTGGGGTAGCCTTAGGCTTGTCCACTGGCGGTTCACCGCTCGGAGCAATTTTCTACATTGTTGTATGGAACCTGCTTGCTTACTTCGGTATGAAATTCGCTTACTTCAAGGGATACGAACTGGGAGACAAGGCAGTTGCCTTTCTAGTAGGACCACAAGGTCAAGCCATCCGTAAGTCCGTTTCAGTTGTCGGCGGTATGGTTATCGGAGCTGTTGCGGCAACATGGGTACCTGTAAAAACAGCGTTTGAATTGAAAAATGCCGACGGGGAAGCCTATCTCGTGCTCCAAAGTCAGTTAGATGGCGTATATCCAGGTTTGCTGACAGCAGTATTTATCGTATTTTGTTGGTGGTTGATGGCCAAGAAAAATCTGTCACCGATTAAAGTGATGCTCCTTTTGGTAATCATCGCCTTGATTGGTGTCTTGACAGGCTTCTTCAATCCAGGCTTGCAATACTAAGATAGGGAGACTGCTTATGACACAAGATGAATTGGTGCGGGGCTACGAAGCTGAGATAAGCTACCAAAAACATATGATTGACAATCTAGGTCGATGGCTGACCCTCATGTTTCTCCTCGCCAGTATAGGCGGACTGCTGATTTATTACTTTAAGGAAAGCAATATCCCCCTCTTCATCTTGGGTCTTGCTTTAGCAATCCTTGGAGGTCTAGCAGTCCTCCTCTTCGGATATGGTATCTATAAAGGACGCCTTAATCTCATGAAAGTCATCAAGGATTTTGATGATAAGGTAGCTAAATCAGGTTAGGGAAACAACATCTCAAATTTTCTTTTTGAGATGTTTTTTCTTGACTATTTTTGACCAAGTGATACAATGAAAGAAGATATTAGCACTCTTAGGACAAGAGTGCTAAAAAACTATGGAGGTTTCCCTATGTTAAAACCATTAGGCGATCGTATCGTCGTAAAAATTGAAGAAAAAGAACAAACTGTCGGCGGCTTTGTCCTTGCCGGTGCCAGTCAAGAAAAGACAAAAGAGGCCCATGTTCTGGCCGTTGGCCAGGGTATCCGCACTCTGACTGGCGAATTGGTTGCACCAAGTGTGTCAGTTGGTGATAAGGTTCTCATTGAAGCCTTTGCTGGTGTGGAAGTGAAGGATGGCAATCAACACCTGTTCATCATTCGTGAAGCAGACATCCTAGCAATCGTAGAATAAGAGGTAGAAAAATGGCAAAAGAGATTAAATTTTCAGCAGATGCCCGCGAAAGTATGGTGCGAGGCGTTGATATTCTAGCAGATACCGTTAAGGTTACCTTAGGCCCAAAAGGGCGCAATGTTGTCTTGGAAAAGGCCTACGGCTCTCCCCTCATCACCAATGATGGTGTGACCATTGCAAAAGAAATTGAGCTGGAAGACCATTTTGAAAATATGGGTGCGAAACTGGTATCTGAAGTGGCTTCCAAAACCAATGATATTGCAGGTGATGGAACAACGACAGCGACTGTTTTGACTCAAGCAATCGTCCGCGAAGGTCTGAAAAACGTAACCGCAGGGGCTAATCCAATCGGTATCCGTCGTGGTATCGAGGCGGCAGTTGCAACAGCGGTTGAGGCCCTGAAGGCTAATGCCATTCCAGTTTCAGGAAAAGAAGCCATTGCTCAAGTAGCAGCTGTATCTTCTCGTTCTGAGAAGGTTGGTCAATACATTTCCGAGGCTATGGAAAAGGTAGGAAACGACGGAGTTATTACCATTGAAGAATCTCGCGGAATGGAAACAGAGCTGGATGTAGTGGAAGGAATGCAATTTGACCGCGGTTACCTTTCACAGTACATGGTGACGGATAACGAAAAGATGGTAGCGGAGCTGGATAACCCCTACATCCTCATCACCGATAAGAAGATCTCAAACATTCAGGACATCCTGCCACTCTTGGAAAGCATCCTTCAAAGCAATCGTCCGCTACTCATTATTGCAGATGATGTAGATGGTGAAGCACTGCCAACACTTGTTCTCAACAAGATTCGTGGTACCTTTAATGTTGTTGCTGTTAAGGCGCCAGGTTTTGGTGACCGTCGCAAGGCTATGTTGGAAGACATTGCTATCTTGACGGGCGGAACGGTCATCACAGAAGATCTTGGTCTGGAACTCAAGGACGCAACCATTGAAGCGCTTGGTCAGGCTGCCAAGGTAGCGGTGGACAAGGATCACACAACGATTGTTGAAGGAGCAGGCGATCCAGAAGCTATTGCCAACCGTGTAGCAGTGATTAAGTCACAGATTGAAGTGACAACTTCCGAGTTTGACCGTGAAAAATTGCAAGAACGCTTGGCTAAATTGGCGGGCGGTGTTGCTGTAATCAAGGTCGGTGCAGCTACGGAAACCGAGTTGAAAGAAATGAAACTTCGTATCGAAGACGCCCTCAATGCTACCCGCGCAGCAGTAGAGGAAGGAATCGTATCAGGTGGCGGTACCGCTCTGGTCAACGTCATCGATAGTCTGGCGCAGTTGAACCTTTCAGGAGATGAAGAAACAGGACGCAAGATTGTCCTTCGGGCTCTGGAAGAACCAGTTCGCCAAATTGCCTACAATGCCGGCTACGAAGGCTCGGTTATCATTGATAAACTGAAGAACTCAGAATTGGGAACAGGCTTCAACGCCGCAACAGGCGAGTGGGTCAACATGATTGAAGCAGGAATCATCGATCCCGTTAAGGTGACTCGTTCAGCCCTGCAAAATGCAGCCTCAGTGGCTAGTCTCATCTTGACCACCGAAGCTGTTGTTGCCAACAAACCAGAACCAGCAGCGCCAGCTATGCCAGCAGGCATGGATGGAATGGGCATGGGTTACTAATAGCATCATGCAAGCACAGTCATCAGGCTGTGCTTTTGTGCTAGTGTCATTCTTGCCTGAGAGCCTCTGGGAGTTCGTTTCACAGCAAATGATTTGATATTGGCCCGGCTTGCCTGATGAAAGAATTAAAAAATGCTGGGAAAGACATGAAATTTCAATTATATCTATTTGACAAGAGGTTTTGTTTATGGTACTATGATAAACGGTACTTTTTACTTTTGGTCTCTCAAAAGTGTACAGAGACGTGCTGACAAATGTTGCAAAAGTACACGCAGTTCTGGGCTGTCACCAAGTGCCAGAGCAACCAAAAATAAAAATATATACAGGAGAATGTAGATGCCTACAATTAACCAGTTGGTTCGCAAACCACGCAAGTCTAAAGTAGAAAAATCTAAATCACCAGCTTTGAACGTTGGCTACAACAGCCGTAAAAAAGTTCAAACAAACGTTTCTTCACCACAAAAACGTGGTGTTGCGACTCGTGTCGGAACTATGACACCTAAAAAACCTAACTCAGCCCTTCGTAAATTTGCCCGTGTACGTTTGAGCAACTTGATCGAAGTAACTGCCTACATCCCAGGTATCGGCCACAACTTGCAAGAGCACAGTGTCGTTCTTCTTCGCGGTGGACGTGTAAAAGACCTTCCAGGGGTGCGTTACCATATCGTTCGTGGTGCACTTGATACTGCAGGTGTTAACGACCGTAAGCAAGGCCGTTCTAAATACGGTACAAAACGTCCAAAAGGTTAAGAAAGGGGAAATATAAATGAGTCGTAAAAATCAAGCGCCTAAGCGCGAAGTATTGCCAGATCCATTGTATAACTCAAAACTTGTAACACGTTTGATTAACCGCATTATGTTGGACGGTAAGCGTGGTACGGCTGCATCAATCGTTTACGGTGCTTTTGATCAAATCAAAGAAGCAACTGGTAACGATGCACTTGAAGTGTTTGAAACAGCAATGGAAAACATCATGCCTGTACTGGAAGTACGTGCACGCCGTGTCGGCGGTTCTAACTACCAAGTCCCAGTTGAAGTTCGTCCAGAGCGTCGTACTACACTTGGTCTTCGTTGGTTGGTAACCATCGCTCGTAACCGTGGTGAGCATACAATGGTTGATCGCCTTGCGAAAGAAATCATGGATGCAGCTAACAACACAGGTGCGGCTGTTAAGAAACGTGAAGACACCCACCGTATGGCTGAAGCTAACCGCGCATTCGCACACTTCCGCTGGTAAGATAGGATATTTTAGCGTTAAGCAAATGCTAGCCAAAATAGGAAAAGCGACGAAGAAACTTCAGTTTCTAGGAGATTTTGTCTTTTTGGCAGACATTTGTAGCTAAAATTCAACTAAGATTAAGATACAAGGATGTATAAAACGCATAGCAAAAATAGGAAATGCGACGAAGAGTCTGTGGACTCTAAGAGGATTTATACCAAAAGGTAACCACACTTGTAATTGGCTAAAGCCAAAACAATTGCGTCTCTTTTTTGCCAAGCGTTTAGTCCGAGTTCAATTAAGATGTGAGGACGTTAAGTCAGTTCTACATAAATCAATTGAGATTATGGTACCAACTTCTCGTTCTATCATCACAAAATCGGATTGGGGCTTGCCCCATCCACTTCACACCATTAGTTTAAAATCAAGCGGGTGGGACTTGCCCACTCGCTTTTCTTAAAATATGGTATAATAAACTGTAAAACAAAAAATATAGGAGAACAAACCTCATGGCACGCGAATTTTCATTAGAAAAAACTCGTAATATCGGTATCATGGCGCACGTTGACGCTGGTAAAACAACGACAACTGAGCGTATTCTTTACTACACTGGTAAAATCCACAAAATCGGTGAAACTCACGAAGGTGCATCACAAATGGACTGGATGGAGCAAGAGCAAGAGCGTGGTATCACTATCACATCTGCTGCGACAACCGCTCAATGGAACAATCACCGCGTAAACATCATCGACACACCAGGACACGTTGACTTCACCATCGAAGTACAACGCTCTCTTCGCGTTCTTGATGGTGCGGTTACCGTTCTTGACTCTCAATCAGGTGTTGAGCCACAAACTGAAACAGTATGGCGTCAAGCAACTGAATACGGAGTTCCTCGTATCGTATTCGCTAACAAGATGGATAAGATCGGTGCTGACTTCCTTTACTCAGTAAGCACACTTCATGAGCGTCTTCAAGCAAATGCTCACCCAATCCAGTTGCCAATCGGTTCAGAAGATGACTTCCGTGGAATCATCGACTTGATCAAGATGAAGGCTGAAATCTACACCAACGACCTTGGCACAGATATTCTTGAAGAAGACATCCCAGCTGAATACCTTGAGCAAGCAGAAGAGTATCGTGAAAAATTGGTGGAAGCAGTTGCGGAAACTGATGAAGAACTCATGATGAAATACCTTGAAGGTGAAGAAATCACAAATGAAGAATTGAAAGCGGGTATCCGCCGTGCAACCATCAACGTTGAATTCTTCCCAGTATTGTGTGGTTCAGCCTTCAAGAACAAGGGTGTCCAATTGATGCTTGATGCGGTTATTGACTACCTTCCAAGCCCAGTTGATATCCCAGCGATTAAGGGTGTCAACCCAGACACAGATGCTGAAGAAGAGCGTCATGCTTCTGATGAAGAGCCATTTGCAGCTCTTGCCTTCAAGATCATGACTGACCCATTCGTAGGTCGTTTGACCTTCTTCCGTGTGTACTCAGGCGTCCTTAACAGCGGTTCATACGTTATGAACACTTCTAAAGGTAAACGTGAGCGTATCGGGCGTATCCTTCAAATGCACGCAAACAGCCGTCAAGAAATTGAAACTGTTTACGCTGGTGATATCGCCGCTGCGGTTGGTTTGAAAGATACAACAACTGGTGACTCATTGACAGATGAAAAAGCGAAAGTAATCCTTGAGTCAATCCACGTTCCAGAACCAGTTATCCAGTTGATGGTTGAGCCTAAGTCTAAAGCTGACCAAGACAAGATGGGTATCGCCCTTTCTAAATTGGCTGAAGAAGATCCAACATTCCGCGTTGAAACAAACGTTGAAACTGGTGAAACAGTTATCTCAGGTATGGGTGAGTTGCACTTGGATGTCCTTGTTGACCGTATGCGTCGTGAATTCAAGGTTGAAGCAAACGTAGGTGCTCCTCAAGTATCTTACCGTGAAACCTTCCGTGCTTCTACACAAGCTCGTGGTTTCTTCAAACGCCAGTCTGGTGGTAAAGGTCAATTCGGTGACGTTTGGATTGAATTTACACCAAACGAAGAAGGAAAAGGCTTCGAGTTCGAGAACGCTATCGTCGGTGGTGTGGTTCCGCGTGAATTCATCCCAGCGGTTGAAAAAGGTCTCGTAGAATCTATGGCTAACGGTGTACTTGCTGGTTACCCAATCGTTGACGTCAAAGCGAAGCTTTACGATGGTTCATACCACGATGTCGACTCATCTGAAACAGCCTTCAAAGTGGCGGCATCTCTTGCCCTTAAAGAAGCAGCTAAATCAGCTCAACCAACTATCCTTGAGCCAATGATGCTTGTAACCATCACTGCACCAGAAGACAACCTTGGTGACGTTATGGGTCACGTTACTGCACGTCGTGGTCGCGTTGACGGTATGGAAGCTCGTGGTAACACACAAATCGTTCGTGCTTATGTACCACTTGCCGAAATGTTCGGTTACGCAACAGTACTTCGTTCAGCAACTCAAGGTCGCGGTACCTTCATGATGGTATTTGACCACTACGAAGATGTACCTAAGTCAGTACAAGACGAAATCATCAAGAAAAACGGCGGCAATGCATAATTGCCCACCTACACCTACCTTCGGGTAGGTGTTTTTTATTTCCAATCATTTAGGCTTACTTGAAAAAATAAGAGAATCAATAGATGGGCAACAGAGAAAAAGCAGATATAAATGTTAAAATTTTTATAAGGCAGATCGATGAAAGAGTCGTTTAGGACCGCTAATTACTAAAGGAGGATGTGTATGGTGATGAAACGGTGGTACTAAGCACATTAACAATAAAAAGAAAGGATAGAAACATGAGAAAAACCCTAAAATCTTCATTAGTAGCAGTCGCCTGTGCGACGTTTTTGGCAGCCTGTGGCACAAGCAATTCCTCGGCTCCCAAGGCAGGTGAAGCAACACCACAGACGGATTTTCATTCTTACATCAACGCGCAATGGTTGAAAGATACAAAATTAGGTGCCGGTGAATCGCAAATAGATAATCTGAGTCAACTCTCTGAGAAAACGCAAGAAGCGATACAGGAGATGATTGACCAGCTGGATATGGACTATTCCAAGCTGCAAGCTGGTAGTGATGAGAAAAAACTTATTGATTTTTACCGATTGGCAGCCGATTTTGATACTCGCAACAAATTGGGGTTAGAGCCTATTAAGCCTTATCTAGAGGAGATTAAAAAAGCCTCTACCATGGAAGAACTCAACAAGGTTCTGGTGGCCCTATACGGCAAAAACATCCGCAATTTGCTTCATATAAACGTTACTCAAGATATAAAAGACAGTAACAAAAACACCATCTATGTTGACCCTCACGAGTTAAGTTTTCCAAAAGAAAATTATGATGGCACAGATGAATTTTCATTGAAAAATCAAAAAGCCTTTAAAGCCTATCTGCAGGAAGTGTTTAGCTTGTCAGGAGAATCCTCAAAAGAAGCCTCTTCTAAGGCAGATCTCCTCTTTAATTTGGAAAAAGAGATGGCTGCAGTGCAACGGCCAAAAGAAGAAGCCAATAACTTTGAAGCCATGTATAACGAGAAGACTTGGGATGAGGTCAAAGCACTGGTTCCCAACCTACCGATTGCTGAGTTGGTTTCTGAGTTAGGACTTCAGAATGCCCCAACGACAGTCGTATCAGATCCAGATGCTCTAAAAAAATTAAATGAACTCTATCAAGAAAAGAATTTAGACGCTCTTAAGGCTCTGCTCCAATATCGTGTGATTGCCCATTACAATGCTTATCTGTCAAGCAATTTAATCGAGGCAAAAGCGAAATACGACGGCGTAGCAACCGGTGCGGTAGATACTCCGAGTCAGAAAGAAGTTGCTCAAGCGGCCATTGATGCAAATTTCTCCGATATGATTGGCAAAGTTTACGTTAAACACCATTTTTCAGAAGAATCCAAGGCTAATATCCTATCTATGGTTCAAGAGATTAAAGCGACTTATGCAGAGCGAATCAAAGCAGTGCAGTGGATGTCTGAAGAAACCAAGATGCGGGCCTTGAAAAAACTAGATACATTGGTTGTTAAAATCGGCTATCCAGACCAGTGGAAGGATTACTCACAACTTGCTATCCAATCCAAGGAAGAAGGGGGAAGTCTTCTTTCTAACTTCGATATGGTAAAAACACTTGAATTGCGTGAAGAGATGGGGCAATTTGGCAAGCCTTTTGATAAGTCGCAGTTCGGCATGCCTTCTCACACGGTGAATGCCTATTACAGCCCAACTAACAACGAAATTGTCTTTCCAGCGGGGATTTTACAGGCTCCTCTCTACGATCCAAAAGCCAGTCCAGAAGAAAATCTGGGCGGAATCGGGGCTGTTATCGGTCATGAAATTTCCCATGCCTTTGATAAGGCTGGCTCCCAATTTGACGAAAATGGCAATCTTGTCAACTGGTGGAAGCCAGAAGATCTTGAAAAATTCAACAAAAAGGTTCAGCAGGCAGCAGATATCTACTCTAAACTGGAGGTGGCTCCAGGCTACTATGTCAATGGCGAAATTTCAACCGGTGAAATCATGGCGGATCTCGGTGGCCTGACGGTTGCTATTGATATTGCTCAGAAAAAAGGCTACGATACGAAGAAAGTCTTTGAGTCTTATGGCAGAGCATGGCGTGAAGTCACTACCAAAGAGTTTGCCATTGCCAACATTAGCGATGAGCATCCACCTGCTAAATACCGGGTTAACAACATTGTCAACCAAATTGATCAATTCTATACAGACTTCAATGTCAAAGAAGGTGATCCCATGTATGTAAAACCAGAAGATCGCTTACGGGTGTGGTAAACGATTATAGAGGCTTCTGCAGCTCAAAATGGGCAGCAGTCCTCTTTTTAGATAGAAAAACACACAGCAGTTACAGACCGCTGACCAACAAAAATAGGTTGAGGTAGACAGGTTTTTTATGGGAAGTTTCTCTATTTTTTACATAGGATGAACCGGGTAAGTGTCTAGAGTTTTGGGAAAACGACAATAAAATACCTCATTAGCCTAAGAGAGCATGAATTTGCTCTCTTTTTTGCTTGCTCAAAATATTGAAAGGATGCTTTATCTGATGTCAAATCAAATTGAAATCATAATGAATTTAGATACATTAGAAATTTTTGAAGTTATTGATCATAGTCAAGATGATTTAGAAGATATTGAAGTCGTGGAAAATATTATTACACACACTGAAGAAGTAAAAATATCCCCATATGATAATTTAGGGAGAGTTTGGCTAGGAAACGGTTATTACTACAAACCTTCTAGCTTACTTTGGAGGAATGAGAGAGAAGATGCTATCCATGAACTACGTCCTAAAAATAAACACGGGAGCTATCCCTATTATCAACGCTGTAGGAATCATACTTGGGGACATGTTAGTCAACTAACTTATGAAGAAGCCTTGTGGCTAACCTTGGAGTTTTATCCGGAGTTGATGAATTATATATAAAGAAAGTCACAATAAGGAGACGTTATGACTCAAGAAGAAATAGACAAGATGATTGAAGATTGGGTAGAGAATGGCTTTCCCAGTGAATTGAAACGATTGATACCTGCTGAGGAGACTGAACCAATATATGAATGTATTCCTATAGATATTAAAGATACGGAGGTTGGTATATTTAACCCTATAGCAGAAATAGGTAGATTGGGTTACGACAAAGCTAAGAAAGTTATGTTAGAAGTTTACGATCATGATTTGTCTGAAGATGAATATCCTTTACTGTTAACTTCGGGCTCTCCTTTGGATTTTTTCGAGGCTGTTTTTCTTAAACGTTACGAGGAGGGAGAATATGGAAACAGGAATTTGTAGGATATGTGGCTGTACTTGGAATACGCCATGTATTGATTCTATTCATGGAGCTTGCTGGTGGATGGATATAGACAGAACTCTTTGCAGTCATTGTTTCTGGAAACTGACTGAAGAAGAGCTTGTAAGTATAATATAAAACCTTTACGTGGAGAAAAGTAAATGACACAACATATGTTGAAATGTTATCCGCAGTATTTTGAAGCGGTCAAAGATGGTACGAAACCTTTTGAATGTCGGTATAACGATCGAGATTTTAAGGTTGGGGATGAACTACTATTGAGAGAGTATGATCCCCAAAAAGGTTATACAAGCCGATGTATTGTTAGAAAAGTAACCTATGTGTTGTCAGACTTTGCTGTTTTAAGGAATGGTTATGTAATTTTAGGAGTGACAAATGAACCCATTGATTATTTTTAACATTAGTTTTGCTTTTATTTTCTATCCCATGTTCATTAGTAACTATCACAAGAGAGAGCCCTATTTGTTAGATTTGTTTATCTTTGTAATAAATGCTTTGGCATCAATGTATTCGATTTTTAATTACTTGGGCTTGCTGAAGTGAGAAGTTGGAAAAGGTTAAATGTTATGACCTAAGAAGAAATAGATAAAATGATTGAAGATTGGGTAGAAAATGCCTTCCCTAGTGAATTAAAACAATTGATACCTGAGAAGGAGATAAGCTGATATGGCTATTACAGATAGAAAATTATTTTTAAGCACCTTAAAAGATGCTAGAAGTAGAGCTATCCTATTAGAACGACTAAAGTCATCCATACTTAACAATACCGCAGTCGATTTAGAAACTGTACCATTTGCAGGAACTAATTCTACTAACCTAGATGAAGCTATCCAATGCTACATTGACTACGGGGAATTGCCGCTAAGTGGGAAACTAGAAGATTTTTGGAAAGCCTATGAACAAGCTCTACAACTAGATAACTTAGAGGAAGAATATGGAAAGTAAGATCATTGAAAAAGTCCAAAATCATTTGGAGTTGGCTTACGATGCTCCAAATGATGGAAGATGGTTTGACTTTCTTAGGTTGCTTAGAGTTCATTTTCAGTGATGAAAAACCCAAACATTATGATTTTGGAGCTACTAAAGATTGGTTGCCAAAGTCAAAGAAATTCGAGGAATGGGAACATGGAATCGGAACAACAATGACATTCTCGCACCAAGAAATGGCAATTTACTTACTATTTCCAATGTGGGAAGAAGCAGAAAATGATACCGAAAATCCTGATTTAGTGGAGGAACTAACATGACAAGACAAGAATTAGTGAAAGAAACAATGCAGTTAAGGAATCTGACTGAATGGGAGGCTAATGCAATCATAAACCTATTAGAAGCCCAACATATTATTGCGTTTTCATCAGATAATCAATTGGGTTGTAATCTACAAAAATTTAGCATGGGGGATTAGGATGGCATACGGAAGAAAAAGTTTAATTCAAATACAATCGAGTGAGATTCACTACCAACTCCCAAAAGTTTTAGTAGGAATAGCCTATTATCAAAAATTATGCGCAGAAGCAAAATTTCTATATATGCTGATCAATGACCGTTTAAAATTGTCCATCCAAACAGCGAAGGATACCGGTAAATTTGTGGATGAGCATGGGGATGTATATGTTATCTATCCGAATGAAGAATTAATCAGGGATACCGGTTATAAGAAAGATAAGATTATCAAGTTAAAGAAAGATCTGATAAAGTACCATCTACTAGACGAAGAGAGACAAGGACTAAGACAACCCAATAGACTGTATCCTAAAAATGTTGTGTCTGACCCAGTTTTATTAGATACACCTTTCGAAGAAGCCCCAAACCCTTGGGAATTTTCTGAAGTCGGAAATTCCGACTTCAAGAACTCTGAAATTCCGAACTCAAGAAGTCGGGAAAACCGAATTCAAGAAGTCGGAAATACCGAACCAAGTAAGAATAAAATAATTAAGAATTACATAAGTAATAGTAATAGTTCTAGAAAGAGCGAGACAATTTCTGACGAAATTCCTCCCTCTCCTCAACCCAATTTCACACTGACCCGTTCTCAATCTGAAAAATATATCCCTCCAAAATATTATTCTCTCCTCCAAACAATAGCTGATCGCTATAACGGAAAGTTCTGTCAGATTGACTTGTTTACTGGAGAAACTCAGAACTATCACTTAACCCACAAGCAAAAAATGATGATTGGACAGTACCTAGATAATGACTGGGTAACGAGTCAAGAAGTACTAGATATGATTGACAGAGTCCCTGTTGACTGTGAGAGTCCTCTCGCTTATCTATTAAAAATGCTTGAAAACCTCAAAACAGAAAGACAAGCAGAAGTCAGGAGAGTGGCTCATTTAAACGCTCAACGCTTTTATGAGGGAGGTCAAACATGAGAAAAGAAGACCTACGAAAACAATTTGAAAACTGTGTTCACCCGACAAAAAAGATTTTTTTAACCTTCTGTCTTGCATTTGGAATTAGCCTATCTTTACTCACTTACATCTTCCATCCGCCGACCTTCCCTAAGATGTTTCTCTTGATAATCTTCTCGCTTCTCATCGGTATCTCATTCAGTTCTAAACACCTTAAACGTCTATACGATAACTTAGATCAGGCTTTACATCAGCTTCGTGTCGAACGATCAACTTACTTCGAGAAGTATGCAGTGACCACTACCGATGTGATAGATGATTTCACTATGTCTTACACTCAATATGATGTGAAGCTCTCATTTTCTTACAGGAGTCAATCACAGAGTTTTACAGTATTAAGAACCTTAATTCCTCAGCCCTATGCCAACCAACGATTAGTCATTGTTGCGCACCATCTCTCCCTACCATCTGACCGAATAAGAGACTATGAGGAACGGTTTGACCTGAGCGAATTCTCTCAAACCTACGCTACATTCATTAAGAGGAGAGAAAGAAACCTGGCTCTATTTAGCAGTCCCTGGGAAACCAACCAAAGCCCATACAAGACTATCTCTGAGCTTCCAGCTACTGAGAAACAAACATTTGAGTTGGCTATAGTCAATCAGCTAGACCCTGCAACGAATGAAAGTACAACGAAAATAAAATAACCAAATTAAGGAGAAGCCAGATGATATTAAATACAGAAGGTGAACACATCACCATCCCAAAAGCGATATTTGATTTACCGCCCGAGGAGAAGAAAAAAGCACTAGCACAGTTAGAGAAAGAGATGGAAGATTATCATTCCAGCCGACAACCAAACTAAAGGAGACAAAGAACATGAAACAATTAACCGTATTAGGAGCCCTCGCAACCGCAGTATTATCTACAGGCCGTGAAGTGGTCCATGCAGAAGAAGTACCACAAACAATTGAACCAAAACCAGTTGCGGAAACAAGCGCAAGCGAACAAGTTACTGTCACAGAAGCAGACATGACAACCGCTAAAGCTGAACTAGATAAAGCTAACCAAACTGTAACAGCACAAGAAGAAGTGGTGAACCAAGCTCAAACAGATGTTGACGAAGCTAAAGAGACTGTCAATCAAGCCCAGACTGAGCTTGTCGAAGCCGCAGAACTTGTTGAACAAGCTACACCTGAAAATATCTCTAAGGCAAAAGAAACAATCAACCAAGCTGAAGCTACTGTTACGGAAACTAGTCAAAACCTAGAAGACAAAAAACAAGCAGAAGAGAGTACCCAGCAGGCTGTCACAGACCAAGAAGCTGTTGTATCAACTGCTCAGGCAGATGTCAATGAGAAGACACAAGCTGTCACAGAAGCACAAAAAGATGTCGATACAGCCCAAGCTATCCTAGATGGTACAGGTCAGGCAGAAATTGTCGCTAAAGCTGAACAAGCTGAAAAACAACTAACAGAAGCCAAACAAGCTCTAACTACAGCTCAAACAGAATTGACTACTGCTAAACTGGCAGATGAAAACCGTCAAACAGCTATCGAAGAAGCTAACCAAGCTCTTACTCAGGCAAATCAAACACTTGATGTCAAAACACAGCTAGCCAACGAGGCTACAGCCCAGGCAGAGGAAACAGCTAAGCAACTTGTTACAGCTCAAACTGCCTTTCAAGAAGCAGAAAACGAGAAAAATAGTATCAATACTATCACACTCAGTTCTGAGTACATCGCTGCTCTGAAAGAGTATGGCAAAGAGTACGACAATGCCTCATTTACTCAACTTATTGCCCTTGCACCTACGTTACGAAAACAAAACAGTTTTAAAGTCAATCCAAATGATGAGACAGTCGTACTGGACACCAACAACCTCACAGAAGCAGAACGGATTGAACTATCTCTATTTGCTTCTGATTTGCTGAATCAGGTTCGTAGAGCCCTTGGTACACAAGAAACAGTTGTGACTCTGGGAGCTGTAGAATTTGCGAATAGAGTGGCAACTAGCTATGTGGCAGATAATTGGAACTTAGAACAAATTGGGAAAAAAGGTCATGATGCAAAAGCTATAAATGACGCAGCTAGAACAATGGGTCTAACTACTATCTCAGATGAACGAGTGGAGAGAGGAAGCCAAATTTATGAGAACCTCTATGCAGAAAGCATCCAACAAAAAACGATGACCAAAGCGAATGCTAAGCGCTCGATCTATCAAGCTCTCCTCTCATTTCTATTTAGCGATATGGAGTATCTCCACGCTCTATCGATTGCTGGTGTATCTGGACAAGATATGTATCTTGGAGTGGATCTGTCGACCACTAAGGGAATGACTGCAGTACATTTTCTGATTGTCGCTGATTCAGAAGTTATGGACCAAACTCGCTTTGATAAAACAGCTATTGCCAATCCTCACACAAGTGATCAAATCTTGGCCAATTATCACCAAGCTCAAGCAAGTCTTACCCAAGCGACTACCGCAAATAACCAAGCTCAGGAAGCTAAAACAAAGGCTCTTAACGAACAGACAGCTGCACAAGCACAAGTAGCTACTGCTCAATCAAGACTGGCAACTGCCAATACAGTGCCAATCTTGACACCAAAAGCTGAAACTAACCTTGTACTGGCCCAAGAAGCTGTTCAAAAGGCTGAAGTGGAACACAAAGAAGCACAGGCAAACCTAGCTAACCTACAGGCTGATGTCAAGGTGAAACAAGCGAATCTAGCTAAAGTCAAACAAACTTTGACTCAAAAACAAGCTACTCTAGATAAAGCTAAAGAACAACTGTCTATTGAACAAGATAAACTGAATCAAGTACTAGCAGAACTAGAAGCTGCCCAAGTAAACGTAGTGGCTGCTCAAACCCAACTCTCTACTGCTCAAACAACACTGAAGGAAGCGCAAGCCTATCTCGTCAAGCTAGAAGAAGCTCCTGCTCGACTAGAAAACGCTAAAGCTCATCTTTTACAAGCTACAAATAGCCTAAAGGCAAAAGAAGCCCTCTTGACAGAAGCGCTTGAAACACTAGCTGAATTGAAACAAGAAGAAGTGAAAGCATCCAATCACTACCAAACTGTCCTATCTGCTTACCAAGCCGTCCTTGAAGCACAGCGTCAAGTAGACTTAGCTAAACAGTATGAGACTATTATCCGTGAAGGGGGTCAACCAGTTCCAGTTGTGGATGAAACAGGTCGTATCACAGGCTATGTATCCGAAGCTCCGAAAGTACCGACACAAACATCCGAACCAATCTCTCAACCAACAAAGACCACACAAGCTAGTCTACCAGCTACAGGAACGAAAACTTCTTCCTTGACCGTACTCGGTCTAGCTCTAGCTAGTCTCGTCTTCTTCTCACGGAAAAAGAAAGAGGGGTGAGCTACTTGTGACACATACTGCACAACGCATTAAAACCCTACGAAAACAAGCTGGATTAAGTCAACAGGAACTGGCAGACAAGATAGGAGTACTACGTGAAACAATTTCAAATTGGGAAAGGGGAGCTAGTCGAACCAATGTAGAAAACATAGAGAGAATCGCAACCTTCTTCCAAGTCCCCGTATCTGATCTGCTGGGCATACAAATTCCAGCAGATACCGTGCAAAAATAACGACTTGACCGAAACGTCATAAAACTACAGCACATTGACAATCAAATACAAGGCTTGCCCTGATACAGCGTGGCTATGGATAAAAGAAAAATGGGGGCGAGTAACGAACTAGAAAAGGATATCTAGTCCAGCCACAACACGACTAAAGCTAGTTGACGTGTCCTGCTTTAGTAAGAGTTTGCGTTTTCTTAGACTCAAAACGTGCGCATGAAACACGGCAAAGCTCTACGGGAGCTTTCGGCATGGCTGTAAATGCAGCCTTTCATTCAATCCAAAAAAAGGAGAATTGTCATGAATGAAATAAGACCAGATAGAGAGATGACACTCTCTGATTTACGAAAGTTAGGAGGTCAAGGGAATGTAACAGCGTATCTATTGACAGGTGAGGTTGTCACCCTTCGTCCAAATTATGGTACAACTCCAAGAAGAGCGATTGTGGATGGAGAGCTAAAAATGGTAGAGGAAGTGATTCCATTTCAGAAGCTCTATCGACAAATTAGAACCATCAAGCGTGATCATATATTGATTGCAAGAAGAGAACGCTATAAGAACCAGTCTATCCTACGTTTGACTGGAAAAGGGTATCACCGTCCTAACTAATCAAAACATAAAAACAAATATTGAGGTAACACTATGTTAAACAAAAAGAACATACTTTCTATGCTTACACTATCAGCACTTGTCTTGTCAAATAGTGCTGTAGCTTTCGCAGATGAAACAACTCCGATTGACTCATCCTCCCCGATTGACATCACACAACCATCTACACCTACAGAACCGAGTACAGACGTTCTGACTCCAGTTGAGCCAAGTCAACCAGTCGAACCTACAACTCCAACGGAAGAACCAACAACTCCTGAAGAACCAACTGTACCAGTAGACCCAACGCTTCCGTCTACGGATCAACCAAAGGAGGAAACTCCTACCCAACCAACTGAACCGTCTACGACACCAGACACCCCAAAGGAAGAACCAAAGCAGGATATTCCACAACCTGACACTCCTACCCCACCTAAAACCGCAGAAGAAGCGGCTAATAAGGGTGAGAGTCAAATTGGAACTATCTCGACAGAAACCAAACAACCAGTAGAAACAGTCACTCCAGATACACCTATTGTGACAGATACTGGCTATACCATCATCAGTACGGACAATAGCCAGCCAGTCATTCGCTATGCGGATGGGTCAACAGCGACCGTTTCTGCGGAGTCCATCGGCGCAGTCGTAAACAAGGATAAGACTATTAGTGTCAAAACAGCGGATGGTCAGATGAAGACCCTGCCAAATACAGGAGAAGCACAATCTCTCCTCGCTCTAATTGGAACATTCCTACTAGGTGCAATAGGCTACTATCGTAAAAAATCAATCTAATCCATAAAAACAATACTGACCGAAATGTCGTTAAACTAAGAAAAATCAAATAAAGTAAAGGAGATACGAGTATGTATCAAAAAGATGTCAAAGGTCACGGATTCTTCCGTAAGAAAAAATGGGCAAAAGGCCTAGCTTGTGGTGTGACGCTCATGGGTGTTACAGTATTTTCAAATGTGGCTCTCGCAGATGAAATTGTGACAGAAACGACTCCAGCAGTTGAGGTCGTCAACCCTAATCCTGCCACCAACCTTGAAACAGTACAAGAAGCTCCATCAGCTGAAAGTCTAGCGACTCAGGCAGAAACAGGTCAGAAAACAGGTGAATTGACAAGTCCTGTAACGTCTACTGAGCTAGACAAGGTTGTGACTGATGCTAAAGAAGCAGGGGTTACCGTTACTGAAGACAGTAAACCTATCGTCTACGACAACCTAGACCAGGCTCAAGGAGATCTTGCCAAACAAGTAGAAGCGGTCCAAGAAGCTACAGTCAAGCAAGAAGCGAATACATCTGCCATTAAAGAAGCAGAAGAATATAACAAGGCAGAAGTTGAGCGAGTAGAGCGGGAATACCAAGAAGCTCTTGCGGAGTGGGAAAAACAAAAAACAGTCATTGATTACAATAACCCAGACTATCTTAAAGCCAAAGCAGAATATGATAAGGCCAAGGCAGTCTATGATCGAGATAAAGCAGCTAGAGAAGCTCATAATGCACAGGCTCAGGCAGAGTATGATGCCATCACTGCTCAAATCGAAAACCAAGATGTAGGCAATCCTTCTGCTGGTATTCAAGGCCATAGTTTTCCAGTTGGTGAATTCCCATCTGAGAAATGGGGCAACTTCTCTCCAATGGATTTGGGAAACAGGTTGGTAGCTATGGGACAAGGGAACGTCTCTAGCTGGGCGGATATTGCAGACCCGAACGGTGGCTATAACGTCCTTGTCAAAGATACCAACAAAATCTTAGATAATGCTCATATCATTTCTCGTGTTGAATGGGGAAATGTTGCTCCTACTGGAGCTCCTAGCTTGTATGCAGGAGATAAGCATACAGAAGAAAATGATGGCATCAGCACCTATGAAAAAGGCAATGCTAGCCAGGTGTGGTCTGTTCGTCCTAATGAATGGGTAACCATTCCAAATGGTATTCTTCTTGCAGATGGTAGTCGTCGTGATTTAGAAGTCAAGTTTGAAAAATATGGTGAAGAAACGTCATTTGGTAAAGAATGGGTTGTCTTATGGAATGAAGACGGAGCTATCAATGCCATTGATGGTTTTGATTGGTTGACAAACCGCCCTGCAGATGGTCTGCGTCGCTATTATCGTGTCAAGGGTTCAGATGATGCTTACTTTTGGAGTTATGTCGCAGTTGATACAGATGGTGGGCAGACAACTCGTTTACCACACGCCCTAATTCTTTCGATTGGTGGTGGATTGACAGCACTTGATCAAGGTACGGTCAAATCAGGTGAAGATTTAGGTTACACTTACGGAAAAGCTCGTGACAGTCGTGCGTTAGCTGGGACAAGCTCTACTCCGGATGGTGTTGCAGTTTTTACAGCTTACAAGGCAGGAGACATTATCATTGAAACACATAACTCTGCTGGTGGAAATGCCAACGCAGTTGCAGTAGGTGACTTTGGCTATTCAATCAATATGAAAGTACCGACATTCATTATAACGATTCCTGAAGAACCAACTCCTCCACAACCAAAAACAGTTGATATTCCAAAGCCAGAACCAGGAACACCAAACACCAAAGAAATTCCTGAGAAGAAAACTTATTCAGTGTCTGTTCATCCAGTTATCGTCAAACAAACTCCAGCCAATATTAAAGCTGTAGTGAATGAAGATGGTGTCAATGTAAATGGTAAACTAGTTCCAAAGGGCTCGATTCAAACTTGGGTATTGACAAACAGTCCACTAGTCGCAGGTCGTGAAGTAGTCACTAGCTATACCATGCTTGATCCACTCCCAGCAGGATTTGAGATTGACCGTGAAGCGACAGAAGCGAAAAACACAGCTTGGACCATCAGCTATGATGAAAACGGCAAGGCAACTGTACTAGCTACACAAGCAACGCTTGACTACCTTAATGCGAAACGTGACCAAGATGTGACGATTCCACTAGCTTATTTCGTTGGTCGTCCAATCAATGATGGCGGTACGTATAAAAATACCTTTACAACCTTGATTGCTACTCCTAAAGGCGAATACAAGGTGGTCTCAAACATTCCTGTTATCTACACACCAGGAAACGACCCAGAAACGCCACGTACTCCAGAAACACCAAATGGAGAAAATCCAACTCCAGACGATAACCTCATCCAGCCAAAGAAAGATGTGGTCGATGACAAAGGAAACTCTATCAACGGTCAATCTGTCCTACCAAACACCGTCCTAAACTATGTGGCAGAACAAGACTTTGATCAATACAAAGGGATTGTAGCTTCTAAACATGCGATTGGAAAAGGCTTCTTGTACGTAGATGACTACCTAGATGAAGCGATTGACGGTACTTCCTTAGTAGTCAACTCTATCACAGCTGCCAACGGAGATGATGTCCGTGAACTGTTTGATATGATTCACGTTCTTTCGAAAGACAGCCTAGATAAAAAACTCCAAGCGCTGATTAAAGACTCGGGTATTAGCCCAGTAGGTGAGTTCTATCTCTGGGTGGCTAAAAACCCTGAAGCCTTTTACAAGGCCTACGTCCAACAAGGCTTAGATATTACCCGCAACTTGTCATTCAAGATGAAACAAGACTTTGTCGGTACCATTACCAACCAAACATTCCAAGTAGATTTTGGAAATGGCTACTACGGAAACATCGTCACAAACGAAGTACCACAACTCGTCGTCCATAAGGATGTGCTGGATAAGGACGGTAAGTCTATTAATAATGGTACTATCCAAATTGGTGACCTTGTGACTTACAAGCTAGAAGGTTGGGTGATTCCTGCTGGACGTGGCTACGATATTAAAGAGTATCGCTTTGTGGACCTTCTCCAACACAGCTACGATGACTACCAATCATTTGTGATTGAAGCTAAGGTTGACTTTACACTACCAGATGGAACAGTGATCAAGAAAGGTGATGACTTATCATCATATACAGAAACAGTCTACAATGCCCAAACAGGCAAATTTGAGACTCGTTTCAAGGAAGCGTTCTTGGCACAAATTCCACGTGACCAGGCATTCGGTGCGGATGGCTATATCACAGTGAAACGAGTTGCCTCAGGAGAAGTTGTCAATGAGTACACACTCTATGTCAATGGTAACCCTGTTATCTCAAACAAGGTTGTGACGAACACACCTGAGCCACCACAACCGGAAGCTCCAAAACCACAAGCACCGGCTAAAGCACAATTGCCTAATACAGGTGATGCGGCTTCTTATAGCTTGTCAATTGCAGGTGTAGTAACCTTGTTTACAAGTCTTCTTGGACTACGTAAACGTAAAGACGAAAACAACTAGTTTTCCCTCTTGATTTATGGTATAATAAATCAAAAAAGGAGAGGGAGATACGGATGAGAAAGGAACCTACTATGGAAGCACAAGTGACAAAAAATGGATATAAATATTATGTCCATAAACCACGTAAACCTATTCCAGTAACCCCTCAAGCCGTTCCTTCTAAAGCGAAATGGAAGAAGGGCCTAACATGGTTAGGTGGGGCTCTATTAGCTGGTCTAAAGAACCTTCCCTACTTGATTATGCGAACAGCTATTCTGCTTGTCACAACACCACTCATGATTCTGTTGTTTATCTTTAACTTAATCAAGAGCCTGATTGTGACAGCAATTGGTTGGTTTGTGTTTAAAGTGGTAGTATTCTTCCTTTTGGGATTTAGTATACAAGGATATGGTTTGCTAACTCGGAAGGAAATTCCAGCTCCAGAGTGGTTTAATAATCTCATGTCTACATTTGTATTCCCTCATGGAGTTCCGATTTATTACGGGTGGGAAACAACGATTATCGTTGTCCTTGCCATCATTACAGCCCTCTCCTTAACCATTTATTCACGAGATGACCTTTAATCGGTCATCCCACTATACGAAAGACACTAAGAAACGATACTTAGTGTCTTTTTTCATTTTAAAAAACGAAAGCGAGAAGAAACATGAATCAAATTGTTGATTTTATTAATAAAATTGGAGACATCGGTGGTGTTATTGGCCTTGGTTGGGCTGCCTGGGGTGCCTGGGACCTAGCTATTGGTATCCGCCGAGAATTAGAAGATAAGCGAGATAAAGGAGTTCAAAGTATTATTTTAGGGGCTTTGCTTGGTGCTACATTAAAAGGTCTCTTTTCAGCCCTGGCATCTGGGCTACAAGGTATTGTTGGTTAATAAGAAAGTGAGGTAGTTGTGATGGATAAATCTACTCTTGACCAACTAACCATGAGTTTAAAAGACTACAACCCAACGGCTTATCAGTTAATGGGTACAGTCTCAGAGGCAATGGAGAAGGTGGGCTTGTTGCTTCTTCTCCTCTTCATGGGTCTCAATCTACTGAATTGGCACCAACAGCTAAAGTCCAATGGTGGGGAATTAACCCTACAGCTATGGTTCGAGGAGATTATCAAGTACGTTATCGCAGTCTTTCTAATCCTTTACTTGGATGAACTATTCGATGCTTTAACCTGGTTATTCAATGTCATTATCAAAGTAATATCAAAAACAGCGATTAAAGAAATAAAAAATGAGGTAAAATTTAGCTGGACAGATCTAAATTGGGCATCCAAGGCCTTTTTAGAAACAGTATATAATTGCGTAGATTTCATCGGCCAAATCTCAACCAAACTACTCATCCTCTTGCGTTCCTTCACCCTCTATACCTATATGGGAATCGGTAAGATTGTAGTCGCTTGTTATATGATGGATGCCCTTAGACCAATCTGCCTCGGTTTTCTCAAACACTATGCGGCCGCCGCCTTACAGGGACTCATCCTTGTTGTTGTTATCATGCTTTATCCAGCCATTGTGACGGATGATTTGCTGACGGTGGCACGAACAGGAGCTTGGACAAGCGCACTAATGGCCATAGGAAAAGGAATTATCTACATTATCATGTTATTTGGCAGCCAACGAATGGCCAAAAGTATTATGCAGGTGAACTAGAGGAGGATAGACTATGATAAAAAAATACCTGCCGATTGTAAGGCAAGTATTGATGAAGATTGCAAAAAGGATAGTAAGACTAACATTCTGGGGGCTATTTTTTTCATTACGTATGTTCTTATGTTATAGCTTATGGCACAACTTAACCAACAACCATCATTTGTCCCTTTTTGTGGGCTTTTGGCTTGCTTGTGGAACTGATTTTCTGTTTACAGAATTTTTTTAAGGTAATCTAGGAAAAAGAGTTCATTAATAAAATATAATGTCTTTTTCCACCAAGATAAACTGTCGATATCGTATTTTATGGAATACTCACAATTTTTCAAGACTTTCAAAACAAGTCTTTGGTTGTAAGTTAGTAATTGTAAAATAAAATAATACAATAAGACAATGCCAAGAATACAGATAACTAAAACGAAAAATACGATAAAAATGTCACCAATATTTTGTGTAGCTTGTGAAAGCTCATTAATGATAGCTTGTTTCTGTAGAGGGCTTACAATGTCATCTATGCTTTTTATAAAAATAGTCACAAATATATTTGTGACCAAAGCAAGCACAGTGGCTAAGATTCCACAGCTCCATTTCGCAAAATCAACATACTTTTTTAATGATTCTTCAATTTCTTTTATAAGTAATTGTCTGTCTGCTTTATCAAAATCGTTCTCTATAGTTGGTGTGAGTGAATATATTTTATATTTGGAGTACAGATAAACTCCTCGTAAAACTAGAAGGATTATACCAAAGTTTATCAGATATCGGTATCCATATTGCAATGTTTCGATAATGTTAGGAATGGAAAACACAATGGCAGTATACATGATAATTTGTGCCAGTTGAAGGGCTATTAATACTGGTGTTGATATTTGTTGTTGTATTTTTTTAAAGACAAGATGATAAGTATAGCTCATGATATGACTCCCAATTCAAATCATTTTATTTTTAATTATACCACATAAAGAAAGGAGATCTATGACACGCTTAGGAAGTGAATTTCTAAAAGCCTTAGATAACTATGAGCGTCCCATTTGGGGTTATATGACATTGAGGCAAGTTGTTTTACTATTTGGAATTATCCTCACCGTCATTCTGACAGCCACCATGATTTGGCTCCAACTACCGAGCTTTCTCATATACAGTATTGCCCTCTTGTTTCTTGCTCCTTTTGTTATCTTTGGCAACCACATCGACGAGAAGATAAAAGACGAACTGCGCTTCTTCCTCGCCAAACAAGAACGAACCTACCAAACAGATTTCGATAGAAAGGACTATGCTGCTAATGCGTTTATTCAACCAAAAGAAAACCCAGAAACTCTCTAAAGCAGAAAGAGAGCGGGCTAAGCGTCTCAGGCGAACCATGACTGCCTCCACGCAAAACACCTTGAACTACCAATGGCTAACACCGGATGGCCTGATGACAGTAACGAGTGATACCTATTCTAAAACCTATCGTTTAGGAGATACGAGTTATATCACAGCTACGGATGATGAGCGTCTCGATGTTATCGAGACCAATGCGGATATTTTTCAATCCTTAGATATTGACAATGATCTCCAGCTCCTGATTCTCAATCGGAGAGTCGAAACGACCAGTCTTTCTTCTCTTCGATACGAGCTAACAGGAGATGGCTATGACGATTATCGGAAAGAATACAATGAGATGATCACGGATCGTTTTTCAGATGATCAAAATACTTTTAAAATCGAAAAATATGTGACCATTACCACGCAAGCCAACCAAGACCATCAAGCTAAACGAATTCTAGATGATATGGCCAATGTGATAGAAAGCCAGTATAGTAGTATTGGTATTTCTTTTAAAGAGATGGATGGCTTAGACCGTCTCTTAATTTTTCGAAAGATCTTAAGAAAAGAAGCCTTCTTAGATTTTACATACGAAGACATTGCCATCTCTGGTTTATCAACCAGGGATTTTATTGCGCCCAATTACATTAAATTTGACAAGGATCATTTCCGAATAGACGATGCCTATGCCAGAGTGCTCTATGTGCGGGACTATCCGACTTTCTTAAATGATAAGCTGATTAAAAATATCCTGGATACAGGTATTGAATTAGCCATTAGTCTCCACGCTAAACCCTATGATACTGCGGCTGCTATGAAAAAGGTCAAAACAGTTCAATCGAGCGCAAAACGTGAATTGATCAAGAGTCAAAAAGAAGCAGCTAAAGCAGGAGTTCCTGGAGAGTTGATTGCTGGAGGAAAGGCAACGGAAACCTCTCGAGAGACAGAAAAGTGGACCGAAGAGCTTCAAGACAATGACCAGAAAATGTTTTCTGGAGTGATGACGGTCTATCTGATGGCTGATAGCCTAGAAGAATTAAACGACTACACCGAACAGGTTCAACGATCTGTCCGTAAGAATACCGTTGAATTGGATAAATGTTACCTCTATCAGGAAGAAGCCCTCAATACCATTCTTCCAATTGGTATCCCTTTTATCAATGTCAAACGTCGCTTTATGCGGGATGTGACGACCAGTAACTTAGCTACCCAAGTCCCCTTTACCAATGTGGATTTACGCTCTAGTAGCCCACGTGCGGTCTACTATGGTCAAAATCAATTGTCTAAGAACCCCATTACCCTAGACCGAGAGAAAGACCTCAATACTCCCTCGGGATGTATCTTTGGTATATCTGGTTCAGGGAAGTCAGTCTTTGCGAAGGCTGGAGAGATAATTCCGACTCTTCTACGGTATACAGAAGACCGCATTATTATTGTGGATCCTGAGGCAGAATACTTGGATATTGGTCAAGAATTTGGGGCAGAAATCATAACGGTCTCTCCAGGTTCTCCCCATCACTTTAATGTATTGGACCTTCCAGATAAAGAAAAATTACAGGTAGAAGATAGTGACCCTATTGGACAAAAGGTCAATCTGTTGTCTACCTTGTTTGAAAATATCTTGACGGAATTCTCGGATGATGATTTTTCCATGATTGATCGTGTCACCAAACAAACCTATGAGACAGTAGATCAACCAACCTTCAAAGACTGGCAAGCCATCTTACTCCAACAACCAGAACAAGTAGCGAAGGAGCTTGCTCTAAAGGTTGAACCTTATACGATGGGCTCCAATGATATTTTCTCCCATCAGACCAATGTCAATATGGACAGCCGCTTTATTATCTTTAATCTCAAGCAACTAAGCGGAAAGTTAAAACCCTTTGCCTTACTGGTTATTCAGGATTATATCTGGAACCAAGTTGTGAACCATCAGGGAGAAACGACAACCTGGCTCTATTTTGACGAGCTACAGCTTTACTTCAAACACAGTCTACAAGCTACCTTCTTTACCGAATTGTATTCTAGAATCCGTAAATATGGGGCGCTACCTATAGGCATTACTCAGAACCCTGAAACAGTCCTCTCTACAGAAGAAGGAAGGAAACTAGTGGCCAACTGCGAGTTCTTAGCGCTTCTAAAACTCAAACGAACAGATTTAGAAGTCTTATCACAGATTATCCATCTAACCCCATCCTTAGAGCGCTTTGTCTTGCGACCTAAAGCTAAAGGCACAGGCTTGATTGTGGCTGGCGATACCATTGTACCTTTTGAAAATCCGATTCCCAAACATACCAAGCTCTATCAATTAGTCGCAACGGATGCCTGATGAGAAAGCAGGTGAATATTTATGTACGATAGTGATCCAAAACAACTTAAGAAAGAAGGGAAATCCAGAGTAAAGAAACAGGTCCAAGAGATGAAAGGACAGGTGCCGAAAACAGCTCGACTAGATGCCAGATCAACCTATCAACGGGCCAAGAAAAACTATAAGCAAGCTAAGAAAGACTATCGCCTTCATAAAGGACCGAAACCTACTGCGAGAGCTCTTTATTTTAAGAAGGAGTTAGATAAAGCGAAAGTAGATAAACAAGTCGCTAAAACCATCTATAAACGAAGTAAAAAGGCAGATAGTACCTATATTCCCAATCGGATCAAGCGTAGGGCGAAACAAGGTGCTTATGTCAAAACTAGACATGATACGGAAAAGGTCATTCGAGACAATGACATCTTGGATGATTGGGTTAAAGCTAGACAAGACATCCGACAGTTTCGCTATCAAAAGGCAACTAGTCAACGAGCTCTTCATAGTGGAAAAGAGCTTGGAAAGTACACCATCAAGCAGATCTATGCCCAGGCAAACCGTGCGTATAACTTTACCAGGGGTCGTGGGTTTACTCGAACTCCGAAAGAGTTTTCGTGGGAGTATAAGCTCTCAAAGAGAGTGAAAAACGTCAGACACCGCTTGGCTCAAACCAAGGCGGGAAAGGTCGCTAAAGGCACAACAACTGTTCTACGTGTTGCTTCTAATCCTATCCGATCGGTCTTAGCCAATCCTTTAGCGATAAAATCCTACTTTATCCTCTTTCTTTTGTTTGGCATTGTTTCTCTGTTTATGGGTATTTTTGCCGGAAGTGGTCCTGTCCAACAAAATGAATTTGATCTCAATCAATCCTGGCTTCAAGTGTCTAAACGAGATCGAGAGAAGTCCACAGACACGGTTGACTATTGGACCAATATCGACGACGTTCTCTTTTTTATGAACTACCGTTATGGTAGTGAATGGAACCCAGAAAGTCCCTGGAAAGAAGGATTGGGGGGAGATGTGAGTGCTCTTTTAGGTTTCAATCACTATTCGGATGCCTTAGATGATATTTGGAATCATCTAAACAGCGACCCTCACAATCTAAAAACCATGCTCGATTTAACCGGCTCTAGCTCTTCTTTACAGTGGACAAAGCTAGGGAAGAGCGAACAAAAGGAATACGAAGAGCTTATCAACCTATCCAAAGAAGTTGGACGCTATCCTCTTTACGAAGAATTAGCCAATCCCTTCTCTACAGAAAACGAAGACACAAGAGGACAGCCCCTTGTCATTTTAAAACGCTTTGGTTATACCTCCCCAACTGAACTGTATGATAAGACCCAGCTAAAGGCAACCGCCGGTCAAACCTTACGAGCTCCTTTAGCTGGGAAGGTGGCCATTAGTGGAAATCAGGTTCGTATTTCAACCAAGGAGGCTATCTTTACCTACGAAGCGGTCGGAAGTATTCGGGTAAAGGATCAGTCAAGTGTTATGGTTGGAGAAGAAATAGGTAAAGTTACAACAGATGGTTACCAAGAAATCCGCTATCAAAAAAGAGAAGCAGAAGCCACGACTCGAACGCCTGAAAAATGGACGGCAGTCAATCCTGGATTCTACTTTTCTTCGGTCACCTATAATCAGACGACCTCGGTTCTCACAACCTTAGAGGGTGACTTAGGGCAGAAATCTCGTAGGATTCGAGATTATCTCAAATCGAAACTTCCCACCTTAACAGATAATGGCCTTTCAGCTATGTTAGGAAACTTTGCGACGGAAAGCAATATCACCGCAAAGCGGGCAGAAGGAGACTATCTCAGCCCTCCTGTGGGGGCAAGTACCAGTTCCTGGGATGACCCAGCTTGGTTAGATATGGGCGGACCTAGTATATATAACGGATCTTATCCGAATATCCTAAAGCGAGGTTTAGGTTTAGGCCAATGGACGGATACGGCAGATGGCTCTGTACGGCATACCCTACTTCGGCAATACGCCCAACAAAAAGGCAAGAAGTGGTATGACTTAGAACTACAGCTTGACTTTATGTTGGAAGGGGATAGTCCCTACTATGTGACTATCGTCAAAGAAATCCTCACCAGTAACGAGGATGTGGGCACACTCACCCAACGCTTTCTCCATCAATGGGAAGGAAATGCTGGTGACAAACTCTTAGAACGTCAACACAATGCTAAACAAATCCATGCCTTTTTAACCCAACAGATTGTTGGAGAAGGTGGTGTAGCTTCTTCTTGGAATTTCCCGGAAGCCTACCGGTCTCAAGTGACTATTTTCCCTAGTCAAGCAGCTCTCACAACACAAGCAGGGAGTGGTTATCCACCTGGTCAGTGTACCTGGTATAGCTACAATAGGCTTGTGGAACTAGGGTCTATCACAGACCTATCTGGAAGCTATGGCTATCTTGGAAATGGGCAAGATTGGGTCAGAAACTTAGTGGCTAAAGGTTGGTCCTATAGCATGACGCCAACAAAAGGGGCAGTCGTCTCTACAGTCGGTGGATTTGACGGAACTCCTCCTCAGTATGGGCATGTAGGGATTGTGGAAGCTGTTAACCCAGATGGAAGTTTTCTTGTGTCTGAGTGCAACTGGGGCGGTGTCCAGGATAAAATTCATTGGCGAGTCTGTCGTCCAGCTCCATACTATAGCTTTGCGAAACCAAAATAAAAGAAAAAAGGAAATAGACATCAAATGAAAATGATCGATACAGAAAAACTGAAACTCTTACAGCTCATTGGACTAGGTATGGCCGCGGTAACGGTTCTTGGCTTAGTGTTCTGGTTTAGTGTGGCTGGTAGCTCGAAAGCACCCACAAAGGCAGAAAAGCCACCAATAGCCAAACAAGTCGAAGGAGGAGAGTTGACACAAGAGTATATCAAATCCTTCCTCAGTGCCTACTTTACAAAGAAGGACCTGGGAGAGAATCGAAACCGCTACCTGCCCTTTATGACAGAAGCAGCCTATACCCAAGAAGTAAATACCGAAGAAGAACCAACCAATCAAACCTATAAGGGCTATGTGGTAGATACCAAACTCAAATCGGCAACTATCTACATCGATAGCGAAAATAACGATGTCCTCGCCCAGGTTTCCTATACCCAAACGCAATTACAAAAGAAAAATGATTATACCAATGCCCAGGTGGATGTGTACTCTCAAACGACGCTCCGCATCCACTATATCAAACAGGAAAATAAATACCTGGTCAATCGTATTGAACCTATCCTCATTGTGGATACCTTAACAGCTGATCAAACCGCAGCGCTACCAACCCTTAACCAACCTACCCAATCAATAGAAGGAGAAGAAACCCATGACTAAATTAGAACACTTACAAAAACAACGTAAAAAAGCAGAAGAAAAACAAGCAGACTTCCTCGCTAAAGCCAAAAAAGAGGAGGAGAAAATCAAAGAGCTAGACACCCAAATCATTTTAGCCAAATACGAAGAACACTCAGATTATTTGGCAAAACACCACCTCACCTGGGCAGATATTAAGCGCCAGATAGAAGAAGGAAAGCTGAAAGGAGAAACAAAACATGTACCGTTTAACCAATCTGACCTTGGACACGATAACGACCTACAAGAATAAGGACTTGGTCTACCAAGCTCTGGATAGAGAAAATGCCAAGGTCAAACATCAGGAAGCTCAAAGTCTGCTTTTAGTGGAAGAATTGGATAAAAAAGGAGTCGTTCTTTTTCAAGAAGAGATTTTTCTTCCCTTTGACGGCATCGCAGATGGTCTATTTCTGAGAAAGGAAAAGGTAGAAGAGCCGACAGAAAAGCCCCTTCCGTTTTGGAAGAGGGGCACGTCGCAAAAACAAGAGCCAGAAGTTTCATCACGACCTCAACAAGAAGAAACGGTCCAAAAACGAAAATCCCTACGTCTGTTACCTTCTCTTTTACTTGGGATGTTAATGGTTAGTTTCCTTGCTTTAGGCTACACTGTGTTTCTGGTTCTAGATCAGAAAGAAGAAATGCGCACACTCTCTCATCAAATAGAGACCGTAAAAACCATCCAAAAGGAAAGTGGACATCTGGATGCAGTCGTCCGCTATTTCCTTCCTCGTTACTATTCAGAAGTCGCAGAACTAGGGGATTTTGTCTCCTCCAAACTCCAGCTAAACCACCAACCAGGTCAACTCCAGTCCGTGATTCTGGAGAATGTCGAACAAACGGAAGACCAGCTGTATCACCTCACCTACGTCCTCTCTCTAAAAGAAGATGGGGCAAACCAACAAAAGCGCCTAGAGCTAACACTTCAAGTAGAACCTACCTCTCTCTATGGCTACTTGATTGTAGACCATCCCAAAGAGACAGCCTACCCATAGAAGGAGAATCAGATGGATCAAGAAAAAACAACCCATTCCATAGCACTAAAAGGGAAAATAACAGTAGAAAACGTGATTGCGGCGCTTTATACGGTAGCCAAAGCATTGCATGATAACCGCCAATATAAGATGGAACATCGGACCTTCGAGGGAGAAACCCGCTTCAATGACTTTATGGCAGCAGCTAGTGAAAAGGATATGGAGCGCCTCCTACATAGTGAGGTCCATTTAGAAAAACTCAAGCATTATTTAGAAGAACATAAGGTTGGCTTTACTTACTATCAAAAAGAGGAAGAAACCCTCCTATTCTTTGAAACAAAAAATCGTCTCTTGGTAGAAAAAGCCTTGAAGCAGATGATTTCAGACATTACAAAAGACCCTAAAGCTACCGAAACATTCGCAAACCATATTCTTCGCAAACCCCATGAGATGACACCAGAAGAAAAAATCGCCTACTATAAGACCCATACGGTCTATACAGGCTTGACACCTGTTGTCACAAAAGACCTCGGAAAGGAAAAAGAGCGATGAATCGTAGAAGCAGTTGGCCCTACTTACTTGTAGGGCTTTTCTTATGTCTTTGTTTCCAATCCTTCTATCGCTATTACCTCCTGTCGACAGATGCCGTTCCCTTTATGGGGATGCTTCGGATGAGGTGGTTAGTGGAACATCTAGAACAATTCTCCTTGACCTTCTCACTTGAACCACACTTCCTATATGCAGGTCTCCTTGGTTTTCTTCTTCCCTTATTGGCTTATGTCTCAGGAGACAGACAGGTCTATCGAACAGGAGAAGAACAAGGGAGTGCTCGCTTTGCGACCTTAAAAGAGATGAAGCGTTTTGAGGATAGAGAAATAGACAAGAACATGATTTTCACCAAACGAGCTAAGATGGGTCTCTTTAATTTTCGCTTAGCCTATCATGTCCAACTCAATAAAAATGTGATTGTCATTGGTCTTCCAGGAGACGGAAAAACCTTTACCTTTGTATTGCCTAATCTTATGCAGCTGAATTCTAATTTTGTGGTCACAGACCCCAAAGGAAACCTGGTTCACGAAACTGGTAAGATGTTAGAAAAGCATGGCTATGCGGTCAAGGTCTTTGACCTTATTCGCCTAACAAACTCCGATCGCTTTAATGTATTTGAGTATATGAGGTCTGAGCTGGATATTGATCGAATCTCAGAAGCTATTACGGAAGGAACGAAAAAGAGTGAACATATGGGAGAAGATTTCTGGGTACAGGCAGAACTCATGTTGCAGCGGGCGCTCATTGGTTATCTTTATTTTGATTCTAAGGATCCGAAAACAGGTGTTTCTCACTACACCCCTCATTTGGGACATGTGGCCGACCTCTTACGCCATCTGTATCGAGAAGATCCGGATAATCCAAGCCCAGTTGAGCAGATGTTTGAAGAGCTAGAAGAACACCAACCAGGTAACTATGCCTATAAGCAGTGGAAACTCTTTCAGAACTTTAAAGGCGAGACTCGAAACAGTGTCGTTGCGATTCTATCAGCTCGTTATTCCATCTTTGATCACCAGGATGTCAGAAACTTAATTAGCACCGATACGATGGAAATGGATACCTGGAATACCCATAAGACCGCTGTCTTTATTGCGATTCCTGAAACCAATAACGCCTTTAACTTCTTATCTTCTATCCTCTTTGCGGTCGGCTTTGAAGTGCTGACCCATAAGGCAGATGCCATTTTACAAGGAAAGGTTCCAGGTTATAGCAGACAGAATTTAAGACATATTCAGTTTATCTTAGATGAATTTGCGCAAATTGGCCGGATTCCAAACTTTGCCCAAGTTCTTTCGTCTATTCGAAGTCGAGAGATGTCCATTAAAATCATTATCCAAGCCGTGAACCAATTGGAGTCCCTTTATAAGAGTGACTGGAAAACAATCTTTAATAACTGCGCAACCCATGTCTTTTTAGGGACTAACGACAAGGACACCATGGAATACTACTCGACCAGGAGCGGGAAGCAGACGATACGCACTCGCTCCACCTCAAAAACACATAGCTATCGCAATGGTTCTTCTGGAGAAAATAAGCAAATCCAAGGCCGTCCTCTATTGACACCAGATGAGGTGGCTCGTATCGGTATTGAGGAAGGCTTGGTCTTTATCTCCAAGCAACATGTCTTTAAAGACCAAAAAGCCAGTGTCTATGACCACCCAAGGCACGTAGAGATTGCTCATTCTCCACAGGATGAGAATTGGTATGACTATGTCCGGTTGGGAACAGATATCGACGGACTATTGCTATATACAGATGATGTGACCCCAACATTTGAACAGCTAACTGCAGCTTAAGTAGAAAGGAAGAAGAAATGACAGAAACACAGGTAAGACTAGGCTATTTTGAAAGTATTTGCCAGGTCTTGGCACTAGAAACAGAAGATTTGACTGTGGAACACCCAGGTATCTGGAAACTCATTCAGACGGCAGACGAGGCAACTTTCTATCGATTGGCTCCTCATCTCTTTCTAACAAGAGACCGAACAGAACCTCTTCTAGCTTATCCATTAGAAGCTACAAAAGAAGAATATGAACGGTTTCGTCGATTACTAAAAGGAGAATAAGTATGGTCTTTACAAAAGCACAAGCCAAGGCTCTGTCCATCTTAGAGGTCGCAAAACGCCTCGGAATGGAGATGGAACGGAGCTCGCACAAGGAATATTACTGGAAAGAACACGACTCATTTAAAATCAATACGGTAAAAAATACCTGGAACTGGTATTCTCGAACCGGAAAATTTGGGGATACCATTAGCTTAGTTCAAGAAATAAAAGGTGTGAGCTATAAGGAGGCGATGACCTTTCTGGAAACAGGAAATTTTCCTGAAGCCACCATTGTAGAAGAAGAGCGTAAACCCTTTAGGTACACGCTATCCCCTTACGAGAAACCCTTCAGGAAAGCAAGAAGCTACCTCAAACAGACGAGAGGTTTGTCTGATGAGACGATTGATTTCTTCTTGGAAAAGGGAATACTGGCAGAAGCAAGCTACCGAGATAGAGATGGTTACGTGGAGGATGTCCTCGTCTTTAAATTTCTGGATCGGAACCATCACATCGTCGGAGCGAGCCTACAAGGTCTTTCTCCTTTTCCAGACCGTCACGAAGGTAAAGGCTATCTCAAGAAAATCATGTATCAATCAGAAGGAATCGCCGGTTTAAACGTGACTATCGGCTCTCCTAAGCGTTTGATTGTGGCGGAAGCTCCAATTGACCTGATGAGCTATTATGAGCTCCATAAGGACGAATTAGAGGATGTCCGTTTAGTTGCGATGGATGGTTTAAAGGAGGGAACACTGTCTCGTTATGCCATGGAAGTTCTCCAGGAAAGAGGCGAAGCAAAGGAAGTCACTTTGGACTACACACAATCGAAAGACTTACGTCAAGCGTCAAACTTTCTATCTGAAACAGCTCGCTTAACGAAAGTATTTCATGATAACGCCCATCAGGATTTCCTCACTCTTGCGGTAGACAATGATAAGGCTGGTCAAGACTTTATTGATCAGCTACAGGAGAAAAAGATTCCAGTTGTTGATGGAAGACCACCTCTAGCAACTAATGAGGAGAAAATGGACTGGAACGCTTATCTCCAGCTAAAAAAGAAAGGACAACTAATGGAACATCAAAATAAACGCCTCACTCAAAACAAAGAAGTTGAACCACACCGAAAGGAAACAAGGTCTAAAAAAACAAAGACAGCAGAAGAACATTATTTCGATTGGATTGAGAGGATGGCAGCTACTGTACAGGAACATCTCCATCTGCCATCACCTCCCAAAGTAGCGTCTGAATTAGAAGCCATAGTTGAACCGTTTATCACAACTGACTTAGATCGACTATTTGCCAGACGTCTCTCCTTAGCATTGGATACCCAACGAGTTGAATCGTCACAGATTTTATCTGTACATCAAGCAATCGACCAGCTGGATAGACAAATTAATGAACAACTACAGGAGAAAGAGCTTCAAACCTCAAAAATAGCAGAAGATTACCTTTTGACAGCGGTAAGAGGAGACTTACCTACATTAGAGGAGCTATATTCTTCAGCCATATTTTCTGATAAACCAAGTGTTGTTGAGTACTTAAAAGATTGGTCTGCAAATACAGAGGAGGTGCAGAGAGTTATTGATTTCCTCACCCAGTTAGATCCCGTCAGACGAGATTGGCTTACACCAGTAGAATACTTTTTAGATGATATAAGAACCAGTCAACTAGAAGAAGAGATAGCCGATGAGGAGGAACAACAAGAACAAGTAGCTAGCTTAGACCAAAAAGAAAAAGCTCCTGACCGAGGTCAAGAGCCTATTAGCAATGCGGGCGATTTACATCGCAATCCCGATTCTTTAGGAGATCTTTCTCCAAGGACAGCATCGAAGCCTGTTGTGAACGAATCACAACCTGATTTTCCTGTCATTGCTCCCTTAAAGTTTACCACTAAGGGAGAGTGGATGTCAACTCTAAAACCAGGTTACCATGTGATTACCGATGGCGAATTGAGGCGACTCAATAAATTTGCGCCAGGACTACAAGCAACGGCTCAGTGGTATTTGAATGAAGTGGCGGGAAGTACAATTACCTATCTCTATCAAGATAGAGACGGCATTGGACGATTAGACGTGCAATTCTCTGATGAAAATTTTGCACACCTGACAGGTATCTCTCCTAAGGGAATTGAGATGAAGCAAGTTGTCTATGATTTTGCGAATGGACAGGGGGATTATGGCAATATACAAGTTTCACATTCCATCAAAGATAAATCCATGGTATTGCCACTATTGCCAGATATTCTGTCATCTCAAGCCTTTGTCTTTAATGACTTATCAACGGTAGAGAAGTTTCATAAGATTGATTTGGAACAAGCAATCAAGACAGATGATGAAGATTTGTTGCTAGCTATTCGAGATGTAGATGGTATTGGGGTTCCTGCTTCCGTCATGCGAATAAAAGAAAAACTATCTGTAGAACTAGAAGGAAAAGAACAAGTTGTCCTGGGAGTATATCGTGAACGAGACGGCGTTATCGAACAACTATCTATCCATCCAGACTATGTAAAAGATGGTGGACAGTCTATGATGACCGTCCTAAAAAATAAACAATATGAAACTCTTTCGACCTTACAAACGATGCAAGAAGAAACAAACATAACAAGCCTTTCTTCTGACAGACTACAGGATGAGCCAGCTCTACCAGTCTCCATGATGGATTCTGATGCGGATGGTATTTCAGATGAAGAAGAGAAAAAACAAGGAAGTAACCCTTACGATTTTCGCTCTCAACCAGCTACTAAACACCAAGAGGAAAGAGAAGAACAAGAGGTAGAAGACAGTAGCCTAGTTGTCGCAAACTTAATCCAAAATCAAGACATCGCTGGCTTAAACCGTCACCTAAAAGACGGCATTAAAGAGTATCTTGATTCGGATAAATACAAAGACTATTTAACTAAGATGAGTCAACTGAACAACTACTCCAGTCGCAACCTTCGTCTCATTCTTGCTCAACAGCCAACAGCTAGTCAAGTTGCTTCTTTCAAGCAATGGAAAGAAACGTTTGGTCGCCATGTTAAAAAAGGGGAGAAGGCCCTTCGTATCTTTGTCCCTATCACTTATATCAAGAAAGACGAGAACAATCAACCTATCTTAGATAAGGATGGAAAACCAGAAATAGGTACTACCTTCCGTCTCAAAGCTGCAGTCTTCGATGTCAGTCAAACAGACGGAAAAGAGATGCCGAAAGCTATTTCAGATGTCAAAGACCAACTAACTGATCAGGACTACGGCAACCTTTATCGAACCCTGATGACAATTGCAAAAAACAATCATGTCTCCGTTCGCTTCGAGGAATTGGAGGAAAGTAGGAAAGGATATTATGACACAGTCAACCACCAAATCGTCTTAAATAAAGTTGGGATGAATAAGTCGCAACTCATCAAAACCTTCCTTCATGAGACGGCTCATTCTGAACTCCATCACAAGGACCATCCACAGAAAGACCAACTGACAAGAAGCACCGCAGAACTCCAAGCAGAAAGCGTTGCGTATGTGGTTGCATCTTACTATGGACTGGATACTTCTAACTATTCCTTCGGTTACTTAGCGAGCTGGTCGCAAGATAAAGACACGCTGAGAGACCTAGAAGCACAGCTCGATATTGTCCAACAAGAAGCTAAAAGTTTGATTGAGCGCATGGATAAGGAAATGGAAGTCTTACGCTTATCTCAGACTAAACAAACCCAACATCAGTTTGAAAATAAATTAAATCATTTTAAAGAACAATCAGACCAACAACTCAAAGAATTACAGGAAAAGAGGCAAGCAGAAGCTACCTCAAAAAAGGAAAAGGGTATCTCGAAATGACCAATCGAGATGTTCCAACACCGCCTAAGGTCACCTTAAAAACAACCAATCACCAAGGAGGAAATGTATCATGACACCAAAACAAGAACACCAACTCATTCTCATCCTATCTGACTTCGTGCCAGTACTGGATGGAGATATTGTCCAAGCAATTGTCCCAGAAGCTCATCGTCTGACACGACAAATCATTTTAGCCAAACTCGAAGAAGAGGATGACTTCTTACTACAAGAACCTTCATTGTCTGACTGGGTAGAAGAAAACAAAAGAGTCCTTCAAGAAGTCAGCGATGAGGAATTTCAAGAGGTCTTAAGAGAAACCATTCTCATTACAGAACTTCAAATCGGCCACTCATTATTTGACCCATTAACGGACGGACAACGAGGTCAATTAGCGGAAACTATTTTTCAAAACAAAATCAAAAATGAGGAGACCTCCTGTAAAAAATCAGTTGGTTTTTTCTCCAAAGCAACACAATTTTTAAGGGGAAGCCGTTAAAAAGAACAATCATTTTTTGAGAAGTGCTGCTCAAAAATTGAGCACTAGGGGCTTGGGGCCTTCCCCAAAAATGAAAAAGGAGAGAAGGGAAAAATATATTTTTGACCTTCTCTGACTTTCTTAAATATCGCATTTGCCCGGGCAGATGCTACGCTTGCCGGAAGAAAGGTAGGGGTTGGCACCTCATTAAAAAAGCACGGATTCTACTAGGATAGGAGGAAAGATTGAATGCCACAGAATATGAATAGGCGTAAAAGACAATTACGTAAAGAGGTTTATTTCACGAAGGAGGAATACCAACAAATAGAAAAGAATATGGAACAGATGAAGGCAAAGTCTTTCCAATACTATGCCAAAAATCAATTGATTCATGGTCAGCTAGTTCAAATTGATTTTCCAGAGCTGAAAGCTCTTCGAGTAGCTATCAATCGAATTGGGGCCAACATCAACCAAATAGCCAAGCAGGCCAATGAGGACCAACACACCTCTACTGAGATGTTAGAACAAGTCTTGGGTCATCTAACGGAAATTCGAGAAATGGTTTCAGCCAAATTATCCAGCGAAGAAAAGCAAAGTCTCCAAGCAAGAAAACGAATAGTAAGGATGGATATAGATGAATGGTAGCCATTAAACCACCAATCCAAATTAAGACTCCAGCTAATCTGAAACGTGCAGTTACCTATATACTAAAAGAAGCTAAAACAGTTCTGCCTATGAAAACAAAAACTGATTTCCCCTTTCCAATTGTATCGAAAAATGGGAAATTACATTTTCAATTGGTTTCTGGTCATCAGATTGAGGATGTATCTATTGCAGATGAGGAAATGATTCTCACAAAACTAGCCGCAGCCTTTCATAAAGGAGACGATGACTTAAAAGAATTGACAGACAATAAACAAGTGCTTGCCCATCATATTATCCAATCATTCTCGCCAGAAGATAATCTAACTCCAGAACAGGTTCATGAGATTGGTCGGAAAACCATGCTTGAGTTTCTAGGACCAGATTATCAATTTGTGATTGCGACTCATACAGATAGAGATCATCTGCACAATCATATCATCGTCAATACGACCAATAGCTCAACGCTAAAAAAATTACGTTGGCAGAAAAATACTCTAAAAAATTTACGGGCTATTTCAGATAAACATGCGGCCAAGTATGGCGCAAAAATTATTGAGCCAACGATGAAAAACTCTTATACTAAATATTCTGCCTGGCGCAGGCAAAATAATTTTCGTTATGAGTTAAAACAACGTCTGGATTTTCTCTTGAAACATTCTACCTCGTTAGAAGATTTCAAAGAAAAGGCAAAGGCTCTTGAGGTTCAAATCGATTTTTCTGGTAAGTTTGTCAAATACCGTTTGCTTACTCCTTTGGATGGGAAGCTCCAAGAAAGAAATACCAGGGACGACACTTTATCTAAGAAAAGACTCTACACCCTCGAAAAAATCAAAGAGAGGGTCTCAAAAAATCAACTTACTGTTCCTACATCCAACATAAAAGAAATGTATCAACAGTATAGAGAAGAAAAGGAACTGGATTTTGAATTGAAACTAGATGTGGCTTCTTGGCAAGTCGAACAAGAAAGCCCAAAAGGAATTTATCTTCAACTGGATATGGGAGCTTTAGATAGTGGAACCATCCTGATTCCTTCTCATAAGGTTGATAAAAAAGAAGATGGTTCATACACCATCTACATTAAGGAAAAAGATTATTTTTATTTTCTCAATCCTGACTACTCGGAGAAGAATCGGTACATGATGGGGGTGACTGTGGCAAGACAGTTAGCTAAACAAAATGGTGAGGTGCTCATTACAAAAAATCCTCATATTTCATCCATGAGAGAATTAATCAAGGAATATAATTTCCTAGTGCAACATGGTGTGACTGATGGAGAACAGTTTAGCCATTTGGAGGAACGCTTTAATCAAAAAATAGCCGATGTAGAAAAAGAATTGAAACGCTTAGATGGTCGCTTAGCTCGTTATCATAAAATCGAGGGAGCACTTCTTGCCTTAGAAAAAACGCCAGAGAATACCTTGCCTGCACTTCAACTATTGGACGAGATGGATCTGCCAAGAGACGTCAGTCTATCAGATGTTTCCCAACTCATTCGGCAGTATGATATTGAAAAAGGAGCGCTTCAAGAATTCTTCAATGATACCTTGAGAGAGTATACCAATTACCGTGAACTGCAAGATGTAGTCCGTGTAAGAGAACAAGCTCATAAGCATGCACTGGAAGAAAAAAGATTGTAGGTATGATATACTAGGTGTTAGGAGAAGTCATGGGAAAAAATTATTATTATGTTCGAGTGGAAACACTCAAAGGAGATATCATTGACTTTCAACTTCCCAATGACTTACAAGCGGGAATGAGGGCTTATCGTCATGAACATCCTCAAGATTGGGAAGAGTTATTCCGTGATGCGCTGATCAATATTCCAAGCTCAGCGTATACCAAAGCGAATAACTACCAGCCAATGATTCGTTTAGCTTGTATCCGTAAAGTATTCACGCAGAAGAAGCAACAGCGCCGTAGAAGTAGGGGGCAATTTCTTACGAGAGAGAACTGGAGCCAAAGGGGAGTGACTCATTTTTTCGAAAGTGCCTGTTTTATTCAACATGATTATTCTCGATGGAATCAGTGTGTCTTGTTGTGTGACTATGCCAGATGGCGTTATCGTTTCCGTATCAAAAAATAGGAGCGCTATGTTTAAAAAAGATGAACTGTATACAGAACCTAGAGAGTCAAACTCTAACCGTTGTCTATTTATTTCTTCTATCAAAGGAGACCCTGAGGAAGTACTCTATCAAGCAATTGTCCAGGATGGTATGACACAAGAAGAACAGGAACAATTAAAAAGAGATATTGGTATTTTTTGGAAGGAGCGAGAGGCAGCACTAAAAGAAAGAACAGAACAATTGACAGATTTGTAGAAGTGTGTCATACTGTAGATGGATGGCGTTGTCATAAGACACAGATCCCATTCACTTTTTACTCAATTTTGAGCGTATAGTATGAGCACGGCTATACGGCTTGGCAGAGCTTAAAACTGTTATGTTAAATGGTTTAAAAAATCTCCCCAGATTATTTTTGACCTCTAAATAGTATATAAGGTAGCTATATGTTGTCACCTCGTGCTCACTTTATAGAGACCCCAATTTTCACCCAATACCTGTTGGGTGTTTTTCTTTGTACAGAAAAAAGCTTCCAGTCAGGAAGCTAGAAGTAGGTGTCTACGGTATTCGTCAGAAAGGTTTAAAGTGTGTAGACAACCATAAGGATAGTATCTCACGAATCCTTCGGATTGTACAGTAGTAAAGAGAAATATTTTAGTATATTAGTTGACAATCCGTCTGCCTTTATAATATACTAAAAGAGGAGAATGTCACCGCATACTCCATCCTCTTTACTGTTAATGCATATAGTATGAGCATGGCTATATGTTCTAACAGTGTGAAACTATTTTTCATGTTGTGGACTCCAGGTAAGAGTCCATTATCTCCTATATGGACAGCTGCGCACGCTGTCCTTCGTGCTTACATATTACTTTCTTATCAAGTTGAGGCATCCAAAATATTGAGTGCCTCGGCTTTTTTAGTCGAAAAAAACTTCTCACAGTGAAGTGAGAAGTAGAGTTGTCCCTGTTGTATACGCAAAATTGTACTAGTAAATATACAGAAAAGAAAGAAAAACAACTCTATAGACTAGTATGCCATGAAAAAATAGATTTGTAAAGAGTTACAAACAAAAACTGTTTTCAATCATTTTCAAATCGAGTACAATAGATGACATGATGACATTTAATGAACGACACTTTGTGGAAGAGATGGATGAATGGCGCAAGCAAGAGTTTTTGAAACGAATCAGGGAGTATGATGAGTCTATCGCTCCAACTATGCGAAAGAACGGCTATAAACGAGTCGATGCCACAGAACGAACCATTCTCTTTACTTTCGGAGAAATCACCTTCTCACGAAACCGTTGGCGAAGAGGACAGAAAACTCGTTATCCAGTAGATGACTGGTTAGGTCTCAAGAAATACATGCGCTATTCTCCTGAACTCATCTTTCATATGGCTAAACATGCCTCAAAACTATCTTATAGGGAAGTTTGTCGAACAGTATGGGATGCTTACCGTATTCAAGTAACGAAGGATGCCGTGTTGAAAGCCACTAAAGTATCCGGACAACTCTTGGAAGAAAAAGAGCGTTACCGCTTTTACCTGGAGGAAGAACAAGCACCAGAAAAAGTCAAAGTAAATAAAATCTACCTAGAAGGGGATGGTGTGATGGTCAAAACAACCTCAGCTGGAGATGAACGCTTTAACACCGATTTAGCCCACTTTCTGATTCATACAGGTTCCAAGAAGGTAGGAAGGAATCGCTATATCCTCGACAATAAACATGAGATTGTCCATAAAAATCACGATAAAGCTAAAGAAGAGTTACTAGACTATCTCTATAACCACTTTGAGATTACAGACCAAACTATCCTTATTACCAATTCAGACAACGGGAAAGGCTATACCAAGCGCACCTTTCAAGAAATCAAAAAGGCACTGGGTATTAAACGTCATGAACATTTCTGGGATGAGTACCATCTGAATCAGAAACTGAAGACCTTCTTCAAACCCTATCCAGAAACCTTATACAATTTAGCTCAGAAAGCTATCCAGACTCACAAGAAACCTCTACTCATCACAGTACTAGATACGGTAGAATCCCTCATTGAGACAGAAGAACAGTATGAGACTTACTATAGCTTCCGACAGAAGATGATACGCAACTTTAAGGATACCAAGCCAGCTAAACTAAGAAATTTATCTCATAAGGGTGTCGGTGTGATGGAGAGCCAACATCGTAAAATCACTTATCGCATGAAACATAGAGGGATGTATTGGTCGATTAAGGGAGCTTGTACGATGGCTAAGATGATTCTCCTGGAGCGGATAAACCAACTAGATGAGTTATTCTTCGGGGATTGGCGCAAATCCTATCAACCTTACCAGAACCAGCGTTTTAGCGCAGGAAGGGCCAACAAGAAGATAAAAGAACCACCTAATATCAGACGCTATCGTTCTGGTCATAAGAACGGTCGATGGCTGACGCATGCAAAGTAACATTTATTAACAGATAAACCATAGAATACCGCTAAAAAATGAAATTTTTAGGGGCTTTTTCGTCATGTTTTGCTTGTGTTTTTGTATGGTTTGTGATACAATAATTTTATTAAGAAAACGAAAAAAGGTGCAGGAGCGCTAACTCCTACACTACCGATTAAGACAAAAACGGACTTTGCTTAATCAGTCAAACAGTATTGTAGCACAAAGCAAACAATCACGTCAAGACTGAAGCAAAGAAAAACTTTGTTTCGGTCTTTTTTCGTAAGTGAAAACTATCTGCTTTCTTAGGGTTTTAAAGGGATTTTGAGCTTTCCCAAAAATTCAGACACATACATGAACCGGTAAGCAGTTGCATTTTTTTGGAAATCAGTATATAATAGAAATGTTGAAAAGTAATTTGTATATTTACATGTTACGGTTTTCACAATCTACTAAAAGGCTTGCCTTTTAAACTAAAACAACTCGATTTTCATAAGGAGGAAATCATTCATGGTAGTTAAAGTTGGTATTAACGGTTTCGGTCGTATCGGACGTCTTGCTTTCCGTCGTATCCAAAACGTAGAAGGTGTTGAAGTTACTCGTATCAACGACCTTACAGACCCAGTAATGCTTGCACACTTGTTGAAATACGACACAACTCAAGGTCGTTTCGACGGTACTGTGGAAGTGAAAGACGGTGGTTTTGAAGTTAACGGTAAATTCGTTAAAGTTTCTGCTGAGCGTGAGCCAGGCAAAATTGACTGGGCTGCTGACGGCGTAGAAATCGTATTGGAAGCAACTGGTTTCTTCACATCTAAAGCTGCTGCTGAGCAACACATCCACGCTAACGGTGCTAAGAAAGTTGTTATCACTGCACCTGGCGGAAACGATGTTAAGACTATCGTGTTCAACACTAACCACGACATCCTTGATGGTACTGAAACAGTTATCTCAGGTGCTTCATGTACTACTAACTGTTTGGCACCAATGGCTAAAGCTCTTCACGATGCATTTGGCGTTCAAAAAGGTTTGATGACTACAATCCACGGTTACACTGGTGACCAAATGGTTCTTGACGGACCACACCGTGGTGGTGACCTTCGTCGTGCGCGTGCTGCTGCAGCAAACATCGTTCCTAACTCAACTGGTGCTGCAAAAGCTATCGGTCTTGTAATCCCAGAATTGAACGGCAAATTGGACGGTGCTGCACAACGTGTTCCAGTTCCAACAGGATCTGTAACTGAGTTGGTTGCAACATTGAACAAGAAAGTAACTGCTGAAGAAGTAAACGCTGCAATGAAAGCTGCTGCTACTGAATCTTACGGTTACACTGAAGACCAAATCGTTTCTTCTGACATCGTAGGTATCTCTTACGGTTCATTGTTCGATGCTACTCAAACTAAAGTTCTTGAAGTTGACGGTGAGCAATTGGTGAAAGTTGTATCTTGGTACGACAACGAAATGTCTTACACAGCTCAACTTGTTCGTACTCTTGAGTACTTCGCAAAAATCGCTAAATAAGGCATTATTGAGGGAAGCTGAGCTTCCCTTTTTTGGTGTCTAGAAAGCAAATGTTCGCTTTTATGAAAACCCTTGTGAAAAAATTTATTTAGAGAAGAAAAAAACTAGAAAATATGGTACAATAGAGGGGTAAAAAAATTTAAGGAGTCTATATCTCATGGCAAAATTGACTGTTAAAGATGTTGAGTTGAAAGGCAAGAAAGTTTTGGTTCGTGTGGACTTTAACGTGCCTTTGAAAGACGGCGTTATCACAAACGACAACCGTATCACCGCAGCTCTTCCAACTATTAAGTATATTCTTGAGCAAGGTGGCCGTGCTATCCTCTTCTCTCACCTAGGCCGTGTCAAAGAAGAAGCAGACAAGGCAGGCAAATCTCTTGCACCAGTAGCGGCTGACTTAGCAGCTAAATTGGGTCAAGAAGTTGCTTTCCCAGGCGTTACTCGTGGAGCTGAATTGGAAGCTGCTATTGATGCGCTGGAAGACGGTCAAGTTCTTCTTGTTGAAAACACTCGTTTCGAAGATGTGGATGGCAAGAAAGAATCTAAGAACGATCCAGAACTCGGTCAATACTGGGCTTCACTTGGTGATGGTATCTTCGTAAACGATGCCTTTGGTACAGCTCACCGCGCCCACGCATCAAACGTTGGTATCTCTGCAAACGTGGAAAAAGCAGTGGCTGGTTTCCTTTTGGAAAATGAAATTGCCTACATCCAAGAAGCTGTTGACAATCCAGTTCGTCCATTCATCGCCATCCTTGGTGGTTCAAAAGTATCAGATAAGATCGGTGTTATCGAAAACCTTCTTGAAAAAGCCGACAAGGTTCTGATCGGTGGTGGTATGACTTATACCTTCTACAAGGCACAAGGTATTGAAATCGGAAACTCCTTGGTGGAAGAAGACAAACTGGACATCGCTAAAGAATTGCTTGAAAAATCAAATGGCAAACTAATCTTGCCAGTTGACTCAAAAGAAGCCAACGCTTTTGCTGGCTACGATGTGGTTCGTGATACAGAAGGTGAAGCCGTTTCTGAAGGCTTCCTTGGTCTGGACATCGGTCCAAAATCGATCGCTAAATTTGATGCAGAATTGACTGGTGCCAAAACAGTTGTTTGGAATGGCCCAATGGGTGTCTTTGAAAACCCTGACTTCCAAGCTGGTACTATCGGTGTGATGGACGCTATCGTGAAACAACCAGACGTGAAATCTATCATCGGTGGTGGTGACTCAGCAGCGGCAGCCATCAACCTCGGCCGTGCAGACAAATTCTCATGGATCTCAACGGGCGGTGGTGCATCAATGGAATTGCTCGAAGGAAAAGTATTACCAGGCTTGGCGGCTTTGACAGAGAAATAAGTTAAATAGACTTGAAGGCTAAAATGCAACGGATTTCCGTTGCATTTTGTGCATCGCGTAGAGTTTCTACGAAGCTAGGCGAGTTAGAAAGTCTAGCAAGGTATAAAGTCTTGTCTGGTCTTGCAGCATTGACTGAAAAATAGGCGGTAAGTTATCTCAAAATATCTGGGAGATATTTTGAGGTTGGAAATAGAAGAAGCGAAGCTTCTGTCAAAAATGATTCCGTAGCTTGTCACTTTGTTTTTATTGGGTGACAACTTCAAATAGTCCACTGGACTATTTGAACCCCGCAATGTTGAATAGGTTGGTCACAAGCGTAGCGAAGTATTGAGGATTGTTTCCCAATCCTTATTTCCCACCTTTCACAGTTTCCCAAACTGTGAAAGCCATTCAGCTACTGCGCATGAAAGATATGTGACGAAAAGAGTTGGGGAACCAACTCTTTTTTACTGTATAGGCTAGTCTTTCTGTGAACGTGACTGATAAGGTTTTCCGGTTGCGAAAGAGTTGGAAGTCTACCGTTTTTTGGGGTTCTTCATATAATTCATTTCTTATTTGGTAGTTTCGTGTTAGAATAGAGATATGTTTAAGCAATATCGATTTAACCCAAAACTTTTTAAACTAGGTATGCGCACGCTTAAATCAGGAATAGCGGTTTTTTTGGTTATCCTGCTCTTTGGCTTTTTTGGTTGGCAGGGTGTGCAGATAGCAGCCTTGTCTGCGGTGTTCAGCCTACGAGAGGATTTTGATAATAGTGTGCACTTTGGAGCTTCCCGCATACTGGGCAACTCTATTGGTGGGTTCTTTGCTCTGGCTTTCTTTCTTTTGGATCAATGGCTCCACAATCAATTCTGGGCTACACTTCTTTTTGTACCCATTTTTGTCATGTTGACCATCATGACAAATGTGGCCATGAATAACAAGGCGGGGATCATCGGCGGTGTATCAGCTCTGCTCATTATCACCTTGTCAGTTCCGGACGGAAATACAATCCAGTATGTTTTTGTTCGGGTATTTGAAACATTTATCGGTGTTTTTATAGCTATTTTGGTCAATTATGACCTCAATCAAATAAAAAAACGTTTTCAGACAAAATGATGTTAGAAAACATAACATATCCTGTTGACGAGGGTAGCCATTTACCCTATAATGGTAGGCAGAAAGGAGTTCGTTATGAAAGAAAGAGAATTACGCCGTTCCTTAGCGATTTTTCCTATCGGCAGTGTCATGAAACTGACTGACCTGACCGCTCGGCAAATCCGCTACTACGAAGATCAAGGCTTGATTAAGCCTGACCGTAACGAGGGGAACCGTCGTCTTTACTCTTTGAACGACATGGATCTTCTTCTGGAGATTAAGGACTTTTTGGATGAGGGTTTGAACATCGCAGCGATTAAGAAAGAATACGCTAGTCGCGAGGTGAAAGTTCACAAACAAACACAAAGCCTGACTGATGAAGATGTCCGTCGTATCTTACATGATGAATTTCGTAAACAAGGACGTTTTTCAAGTCCTAGCAGCATCTTTCGTTCATCCTAAATTTAGGAATCAGTTAATTTTTTACAGTCAAAAAGGAGACGTTTATGGCAATTACAGTAGCGGACATCAAACGCGATATTAAGGAAAAAAATGTAACTTTCCTTCGTTTGATGTTTACAGACATCATGGGCATCATGAAGAATGTGGAGATTCCAGCGACTGAGGAGCAAGTAGATAAGGTTCTATCTAACAAGGCCATGTTTGATGGTTCATCCATCGAAGGCTTCGTGCGAATCAATGAGTCTGACATGTACCTCTATCCTGATTTGGATACTTGGACAATCTTCCCTTGGGGTGATGAAAATGGTTCTGTTGCGGGTTTGATCTGTGATGTCTATACAACTGAAGGCAAGCCATTTGCAGGGGATCCTCGTTCCAATCTGAAAAAAGCACTCCGCCACATGGAAAAACTTGGTTTTAAATCTTTCAACCTTGGGCCAGAGCCAGAATTCTTCCTTTTCAAACTTGACGAGCATGGCAATCCAACTCTTGAAGTGAATGATAAGGGTGGCTACTTTGATTTGGCGCCAACGGACTTGGCGGATAACACCCGTCGCGAGATTGTCAATGTTTTGACCCAGATGGGCTTTGAAGTAGAAGCTAGTCACCATGAGTGTGCGGTGGGTCAGCATGAGATCGACTTTAAGTATGATGACGTTTTGAGCGCTTGCGATAAGATTCAGCTCTTCAAATTGGTTGTTAAGACTATTGCGCGCAAGCATGGTATGTATGCAACTTTTATGGCTAAGCCTAAGTATGGCATTGCTGGTTCAGGGATGCACTGCAATATGTCACTCTTTGATCAAGAAGGCAAGAATGCTTTCTACGACCCTAAAGATCCAAACGGAATGGAATTGTCAGAAACGGCCTACCATTTCCTTGGCGGTTTGATGAAGCATGCTTACAGCTATACAGCTATTATGAACCCAACAGTCAACTCTTATAAGCGTTTGGTTCCTGGTTTTGAAGCACCCGTTTATATCGCTTGGGCAGGGAAAAACCGTTCTCCATTGATTCGTGTACCGGCATCTCGCGGGATGAGTACTCGTTTGGAATTGCGTTCGGTGGATCCAACTGCTAACCCTTACTTGGCACTTGCTGTGCTTCTGGAGTCAGGTTTGGATGGTATTGAAAATAAGATTGCTGCACCTGCTCCGGTTGAAACAAATATTTACGTTATGTCAGAAGCAGAGCGTAAAGCGGCTGGTATCATTGATTTACCGTCAACCTTGCACAATGCCCTCAAGGCACTTCGTAAGGATGAGGTGGTTCGCGCAGCCTTGGGTGAACATATTTACACCAACTTTGTGGAAGCCAAGAAGATTGAATGGGCAAGCTATGCCACTTACGTTTCCCAGTGGGAAATTGATAATTATTTGGATTTGTATTAACAAGTGGAGCTGGAGAACCAGCTCTTTTCTTTACAGGGAGGCTAGAGAATGAAACAAGAGGATTTGGTTCGGGAAGTCTTTTACCGGCAATACCAGGCTCACTTTGGAGCGGTGGGTAGGGACGAGCTGGAACCGGAAGATTTTTATCTGACTCGGGAAAAAGATGGAGAGGTGCAGGGCTTGCTCCATGCGCAGAAGATTTTAGAAAACATTCATATCAAGGCTCTGGTCGTTGCAGAGTCATATCAAGGTCAAGGCTTGGGTTCAGAGCTAATCAGGGAACTGGAGTCTGTGGCGCGTGATAAGGGAGCCAGCAGTATCACCTTGTCGACTAAGTCTTATCAAGCCAAAGATTTTTATCTAAAAATGGCTTATGAGATGTATGCTTCTCTTGATGATGTCCCCCGAAAAGGCCTTACCAAGTATCATTTTATTAAGAGGTTGTAGGACTTTCAAAGAGAGAAGGCAGTAGCGATGAGAGAGTGAGTCAAGGACGGAATATTCCGTCTTTTTATAAGGCAGATGCCCCTATTTCCATTTGGAAATAAGGGGTGTCTGATTTTTATCTATTTTTTGTCTACATCGTGAAAAAAGCCTTCAGCTTGCATTATAATGTTTTATGAAAGAACATAGGAACAGGTCCGCAGATGCACATAAAATATAGCGTTTAAAAGGAGTGATGCAAGATGGAAGGAAATCAGCAGCAAACATACAGCCGCAAACAAAAACTGGGGGGGTAAAAAAAGGAGTACGACAACGCTGTCTTCATTATGGAATTCGCAAGTTTAAGACAGGAATCTTTTCAGTGGCAGTAGCCGTTTTTGCGACCAGCCTAGTTGGAGGTTTTATGGTGCAAGCGGTGGAGGCGTCACAATTAACCCCTAATACAGGGAAGACGGTTGCAGGGACATCCTCCACAGGAGAAGAAAAGCTAGTAGCTCTACGGGCGGAGATTAAAGCCGAAATTGAGAAAATAAGATCTGCAGGTATCAAGTATCTGAATGCTAGTAAAAAAGCTTTAATTGATACAAGATTGGCAGAAATCGAAGCCAGTCTGCCTATGGATACGGCCGACAAATTAGAAGAGTCGCGCATCTTTCTAGTAGATGTTAACAGCATTTTGCTGGACGGGGATATTTTACTTGAAAGAGCCAAACAGGAAGCGATTGCTGCCATCCAACAGCGGGCGGAAGAATGTAGGAAGATTATTTAGGAAAAAGCTGCTGAGCATTATGACCATCATCTCAAATACCTAGACGAGTTGGTAAAAAGCCAAATTGATACCCTAACTACTACTCCGCAAACCAATGCGGATGTGGAAATTCAAAAAATACAGACTCTGGCAGTGATGCAACAGTTTTTAGACGCAATTACCAACACAAGTCCTCAACAACCTCCTCAAATAGACCCGCCTAAAGCAGATACTGAAACACCGGAACAACCAAAAGTGTCTGAGCAGCCGAAATTACCGGAACAACCTAAAGCATCTGAGCAGACAAAATTACCGGAAGAACCTAAAGCATCTGAACAACCGAAACAAACTGACACTAAAGGGGTAACTCCTAAGCTGGCTACTACCAAACAGCTACCTCGTACAGGAACTAGAACTGACTCTATCCTTGTTAAAATCGGGTCTATCTTGTTAGCGATGTTGGGAATTAGTTTGCTGCTATCAGTCGGGAAAAGACAAGGTGACTAAGGAAATAAAAAATGTTCTTTAGATTGGTTTACTAAAGTAATAATGATAAAGAGGCTGGGCAAAAACTAAACGTTTACCCTTCCGGTTAAAATTTGAACAATCAAAAATAGCTTAGAATCAACGTTTCTGATGACGCAATTCTAAGCTATTTTCTATTTTTAAGACTTTCCCAGTCCCTGGTGATGTGGGCTTATGGCCCTTGTTCAAACCACCCGTTTGACGGGTGGTCATTTATCGGGAGTGAGTATCATCGGAATAATGATGGGTTCACGCTCGGTTTTTTCATATAAGAAGGGTCTGAGGGCGTTGACAATAGCGCCGTTTAGGGTTTGGATGTTGGCATCCTTATTTTTGAGGGCGATACGGATAGCGTTGAAGAGGACGCGCTGGCTTTCTCGGATGAGTTCGCCAGATTCGCGCATATAGATGAAGCCACGGCTGAGAATATCTGGGCCGGCAAGAATCATCTGGGATTGGAAGTCCACTGTTGCGACAGCAAGGACAACACCGTCTTCTGATAAATCTCTACGATCCTTGAGGACAGCAGCGCCGATTTCGCCAATGCGATTGCCATCGACATAGATGTCTTGTGCATTGAAATGGCCGGCAATGCGGGCAGTTTTTTTAGTTAGGGCTAGAACGTCCCCGTTTTCCATGATGAAGATGTTTTCCTTCGGAACACCAGTATCAACCGCCAGACCTGCATGGATTTTCTGCATGCGGTACTCTCCGTGAACAGGCATGAAGAATTTTGGTTTAATGAGGCGGAGCATGAGTTTTTGTTCCTGCTGACCACCGTGTCCAGAGGTGTGGATGTTGTTAATCTTGCCGTGGATGACCTCAACCCCAGCTTCAATCAGAATGTTGATAAGTTTGTTAACGCCAGTGGTATTTCCTGGAATAGGGCTTGAGGAGAAGATGACTGTATCTCCGGGCTGGAGCTGAACCTGACGGTGGGTACCATGAGCGATACGAGAGAGGGCAGCCATTGGCTCTCCTTGGCTTCCCGTACAGAGAATCATGATTTCGCTGGCAGGGTATTCCTTGATTTCATTAGGCTCAATAAAGGTGCCTTTTGGAACCTTGATATAGCCCAGTTCGATCCCGTTAACAATGGCCTTTTCCATCGAACGGCCAAAGACTGCAATCTTACGACCAGTTTTGACAGCGGCATCTGCTGCTTGCTGGAGACGGAAGATGTTGGAGGCAAAGGATGCGAAGATGATCCGACCGTGAATGTCTTCGATTAACTTCATAATAGATTGACCGACGACCTTTTCAGAATTGGTAAAGGTCGGCACCTCAGCATTGGTCGAGTCTGAGAGCAAGCAAAGGACGCCTTCTTCTCCGAGAGCGGCCATGCGGTGGAGGTCTGCAGGTTCACCAACGGGAGTGAAGTCAAACTTGAAGTCGCCTGTGCAGACAATCTTGCCCTGCGGGGTGTCAATGACCACACCTAAGGGCTCTGGGATAGAGTGAGTGGTGCGGAAGATGCTAATTTTGAGTTTCTTGAAAGTCAGCTCTGTCTTGTGGTTGATTTCGTGAAGGGTCGCATCCCGTAAGAGGCCGTGTTCTTCTAACTTGCCTCGGATGAGGGCAAGAGCAAGAGGACCGGCGTAGATAGGGATGTTGGCTTGTTTGAGGAGGAAGGGAATTCCGCCGATATGGTCTTCGTGACCATGGGTAATGACCAAGCCTTTTACTCGATCCAGATTGTCGACGATATAAGAGTAGTCAGGGATAACGTAGTCAATGCCCAGTAGTTCATCTTCAGGGAATTTGATACCAGCATCCACTATGATAATTTCATCTTGGTATTCAATGCCGTAAGTGTTCTTCCCGATTTCTCCCAAACCACCGATGGCAAAAACGCCAACTTCTTGAGGTTTTAGATTGACTGATGACATGGGTTAGAACTCCGTAAGTTTATAGTCAGCATGAGTTTTTTCATACTCAAGGTGGTTATCAGATAAGAGCTCGATGAACTCGATGTTGTAAGAGGTATTGTCTTCTACCAGCTGGCGAGCAATGATACGGCCTTCCAGTTCGCTTGCGGCATCAACCTCTAGGTAGAGGGCGTGGGTTAGCTCGCGGCGTGGACTGCGTTCTTTGCTCTCTTGGTAAAATACTTTATAAATCATATGGGTGTAATCTTCCTTTCGTTTTTCGGCTGGCAACTATGAAAAAAGCGTCAAGTAGGGCTAGGCTACTTGGTTTTTCCTATTTTGTTTTCTGGAGTTGTCATGTATTTTTTCAGTGTTGCAATTACTCATATTATACCATAAAAAAGGAGATGGTAAAAGGAATTAGCAAGGAAATGAAAATGTGTAATTGTTTTCATGGAAAGGATATAGATCGTTTGACAAAAGATACTCATATAGACAGATTGCGAGTACCTTTTTAATCAGGCTATTCAGTATGACCAGATTGTAGAATTAAAAAGAGAAACCAATGCATGACAGACTGGGAAATCGCATCTCAGTCTTTTTCATTATTTGAAAAAAAGGTCAAGATAGCTTACAATAGAGAGTAGCATTGAAAAGTCTTTCAGCTTGCTTTTGGTAGTCGCTCTAACTATCTGGGAGATAGTTAGAGGTTGGAGATATGGCTTGCGGAGCAAGTCACTTCTGCTGAGTACGACAAGGCGAATTAACGCAGTAATAAAAGCAAATCGAATGACGTAAAGAAAGAGAAGAAGATGAAAATACTAGCTTTAGACAGCTCTAACCAGGCCTTGTCGGTTGCCTTGGTGGAGGATGGTCGCTTGCTGGCGGAAACCTTGCTGGCTGTCAAGAAAAATCATAGTATCAGCCTTATGCCTGTGGTCGATTTTTTGGTGGCTCAGGTGGGCTGGACGCCCAAAGACTTGGATCGGATTGTGGTGGCTGAGGGGCCCGGTTCCTACACGGGTCTTCGTGTGGCGGTGGCGACTGCCAAGACTCTGGCCTATACCCTTAAGATTGATTTGGTCGGGGTATCCAGTCTTCAGTCCTTGGTGCCACAGAGTCTGACAGGTCTGGTGGTTCCCCTCATCGATGCGCGCCGAAACCATGTCTATGCCGGTGTTTATGAAAATGGCAGAGCTCTAGAGTCAGACCGCTACTGGTCTTTTGAGGACTTGCTTTCTAGCCTGTCTGGCAAGGAAAACCTGACCTTTGTTGGGGAGGTGGCAAACTTTATCGAGCAGATTGAGAAGATTTTGCCTGACGCTCGTTACCAAACAAGTCTACCTTCTGCCTACCAGTTGGCTGTGATTGGTCAAAATTTGCCTGCGGTTGACGTTACCAGTTTTGAGCCCAACTATCTCAAGCGGGTGGAGGCAGAGGAAAACTGGCTTAAAGATAACCAAGCTGGCTCAGAGAGTTATATCAAGCGCGTATGATAGAGATTAGACACTACAATGGGCAGGGAAATCTGGCGGAGGCTGTTTTGGCAGTCATGCAGTCGGTTTATGAGCAATCCCCTTGGACTTTTGAGCAGATTGCCTCTAGCATGGCGAGTCAGGATGAAGATTATTATCTGGCCTATGAGGGTCAGGAGATAGTCGGATTTTTAGCTGTTCAGACGGTGCTGGATGAAATGGAAATTTTGCAGATTGCTGTCAGGGCTGATTTTCAGAGGATGGGAATTGCAAGCCAACTCTTAGCTGCTGTGATGGACTGGGATGGGGACATCTTCCTTGAAGTGAGGGAGTCGAACAGCGCAGCTCAGGCTCTCTATACACGCCAGCATTTTACCAAAATAGGAAAACGAAAAGACTACTACCGCCATCCTGTCGAGGACGCGGTGATAATGAAGAGAGAACGGAATGAAAGATAGATTGATTTTGGCGATTGAGACCTCGTGTGACGAAACCTCGGTGGCTGTTTTGCGAAATGAGGCGGAGCTTTTGTCCAACGTCATTGCCAGTCAGATTGCCAGTCACCAGCGTTTTGGCGGGGTGGTGCCCGAGGTGGCCAGCCGTCACCATGTGGAAGTGATCACGGCCTGTATCGAGGAAGCTTTGTTGGAGGCGGAGGTGACGGCAGAGGACCTGACGGCTGTTGCCGTGACCTATGGTCCCGGTTTGGTCGGAGCCTTGTTGGTTGGTATTTCTGCCGCTAAGGCGTTTGCTTGGGCTAATGGCTTGCCGCTCATTCCTGTCAATCACATGGCAGGGCATTTGATGGCGGCACGGGCGGTTAAGGAGTTGGTGTTTCCGCTTTTGGCGCTCTTGGTCAGCGGTGGGCACACGGAGTTGGTCTATGTGTCAGAAGCGGGTGATTACAAGATTGTCGGTGAAACGCGAGATGATGCGGTCGGCGAGGCCTACGATAAGGTTGGCCGGGTCATGGGGCTACCCTACCCAGCTGGTCGGGTTATTGACGAGTTGGCGCATGAGGGGCAGGATGTTTATGACTTCCCTCGCGCTATGATCAAGGAAGATAATCTGGAGTTTTCTTTCTCTGGACTCAAGTCTGCCTTTATCAACCTCTACCACAATGCCCAGCAAAAAGGTGAAACCCTGTCCAATGCAGACCTGTCCGCTTCTTTTCAAGCCTGTGTCATGGATATTCTCATGGCCAAGACCAAGAAGGCTTTGGAGCAATACCCTGTTAAGACCTTGGTTGTAGCGGGCGGTGTGGCAGCCAATCAGGGTTTGAGAGAGCGGTTGGCGGCTGAAATCACCGATGTGGAGGTCATCATTCCTCCGCTTCGCCTCTGCGGTGATAATGCGGGCATGGTTGCCTTGGCAGCGGTCAGTGAGTATAATAAGGAAAACTTTGCTGGTTGGGATTTGAACGCCAAGCCAAGTTTGGCATTTGATAGCTTGATGATGTAATGACATACAAAAAAACTCTTACAGAATGGCTTAATGATATTCTGTGAGAGTTTTTGTGTTGTTAGCGATGCAATTTCCGCCATTTGGTCGGGGATTGCTGGTAGTGGCGCTTGAAGGCTGTTGAGAAGTTAAACTGGTTGGAATAACCAACTGCTTCTGCGATTTCTTGCAGGGTTTTATTGGTGTTTTTCAACAACTCACAGGCTTCGCTAAGCCGGTACTGGATGATAAATTGCTGGGGAGAAATATTGACCTGCTCCTTGAAAAGGCGGCTGAAGTAGTGGCGGTTGAGATTGCACTGTTGGGCCAAGTCATCAACCGAAATGGGTTTCTCGAAGTTGCGCTCGATAAAGTTAATCGCTTCACGGATATAAAATTCTTTGATTTCGTCATGGTTGCTATCCCTACGAGTCAAGGATTCTTCAATCAAAGCGTAGATAAAGAGATAGAGGTGGCCAATGATGAGGGCACTCTTGGCCTGATGGTTTTCCAGGATAGCGGTCATTTCCTGATAGACCGGACTGAGTGTAGGCTCACTTTTCTGGGAAAAAATAGGCTGCTGGCGAGATAGACCAGCCTGTCTTAAAAAATGCTCGGTCTTTAAGCCGTCAAATTCCACCCAGATATAGGTCCAGGGGTCTTTTTCATCCGCCTCATAGCTACAAATCATATCGGGAGAAATGAGGAACCCCTGCCCTGCGCTTAGGCGATGCACACGTTGGCCTTTGGTGTCGTAAAAATGCCCAGATCCAGAAACGATATAGTGAAAAAGATAGTGCTGTTTGGCTGTTGGACCGAAGGAGTGAAGGGGTAAACATTCTTCCATCCCAAATTGGATAGGATAGAAATCCATGTAGGAACGGTTGTTAAAGACATAAAATTCCATCTTGTTTGTCATAAAAATGTTAGCTCCTTAGGCGGTGTATGAAATAAAAACACATCGAATCCGCTTTCATTGTACCATAATTATATGAATTTGTGACATTTTATATGATAAAATCCAAAAAAATCTCAAATTCATATAGAAGAGGTCAAATTATCCTATTTTTTTGAAAGCGTTTTTTTGATATGCTGATATTAGAAACAATCAACATAAACTCAAGAAGGTTTTCTTGAGCAAAGAAAAAAGGAGTTATATTGATGAAAAAAGTACGTTTTTATGCTGGTATTTTGGCGACAAGTGCTTTGCTGGCAGCTTGTTCAAATTCAGGCACTAGCGAGTCTTCTTCAAGTGCCAACTCTTCAGGGAAAACAGAAATTTCCTATGCTATCTGGGATTCTGGTCAGGAGCCGGGCATTCGCAAGATTGCAGACAAGTTTGAAGAAAAAAATCCAGATATTAAAATCAACATCCAAGTGGTGGACTGGGACAACTATTGGACCATGTTAGAAGCTGGAGCGACTGGTGGCTCATTGCCAGATACTTTCTGGATGCACTCCAATGAAATTTACCGTTATGGCTCCAATGAAATGCTTCTGCCGTTGGATGACTATCTGGCTAAAAGTACAGAAGCCAAACTGGAAAACTTCCCAGATGGTCTCAATGAAATTTACAATATCAACGGCAAGCAGTATGCTGTTCCAAAAGATTTTGACACCATTGGTCTTTGGTACAACAAGAAGATGTTTGATGAAGCAGGCATTGCCTATCCAGATGATACCTGGGATTGGAATAAGCTCAAAGAAGTTGCCAAACAGTTGACCAAGGCAGACGGCAGCCAGTATGGTTTTGGTGCAGGTCTCAGCAACCAAGAAGGCTACTACAATTTCATCTACCAAAATGGCGGCACTGTGATTACCGATGACAAGAAGTCTGGTTACGATGATCCAAAAACCATCGAAGCTCTGGATTACTACTTCAGCTTCGTTAAGGAAAAACTTTCTCCAGCTCTGACAGTAGACAAGGAGCGGGCAGAAGCCTTCCAAAATGGTCTAGTTGCCATGAGTGTCTTTGGTTCATGGAACCTATCAGGTTTTTCAGCCAACGACTATATTCGTGAAAATGCGGATGTAGCAGTTTTGCCAAAAGGGCCAGATGGAACACGTGCAACCATTTTCAACGGTCTAGGAAATGCTATTGCGGCGAACACCAAGAACCCAGATGCTGCTTGGAAATGGGTAGAATACCTCAGCTCTAAAGAAGCCCAAGAAATGCAGGCTAGCCTAGGTGTTGCAATCTCTGCCTACAAAGGAACTGCAGATACTTGGGTCAACTCCAACAAGGACTTTGCTATCAAGAACTATGTTGACATGTTGGATTATGCTCAAATCCGTCCTTATTCTCAAACAACCTTGAAATGGGAAGATAAGGCCTATGAGCTTTTGAAACCAGCGTACTTGGGAGAAGAAGCTACAAAAGATGCGGCTCAAAAAACCGCCGATATGATGAACGAGGAACTAGCTTCAGAAAAATAGAAAAGGGGTCTGGGGGAGAGTGATGCTTCTCCAGGCCTTATCATTTAAGGAGTCTGTTATGTTTAAAAAGAAAGGGAGCTTAAACGAAGCCCTCTGGGGCTGGGCCATGGTGGCCCCAACCATTATTGGATTGTTGGTGCTCAACATCATCCCTATTTTTCAAACCCTGAAAATGAGTTTCCACAAGAGTGGTGATTTCGGCCGCAATGATATTTTTGTTGGGCTAGCCAACTATCAGCGGATGCTGGGTGATGCCCAGGTCTGGCAAGCCACTTGGAACACCTTTAAGTACACCCTTTTGGTCGTTCCAACGACAGTGGTTTTAGCTATTTTATTGGCAGTATTGCTCAATTCTAAAATAAAGGGTAGGCATGTCTATCGAACCATCTTTTTCCTTCCTATGGTAGCGGCTCCGGCAGCAGTAACCATGGTTTGGAAATGGCTCTACAATACCGATTTTGGCTTGATTAACTTTGTTTTGGGCAAGATTGGCATTGGGCGGATCAACTGGATTGAAGACCCCAAAATTGCTATGTATTCTATTGCCCTGATTGGCATTTGGAGTACAGTTGGTTACAGTATGATTTTGATTTTGGCTGGCTTACAGGAAATACCCAAGGATTACTATGAAGCGGCCAAGATTGATGGGGCTAGTCCTGTCAAACAGTTCTTTCAGATTACCCTGCCCTTGGTATCGCCGACCCTCTTCTTTGTGGTGGTGACCAGCATTATCCAGTCCATGCAGGTCTTTGATGTGATCTACATGATGGAAGATATCCGCAGTCCAGCCTACGATAAGACAGTTTCCTTGGTTTATCTCTTCTACAACAATTCCTTTAAATATACGGACAAGGGGTACGGTTCGACCATTGTTATCTTGCTCCTGGTCATTATCCTCTTGATCACTGCCCTGCAGATGAAGGCCCAGAAAAAATGGGTTCACTACAATTAAGGAGGTTGGTATGAAACAAACAAGTATAAAACAAACCATCTGGATACATTTCTTTTTAATTTTGGTTGCACTGGGGATGATAGTACCCTTTGTCTGGATGGTTCTGACCTCTTTTAAGTCGGTGACAGAGTCCACTCAGATGAATCCCTTTCATTTCTTTCCTAGCCAATGGCTGATCAGCAACTACACAGAAGCCATCAGAACCAATAATTTCCCCATCTTGTATTTCAATACCATCATGATGATGCTTTGGCGGATTTTTAGCTCGGTCATGTTCTCAGCTATGGCGGCCTATGCCTTTGCTCGCTTGGAATTTCCAGGCAGAAACTTCCTTTTTGGTCTGGTTCTCTTTCAGATGATGGTGCCGCCTCAGCTCTTTGTTATTCCGCAGTATTTGATGATTGACCAGTTGGGGATGCGCAATACTATTTTTGCCTTGGTTTTCCCAGGAATTGTCAGTGCTTTTGGAACCTTTTTGCTGCGGCAGTTCTTCGTTGGACTGCCTAAGGAGTTGGAAGAGTCTGCTAAGCTGGACGGCTGCAATATCGGTCAGACCTTCTTTAAGGTGATGTTGCCACTGGCTAAGTCTGGACTGATTGCACTAGCGATTTTTACAGCTCTCTTTGCTTTCAAAGACCTGCTCTGGCCTTTGATTATCAACTCTAATGCCGACAAGGCAACCCTGTCAAGTGCGCTGTCGAAAATTCAAGGGGCCTATTCAGTTAACTACCCACAACTGATGGCCGCTAGTGTTCTTGCTATTTGGCCCATGGTCACGCTCTATATTATTTTCCAGAAACAATTTATTCAAGGAATTGCCACTTCTGGTGGAAAACTTTAGGAGGATCCTATGCCGATTCACTATACAGAAACGACACAAGAATTTCATCTCTACAATGAGGTTCTCAGCTATATTTTCCATGTTTTGCCCAACGGGCATCTGGGCAATCTCTACTTTGGTAAGAGATTGAGCGAGAAGGCTTCTTATCTACGCTTGAGAGAATATGGCTATCGGCCGCTGACTTCATTTGTTTATGAAGACGAGCCATCCTTTTCTCTCCAACATACGCGGCAGGAATACGCCTGCTATGGGACGACAGATTTTTCCTTGCCAGCCTTTGAAATCGAGCAAGCAGATGGGAGCTGCCTATCTCACTTTGTTTACCAAGGACACCGCATCTTTCCGGGCAAGCCAAATCTGGCTGGTCTGCCTCACCTTTATGTGACAGAAGAAGCAGCGGCACAAACCTTGGAAATCATTCTGATGGATTCCAATACTGACACGCAACTGACCTTATCCTATACCATTTTCAATGACAAGCCGGTGCTGAGCCGTCATGCTCGTTTCGAGCAGTTGGGAGGGCAGGCTGTCAAATTGCAGCGAGCCTTGTCCATGTCACTGGATTTGCCTGATTGGGATTACGAGTGGCTGCACCTAGATGGGGCTTGGGGAAGGGAGCGGCATCTGAAACTGAGCCCACTCCACCAGGGTTGTCAGTCCATTTATAGTCTGAAAGGGGCCAGCAGCTCAGAGCACAATCCCTTCATGGCCTTGAAACGGCCGACAGCAGATGAGTACCAGGGTGAGGTTCTGGGATTTTCCTTGATTTACAGCGGGAATTTTCTGGGGCAGGTCGATGTTAGCTCCTTTGGCCAGACCAGGGTCAGCATGGGCATTCATCCAGACCGCTTCACTTGGCTCTTGGAAAAAGGGGAATCCTTCCAGACTCCAGAAGTGCTTCTAGTGTATAGCGATCAGGGTTTGAATGGGATGAGCCAGGCCTTCCATGATGTCTATCGAGAGCATCTGATGCGAGGCTTCTGGGGACAAAGGGAGCGCCCTGTTTTGCTTAATAACTGGGAGGCCATGTCCTTTGATTTTGATGAAGAGCAGATTTTGACTCTTGCCCGCAAGGCTGCCTCTGTCGGAGTAGAGCTCTTTGTCATGGATGACGGCTGGTTTGGCGACCGCAACCATGAGCGGGCTGGTTTGGGGGATTGGTCTGTCAATCTGGACAAGCTACCAAGTGGTCTGACCGGCATTATTGACCAGGTGCATGGTCTGGGCATGAAATTTGGTCTTTGGATTGAGCCAGAAATGGTCAACAAGGACAGCCAACTCTATCGAGCTCATCCGGACTGGATTCTCCATCATCCCAAGCACAGTCAATCCCATGGCCGTTACCAATACACGCTTGATTTTTCAAGAGAAGAAGTCTACCAAAACATTTATGACCAACTCTACAAACTCCTGTCCGAGCATGAGATTGACTACATTAAATGGGATATGAACCGCTATATGACTGAGGTTTATAGTCTGGGTCATCCGATCGAGCGGCAGGGAGAAATTTTCCACCGTTATATGCTCAACCTCTATCGGCTTTATGACAATCTGACTAGTAGCTTCCCCCATGTTCTCTTTGAATCCTGTTCAAGTGGCGGTGGTCGCTTTGACCCAGGTCTGCTCTACTATGCTCCTCAAACCTGGACCAGTGACAATACAGATGCCATCGAGCGCTTGAAGATTCAGTACGGAACCTCCATGGTCTATCCCTTGGTCAGCATGGGCTGCCATGTGTCAGAAAGTCCCAATCAGCAGGTTGGTCGGTCAACTCCCCTTTCCACCCGGGGAAATGTCGCCTTCTTTGGCAGTTTTGGTTATGAGTTGGACTTGTCTGATTGTCATCCAGATGAATTGGAAGAGATAAAAGAGCAGATTGCCTTTTACAAGCAACACCGCTCAACCTTCCAATTCGGAACCTTTACCCGCCTCCTCAGTCCTTTTGAGGGGGAAGATGTTGCTTGGCAGGTAGCGTCAAAAGATGGTAGTCAGGTCATCGTCGGTTTTTACCGTCGCCTCGTGACCGCCAATCTTGGTCTAGCCCGCCTTCGCCTAAAGGGGTTGGACGAACAGGCTCTTTATGAACTGGATGGAAAAACCTACTATGGCAGTGATTTGATGTATGCAGGACTTCCGATTCACAACGAGGTCCATGTTCAAAAAGACAAGGACTTTTCATCAAGGCTCTACATTCTCAAAAGAATAGAGGAGTCATAATCATATAAAAAAACTTGGTTTTCGTGAAAAACCAAGTTTTTTGAATGTCCTTTATCCTTCCTTGCCCCGAAAAAAGACATAGCCGATAGTCCAAGCGATGACGCCTGTTAGGACGAAAATTCCTGCTGCTAGGGCCAGATTGGCTAGATTAAAAGCGAACCAGCCGCTGATAAAGAGAGTCGGAAAGACGACCAGGGCCATAAAGAAAGTGTGGACCAGGGTCCGTTTTCGTAAAGGCCAAGAGTTGATATCATAGATGTTCCAGGTTCCGGCAATTCCAGCAGCGATAAAGCCAACACAGAAGGTCTGCCAGGCTTGACTGGGCTGGCCATTGAACCGCCAAATCGAGAGAGCACAGAGGCCAAAGGCCAACAAAACTCCTAGAACACGAAGCAGGGTCACTTTAATATAGGGTCTAAATTCAGCCATAGAGATTGTCCACCTTCCTTTTTCATTTATAGGGATAGCATAGTTCTTTTTCTGGAAAGATACAATAGCAAAATGAAGATGTCTTGGGTTTGAACAGGTCGATTCAAGGGAAAGGCTTGCTTAGATAGAAGGAAACATCGGTCAGAAATTTCCTCTGAAAAAGATTGACAGAGGTCACTTCCTGCCCTATACTAGAGAAATAAGATACGAAAGGAAGTGAGTCGGTGAAAAGAGATGGAAGGGCCTTGCGACAAGGTTTTAAGGATGCGATTCCTACGGCACTTGGCTATGCCAGTATTGGGCTTGCCTGTGGCGTTGTTTCAGTCAATTCAGGCATCCGCCCATTAGAAATGGCGCTGATGAGCATACTGGTTTATGCAGGAAGCGCCCAGTTTGTGATGTGTGCGATGCTCTTAGTGGGGGCGCCGATTGCGTCAATTGCTGTAACGGTATTTTTTGTCAACCTGCGCAATTTTTTGATGAGCCTGCACACAACTACCGTGTTTCAAGGCAACAGCCTAGGTTCCAATATCTTGATTGGTAGCTTTTTGACGGACGAGTCCTATGCTCTTCTCCTGCGAAAACAGCTAACGGATGGCCAGGTACCGCCAGCATGGATGTATGGAAATAATTTTGCCGGCTATTTTTCTTGGGTTGTGTTTACCATCCTTGGGAATGTGCTGGGAAGTATGATTCCAGACCCTGAACGTTTTGGTTTGGATTTTGCCTTGGTCGCTATGTTTATTGCAATTTTTGCCGGTCAGTTGGAGGCTATGGTTCGCCAAATGCCGGTTGTGAAAATTGGTCTCATTTTGGGGACGGTGTTTGTATCCTATCTCGGTCTGACCTTTTTTGTGTCCTCCTATGTGGCGGTTTTGGTTGCGACTCTTTTGGGATGTACAGTGGGGGTGATGGCAGATGGTCAGCAATGAAGTACTTATCGTTATTTTATTAGCCATGCTAGTAACATGGATTCCACGGATTTTGCCCTTTATTTTGACGCAAAACAGGGAATTGCCCCCTGTCTTGGTGCGCTTTTTGAGTTTTTTGCCGGTGACCATCATTTTCGCCCTCACCTTGTCCAGTATTATGGATGAGCAAGTTGGGCGACTTCCTGTTTTTTTGCCTGTGGAGAGCTTAGCGGTCCTTCCGACCTTCTGGGTGGTTGCCAAAACCAAGAATATCCTACTAGCAGTCATGGTCGGGGTTGTAACGACAGCTCTTTTGCGACTGGTCTTTTAAGCAGACTTTAATAAGAAGAGGGAGTGGGAAAGAACTCAACAAATCGAAGAAGAGTTCGTCTTCCCACCCCCGTACAGTTGATTAGGTCAGATTTGGAGTGTTGAACACGAACAAATCTGCCAATCAACCACTGCGTCAAGATGTTATCACGAACTCTAAGAAAAGAGGCTGCTTTTTGCCAGCCTCATTTTTATGACTTGAGCCGGAAAGTTTTTGGTGCTTTTTTCAGCAAAATCCAATAACCCAGGCTCACATAGATTATCATCCCTAAAGAAACCAGTAGGATATAGGTTTGACTTCCCAACTGAATGCGGGTATTGAGGTAGGCCACCCAGTAAAGGGCACCGCTTAGAAAGCGATAGACAGGGTTGACCACTTCCATATCCTTGGTAAAGGGTTGGAGGATATAGTAGATGAAAAGATCATGAAAGGAGAAAAGAGCTGTAAGACTGGCTAGGAGCAGGGCTGTTAGAAGGTAGGTTGATAAAGGAAGACTGGCGCGAGTCAATAGAATCAAGACTAGCAGCAAACTTCCAGAAAAATAAGCGTTCAACCGAGCAGTTTGGGCGAAACGATAGTTGAAACCGGCAATGATGGTTTTGGGCTCGCGATAAAATGGATAATGGAGCAGAGAAATATCACAGTTGACAAAGACCATCTGTGCCACTGCCTTGCCCATCGAAGCAATGTACATAACCATAAAAGCAAATGGGAGGCAAACGATATAGTTGGCATTACTTATCTGAAAGTCCTTCTTGATGAACCAGCGAAGGACTTCTAATCCTAGAAAAACAGCAAGGAGAAAAACCAGCCGGAACCGCAATCTTTTGAATAGGATGGAGCGGTGACGGTCAAATAACAGAGCGTTCAGGTAAGCCATGCCTGACAGATTGGACAGGTCTTTCCCTTTTTCTAAGCTGAGTTTATGTTGCATCTGAAAGCCTTGGCGAGTATACTCATTGCCCTTGCTCAATTCAGCGACTTTCTGATCCATTTGTAGGGATTCGTCCATGCAATATTGCAGGTAGTCTAGGTGGTTGGTCTGCTGTTTCAAGTAGCGATAGCTCAACCAAATCAGCAAGGGCTGGACTACTAAGACTGGAAGCAGCAGCCCCAGTGACAGGTTTGCACGAAAGAGGATAGTAAGGGCGTAGAGGATGATGACAAGTGCAATCCATGCCCAAGAATGCCAAGAGGTGCGGCGAGTAAAGATATGGCGCTCAAAGAACCAGCGATTGAGTGCACTTCCAGTAAAATGTCCAGCAGGAACGGTTAGAAGTCCAACCGGGAAGAAGATCCATTCCTTGCTTAAAAAGCAATAGACAAGCAGGGCAGGAACATAGAACAGACTTGTTAAGATGGGCTCTACAAAGAGTTGACTCTGGAGAAAATCGGAATGAGAAAGTCCGAAATTCTGCATAAATTCGCGGTCAGACTTGGAAATAAAGGGGTCTACTCCTTTGCTAAAACGGTAGGATAGACCGATAAATAAAAACCAGAAAACAAAGCCCAAGAGCCAAGTGTTAGGAAGGATTTCCCAGAAAGTGAGGCTGCCAGTAGCCAGAACGTTCATCCAGTAGGATGCATGGAAAAAATGAAAGGTCAGCCAGAATCCCTTCATCAACAAACGTCCAGGAAGCGACAGGGTGCGCAGGATCAGGAAAAGACCAGACTTGAAACCGTAGGACTTAAAGATGCTTTCCGGAATCTGCTTGCCTAGGATGGGGATTTTTCGCAGGTAGTAGAAAAGTCCATTGACAGCTCGGTGAAGATTGTATTTTTCCCGATACCAGAAATAACGTAGCATAGTCTTCATAGTGGCCTCCTATTCAGCGGTCAATAAATCCACGATTTCCTGCTCAAAGTCAGCGTCGTGCAGCTTATCGCTTGGAACGGCCTGAAGTTCCTGATGGTGCAGGAGGACGATTTCATCACAGAGGTCTTGAGCCAACTGCAAAATATGAGTGGAAAAAATAATGACAGAATTCTTTTTCGCCTCACGAATCAACCGTTTAAATTCCAAGGCAGCCACAGGGTCAAAAGAAGTCAAGGGTTCATCTAATAGAAGCACAGGCGGCTGGACAATTAAGGACAGGAGCAGCTGCACCTTGTTTTGCATTCCGTGAGAGAAATCTTTGAGCAGACGGTGTTGGTCTGGCTCGCTGATGCCGACCAAATTGAGCCAGTCTTCCGGTCCGCGGTCAGTCTTGAGTTGATTTTTGTGAATGTCCATGTAAAAGCGGACAAATTCAAAAGCGGTCATAAAGGCAGGCAGCTGCGGGTAGGTTTGGGTAAAACCGATATCCGTATTTTCGTAGTCAATCTCCTGACCGTCTTTGGAAAAGAAGATGCGACCGCTGTCTAGGCTTAAGTTGCGGGCAATACAATTAAACAGGGTTGTTTTACCCGAACCGTTTCGTCCCAAAAGCCCATAAATCTTCCCTTTCTCAAATGTAAAGGAGGCGTTGACAAACAGCTTGTTTTGATCAAATTGCTTAGAGATAGTTTGGATATGTAAGTTCATATTGACCTCCGGATAGATGATTCTGCCTTTATCATACAGCAATAAACAAAAAAATTCAAGTAATTTTTGACTTGAATTTTTCGGTCGTTTTAGTAATGCAAGCTTCCTGCCACCCAGCCGGTTGCTAGACAATAGGTGATGTTAAAGCCGCCTGTGTGAGCATTGATGTCCAGCACCTCTCCTGCGAAGTGTAGTCCGGGAACCTTTTTACTTTCGAGCGTTTTGGGATTGATTTCCCTGAGGTCGACGCCCCCCTTGGTCACAAAGGACTTGGCCAAGGACATCTTACCTGTGATGTGAATGGGCAGCGCTTTTAACTTGGTAAGGAGATTTTCTCGTTCGGAGGTGTGGACTTGTTTGACCTTGCAGTCATAGCCTTCAGCAAAAAAGTCAGCCAAGCGTTCTGGCATGAGTTCGCGAAGGGCATTCTTGACGGATTTTTCCCGATTCCTTTCTAGGTGCTCAGCCAAGTCTTGCTCAGAATGGGTTGGCAAAACATCCAGAAATGCGGTTTCTCCCCCTTTAACAAAGCTAGAAAGGCGAAGAGCGGCAGGACCCGATAGACCAAAGTGGGTGAAGAGTAAATCGTGGGTGATGCGGTGCTTGCCAAAGGTTAGGGTCACATCGTCTAAGGAAATACCTTGCAACTTTTTGTGGGGGAAATTGGTCAGAAGCGGGCTTTCGACTGCCTCGATTTCTGTTACAGCCAGCTTGAAGTGCCGCGCAATCTCATGGCCAAAGCCGGTTGAGCCAGTGGAGGGATATGCCTTGCCACCGGTTGTCACAATGAGTTGGGAAGCAGTGAAGGTTTCGTCAGGTGTGTTGACATGAAATAGGTCGTCTATCTTTTTGACCGAAACGACTTCTTTTCCGGTGCGAATATCGACTCCGTTTTCCAGCATCTTCATCTCCAAGCACTTGATAATGGTCTGAGAACGGTCGGTGGTTGGAAAGACTCGGCCGTGATCCTCTACCTTGAGTTTGACCCCATTTTCCTGAAAAAAGTTTATGATGTCATGGTTGTCAAACTGAGAGAAGACGCTGTAAAGAAAGCGACCGTTTCCAGGGATGCCTGCCATGAGGTCGTCCAAGGTTCCGTTATTGGTCACATTGCAACGTCCACCCCCTGTTCCGGTCAATTTTTTACCCAAACGGCGGTTTTTTTCCAGAAGTAGAGTGGATTTTCCGTAGAAGCTTGAAGAGATGGCGGCCATCATGCCGGCAGGCCCTGCTCCGATAATAATTGTATCGTATCTTGTCATGGCTCTATTTTACCATAAATTTGACAGGGATAGGCGGTTGTGGTAATATTTTAATGATACAAACATTAAGAAAATCAAGTCACTGAGGATACTATGGGAATTGAAAAAACAGTCAGCGAATTAGCAGAAATTTTGGGGGTCAGTCGGCAAGCGATGAACAACCGTGTCAAGTCCTTGCCGGAAGAATTCGTTGAGAAAAATGAAAAAGGTGTGACCGTTGTAAACCGCGCAGGTTTGGTCAAGTTGGAAGAAATCTACAAAACCACAATTTTTGAGGATGAGCCGGTTAGTGAAGAGGTCAAACAGCGGGAGCTGATGGAAATCTTGGTTGATGAGAAAAACGCAGAGATTGTCCGCCTTTATGATCAGCTCAAGGCCAAGGACAAGCAGTTGGCTGAAAAAGACGAGCAGCTGCGGGTCAAGGATGTTCAGATTTCTGAGAAGGACAAGCAGTTGGATCAGCAACAGCAGTTGACCCTTAAAGCCATGGCGGACAAGGATGTGCTCAAATTGGAATTGGAAGCGGCCAAGGCTCACGTTGAGGAAGAAAAGGCCAAAGGCTTCTTTGCTCGTCTATTTGGAAAATAGTCAAAGGAAGGACCGGAGCAACCGGTCTTTTTTGCTGGTAAAAAAGAGTTTATAATAAAAGAAAAATATGTTATACTTTTATTATTAAATTATTTTCATCAGGAGGAGATGTATGTTAAAAGAAAAACGTAACAAAGGATTGGTTGCGGGGATTCTGCTGGCCATTGTCTTCATCGTCATCGGAGCGTTCGCAGGTTTCTTCATGTGGCAATCCACAGATCCAACTAGTCTTGAAAAAGGTCAGCATTTTTACACTGGTGAAGATAGCAAGGCTAATTCTTTTGATTATCTTATCTTAAATGTCTATGGGGTCTACGAAGAACCGATTGCGACAGTTGAGAATGGCGGAACAGTGGTTTGGATGGTCATGCACGAGAATGGCTTGGTCGGATTGGAAGCAAGCGAGAATGATGCCACCATCAAGGAATTGATTGCCAAAGGGGATGCTTTGTTTGAAAACCCTGCAAAACTAGTGGTAAAATTCTACGATGCACGATACACGGAAACCTCAGGTATCCAAGACTACTCATCAACCATGCAGGGTATCATTGAACCATCCAGTGAAGTGGGTCAGCTCTTCAGCTACTACACCTATGTTTCCTATTCCGAAGCTAACTGGCAACGGATTTGGGCAGTTGGTGCTGCTGTGGTACTCATTGGTCTCGGAATTGCAATCTTTGTGAGTGTTCTACTTCGTCGTAACCGTACCAACCGTGCTTATGATGAAATCTACGCTAGCTACCCGGAGTTAAATGGTGACATCAGCCAGTTGACAGCCTTGGCAGATTTCCAAGATGACGTCTTGCAGATTTTGGTCTACAAGAATCATCTGATTTGCTACCACAGGTACTTTAGTGCCATCAATCTGACGGAAACAACTCAGATTTACCATCACATTACAACGCAACGCCATGGCTTCTTCGTAACCAATCGATTCTCTCAATTGGTGAGCCTCCGAGAAGGTAGCACGAAGAAAACCACCCAGATAATTAAAAACATCGGTACCGGCACAGATATTCAGTTGCAACACACCTTTAATTTTATCTCAGAACACTTCCCAAATATTCGCTTGGGTGTTTAATAAAGAATAGAAGACCTCTGGTTTGAATGAACCAAAGGTCTTTTGTTTTGTCTGCGCATTAGTCTGTATCTTGTCTTTTCTTAGATTGGAAAAGTTGGCAGCGTTCTCTGGCTTCTTCATTGCAAGGGCAGATCATCGGCTGCTTTTTGCTAGCAAAGTGCCGAACTTCTTTTGGATACATCCCGCGATAGCGTTTAAAGAGAGCAGAGAAGCGGCTGTGGGAATTGTAGCCGACCGATTTGGCAACATCAACGATGTCCAATTGAGTCGTCAGCAGCAGGTTTTCCGCAATAGCCACGCGTTTTCGCTGGATATACTCGGTGATACTCATCTGGTGCGTCTTCTTAAAGCAGTTTTTCAGCTTGGTTCCGCTCATCATCGCAATCTTCTCCAGTAATTCCTGAGGCAGATCTGAAGAATAATGGTCGTTGATATAGTCAGAAACATTCTTAATGGCTTCTTTATCCGACTGGGGCAAGGCAGAGGACTTGGCTGCTGATGCGAATTCATTCAAGGTGATGCTCAGCCACTCCTTGGCCTTGGCTTCAAAAAAGAGATCCGCAGAAGGGGAATCCATCTGACAGCTGAGAATATCGTTGGCCAGTTTTGCCATGGGCCGGGTGACGCGCTCTCTTGTATCGAAAAAAATATCGGACACCCGAACCTCTTTTAAAACTTGCTGATTGGATAAATACTGCTCAATCATCTGTTCCTTAAAATCGATGCCAATACTGAAATAGGGATAATTTTTTCTTAATAAAAAACGGGCATCTTTTCGGTCGGAACTTAAAACAAACATGGTATTTGCAGAAAGGGTTTGATAGGTGCTTAAGTATTTTCCGCTCCCCATTAAAATGTAGGTTGATGTAATGTGGTTGGAAGTGCCGTCTGTGTGCGGACAGACGATAATATCTTCCTTAAGGAAAAAATGATGGATGGTGATGTGAAAGACGGCCGTTTCATAAGACCAATAGATTCCCTTAACCTCCTTACTATCAATGAAGCAGGCTTCTCCTGCAGGAGAGAATCGGCTGCATTTTCTACGGTTGCTGCTGCCTAGGATTTTTTCTAATTGATTCATTTTATTCTCCAAAATAACACGATTAGACATTATAGCGATAAGACATACTTGCTTGTCTATATTGTACCACGAACAATAAAGTAGTACAATGAGTACACGGCTCTTGAAATAATCCATTTTCTTTTTAGAAATAAGGTCTAATCGTGATAGGGGAGGTTTTATGGCACAGGTTTATCAACGGTTATTGTCTTATGTTCCTAAACAAAAATACCTAGCTTACTGGGCTATAGCTTTTTCCGTCCTTTCAACCCTGTTGATTATTGTAGCCTACTACTGCTTGGGGGAATTTTTGAACCTGCTGATTGTCAAGGAGGCTTTATTGCGGGCACAATCCTATGCTACCCGCATTGTTGCTTTCTTGCTGGCGGGCGGAATAATGTATTTTATATCGGTTAGCTTGGCTCATGTATTGGGCTTTCGTTTGGAAACCAATCTCCGCAAGTTTGGTATCGATGGATTGACAGCGGCCAGTTTCCGTTTTTTTGACAAACAGTCTTCTGGCAGGGTTCGCAAGCTGATAGACGATAATGCAAGCCAAACTCATATGATCGTAGCCCATCTGATACCTGATATTGCAGCAGCTGTTCTTTTTCCGATTGCAACAATTGTCCTAGCCTTTGCTGTCAGTATGAGGGTTGGTCTGGTAATTCTGATTTTTACCTTGCTGGCTATGGGGTTATTGTACTTGATGACAGGGCAAAAGGATTTTATGAGAATTTATCAGGATTCTCTGGAGCGGCTGAGCAGCGAGTCGGTTGAATATGTTCGTGGGATGCAGGTCGTCAAGGTCTTCGGGGCTGATGTCGCCTCCTTTAAGGCCTTTCATCAAGCCATCACCAACTATGCCAACTATGCCTTGAATTATTCCATGTCCTGTAAAAGGGCTTTTGTAGGTTTCCAGTGGCTTTTTTACGGCATGGTGGCTTTTTTCGCTCCTGTCATACTTTTGGCAGATAGTTTACTTGGCAATCCAAGGTTCTTTGTGGTGGAGTTGATTATGACCTTATTTTTAAGCGGGGTACTCTTTACCAGCTGCATGAGGGTCATGTATGTATCAATGTATTCCTACTTGGGTGTCAGCGCTGTGGATAGACTTGAGGGTCTTTTTGCAGAGATGCAGGAAGAAAAATTACAGTTTGGAAGCCGCGAACAGTTTGATCACTTTGGTATTTCCTTTGATAAGGTTTGTTTTGCCTATTCGGATGACTTGGTGATTAAGGAGCTGACTGCTGACTTAGAAGGCAACAAACTCTATGCCTTAGTTGGGTCATCTGGCAGCGGAAAAACAACCTTGGCAAAACTGATTTCGGGTTTCTATAAGCTGAAATCTGGCCAGATTAAGATCGGCGGCTACCCTTTAGAAGCTTATAGCGAAGAGGCTTTGAGCAGGCATATTGCCTTTGTTTTTCAGGATGCCAAACTCTTTAAAAGCAGCATCTATGACAATGTTCAAATCGGCAATGTCACTGCTAAGAGAGAAGAGGTCATGCGTGCCCTGCACTTAGCTGGCTGTGACAGTATCTTGGACAAATTTCCAGAAAGAGAAGAAACAATCATCGGCAGCAAGGGAGTCTACCTGTCTGGAGGAGAAAAGCAGCGGCTGGCTGTTGCCCGTGCTATCTTGAAAGATGCAGACATCATTATTTTGGATGAGGCCAGTGCTGCAGTTGACCCAGAAAATGAACACGAACTGCAAAAAGCCTTTTCACATCTGATGAAGGGGAAAACAGTCATTATGATTGCCCATCGGCTGACGAGTATACGACAGGCCGACGAGGTCTTGGTGCTGGAGGACGGCCGGCTGATTGAACGTGGAACAGATGCTGAATTGATGAGTCAGTCGACCCATTACCGCTATCTGCAAGAACTCTATCGAAAAGCCAATGAATGGAGGGTAAGCAATGATTGATATGCTTAAAGAAACATTTGCCCTGACAGATAGGGGAGCAAACGATTTGTTCAAGGCCAGCATCGCCAGCTTCTTTGTCTATGTGTCCAATATGCTTCCGACTTTCTTATTAATGCTCTTGGTAGACCATTTTCTTTTGGGACATGAAAAAAGTTCCTGGTTTTATCTGGGGTTGTCTGCATTTATTTTGCTGCTTCTCTACTTGATTTTAAATGCGGAGTACGATTTGCTCTACAATACAACCTACAAGGAAAGTGCCAACCTGCGGATTGACATTGCCCATAAGCTCAGCAAGCTCCCCTTGTCCTATTTTTCAAAAAATGATTTGTCTGATGTCTCACAGACCATCATGAGTGATGTCGAAGCCATTGAACACGCCATCAGTCATTCCGTAGCCAAGGTTCTTGCTTTTGCTGTCTTCTTTCCCCTTGTGTCTGTCTTGCTACTGACAGGCAATCTGCTATTGGGTCTGGCTGTTGTTTTGCCGATTGTTGCCAACTTCTGCCTGCTTCTTTTATCAAAAAATCTTCAACTTAGAGGGAATAAGAAATACTTTCACCGTCTTAGGGAAAACTCGGAGAGTTTTCAAGAAGCGATTGAATTACAACAGGAAATCAAAAGCTACGGTTTGACGGAGAAGGTCCGAGCAGAATTATACCAAAAAATGGACGAGAGTGAGCGGATACATTTGTCAGTGGAATTGCTGGTTGGGCTGACAACGACCTTTTCAGGGATTGTATCCTATCTTTCCCTAGCTGCGGCAATTTTCTTCGGCATACAGCTCTATATGTCGGGGGAAGTTTCCATTCTCTATGTTCTAGGCTATCTCTTAGTTGCTATGAAGTTAAAGGAGGCGGCAGACGGCATCAATGGTTATATGGCGGAGTTGTTTTACTTAGATGCCCGTGTTAAGAGGATCAAAGAAATCCGGAAAATGCCCGTGCAGGAAGGAAAAGAGGTGGTCAGTGAACCCTATGACATCTGCCTGCAGGATGTGACCTTTGCTTATGAGAGCCACACCCCTGTCTTAAAAGGTGTCACCTTCACAGCTCGGCAAAATCAGGTGACCGCTATTGTTGGTCGATCTGGCTGCGGCAAGACCAGTATCCTGCGCTTGGTTTCTCGGCTCTACGATTATGATGGAGGCCGAATTTTGATTGGCGGCAGAGATATAAAGCAGCTTGCAACGGGCTCTCTCTTTTCCAAGCTGTCCATCGTTTTTCAGGATGTGATCCTGTTTAACGCTTCGGTTCTAGATAACATTCGTATCGGACGGCAAGACGCGACAGATGAGGAGGTCAAGGAAGCGGCACGACTGGCAAATTGCCATGAATTTATCACCAGATTGCCAGAAGGCTATGATACCTTGATTGGAGAGAATGGAGCCAGTCTGTCTGGCGGAGAACGCCAACGCCTGTCTATCGCACGGGCCTTTCTCAAAAACGCCCCTATTATTATCCTGGACGAAATTTCCGCCTCACTCGATGTGGAAAATGAGAAAAAAATTCAAGACAGCCTGAACCAGTTGATCAAAGATCGAACCGTTTTAGTCATTTCTCACCGATTAAAATCCATTGAAAAGGTAGATCAGATTGTCGTCCTAGACGATGGGCGGGTAGAAGCTGTCGGTCAGCATCAAGACCTACTGAAAAGCTCCAAGCTCTATGCCAGTCTAATCAAGAATGCCCAGCAAATCGAGCAATATCAGTATTGATAGAATACGAAAAGGCAGGAATCCCCTGCCTTTTACTATGCTTGATTTTCCCATTCTTCTCTGAGAATACCATATTTAATCGAGTCGTAGTACTGCCCTTTCCAATAGCGAACTTTGCGGATATGGGCTTCTTTTGTCATCCCTAATTTTTCAGCTGTTCGCATCATTCCAGGATTGCCTGACCAAGTAGTTAGACCGATATGTTCCAATTCTGGGAATTGATTGAAAATATGATCAATCCAGAGTCTGAGGGCCTGAGTTCCATAGCCGTTTCCCCAGATGCTGTCATCGTAGATTTCAATCCCAATTTCCAGCCAGCGGGTTGCTTGGCATTCCCAGTAGTAAGAAACAAAGCCGATAGGGTTCTCATCCAGGAGGATGGCCCGTACAGAATCTTGTTGCAACCACTGGTAAAGCGGGGCTTGCTGAAAGTCTTCAAAACGATTGAAGGCTTGGTAATCATCAAAATAGGGGGCGGCGAATTCCTTCCAGCGAGGAGCTGGTTGGCTGTGGCCGATTTGCCAAATGGTTTTGAGCTGGTCAACTGTAAATGCTTGAAGCGTTAGAGATCGAGTCATAGCCGTTTCTTTCTCTAGTAGTACTCACCCTGACGGTAGTCCCATGAATTGAAGTGGTCAGATAGGTGCATCATAATTTTGTCGATGTCCAATCCCTTGCGGATAACGACTGGACATGGGCTGATAGAGCGGCTGTCCTTGCCCTGTTCTGGAATGAGCTTTCCTTGAGCATCGACCATGGATACCATGACACCCTGTTCATAACGGGTTTCGATGGTCTTGTCCGGCTGGATGGAAGCAACGTAGTCATCTGCTTCGATAATCAAATCTACCTTTGAGGCGATTCGTTCGCCGATTCCTTCAACCTTGCCACGGTTGCCTTTGCCAGAAGGGTTGGCTGAAGAAGCATAGACCATGCGTCCCTCTTTTTCCCACATTTCCTTGGCGATTTGTTCACCTGCGACTCCGAACTTGATAACGAAGCAGGAGGTGCCACGGACGTCTGTCATCAGTTCCTCACGACCATCCCCATAAGCCTTGAGCTTTTCGTAGGCCTCAGGTTTCCACGGTAGGATACAACCAAGGAGGATGTCCTCATCCCAGTGTTTCTGGTAGAAGGCGTCGATTTCAGGGGTCAGCTGGGCCAGGGTGCGCAATTCGTCCATGCTTCCGCATAGAACGACACCAGGCTTGTTGCGTTTGCGCTCTTTGGCATCAAACTTACGCTCCAAACCAGCCTTGTCAGCGGTCATAATAATATAACCGACCTTGGTTGGGCAGACGATGACACCACCTTCTCCCTTGATAATGCTAAGACCTTCTTGAGAAAGGTTTCCATCCCAATGAATTTGTTTTGTCATAAGTTCCTCCTTGGTAGAATTTTCAGATAATTCGATTATATCAGAATTTTGTGAAAAAACAAGTCAAATCAGAAACACCTTGAAATTTAAATCTGAATATGGGAAACTAGGAATATGAAAAAAATAAACACGGAATTTCAAAAAATATACTACAATCTGGATAAAATCCTGTTGCTCTTTTTTACCCTGTTTGTGCTGATGGAGTTTGTCTGGATTCCTCTCAATTCTTGGCTGGCAGAGTATTTTCTCAGCCTAACCGGTTATACCTACTTGACGGCCTCCAATTTTCTGGCAGTGTTTACGAGCAATTGGTTGGTGACGGGAGGGTTTGTTTCCCTCTTTTTGGTCAACATTCTAGTGGCTTATCTGGAGATTGCTTTGATTTTTACAGGAGTTTGGCAGCTGTTGGATACAAAAGCCAAGCGGTTGTCAGCCTATATCAGGTCGGTTCAAAAACATCTGTTTGAGGTCATCAAGGAAATCACCTTATCAAAGGTTCTATTTTTATTGCTGTATTCGGTTATCCTGCTTCCTTTTCTCAGAAAAATTCTCAATATCTACTATTTCAAAAAGCTGCTGATCCCTCAGTTCATTGTGGACTACCTGTCCAACAATCTCTGGGTGGCAATCCTTATTTTGCTGTCGCTCATTTTCTTTTTCTGGTTGGGTTCTCGCTTGATGTACGCCTTGCCTGAGATTTTCTTTGAGCATGAAAAGGTGAAAGATGCCGTTCTTTATTCATGGGAGAAGACCAAAGGGCGTAAGCAGATTTCGTCTGGTTTGCGCTTGCTGTGGATTACGCTTCAACCCAGCCTTCTATTTTGGGCTTTTGGTTTGTTGCTCTACGGTCTGCAAGTCTTTGTGGATAGCGCCTTGCCGACGGTGGCACCTGTGTTGGTTCTCCTGTCCTTTGTTCTGGTCAAGCTGGCCTATTATAGTGCCATTGCGCTCTTTATGATGAAGCTAGTGGCCTTGCTGACAGGGTGGAACTTACCGGTTTATCCTCGAAAGAGTTTGCGACACGGTCTTCGTTTGAGCATTCTTTTGGTATCGAGCCTTTTCTTCCTTGTTCAGGGAGTGGTTACCTTTTATTTCCCTTTTGAAACCATGCCTTTGACCATTTCCCATCGCGGAGTGGACGATGCTAATGGTGTGCAAAATACGATTGAGGCACTGGAAAAAACTGCCCAGATAGCGCCAGACTATGTTGAAATGGATGTTCAGGAAACCAAGGACTTGGAGTTCGTAGTCATGCACGATACGGATTTGACCCAGTTGACGGGCAATCCGGGCGGAACACATGATTATACCTTGGCAGAGCTGACGGGGATGATGGCTTCGGAAAATGGGATGTCTAGCCCGGTACCGTCCTTTGATGCTTATTTGGATCGAGCGGATGAATTGGGGCAGAAACTACTGGTTGAAATCAAGGTGACCAAGCAAGACTCCAAAGAGCTGATGCCCAACTTCCTGAAAAAATATGGTCAGCGCCTAATTGCCAAGGGGCACCAAATGCAGTCCTTGGATTATGGAGTCATCCAGAAGGTGAGAGCCTATGATGAACGGTTGGTTTCTTATTTCATTCTTCCTTTTAACTCTATTTATCCAGATACTGTGGCAAATGGCTACACCATGGAATATTCTAGTTTGGATCAAGACTTCTTGCTTCGCTCCTGGTTGAAGGGGCAGACGGTTTATGCCTGGACGCCCAATGACGAGGACAGCATGAAGCAAATGATTACCCTGCAGGTGGATGGTATCATCACTGATCAGTTGTCAACGATGAAGACACTGATGAAAGATCTGAAGGATAACCGGCAGTATGCGGATCTCTTTCTCTTCCAACTCCAGTCCCTACTCTATCGCTTTTAAACCAAAAGACGTGAGCCGATTGTAAAAGGCTCACGTCTTTTCGATATTAAAATGGAAGTTTTCCTGCGAAGGCTCCTAATTTTTTCTGAGTAGCCTCGTCAATCTTGGTGAGGGCATCGTTAATTGCCTGTACCGTCATATCTTGCAGGGTTTCAAGATCCTCTGGGTCTACAACTTCGGCTTTGAAGTCAATGCTGACCAGCTTTTTATCTCCTGTAAAGGTTGCACTCACCAAATCTTGGGCCGAAGTACCGGTAAACTGACTTGCAGCTAGCTCAGCCTGACTTTTCTCCATTTGTTTCTGTAACTTCTGCGCTTGGCGCATCATATTTTGCATATTCATCATAAGTAATTCCTCCAAAATGTCTTGACCACTTATTATACCATGTTTTGTGAAGGGTGGAAATAGGGAAATAAGATAGGGTGAGCAATATTTTAATATATTAACCTATTTTCTATTGACGGAAAAAGGAAGTTGGGGTATAATAAAAGCAAATAGTGGTTATAACCAGTAATACAATACAGGAGGATGCTATGTTTCATTTGGCAAAGGAAGAATTAGAACGATTGGGAGCAATTATTACTGCACCTGAAATTTACCAGCAGCCGAAACTATGGAAGGAAGCGTATCAGCTTTATGTTGATCAACTAGAAGCGATTGAGGCTTTTCTTACAGGTGTTCGTGCCAAGCATGAATTTATTCAGGTTATCTTCACAGGGGCTGGTACATCAGATTTTGTGGGACAGACCATTGCCAACTATCTCAATCAAGTCAACGATCTCAAACAGATTCGTTTCCTAACGGTGGGAACGGTGGAGTTGGTCAGTCGCCCGCACGACTATCTTCAAGCGGATGTGCCAACCATCTTGGTTTCTTTTGCCCGCAGTGGCAATTCACCAGAGAGTGTCGCAGCAGTAGAAGTCGCAAAACAGTTGGTCAATCAGCTCTATCAAGTGACGATTACCTGCGCACCGGAAGGTAAATTGGCTCAGGCAGCCAGTGGAGATGCGGACAATTTACTCTTGCTTCAACCAGCAGGGTCAAACGATAAGGGCTTTGCGATGACAGGTAGCTACACCTGTATGTCTTTGACAGCTCTTCTAGTCTTCTCGCCGGCCGATCAGGCTACAAAGGCCGCATGGGTGGATACGATTGCCCGTTTGGGGCAAGATGTCCTAGATCGCGAGGACTACATTTTAGAATTGATTGATATGGATTTTGAGCGAGTAATCTATCTGGGAGCAGGTGGTTTTTACGGTCTAGCCCATGAAGCGCAGCTGAAGATTTTGGAGCTGACAGCAGGAAAGATTGCCACCATGTATGAATCTCCTCTAGGCTTCCGCCATGGACCAAAATCCTTCGTTAATGATAAAACAATTGTGATTGAATTTGTTTCAAATGATTCCTATACACGACTGTATGATGTGGACCTGCTCAATGAGGTACACGGTGATGGAATAGCTGCTCGAGTTGTAGCCCTATCTGCAACTGCTTTAGACAAGACAGAAGCGCCTAATTTCGTTCTCGCAGCTGGTGGTGAGGATTTGCCAGATCTCTTTTTATCCTTCCCTTATATCCTATTTGCCCAAACCTTCTCCTTATTGGCGGCAGTCAAGTGTGAAAATCTGCCTGACACCCCTTCTCCGACAGGTACGGTCAATCGTGTTGTGCAAGGTGTGATCATTCACCCCTTGTAAAAGTAAAGAGCCTGGGAGATTCCCGGCTCTTTTGTCTTCTAACCAAAGTCGTTGTTATCTCAAAACTGGCAAAATGACGTTTCGTATCCGAGATGGTTTTCTTTGAGAATTGGGACTGAATGTGATAGACTGATGAAAGGAAGCGCTTTCTAGCCGAATACTCATTGTCAAACCAAGGAGGATAGTCCAGTGAAACGTTACTATCAGTTGCTCAAAGAAACTTTTCCAACCAAGACGGCTGTCTTGACAGAACTCATCAATTTGGAAGCCATCCATCACCTGCCTAAGGGAACAGAGTATTTTGTCAGTGATGTGCATGGGGAGTATCAGGCTTTTGATTACCTTTTGAGAAGTGGTTCGGGCTTGCTCAAGGAGCGGATTCAGGCCTGCTTTGAGGATCTCTCTATTAGGGATGTAGACTTAGACGATTTCACCCTCTATGTCCTCTATCCGGAGGAAAAGATGGAGAGAGAGACCAGTCGTTTGGGGCGCAAGGCCTTGGAAGCTAAATTGGCCAGCCATATTCCTTACCTGATACAAGTAGTGCGCTTTGTGGGCAGCAAATATACGCGCTCCAAGGTGCGCAAGGCTATGCCCAAGGAATTTGCCTATATTATCGAAGAACTGTTGGCAGAAGTAGAGCGTAGGCGCAACAAGGCGGACTATTTTCAAGCTATTATAGACAAGGTGCAGGCTCTGGGGCAGTTGGATGAGTTAGTCATCGCCCTATCGCGTCTGATACAGGAGTTGACAGTAGATCATTTGCATCTCGTGGGCGATATTTATGACAGAGGTCCTGAGCCAGACAAGATTTTGGACCGTCTGCAGGGGCAGCGTTCGGTGGACATTCAGTGGGGAAACCATGACATTACTTGGATGGGGGCTTTTTCAGGATCCCATGTCTGCATGGTCAATGTCATTCGCATAGCAGCCCGCTACAATAATCTCAGCCTGATCGAAGACCGTTATGGCATCAATCTGCGCCGCTTAATAGAGTACAGTCAGGCACATTATCAGCCTCTACCTGCCTTGACTCCTATTTTGGATGGAGAAAGTATCAGTCAAAGTGAAGCTGATTTGCTCAACCAACTCCAGCAGGCTACTGCCATTCTTCAGTTTAAGCTGGAAAATGCCTTGATTGAACGGCGGCCAGACTTTCAACTGGGTCATCGTCAGCTTTTAGCCAAGGTCTGTTATGAAGACAAAACCATCTGCTTGGATGGACAGACCTATCCCTTGCAGGATTTTGAAACCAGCTGTCTCAAACCAGATTCCCCTTGTCAGCTTACCGCAGAAGAAGAGGAAATACTGGAGCAGCTGATGTACCGGTTTCAAGCCTCTGAGCGACTGGCTCGCCATGTAGACTTGCTCTTTGAAAAAGGTAGTATGTACCTCGTTTACAACCAACAGCTGCTGTTTCACGGCTGTATTCCCCTACATGACAATGGGGATTTCAAATCCCTGCGCATCGAAGGAGTCAGCTACGCGGGCAAGGATTTGCTTGATTTCTATGAGGAGCAGATTCGCCTGGCCTATCGCCAACCCCACATCCATGATGATTTTGCTACCGATCTGTTCTGGTACCTCTGGATAGGGGAAACCTCCTCCCTCTTTGGAAAAACAGCCATGACCACCTTTGAACGCTACTATATAGCAGACAAGGCCACTCATGAAGAAAAGAAGAATGCCTACTACCAGCTCCGCAATGATCCAGCCATCTGCCAGATGATTCTGACAGCCTTTGGGCTGGGGTCAGACAGCCACATTATCAATGGGCATACACCGGTCAAAGAAAAGGCTGGGGAGAGTCCTATCAAGGCGGAAGGTAAAATGCTGGTGATTGACGGAGGTTTTGCCAAGGGGTATCAGAAGAAGACAGGGCTGGCAGGGTACACTCTGGTCTACAATAGTTTTGGTTTGCAGCTGGTGGCCCACCGGCCCTTTACCGGTGTGGAAGATGTTTTAGATGGTGGTGGAGATATTATTTCTGCCCAGCGCTTGGTAGAGGAGGTGGATGAGCGGATTCTCGTGAAATCTACAACCATTGGAGAACAGCTGCAGCAAGAAATCACTGCTCTGGAACACCTGTATCATCATTTTGAGGACTATTGATGCAGTGTCATTCGTTCTTTGAAAAAAATAGCATGGAGTCGCCTGTTGAAAGGACGAGCTTCATGCTATTTCTATCTCTTATTCGTAAGGAAGCAGCAGGCTTGATGCTTCTAAGTCAACATGAATCTGCCAATCGCCGTTATCGCGGATGGTACATTCAAAGTCAGTCGTATAAAGAATCAATGTCAGTTTGCTTCCTTTAGCTAACCTGTAAATCGTAGGCTGCAGTTCCCAGCGAATATCCAGCCATTCGTTTGCAGGCACCTCTTCAATCTGCAGGAGCTGAGTTCGGTTTTGTAGGTTGAGGAAACCTTTGGTTATCAGACGGTGAGGCGTATCGACAAAAGGCAGCTCCATCAAGCTTTCTTGGGCATGATAGCGGCCGTTGTCAAGACTGGTCCGCGCTTGGATGGTAGGATAAGGCGTCAGACGCTTGCTGTTGCCCACCTCTAGCAACTGGGCGGACAGAAGACCTTTTGCTACGGTTGATTTAACGCGTAATATCAGGGTTGCCTTGCCGTTCAAAAGGAGGTCCTCTTCGATAGATAAGTCCAGACGAATTTGGTTGGCCTTACCTGCGTAAAGGTCGTTATGGAAGCTTTGGTAGGATTTGCCATAATTGGCAAAGGTCTCTTCCTCGTAGTGGTTTTCTATGATAGCCTGCTTATCTCCGAGAGCAAGTTTTGCTAGTTTGTCAGCGCCGAAGGTATCAAGAGTTGTCCAGGTCTGTTCGTCCGCATTATCTTGCCAGACAACAGTTGGCAGTTGGTAGCCGTTATTGTGGTTGAGCAACTTCTGACTGAGCAGGGCGTTCATGGATTCGCGGAAGTCAATGGACTGCCAGTTGTTCATGTAGACATGGGCGCCATTGTGGAAGAAGAGGTGTTTTTTGATGGAGGCGGGCAGGGCGTGAAACATATTCCAGACATGGATGGGTTTGACATTCCAATCTTGGGAACCGTGGGTAAAGACCACTTGGCAACGCACCTTGTCTGCATGAAGCAGATAGTTGCGGTCATGCCAGTATTGATTGTAATCGCCGCTAGCTCGGTCCAGCGCTCGTCCTTCTGCTTCTAGGGCTGCCGTGTATTGCTCCTTGTTGCGGAGGAAGTCACCCGCCTGTAAGCTCTTGGAGTAGGTGAGGGCGGTCAGGCTATCCAAGTCTTCACCCGGATAACCACCCGGGCTGGTTACTAGCCCGTTTTCGCGGTAGTAGTCATACCAAGAGGAAATACCAGCTTCTGCGATGATGACCTCTAACCCCTCAACACCTGTGGTAGCAAGGGCATTTGACATGGTACCCAGATAGGAAAGTCCGGTCGTTGCGACCTTACCACTGGCCCAGTCGGCTTGCACACAAACGGAACGGCTATGGTCTTGGAAGGCGCGAGCCCGACCATTGAGCCAGTCGATGACTGCCTTGAACCCATTGACCTGCTGGTAATCGCCGGAGGTCATTAAACCCGTTGAACCTAGGGTGCCGACACCCGACACATGAAGGCTGGCAAAACCACGGGACAAGAAATAGTCGTTGAGAGAGTAGGAAGTGATATGCCCCAATTTTTCAGTTGCAGGCCCAGTCGGTAAGGCTGTTAAAGGCTGAGTTTCTGCCACATAGGCAGGTTCAGTCAGTTCAATCCTTCCTGCAGGCTTGACGGTCAATTCCCCTCCATCTTATGAAGGGCCTTGTCGCTGGCTGCTTCATTGACTCCCTGATGGTAAGGGCTGTTGGTAATGATAGCCGGGATAGGCCCGTCAAAGCGTGGACGGAGGATAGAAAGTTTCACTAGGTCAGGCAAACCGCTCTCTGCAGTATCAACGCTGGTTTCGACATAGACTACCTCGCGGATGAGGTCTTTGGTCGAAAAGGTCGCCAGCGCCTTCCCGTTGAAGAAATGGTAGTGGTTGTCCTCGGGAATCAGGCCGTCACTGACGAGTTGATCAATCAAGCTATTCCCTGACTTTGTCCGAGTATTGAGCAGGTGATAAAGGTTGTCAAGGATGGCACCAAACTGAATAGGAAAGCGCGTGCGCTCCACGAAGTCAGACACATCGGTGTAATCCAGATGCGGAACGAAGCCCAGCAACTGAAAGGCGACCTGATAGAAAACAGTAGCAGTCAGTTCCCTATCGGACTGAAAAAAGGTCAAGAGGTCGCAATCCCAGTCTGCGATGAGATTGGAGAGGGCCCAGTCAGGATCTCCAGAGAGAAAGAGAGTTTTTCGGACAAACTTTTCTAGATTGTCTTTGGCAGACCAGCTAGGGTCTAGCTCAAAATCAAGTGCAGCTAAGTCCTTGAGGAGGACAGCCTCCTCACATGGAATGTAAGAATATTGATTGAAACGCATAAGTACTCCTTGCAATGATTTCAGTACACTTGTTATTATAGCTTATAATCGGTTCTTTGTCTAAAAAAGGCCGGCCGAAAGAGCAAATGGCCGCCCGAATAGCCAGTAGCAGACTGATGAGTGCAAGGCGACGATTTTCATAAGTGTCAGAGTTGAATTTTACAAGATTCTGTTGTAAAATCCTTACGAAGAAAACCGAACAAACCATCTGTAAAAATTGACAGTGAAATATTTGTCAAATCCTACTTTTTACTTTACAATAGAAACGTATCCACCCCCGAGGAGAAAGATAAAATCCATGTTTAGAGTTGAAAACCAGATTGTGCCTGCGCTGCGGGTCAACAATCGCAGTGTAAACCAGACCTTCCTAGAGGAAAATCTAGGGATGAAAACCTGGTTAGAAGAAGGGCCGTTTGTAGAGCTAGGAGCGCTCACAAGCCCAACGGTTCAGTTAGTCCTAGTCGAATCGCCGAGTATGCGCACCAGAGCAGTCCAAGGGCCTAAAAAGTTAGCCAAGATTGTTATCAAGGTCGCCCAAGCTCAGGAAATCGAGGCCTTGTTGGCTCGTGGTGCTTCATTTACCAACCTTTATAAAGGAAAAAAGGGATACGCCTTTGAAGCGACCTCGCCTGAGGGGGATTGTTTTTTGCTCCACGCAGAAGAAGATCGAGCCGACTTGGTTGCTATCTTGCCGCCAGCTGTCTTTACAGCCTCTGAGGACTTTGATAAGCTGACCGAATTTGAAGTGGAAGCAATCTATATCCGTAGCCCTCAGCCGGCTGTCAGCCAGGCCTTCTATCAGAAGCTCTTGCCCAATCAGCAAGTCTTGTTTTTCCAAGAAGGACAAGGACCAGATCTCTTGACAGCAGCAGAAGAGGTTTGGGATTTGGATAGCCTGCGATTGAAAGTAGCCAAGGACGCAAACTGGTCTGACTTGGAAGAACAGCTGGAAGTTCCTTATTTCAAGGACAGAAAAGGTCGCTTCCTTCAGACCCTTGACCCAAGCAAGATAGAACTTTGGTTTGAAAAATGAGCGAACGTATTCTAGAAAAAATCAAGAGCCAGATTGAGCACCGTGTGTATCCAGGTGCCAGTCTGGCCCTTTATCATCAAGGGCAGTGGCAGGAATACTATGTGGGCAGTCAGGATGGCTTGGAGCCGGTTACGGCTGGCTTGACCTATGACTTGGCCAGTGTTTCTAAAGTAGTCGGCGTGGGAACTTTAGTGATTTTTCGGGTCAATAGCGGAGCCTTAGAGCTAGACCGGTCACTAACATCCTATTATCCAGCCTTTCAGGATGAACGGGTCACCATTCGCCAACTCTTGACCCATACCAGCGGTATCGACCCCTATATCCCTAATCGCGACAGTCTGAATGCCCAAGAGTTAAAAGAGGCTATCAATCGGCTTAAGGTTACAGACAACAAGCGATTCCACTATACGGATGTTAATTTTTTATTGCTGGGCTTTTTGTTGGAGGAGATGACAGGCCGCCGTTTGGATGAGCTGATTGATGAAGAGGTTCTTGAGCCTTTTGGAATGAGTGAAACGTCCTTTGGGCCAGTATCTCAGGCCGTTCCTACGGTTCGGGGGCAAAAACCTGGACTGGTTCACGATCCCAAGGCGCGTGTTTTGGGAAGGCATGCAGGCAGCGCCGGACTTTTTTCCACCGTTAAGGATTTGGAAATATTTTTGGAACATTATCTGACAGATGATTTTGCCAAGGACTTGACACAGGACTATGGTTTTGATGCGGAGAGAAAGCGGTCACTGGCCTGGGATAAAAAGGGGGATTGGCTGTCCCACACAGGCTATACCGGTACCTTTATCATGTACCATCGCAAGCATCAACAGGCGGTCATCTTCTTGTCCAATCGAACCTTTGAGAAGGATGAACGGCCCCAGTGGAAGAAGGATCGCAACCAGCTGATGGAGCTGATCCGAACCGTAATGGATGCCAAAATCAGCCGCTAATTGCAGGTGGAAGGAGAATCAGTATGCGTTATGTCTTGCTCTTGCGCGGCATCAATGTCGGCGGGAGGAATAAGGTTGTTATGGCAGACTTGCGAAAGCAGGTTCAGGCATTGGGCTTTACCAGAGTAGCTACCTATATCAACAGTGGCAACCTTTTCTTTGACAGTCTGAAAAGTGTTGAAGACATCAGCGCGATGTTCCAAGCATTTTTTGAGCAAACCTACCCATTTGTGACAGCTTTTTCCCTGTTTAACCACGAAGATTATCAGGCAGACTACCTCTCCTTACCAGCTTGGTGGCAGGGAGAACTAGCGCGAAAAGATGTTCTTTTTTATACTGAGCAAGTGGATCGGCAATTGGTCAAGGACCGAGTGGCGGCGCTGCCGATGGGAGATGAGCTGGTTCATTTTGGGCGGCTAGGTGTTTACTGGGGAAAGCGCGAGGAGAAGAACTACCTGCAAACTGCCTATCACAAGTTCTTGCTCAAAGAACCCTTTTACAAGCAGGTCACGATTCGCAATGGCAAAACATTGGAAAAAATAGGAGAGTTCCTGAGCCGATAAGGCTGGAACTTTTTTGTTATCAAAATGTCATAAAATTGTCATCTGCTGATTCTTTTTACGGAAAAATCGCTTTAAAAATACATAAACTTTTAACATTGTTATCATTTTTATGTCACAATAGCCTGATAGACTAATCCTATCAACAATTTGGAGAAAAGAAAATGAAAAAGTATCTAGGAAAAGCAGTTGTAGCCTCTCTTGCTTTGGGAGCAGGTTTCTTTGTTTCTAAGCAGGTTAGTGCAGATACCTATACGGTTCGTGAGGGTGATTCATTTTATTCAATCGCTCAAGCCTTCCAGATGGATATTTATGAACTAGCAGCGAACAATCAGCTGGGGATTTATGATTTGATCGTGCCGGGTCAGACCTTGGAAGTACCAAGTCAAGCTCAAGCTCCGGTTCCTGCGGCTGCTCTTCCTGCGACTGGTACGACTGCCTATACCATTGAATACGGCGATTCATTTTCTTCAATCGCTCAAGCCTTCAATATGGATTATATCGAGTTGGCTTCTATCAACAATCTCAGTATTTATGATTTGCTGATTCCGGGTCAGACCTTGCAGGTGTCGGGTCAAGTTCAGCCAGAAGCGGCAACAGAAATAGCAGACAGCTACTATCTGCCTGGATACAGCTATGAACCAGGCATCAATTATCCTATCGGTCAATGTACCTGGGGTGTGCAAAAGGTTGCTAGCTGGGCAGGCGACTGGTGGGGGAATGCCGCTGATTGGGGGGCAAATGCCGCCCGTGACGGTTTCCGTACCGGATCTACCCCTGAGGTGGGAGCTATCATTTCATGGAATGACGGGGGACTGGGGCATGTGGCCTACGTTATCGCTGTTGAAAGCGAAACCCGCATCCAGGTTCTTGAAGCCAACTACCGTGGTCAGCAATGGGTAGACAACTTCCGCGGCTGGTTCAACCCGATTGACAGTGTTAGTCAAATCACCTACATCTACCCAAATTAACCAAAACAAACTGCAAATAATAGAGCGAACAAGCTTCCAAGAGCTGTTCGCTTTTTATGTGTGTCGGAAATAGGGCACTTTTGAACGGAGAATTTCTTTCTTCCGGTCTTTTATCGTTTTGGCTGAGTGAGGTCGGTGGATTTTTTGATATAATGAAAGCATGATACATTTGGATGACAACTTGGCAGTCTTACCGGGGATTGGCCCCAAGTCTGCGGAGAAATACAAGAAACTGAATCTAGTAACGGTAGGAGATCTCTTGTTTCACTATCCTTTTCGTTATGAAGATTTTGAAAGCAAGTCGGTTCTGGACTTGCAAGATGGAGAGAAGGCACTCGTGCTGGGACAGGTAGTAACACCGGCTCAGGTTCAGTACTATGGTTTTAAACGCAACCGCCTGCGCTTTTCCATCAAGCAGGGAGAACTCATTATTTCGGTTTCCTTTTTTAACCAGCCCTATCTAGCGGATAAGGTCGAAGTGGGAGCAGATATTGCTATTTGGGGGAAATGGGATAAGGCAAAAGCCAGTCTGGTTGGGATGAAAGTCATGGGACAGGTGACAGAAGACTTGCAACCGGTCTATCATTTGGCTCAAGGAATCAGCCAGACCAATCTCGTCAAATTAGTCAAGGCAGCAGTTGACAAGGGCTATCTGGAATTGGTGACCGAGAATTTACCTCAAATTTTACTGGATCGTTACCAGCTCATGAAACGCAAAGAAGCCGTTTTTGCCATGCACTTTCCAAAAGATTTGCAGGAATACCGTCAAGCACTCAGGCGGATAAAATTCGAGGAATTGTTCTACTTCCAGCTACGTTTGCAGGTACTAAAGGCAGAAAATAAAAAACAGACCAACGGCCTTGCGATTGCCTATCAGGCAGAGGCTTTGAAGGAAATGATGGGGCGTCTGCCTTTTGAGCTGACCCAGGCCCAAGAAACGGCCCTGTCGGAGATATTAGCCGACATGCAATCAGGGAGCCACATGAACCGGCTTTTGCAGGGAGATGTCGGCTCTGGAAAGACTGTTGTGGCAGGCCTAGCCATGTACGCAGCCCATACCGCCGGCATGCAGTCTGCCATTATGGTACCGACTGAGATATTGGCTGAACAGCACTATGACAGTTTGAGCCAACTCTTTCCTGACTTATCTATTGCCCTCCTGACCGGAGGAATGCGGGCAGCACCGAGGCGGACAGCCCTTGCGGCCATTGCTTCAGGACAGGTAGATATTATCGTCGGCACCCACGCCCTCATTCAAGAGGGAGTCACCTATCATCAGCTAGGCTTGGTCGTAACCGACGAACAGCACCGATTTGGTGTCCATCAGCGCCGGCAGCTCCGTGAAAAAGGAGAGAATCCGGATGTTCTCATGATGACAGCGACACCTATCCCACGAACCTTAGCCATCACAGCTTTTGGGGAGATGGATGTGTCGATTATCAACCAGCTTCCGGCCGGCCGCAAACCCATCATTACCCGCTGGGTCAAGCATGAACAGGTTCCAGTTGTCCTTGAATGGCTGGAAAAAGAGCTGACCAAGGGAGCTCAGGTCTACTTTATTTCTCCCTTGATTGAGGAATCTGAAGTCCTTGATTTGAAAAATGCAGTAGCGCTCAAGGAAGACCTGTCTGCCTATTTTGGTGAGCGAGCCAAGATTGCCCTTCTTCATGGCAAGATGAAAAACGAGGAAAAAGATGCGATCATGCAAGATTTTAAGTCTGGACAAACAGATATTCTAGTATCCACCACAGTTATTGAAGTGGGGGTCAATGTTCCCAACGCCACAGTCATGGTGATTATGGATGCGGATCGTTTTGGTCTCAGTCAGCTTCATCAGCTACGTGGCCGCGTCGGGCGTGGGCATAAACAGTCCTATGCTATCCTTGTCGCCAACCCCAAAACAGAATCCGGTAAGGATCGGATGAAGATTATGACCGAAACGACCGACGGCTTCATCCTAGCAGAAGAGGACTTGAAGATGAGGGGGGCTGGGGAAATTTTTGGCACCCGCCAATCTGGCTTGCCAGAATTTCACGTTGCCAACATCATTGAGGACTACGCCATCTTAGAAGAAGCTAGGCGCGTTGCCAGCCAGATTGTGGCTGACAAAGACTGGCAAAACCAACCTCAATGGCAAATCCTCCTTCCCCACCTTCAAAGGAGTGACAATTTAGATTAGACGACAAAAAAGCCCGTTGGATCTTTTCAACGGTATTTTTTTACTTCATCTTCCAACATCGTCAGCAAGTCCTGCTCATCTGTCAAGCGCAGGATGGCCAAACCATTCTCAATCAAGGCATCATCCCCACGGCAGATGCCGAGACGAACCTGAGCAAAACCGAGGGAATCATAGCGTTTCAGTTTTTTGGCGAGTTCTAAGGTTCTAAGGGTAATCTTTTCACAATCTTTAAGTAACTGGTTGTAAAAATAAATAGTTGATACATTGGTAAGGATACTTACTTGAGCTTCTTTGATATTGTGAAAGTCTTTGTACTTTTCTAAGCTTTCAAAAATACGCTTGGTCAAATGAGGCAGATTTTTCACAGGAAAAGCATACAAAATAGTTTGTAAGAGTTTTAGATCACTCATATACCAAGTATCTTGCTTGTCCAAATAGTGATAAATTTTTTCAGTCAATTGCTCAAATTCCCTATCTTTTTTATTAGGGCCATGTTGTCGCATAAATAGAACAATTTTTAGGACGCTTCGTAGATGCTCAACAGGAACATCATGTTGCTTACTCAGATAGTCATCACAACTATCAATTAAACGCTGAATCTCAGCTATCTTAGGTTTTTGAGCGACTTTTTGATATTGAGAAAATATTTTTTGGCGGTTACTTGGCTGATACAGATTACAGATGTAATGAAATTCTTCCACGGACATGTTAAGTTGATCAAGCAAGAAAATCATATGCTCAACACTCGGCACAACATGATGATTTTCGATTTTAGATAGGGTCGTCATTGACAAGAATCCACCACAAACCTTTTTTTGAGTCAGCCCCTTAGAGCGCCGAATAGTTTTATAAACACTTCCAAAATTCCAAGTAAACATGCGAACCTCCAAAAAAGTTGAATATTGTTTATGTTTTATGAAATAACCTTGAAGCTATTGTATCATAGAATTACAAAAGATTGGAGGTTGTTATGAAAAATAATAAAATAATTCTGTTTTATCTAGCAGTTTTGCTCTATATCACATCAATGGGTTGGCCGTGGAGTTTCCCTTGGCCATGGTGGAAATAGACATCGTAGAAAGGAGATGAGTCCAATGGACTAATAAACTTTGGATATTTTGTAATGCTTATGTTTTGTTAAAAATTTTTCAAAATGGAGGAAGACGATATAATGAAAAAGATAAGAAAAATAATAGTGGCCGTTCTCATGACAATGACTTTAACTACAAGTGTTACAGTTCTAGCGGCTACATACGGTGACTACTACAATGGTGTTAGAAATACAGAGTTTTTTCAAGTAAAATATTTTGGTGAAGCTTGGACGACTCGTAGAGGTCATACAACTTGGATTAAATATTATCGTAGCGGTCGATATTTAGGTGGAGCTATCGCTATGAAAGACTCTTGGCGCCCTGCAAGTGATAGAGTATACAGCTCTGTTAATATTTGGGACTCATTCAATCCATGGGCACCAAAGACACAATTCTATTACAAACTATAAAATACTAGTCAGGAGAAATGATAATGCTTTATAAAGAAAACTGGAAAAAAGAAATATTCTTTCTTGACAGTTTAACTGTCTTTATCATTTCTCTTTTTATTTACTTTCAAAAAGGAAGTTTTTGGCTACCATTTGGTTTTCTATGGTTTAATGCAGCCATACTTATTATTCAACTAAAAAAACAGCAGCATCACATTCGAGTTCATCACATATTAGGAGAATCAAAGGCTGGCTTTATCTATAACTACCTGAAGTTACATCTGAGTGCGCTATTTTGTTCCTATGTAATTGCATCTGGGCTATATGTTTTTCTAAAATCTGATGACTCTTATAGACCCCTGCTACTTTGTTTATTATGGGTAGTATTGCTTTATCTTAATAATATCTGGATAATTGCTCTGACATTAAGGAGGTTGCTATGAAGAGTATTTCATTACTGGTTCTCAAAAAGCGGTGGTTTTTGTTTTTAATCTTATTGATAATGGTTTTTATGACCAACTTGGTTTTTTGGAATGAGAGCACCCAACTTTTTCGTAATTTTTCATCAATGGAAAGAATGAGGATAGAAGGAGAAAAAGGAAGTTATGAATCATATTATATTCCTGTGGCGGACGAGAATAATTTTGTTGCCCCTATGAGTCTTACTGAACGGCAGAAGATTTATCAAGCCTTCTCGGCATTCATGGACGGGAATCAAAAAATGTATGCGAATAAACTTAGTTTTATAGCACATGGGGAGGAACTTCGCTTAGTGAGTCAAGACGAGCTCAAAGATGCGTTACTAGGAGAAGAATTGGAGGACTACCTCTTTAATGATTTACTGCTTCCAAAGGGAGAAAAAACAGAGAAATTATTTCATGATTTAAATGCGATTGGGTCATCAATTGGACTGAGGACCATGTTCTCATCTTACCAAATTAATAAAGATTACTTTCTGAACAATTTCTACTTTGCTTTAGGATTTTCAGCGTTAATCCTACTTTTTTCTTTTTTTGTTTTCCAATCCTTAGTGAAAGCAAGCATGAAAATATGTCAGAATGAACTCCGTGTATTGCGAGTAGTAGGAGTGGGTAAAAGGCGGCTGGTCAAAAATTATTTGTGCTTGTTTTTCTTACCAGTTGTTTTAGGGGTTTTAGTATTTATTTTGCTAGTTTACACCAGTAGTGGTACATTCATCTGGACGGATTTTTTAAGTTTAAGTTGTATTAACGGTTTGTTTTACCTATCATTGTTTATCAACGTTAATCGAAATATGAAAGAGGTTTTCTATGATTAATTTAGAAAATATTCAAAAAAAATATCGCGATACAATCATATTTGAATCAGCAAATTTTCACGCAGATGCCGGACAGATTGTCCTTATACTTGGTAAGTCAGGTATTGGAAAGACAACCTTATTAGAAATCATAGCAGGTTTACGGACACTTGATTCTGGGGAGTATGTCTATCAAGGTTCTAAACTATCTTTTGCTGACGATGAAACTATGAGTGCTTTTCGAAATAAGCATGTTGGCTATATTTTACAGGATTTTGCATTAATAGAAGATTATACAGTTGTAGAAAACCTCTTGCTTCCAGTCTTGTATAGTCAGACAGTTAGTCGTGAAGAAGCGGCAGCTCATGCGGAGTCTCTTGCTGGGAAATTCGGGCTAAGTAATGTATTAGATAAGAAGATTAAATCAGTTTCTGGTGGTCAAAAACAAAGGGTAGCTATTATTCGTAGCCTGATTTTAAAACCAGATATTTTGCTTGCTGATGAACCTACAACGAATTTAGATAAAGAGAATTTTCAACTAATCATAGATATGTTTCAAGAGTTAAAAAAAGAAGGAAAGTGTATTATCATCGCTACGCATGACGAGCGGATTCTTGAATTTGCTGATAAAGTCTATCAAATTGAACATAAAAAAATAACTCTTTTAGAGAAGATAAAGGCGTTAGAATAGGGTTTCTAACGCCTTTGTCTCCGAACTGAACAGCCCGTTTCACGAGCTTTTTTCTTACCCTTGAATATAGTCAGCCAACTCTTGCCCTTTTAGGCCGGCAGCAAGGGCGATGAGGAGCTTGAGTCGGGCTTTTTGGGCATTGAGTTCTTTGACAAAGAGGATGCCCATTTCCCGAAGTTGGACACCGCCGCCGGGATAGGCATAGACTGGTTCTGCAATGCCATTGAAACAACGCGAAACCAAAACGATTGGCAGGCCCTTGTCGAGTAGGCTGCAAAGGGCAGGCAGGATGGCAGGAGGCAGGTTGCCCGCCCCGAGTGCTTCTAGAACCAGTCCATCAACTCTTGTCTGCTGGAGGGCATCTAAGAGAACGGTGTCCATATCTGCATAGACCTTGATGATGGGAACGATTCCCTCAACCTTGGGCAAATCAAAGCGGACACGGGGGTCAGCGGTCTTGAAATAAAGGATTTCTCCCTTTGTGACCAGGCCAAGTGGGCCGTGTGTTGGAGTTTGGAAGGTGGATACATTGGTTGTATGGGTCTTGGTAACGTACTTGGCGGCGTGAATCTCATCATTCATCACGACCAGTACCCCCTTATCAGCGGATTTATCGTCAGCCGCTACCCGTAGCGCACAGAGGTAGTTGTATACTCCGTCGCTCCCCAACTCATTGGAGGAGCGCATGGCTCCAGTCAGGACAATGGGGCGAAGGGGGAGTTCCATCGTATCTAAGAAATAGGCGGTTTCCTCTAAGGTGTCCGTGCCGTGGGTGATGACAAATCCGTCATAGTTTTCTGCTTCGGACTTGATTTTTTGATAGAGGGCGGACATGTCCTTCAGCCGGATGTGGGGGCTGGGCAGATTGAGGAAGTCTAGTGCAGTGACGGTGATACCATCCAGCGGATGAGAAACCGTGGTCATAGGGTTGACAGCGCTGGACGAAACTTGGCCCTTGTCATCGGCCTGCATGGAGATGGTGCCACCAGTGTGCAAAACGAGAATGTTTTTCATTATCTTTCAGATTCTTTCAATTTTATGATATACTAATTGTATCATAAAAAGGGAAGGTAGGTGAAAGGGTTGACAGTAAAAGCGGTCTTTTTTGACATTGATGGAACGCTCTTAACAGATAGTCGAACGGTTAGCAAGTCAACCATTTTAGCTATCAACGCCCTGAAAAAACAAGGGATATTGGTTGGATTAGCCACAGGTCGTGGGCCACGGTTTTTGCTTCAATATATGGCTTCGCTTGGATTGGACATCGCTATTGCCTACAACGGGCAGTACATTTTTTCTCGTGAGCAGGTACTCTACACCAGCGAGCTTTCTCGCGAAGCGTTAGAAGTGATGATGGACTATGCAGAAAGTCATCAAAAGGATTTGTCTTTTGGGATGGCGAATGGAATTGCCGGCAGCAATATCATGAGCTTTGGAGTGGGAAATTTGGCCTACCGTATTTCCCGGATTGTTCCCAAGTCCTGTGCAGGAGTGATTAACTTTATCTTTAACCGGCTCATCAGGCGCTTGCGCCCCCAGAAAAAGGCCAATTTTGAGGAGGTGCTTGGAAAGCCGGTCTATCAGATGATGTTGCTTGCGACCGAGCAGGAAACCAAACAATTGGCGGAGCGGTACGAATTTTTAACCTTTACCCGTTCTAGTCCCTATGCGGCAGATATTATTAACAAAGGCAATTCAAAATTAGAAGGGATTCGTCGGGTTGGAGAGAGGTATGGCTTTGGTCCGGAAGACGTGATGGTGTTTGGCGATTCCAATAACGACATCGAGATGCTGGAGGGAGTTCGCTATTCAGTGGCTATGAAAAACGGCACCAGACGGGCACGCCAAGTCGCTTCTTATGTGACAGACAGCAACAACAAAGAAGGCATATACAAGGCTCTAGCCCACTTTGGTCTTCTAGGAGAAGGTGTTCATGTTTCAAAGTAAGGACGCGCAGTTCAACCAAGTCAAGGCTTTTCATGCGGTCATGGACGGCACTACGCAAGAAAAACCGCTTGCTTACGATTCAGAATATGCCAGCCATCGGGCGGATTTTAAAATCGAAGAGCTGGTCGAATTTTTACACGCAACAGTTGACAAGGATGAGGATTTTGACAAGCTCCTTCTTGGCCTCCATCAGGCCTTAGACAAGGCTGCTTCCAAGGCAAAAACCAAACCCTACCCGACCAATCCGCTGGTCGGTCAGGTGGATGCCCTCCTTGACCTTCTTTATCTAACCTATGGCTCTTTCGTTCTGATGGGAGTAGACCCAGAGCCGATCTTTCGTCTTGTTCATCAGGCTAATATGGGGAAGATTTTCCCAGATGGGAAGGCCCACTTTGACCCTGTGACCCATAAAATTTTAAAACCAGATGACTGGGAGGAACGCTTTGCTCCTGAGGCGGCCATCCAAGAAGAAATCAACCGGCAACTCAAGCCTTAAACAAAAGACTCAAAACCGCGGTTTTGAGTCTTTGCTATTTTGTGAGCCTGTGGATTAGATGCTCTTGTCACTGTTGCGGACGATGAGCAGGTCGATGGTTGCGTGACGCATGATATACTCAGAAGAAGAACCGATTAACAAACGCTCAAAGGCATTCAGTCCGGTTGCTCCCAAAAGCATCAGGTCAGCTCCAGTTTGTTTTGGAATATCCAAGGATAGAAGTGTTTTTGGATTTCCAAATTCGATAACAGTTTGCACATCCTCCAAACCAGCATTTTTAGCTTCTTGCTGGTATTCTGCCAAAAGGTCCTTGGCCTCTTTTTCAAGAGATTCGTAGACGGAGGCATCGAAGGCTACGACATTGTGCAAGGCGCGTGTATCAATGACATGGGCGATAACAAGACGGGCCTGATTGCGCTTGGCGACATGGATGGCCTTGTGAAGGGCAAGTTCTGCTCCTGAGGAGCCATCAACAGCGACAAGGATAGTTTTATAAGATTGGGTCATAGTTCTTCACTCCTTTCCCAATGGCAAAGCCGAGAGGCCCAGTTGACAGGAAGCAAGACCGAACAGCAGCTCCTCCAAGCTGGACAGATGGATGGTCGACACCCGACTGCCACGGAAGGGGAGAACGTGCTGGGAGGAACCATTCCGCCTGGAACACGACAGAAACCCGATTCGGTAGGAACAAGCAGGGTGCTATGTATACATATATATTATAAGCTATTTTCAAAGAAATGTAAAGTATTCTTGTGATTTTTCTTCATTTGAGCTACAATATGTACAGAGAAAGTTCGAGGTGATTCCATGAGACAATTTACCAAGTCCACAAAATTGGAAGACGTAGCCTATGATATTCGTGGGCCAGTTTTAGAAGAAGCGATGCGTATGCGAGCCAACGGCGAGAAGATTCTGCGTTTGAACACGGGAAATCCTGCGGAATTTGGCTTTACGGCTCCAGACGAAGTGATTCGCGACTTGATACACAATGCGAGAAATTCAGAAGGCTACTCCAACAGTAAGGGGATTTTCTCAGCCCGCAAAGCAATCATGCAGTACTGCCAGGTCAAGAAATTCCCAAATGTAGACATTGAAGACATCTACATCGGCAACGGTGTCAGCGAGTTGATTGTCATGTCTATGCAAGGGCTCTTGGATAATGGGGATGAAGTGTTGGTTCCTATGCCGGACTACCCATTGTGGACAGCTGCAGTCAGTCTGGCTGGAGGCAAGGCGGTTCACTATGTCTGTGATGAGGCTGCTGATTGGTACCCAGATTTGGACGATATGCGTGCTAAGATTAGCGACCGAACCAAGGCTATCGTCCTTATCAACCCCAATAACCCAACTGGGGCTCTCTATCCAAAAGAAATTTTGGAAGGGATTGTCGAGTTGGCACGCCAGCACGAGCTGATTATTTTTTCAGATGAGATTTACGACCGTATGGTTTTTGATGGTCAGGTGCATATTCCTATTGCAACCTTGGCACCGGATCTCTTTGTCGTGACCATGAATGGCTTGTCCAAATCCCACCGCATCTGTGGCTTCCGTGTGGGTTGGATGGTTCTTTCTGGGCCTAAGCGTCATGTCAAGGACTATATTGAAGGGCTCAATATGCTGTCCAATATGCGTTTGTGCTCCAATGTCCTTGCCCAGCAGGTTGTCCAGACTTCCTTGGGAGGGTACCAGTCGGTTGACGAATTGTTAGTTCCGGGTGGCCGCCTGTACGAGCAAAGAGAATTTATCACCAAGGCCATCAACGATATTCCTGGCCTTTCAGCCGTCAAGCCTCAGGCTGGTCTTTATCTCTTTCCTAAGATTGACCGCGAGATGTATCGGATCGATGACGATGAGCAGTTTGTGCTGGACTTCCTCAAGCAGGAAAAAGTTTTGCTGGTGCATGGCCGAGGATTTAACTGGAAGGAGCCTGACCACTTCAGGATTGTTTACCTGCCGCGCGTAGATGAGTTGGCAGAAATTCAGGAGAAGATGACTCGCTTCTTGCGTCAATACCGTCGCTAGATAGAAGGTCTGGGAACTGTTTCCCAGACTTTTTCTTCTTTGAAGGGGAAAAAGAGAAAAAGCTTGCTTGAATCCTTTGACTATTTTAGGAATTTAGCGTAGAATAGAAAGGAAAGACAAAAAAGGAGAACAACCTTGGAATTAAACGTATTTGCAGGACAAGAAAAAAGCGAATTATCCATGATTGAGGTGGCGCGTGCTATCTTGGAAGAACGTGGACGTGACAATGAGATGTATTTCAATGACTTGGTTAATGAAATTCAAAACTACCTTGAAAAATCAAATAGCGAAATCCGTGCGGCCTTGCCAACCTTCTACTCTGACTTGAATGTGGATGGCAGCTTTATTCCGCTAGGGGAAAACAAGTGGGGCCTTCGTTCTTGGTACGCTATTGATGAGATTGACGAAGAAGTCATCACTCTTGAAGAAGAGGATGAGGATGCACCAAAACGCAAGAAGAAACGTGTCAACGCCTTTATGGATGGTGATGAAGATGCTATTGACTATGGCCATGACGATCCAGAAGATGAAGATGGATACGGTGCTTCTAGCTCATCTTCAGATTACGATGATGAAAATCCAGACGATGAAAAAGACGAGGTGGAATCCTACGATTCAGAAATCAACGAAATCATTCCAGACGATGATTTGGTGGACGAAGACGTTGATTTGAGTGAAGAAGATGACGATTTTTCAGACGACGAAGTCTTGGAGGAAGAATAAATTGTCATTTGACACCCCGTCCAAATGCCAAAAAGATACTATCGGGTACCTCTTTTGAGGTCATAGCTCCCTATTCGTAGGGGGCTATTTTTATTATTTTTATTCCTAAAAAGGAGAAAAAACGACAACAACCAAGTATGTCTTTGTGACTTGTCAGTGCCATCTAGAGCTGCTGTCGCGGCCAACCATCCGGAAGACACAGTTCACTGCAGCCCTTGAAAACCAGAAGAAGTAAACCTCGAAGGGGCGTGCGAAAAAATAGATAGGGTTGCATAGCCTCAAACAAAAAGCGAACACGTTTGGACTTCGATAAGCAGAAATCGACCGTTGTTCGCTGTTTAGTGTTGTAAAAGGCTGGCTAGTCCTCAAATTCCGCTAGTAGGTTAGCACGGACTTGATCGAAGGACATGTCTTTTATGAGGCGACCATCTTCAAAGATAAGTTCCAAGAGGTCATCAGAAAAATCATCGGAGGCTGTCAAGCCGTCAACAAAGCTGTCAAGACTAGGAACTTTGACCCGGCCTCTCTGGGATTTTTTCAAGCCGTCATCTGTTTTGGGATTCTTGAAGATGACTTTTTCTTCCCCGTTGATAATGATGGAGGTTGCTTTAACAGCAAAGCCCAAGGTGTCACGGGTATGGTGTTGATAGGTCAGAGATCCGACACCGAAGACGAGGTTGCTGGAAGCAAAGCCCTTGTCTTTGAGTCCGTGGAGGATACGCACCATTTTTTCATAGTTGACCCCATCTCCATAGATGGCCCCAATGTGTGGGTCGAGTACCTTGTAGCCTTTGGAATTGACCGTGCCGCCAAAAATATCCCAGAGGCATTCAATCAACCCCTTACGTTCATGCTCAGTCTGGGCTTCTGAGTCGCCACAGATAATGCTGTAAGAGTCGCCGCTGTCTGGGCGGATAACCAAGCGCGCATTGTCTGGACGGGCCATGATTTCTTCTTTAAGGAGGGGTAGGTTCTGGGTGATGTTGTGCCAGAAGTCCGTTGTGTCTGACACGATGGAAATCATGGAGTCGGGGAAGGTTTCCATCAGGTAGCGGAAGGTTGGCAGTTCATCAATCCCATGGGCGCTCATAACAGAATGTTCAGAGGCAGGAATGGAGGTGCCGATGAGATTGTTAGAGCCATAGTAGGCTTCTACAAAGGAGATAGCCGGGATGGTGTCCGTCCCCAGAAAGGCGATGAGGTGCCCTGCTCCAGATGTTTCTGCACTTTCCAAGGAACTCATTCCCCGCATTGAAAAATCATGGGCTTGAAAGGGAATGTGATCCATGGAATCACAAGTGTCCTTGGCCAGCTGGGTCAGGGTTTTGCGATAGGCGCGTGCAACACTAGCAGATACAATCGGTTGCCAGAGGGACATATTGAGCAAGGTTTCGATGTAGTTGGTCAGCCAGAAAAAGTCTGGGTGGGTATTTTCAATCGTCAAAATCGGTACTCGAATCGCCACAGATTTTCCTTCTGGAATGGCCTTGATTTTAAGCGGCAAATAGCCTAAATCATGGAGCTGTCCGATATGGTCGCTGGCAAGATTTCCTCCCAATGTCCGCTGGATAAAGGCTTCATATTCTTCTAAGACATCCGCTTTGGGGCGGCTGAAGAAGTTTTTCTCAAAATAATCAAGGAAATATTTTTTAACAAAAGCCTGAAAACCAAAAGCGACAGCTCGGTCTAGGTGAGGAGCCTGCTTGTTGCTGCGAGGTGTAAATGTGCTGTAAATAACTTGTGACCCCTTGGGATACATAGGTCTGTGAGAAACCTTGTAAAAATCACACAGCAGGGTCGGAACTGCGGATGCTCTTAATTGGTAGCGGGGTGTCTGCTTTATTTCTTTCATTTTCATCAACCTCCGAATGTGTTAGGTTTATTATATCAAAGTTTGGGATAAAGGGGGCTTAAAAAGGGAAAAACCTGCAAAAGAATCGTTTTTTACTATGAGGTTCACATTTTTTTGCCACCAACTTATGGAAAAGGAAGTAAATTCCGACCAGCTTTTTAAAAGTCTGCTAAAGGGTGAACTACTTTTAGAGGAAGGAATGTTTGTCAGGGCTTCCTCTTTTTATTGTTTCTGCGCTTTCCGCAAGGAATACGGAAAATTTGGAATGAAGGGAATCTTTTTCTTTCTGGCTCTTCATAGTATAATAGAAGAAAAAGAAAGGGCTTACAAATTATGTTGACATTTCCAAAGGATTTTGTCTGGGGCAGTTCGACCTCAGGTCCCCAAAGCGAAGGCAGAGTAGCTGGGGATGGAAAGGGAGAGAACCTCTGGGATTATTGGTACTCCCTTGAACCAGACCGTTTCCATGGGCAAATCGGCCCAGAAACCACCTCCACCTTCTACCTCAACTACGAAAAAGATATTGACCTCCTGCTGGAAACAGGGCATACCATCTTTCGAACCTCCATTCAGTGGTCTCGCCTCTTCCCGAAAGGAGTTGGAGAGGTCAATCAAACAGCCCTTGCCTTCTATCGAAAGGTGTTTAGCCTGATTAAGGACAAGGGGATTGAGCTGATGGTCAATCTCTACCACTTTGATTTGCCCTTTGAACTGCAAAAAATCGAGGGCTGGGAAAATCGGGCCATCGTAGACGCCTATCAGGCCTATGCCCGCTTTTGTTTTGAAAACTTTGGGGATCTGGTCGATCGCTGGATTACCTTTAATGAACCCATTGTCCCCGTCGAATGCGGCTACCTATACGATTATCATTACCCCAATAAATTGGATGCCAAGGCAGCAGCCCAGGTGGCCTACCATACCCAGCTCGCGAGCTCTCTGGCTGTCAAGGAGTGCCATGCGGTCAATTCCGCCTATAAGATTGGCATTGTTCTCAACCTGACACCAGCCTATCCGAGGAGCCAGCATCCTGCTGATCTCAAGGCCGCCCGTATTGCGGAACTCTTTCAGGCCAAATCTTTCCTTGACCCATCCGTCAAGGGGGAATACCCGCAGGAATTGGTGGCCATCCTAAAAGAGCACGACCTTTTACCGACTTACAGGCCAGAAGACCTAGATGTCATCCGCCAACACAAGGTTGACTTCCTGGGTATCAACTACTACCAACCCTTACGGGTGGCTGCACCGCGCTATCTGCCTCACCCAGATGCTCCCTTCCAGCCTGACTTTTACTATGACCATTATGTCATGCCCGGCCGGAAAATCAATCCTCACAGGGGCTGGGAAATTTATGAAAAAGGGATCTATGATATTGCCCAAAGCATCAAGGAAGACTATGGCAATATCGAATGGCTCCTGACCGAAAACGGGATGGGTGTTGAAGGCGAGGAGAAGTTCCGTGAAAATGGCTTTATTCAAGATGATTACCGCATTGACTTTATCAAGGGCCATTTGAAAGAATTGCACCGGGCCATCGAAGAAGGATCCAATTGCAAGGGCTATCTCCTCTGGACCTTCATTGATTGCTGGTCTTGGTTAAATGCCTACAAGAATCGATACGGCCTGATTGAGCTCAACCTGGAAACCCAGGAGCGAATCATCAAAAAATCCGGCCACTGGTTTAAAGAATTGAGCCAAAATGGGGGCTTTGAACCCTAAGGCAGAATAAGAAAGGACAAAGACATGGTTCAGCTAGGTTTTTCTCTTTATCCTGAAGGGCATGATCAGGAATCGTTGTGGAACTATATCCAGCAATTTCCAAGGGAGATGTTTAGCCGCGTCTTTCTCAGTTTTCTCCAGCTAAATCCATCCGACCAGGCTCTGTTGCATCACTATCAGCAGATCGTTGCCATCTGCAGAGAGGCTGGTTTTGAAGTGGTAGGAGACCTCAGTCCCCAGCTCTTAACAGGTTTGGGCTGGGAAGCAGATATACTTGGTCAGGCCAGGGCTTTTGGTCTGACTGGTGTGCGGTTAGATGAAGCTTATTCCGCAAGTCGGATCAAGGAGTTACTGGATCAGGAAAGGGAAATGACCCTAGAACTCAATATGAGTGTGGACAGTAAGCTAGTCACAGATTTGTTGGCCTTGGGGGTAAGCCCTGAGCGGTTAACAGCTTGCCACAACTTTTACCCTAAAGCCTACACAGGTCTATCAAAAAGTCATTTTCACTTCATGAATCAAGTCTATCGAACCATGGGGCTTGCGACCGCTGCCTTTGTGTCTGCCGCCTCTGCCCAGCAAGGGGCTTGGGCGTATGATGAGGGTCTGCCCACTCTGGAAGAACACAGGCAGCTAGCCTTGGCAGACCAATTGCGCTACCTGCTGGCAGCGGGAGATGTAGACACCATCATCTTGTCCAATCAATTTATCTCAAAAGAAGAACTTCAGATAATGATTGAAGTGTTTGAAACCAATAAGGAAGAAATTGAGTTGGAATGGGAAAGTGATTTGGTCTTGACTCCGCTTGAAGAGGCTATCCTAGCCTATCCTCATCACTATCGTCCAGATATTTCTGACTACTTAATTCGCTCTACCATGCCACGGCTGGTTTATGGTCAAAAAGACCACCCCGTCCGAATCCAAGAAAAAAAGGCCAAACGTGGAGACATTCTTTTGGCCAATCAGAATTACGGACGTTACGCAGGTGAGCTTTCTCTAGCCTTATGCGACCTTGAGCTGGATGAGCGAACCAATATTATTGGACGGCTCAGTCCTTATTCGATAGAATTACTCGATTTTTTGAAACCAAACGACGCGTTTCGACTACGGAGAAAGGAGGGAATCAGTGAACCAACGTGAAATGGCCCTGCTGGAGATTTTTCTCAACCACTCCCAGCAAGGCTACCTCAGCAGCCGTTTTTTGGCTGAGGAAATGAGCCTGTCCGATCGGACCGTTCGCAAGATCATCAGGGATGTCAGCCAATCTCAGGATCAACTGGGTCTTCGGATTCATTCCCTGCCCAGCAAGGGCTATCGCCTAGAAATTGTCGACCCAGACCTCTTTCGCTCCACCTATGAGACCATCAAGGCTGACCGGAGTTCCCACAAGCAAAGGGGGAATTTGGAATGGCAACGGGATCGGGAGCATTATCTCCTCCACCAACTATTTTTTGAAGGGGAAAAGATTCCTGCCCAAGACTTGACCAAGCTCCTCCATATCAGCCCATCGGCCCTCTCCAAACTTCTTGCCAGCATACGAGAGCGCTTGACTCCCTACTCCTTAAGCCTCAGTCGCAATGAGGAAGGGAATCTGGCAGTTGAAGGCTTTGAGCGGGACAAGCGTCACTTTATCGTTGAATATTTCCTCTCTCGGCAGGTCAATCAACCCTTACTGGGCTACTTGGAGGAAATTCCCCTTTTTGAAAACATCGACACCCGAAAACTCTACACTGCTATTTTAGAAGTCAGTCGGGAAGAGGATTTATCCCTTTCGGATTACAGCCTGACCAACTTACTGGTTCACCTAGCCTTGGCTATTGAGCGGATTTCCTCGGGACATACAGTTCGCCCTCTCCCTCTTGGACAGGAAGAAGCTTATATCAAGTCCAGAGAGATTTCCCTCAAAATGATGGAGCGGATTCGCCTCTATCTAGGAATTGACCTGCCTCAGGCGGAAGCAGACTACATGGCCCTCCATCTGCTGGGCAAGGGCAATACCAGTCTGCCCAGTGATTTTCAGCCTATTTCTGACAGTGATTTAATGCTCGTTCTGGAGGACTTATCCAAGCACCTGCCCCAGGGCTTGGTGGCAGACGATTTGCTCCTAGAGGGTTTACGGGATCACCTGTCGCCCCTCTTGCTTCGACTTCAAAATGGCATTCGTCTGGACAATCCCCTCTATCAGGAATTAAAGGATAGTTATGGCAGTTTGATTGTAGCAACCAAAGAGGCTTTCTCCAAGCTGCCCTGCCTAGTTCTTTATCAGGTATCCAATCCAGAATGGGCCTATATCACCCTCCATATCTTGGCGGCCTTAGAACGGCAGAAGAGCAAGGAAAGCTTGCGGGTTTTACTGGTCTGCGGTACAGGTGTCGGCAGTGCCCAGGTCTTGCAGCATCGCCTCATGAGCCATTTTGGGCAGCGCTTGGACATTCTGGCCTGTGTCAGTTTTCATGAACTCTTCCGTCAAGATTTGAGCCAGGTTGATCTGATCCTTTCTGCTATTGATCTGACTGGTCACGTTTTTCCAAAACCGGTTATTTCCATCAGTGTTTTGCTGCCTCAGGCAGACATTCAAAAAATAGAAGCTTACTTAGCCACAGGGCATTCATCGGGTCAAGGCCAGGTTCATCCCCTGTCAGAATTGGAAGAAGCCTGTCAGCACTGTTTTTCAGAAGACCGCTTTTTCTATCAAGAGGAAGCCATGTCCAAGGAAGACTTACTGAAAGAGATGATTGGCCGACTGACGGACAGTAGCAAAGAAGGTTTTGTCGAGGACTTTTACCAGCAGATTCTCACACGAGAGGAGCTGGGCAGCCTCATCTTTGCAGAAGGAATCGCCTTTCCTCATCCAGCCAAGTCTTTGTCCATGCAAGAAGAAATCGTCGTGGCTATTTGTTCTAGACCCTTGGTCTGGAATGAAGATGGACAGGATGTTTCAGTGGTGATTCTCCTATCTCCCTCTCTCTGGGAAAACAAGCACATGAAGCTACTGACCCAGCACCTGGCCCGATTATTAGACAGTATAACCTTTCGCGAGCGTCTCCTCTTGGAGCCGACTCTAGACACACTTACACAACTCATTTGCACAAAGGAGGTATAAAATGAAAACAATTATGTTAGTTTGCAATGCAGGGATGTCAACCAGTATGCTGGTTACCAAGATGGAAAAGGCAGCAGCTAGTCAGGGGGTTGAAGCCAAGATTTTTGCTGTCCCTGTTTCCGAAGTGGATCAGGAATTTGCTAGCCAAACCATCGATGTCCTGCTGATTGGTCCTCAAGTCCGCTTTATGCTGGACGAATACAAGTCCAAGTTTGAACCAGCTACCAAGGTATCAGATATCAATATGATGGATTACGGGACCATGAATGGGGAAAAGGTATTTGCAGCAGCCATGTCCCTTCTAGGTGATTGATATGGATAAGGAACAAGAATTGCTAGAAGCTGTCATGAAGCTGATTATGTATGGCGGGGATGCCAAGAGCCATGCTGTGGAGGCTATCCGAGCTGCTAAGGCCTTCCAGTTTGATCTGGCTGAAGAAAAACTTCAGCTGGCCCAACAATCCTTGAGCCTGGCCCATCACGGACAAACAGACCTACTCACCCAAGAAGCCAAGGGCGATAAGGTTGCTCTCAGCCTGCTCATGGTGCATGGACAGGACCACCTCATGAACGCCATTACCTTTTTAGATATGGCCAAAGAAATGGTGGATGTCTATCGGAAATTAGAAGAAGTAGGAGGGAGTTAATGGAAGCTCGACTAAGTGTTAGAGGAACGGCCCCAGCCATCTACCAAACCCTCTTGGACCTTTTTCAAAAGGATTACCAATCCGCCACAGGCCAGACCATTCAACTGGAGGCTATCAAGGAAGGGTTGACCTACCTGAAACATTTTGGGAAGCAGGGGGAGCAGTCCGTTAGGATCACAGTAGGAGAGCTTATCCCCGACAAACAGTACACCGTCGCTGTTCAATCCAACCGAGGTGTACAGTGGATTACCTACCAACTTCTGCCCCTTGAAGATGGCAGGACGGAGGTCACCTACACAGAGGACTACCTACCGGAAGGAAAGTTTCAACAGTGGAACTATCGTTTGCTCCTGCCCCTCATGAGAAAGGGTCTGGAAAAAAGGATGACATTACAAATCGAAAAACTTGCAGAATTTGCAGAAAAAAAGGAGGTTTCCTAAATGGATACATTTTTGAAAATTGCAGGTAAGTTAGGGTCACAAAAGCACCTAATTGCTATACGGGATGCCTTTATTGCCATGTTCCCGCTGACCATGGCAGGGGCTATCGCTGTCTTGTTAAACGTATTGGTGCGGGATATTCCGACCAATATGGGCTGGACTGGCTTTGCGGAAGCTATGAAGCCTCTGATTGAGCTCAACGGCTATGTTTACTTTGGTACCATTGCCATCATGGCCCTAGCCTTCGTCTTTGCCCTCGGCTACAACCGGGCCCAAGCTGAAAAACTCAACCCGATTGCAGGGGGCTTGGTTTCATTTGCAGCCTTCATCTCCACCATTCCACAAACCCTGACCATTGTGACTGATCTGACTGGTTTGGACAAGTCAGTTTTGACCAAGTTGACTAATCTTGGCCTGATGGTATCTGGCAGCAACCTAGAAACTTCCCAGTGGGGCGTTATTTCTGTTGCCTATGCGGGGGCAACTGGCCTCTTTGCAGCCATGCTGATTGGTCTCTTGTCAGCCGAAGTTTATATTTTCTTTATGAAGAAAAATGTCATCATCAAGATGCCTGATAGCGTACCACCTGCGGTCAACAAGGCTTTTGCGTCCATGATTCCGGGGATTGCAGCCATCTATGTATCTGCCCTAGTTGGTTATCTATCAACCCTTCTGACAGGCCAAGCCTTGAACGATTTGATTTCCACCTACATCCAACAGCCTCTGATGGGCTTGTCTCAGGGCTGGTTCAGCGTGGTTCTCCTTTCCTTCCTAGTCCAGCTCTTCTGGTTCTTCGGCCTACATGGACACAACGTATTGGGGCCAGTCATGGACGGGATTTACCTGCCAGCCCTCTTGGAAAATACAGCTGCCTATGAAGCGACCAAGGATGTCAGTCAACTGCCATACCTCTGGACCCGTGGTTCCTTTGATGCTTACGGCCAGATGGGAGGCTCCGGTGTCACCATCGCCCTGATTATCGCCATCTTCCTCTTCTCTAAAAGACAGGAATACCGTGCAGTTGCCAAACTGTCTGCTCCGATGGGTATCTTCAACATCAATGAACCCATTACCTTTGGTATCCCAATGGTTCTAAACCCACTCTTTGTCGTACCATGGTTGATTGTACCGCCTGTCTGTGTGGGCATCGCCTATGCCGCGACCGCTGCAGGGCTCATCCCGCCGGTTTATGTATCCATTCCGTGGATTACCCCTCCAGGTCTTTACGCCTTCTTGGCAACCGGAGGAAATGTCATGGCTGGTCTTGTTTCCCTCTTTAACGTCTTTGTAGCCTTCTGTATCTGGGCACCGTTCGTTATCGCGGCCAACAAGGTTCAAGCTCCTCAAGACTAAAGATGATACGGGCCCGAAGCCTCTTTCGGGCCTTTTCTTTTTCCAAAAAAGCAAAAAGGTTCGAAAAAGGGTAAAAAAGTCTTGACAAGGGCAGCATCCGCATGATATACTAAATCTTGTGTTAAGCGGGGATGGCGGAATTGGCAGACGCGCAGGACTAAGGATCCTGTGGCCGCTTTAGGCCGTGTGGGTTCAAGTCCCACTCTCCGCATCGCAGGCTAGCTTCGGCTGGTCTTTTTTTATTTTGTAGCCCTTATGAAAATTCATGTGAAAACTTTCTCAAAAGCCTGCAGTTTGAGCTAGCATTTTCCAAAGAAAAATGGTAAAATAAAGCCGTATGGGGTCTAACCCTTAAAAAATATTAGGAGGCTATCGAAATGCCATTAGTTTCAGCAGAAAAATTTGTCCAAGCAGCCCGTGACAACGGTTATGCAGTTGGTGGATTCAACACAAACAACCTTGAGTGGACTCAAGCTATCCTGCGTGCCGCAGAAGCTAAGAAAGCTCCAGTTCTTATCCAAACCTCTATGGGTGCAGCAAAATACATGGGTGGCTACAAAGTTGCTCGTAACTTGATTGCTAACTTGATCGAATCAATGAACATCACTGTTCCTGTTGCGATTCACCTTGACCATGGTCACTACGAAGACTCTCTTGAGTGTATCGAAGTAGGTTACACTTCTATCATGTTTGACGGTTCACACCTTCCAGTAGAAGAAAACCTTGCAAAAGCTAAAGAAGTGGTTGAATTGGCACATGCTAAAGGAATCTCAGTTGAGGCTGAAGTTGGTACTATCGGTGGTGAAGAAGACGGTATCGTTGGTAGCGGTGAATTGGCTCCAATCGAAGATGCAGTAGCAATGGTTGCAACTGGTATCGACTTCTTGGCAGCAGGTATCGGTAACATCCACGGTCCATACCCAGCAAACTGGGAAGGTCTTGACCTTGACCACTTGAAGAAATTGACTGAAGCTGTACCAGGATTCCCAATCGTATTGCACGGTGGTTCAGGTATTCCTGATGAGCAAATCCAAGCAGCTATCAAATTGGGTGTTGCAAAAGTAAACGTAAACACTGAGTGCCAAATCGCATTTGCGAACGCTACTCGTAAATTTGCAGCAGCTTATGAAGCAAACGAAGCAGAATACGACAAGAAGAAACTCTTCGACCCACGCAAATTCTTGGCTGACGGCGTAAAAGCTATCCAAGCCTCTGTTGAAGAGCGTATCGACGTATTCGGTTCAGCTGGTAAAGCCTAATTGAAAAAAGTGAAAGGGTTTGTCCGAAAGGGCAAGCCTTTTTGATATTCTGTTAGCCAAGTAAAACTAGCACTTTTCTGCGAAGGCTTTATGATTGCGAATCGGTAAAATCGAAGAGCGGATCTACCATTTTTAGACAGCGCACTTCTTAACCCTCTCACCTTGGACTGGCTAGCTAGGTGTGATATAATAAAACCATGGAAAAAAACGATATTGTATACGGCGTTCATGCTGTTGTGGAAGGCTTGGAGGCCAATACCGGCAACAAACTCTACATTCAGGATGATTTACGCGGCAAAAATGTAGAAAAAATCAAGGCACTGGCTGCAGAAAAGAAGGTGTCAATTTCTTGGACTCCTAAAAAGAGTTTGTCAGAAATGACGGATGGAGCTGTCCATCAAGGCTTTGTCCTGCGGGTATCCGAATTTGCCTATGCGGACTTGGCGGCTATTTTGGAAAAAGCGCAAGCAGAAGACAATCCTTTAATCCTCATCCTAGATAGTCTGACAGATCCGCACAACTTTGGCTCGATTTTGCGAACCGCAGATGCCACTCAGGTGGCGGGCATTATTATTCCCAAGCACCGAGCGGTCGGTGTGACCCCAGTTGTGGCCAAGACCTCAACGGGTGCGGTCGCCCATGTTCCGATTGCCCGTGTGACCAATCTCAGTCAGACCCTTGATAAACTCAAGGAGGCGGGCTTCTGGATTTTTGGAACAGACATGAATGGAACCCCAAGTCACAAGTGGAATACAGCAGGCAAGCTAGCCCTTATTATCGGCAACGAAGGCAAGGGAATTTCTCCAAATATCAAAAAGCAAGTTGACGAAATGATTACCATCCCTATGAAGGGGCATGTGCAGAGCCTAAACGCCAGCGTGGCAGCGGCCATTCTCATGTACGAGGTCTTCCGAAAGAAAATATAGGAGCAAGGCATGAAGATTTTGGACGTGTATCCTCTCACAAAATACAAGACAGATGACTATGACTTTATTCTGTTTGATATCTATTACTCAAAAACGAAGAATTGCTTCTCTTTCTGTTGTGAATTGGCAGAACAAGCAGAGCAGTATCCTTTAGAGGATTTACTGGAACAGTATTGGTTAGTTTGTGGTGACTATTGTGGTGAGGCAATTGAGATGGAGGGCACAAATCGTTTTTTGCTCGAAGTTGAAACGATTGACAACACGAAAGAGGATTTCATTCATATTTTAAATTTTTCGACAATCATTGGGAAAAATGTTCTCAATTTTCCAGTCGGTAAATTCGAGTGTATGGGCGTTTTTTGTGAAGAGGTTAGTCATTTCGTCCTCAATCAACAAGAAATCAAATTGCCGATTTATCGATATAGAAATGATCGAGATGGCATGGTTAGATTTGAAAACAAACATGCAGAAGCAGTACTAATATACAATCATCTAATGAAAGAAAAATCTTATGAGTTTCCTAAGGTTATGGGTACGACATTTGATTTCATTTATATCAAAGACTGGAAAGCCTATCTAGTAGGCAAACAAGGAGAGAGTGATTGTCAGCTTCGAATAGGTGTTGATGGAGTGGAAGAACTAGAGATAATAAAGTGACAAGTACTTAAAAAACAGTTAACATAGGAGAATATCATGACATTTAAGATTGTAACGGACTCCACGGCTGACTTGCCAGTGGCCTGGGTCAAGGAAGAAGGAATCACAGTGCTAGGTTTGACAATCAACCTAGATGGGGTTACCTATGAAACGGTCGGAGAGAATGCTTTGACCAGCGAGGCTCTTCTTGAAAAAATGCAAAAAGGCGGTCTGCCGACCACCAGTCAGGTCAATGTCGGACAGTTTGAATCCGTCTTTGAAGAGGCGGCTAAGGCGGGGCAGGAGGTCTTGTATCTAGCATTTTCTGCCGCTCTATCTGGAACCTACCAGAGCAGTGTTATTGCACGGGATATGATTAAAGATACTTATCCAGATGCAGTGATTGAACTAATCGACACCAAGGCCGCGGCTATCGGAGAAGGATATTTGGTCATGCAGGCTGCGAAAGCTCGCAAGGCTGGGAAGACCCTCGCAGAAACCAAGGCTTTAGTGGAAGAACTAGCACCGCGCTTGCGAACCTATCTTCTGGTCGATGACCTCAACCACTTGGTGCGGGGTGGCCGTTTGTCTAAAGCCGCTGCCCTTATCGGTGGCCTAGTCAACATCAAACCCCTCCTCAGTCTAAATGCAGAAGGAAAATTAGAGCCTGTTGCCAAGATTCGTGGTCGCAAGAAGGGGATTAAGGAAATGCTCAGCCTGACCTTGGACAAACTGGACCACACCACCGTCATGGTGGCCTACACAGGAGAGGATACCACTGCTCAGGAAATCAAGGCCAGTCTCTTGGAGCAACCGGCTGTAGAAGAAGTCCTCTTGGCTCCACTCGGCCCAGTGATTGCGACCCATACCGGCGAAGGAGTTATTGCCCTTATATCTATCGGAAAGGAAAAGAGATAAGTTCTCTTTTTCTTCACAGGAAAAAAGAAAACGCTTTCTAGGAGAAACAATGAAACGACTATTATCATGTTATGCGAGCGATATTGCTGCTTTTGGCAAGGAAGAACTCAAACAATCCATCTTGGCCAGCGAAGGCCGTACCCTGATGGGGGAAACCGTCGTAACGGCGGCTCCCTTGATTGCCGGCGTCACCAATGCTGAGATGATGGCAGCCTTTGGCTGTGATCTTTTGGTGCTCAATGAATTGGACGTCTTTGAGCCGAACATTGTCGGTTTTGAGCCCTGTGCCAATCCGATTGCGGCCATTAAGGATTTGACAGGCCGACCTGTCGGTATCAATCTGGAGCCTGTCGATGACACATTATCTGTTCTGGATGAACAGGTTCAACTGTCACCAGGGCGCAAGGTTAGCCCAGAAAGTCTAGCAAGAGCCAAGGCTTTGGGAGTTGACTTTATCATGCTGACAGGCAATCCCTCTACGGGGGTATCAATGACGGCTATTCAATCCGCTATTGCGCTGGCTGTTCAGGAGTTTGATGGCTTGGTGTTTGCAGGCAAGATGCACGGTGCAGGACTGGGTGAATCAGTTGTGGACGAACGAGCCCTCCTCAGCTTCATCGACCTAGGCGCAGACGGGGTTTTGATTCCTGCGGTTGGAACGGTGCCTGGTGTCAGAGAGGAGCTAGTAGCGCCTATTGTTGCTAAAATCAAAGCCAAGGGCGGCTTGGTCATTTCCACTATTGGAACCAGTCAGGAGAGCGCGGACAGTCAGACCGTTCGAGAATTTGGCTTGAGTAACAAACGGGTTGGCTCCGACGTTCACCATATCGGCGATGGCAGCTATGGTCGCATGCCTGACCCTGAAAATATTCTAGCCCTCTCCCTTGCTGTTCGTGGAAAACGGCACACCTATTTCAAGATGGGCCAGTCCGTCAAACGTTAAATATGGAAACAAACTTTGCGGCTCTGCCTTTGCCAAAAAAAGAAGAAAATCAGAGCAAAATAGCTTGACTTTGGTCTTTTTCTTTTGATATAATGGTAAACGGTATTGTTTACCCCATTTGAAAGGCCCCGGAACCTTCCAAATACCTGCGGACCGGAACATCCGCCCTGTAAACAAAAACGATTCGTATAGGAGAAATCATGAACAAAACAACCTTCATGGCTAAACCAGGCCAAGTTGAACGTAAATGGTATGTTGTTGACGCAACAGATGTACCTCTTGGACGCCTTTCAGCAGTAGTCGCAAGCATCCTTCGTGGTAAAAACAAGCCAACTTTCACCCCTCACACTGACACTGGTGACTTCGTTATCGTCATCAACGCTGAGAAAGTGAAATTGACTGGTAAAAAAGCAACTGATAAAGTATACTACACTCACTCATTGCACCCAGGTGGTTTGAAATCTATCACTGCGGGTGAACTTCGTTCTAAGAACGCTGTTCGTTTGATTGAAAAATCAGTTAAGGGTATGCTTCCACACAACACTCTTGGTCGTGCACAAGGCATGAAACTGAAAGTGTTTGTAGGTGGCGAGCACACTCACGCTGCACAACAACCAGAAGTACTTGATATTTCAGGTCTTATCTAAGGGAAAGGACGTAATCTAAATGGCACAAGCACAATACACAGGTACTGGTCGTCGTAAAAACGCGGTTGCACGCGTACGTTTGGTCCCAGGTACTGGTAAAATCACAGTAAACAAAAAAGATGTAGAAGAGTACATCCCACACGCTGACCTTCGTTTGGTTATCAACCAACCATTCGCAGTTACTTCAACCCAAGGTTCATACGACGTTTTCGTCAACGTGAACGGTGGTGGTTACGGTGGTCAATCAGGTGCGATCCGTCACGGTATCGCGCGTGCATTGCTTCAAGTTGACCCAGACTTCCGCGATTCATTGAAACGCGCTGGCCTTCTTACTCGTGACGCTCGTATGGTTGAACGTAAGAAGCCGGGTCTTAAGAAAGCACGTAAAGCTTCACAATTCTCAAAACGTTAATCAAAACCTTATTATACCAACGATTATGGCACTTTTTTGGTGCCAGTTGGTGTTAATTATAATGATAAGTCGTTTAAGAGACTTAAAGCATCGGCATCTTGCTGGTGCTTTTTTTCTGGCATCAATTCTAGATAATACTGTTGTGTTGTTAAGATAGAGTTATGACCTAGACGACGAGAAATATAGTCTAGGCTAATATCTTTTGAAAAGAGAAATGAGGCATGCGTGTCACGAAGTCCATGAAATGTCGTTTTTGTTAATCCCAACTGTTTTAACAGCTTTTGAAGTTGACCAGCTTGCTTGAATCCATTCCAATCAAAGATATAGCCTTCTTTTGTTTGTGCAAGTTTTGTCACAGCTTGATAAACATCTTCGTTGATAGAAATATCACGCTTAGAATGTTTGGTTTTAAGCTGGGTATCGTCATTAGTTGGACTAATTGATCGAAGAATTTTGATACCATATTCAAAAATATCTTCTTTTTTAATTCCTAAAAGTTCTCCACGTCTTGCTCCTGTCTCAAGGGCGAGAGCAACAAGAACATTAAATTCATCCTCAGTATGACTTAGGCAGTATTGTCTGAGTTTTTTAAATTCTGTGATAGATAGTGGAATATTTCGTTTAGCTTGTTCTTGCCCTTTTGCTTTTAAAAGATGACCAAAGTCATTGCTAATCAAACCACGAGCATACGCATATTTCAATGAACCACGGATTTTAAGAACAAGTTCTTTTACTGTTTTTTTAGAGTGGGTTTCAGCATATTGGTCGATTTTCTTTTGCATGACGAGATCGTCAAGGTGTTTAAGTTGAATACCATCAAAAAGGTCATCAACTACTACGAGAGTTCGTTTATAGTTTATAAAGGTGGCTTCGCGAACATCATTTTTCTTGACCGTATGGACCCAATTTCTATAAAAATCAGGAAATAGGGTGGATCGTTCGGCAATGTTCTTGCCACGACCTTTTTCAAGTTCCATTTCTAATGTCCAAAGCTCAGCATCTTTTCTGTTGCTAAAGGTTTTGGTTTCTCGTTTATATTCTCCTTTCTTATAAAGTGATACAGTTGCACGGTAAGAGTTACCACGTTTTGTTATTGTTGCCATTTTATCAGCCTTTCTATAAAAAATGATTGATAAAATAGACTAGTCACATATAGGATATATGAAAAATCTAATTTTATCAATCATTATCCGTCAATCGCAGTGGCTTTCAATAAATTTAATCAGTTTTGACTTCAAATAGCGCTCTTGTTTTCCTACCATAAAGCATTGAAAGTCTGGGTGACTTCTGATGTACTTATCAAATGATTTAGGATCTATTCCAAGTAGTTCCGCTGCTTGTTGTCTATTTAACAGAAGAGGAGAATTATTTTGAGGTAACATATAGAATTCCTTTCATTTTCTAGATACAAGTATTATGCCACATGTGTAATGAATTGAGGCTAGATTTTTGAAAAATGTGCAATGTTGCCTAGCGTTTCAATAAAATATAAGCGTAGGAACGAGGAAATTCCTCTGGTCTATTGTGTCCCAGAGCCTTTGTCACAATTTTACACGCTTTTCTGTCGAGTGAGATGCCAACTAACTCTTTACGCAGATGGATAACTTCTTTACGATTTCTAATCTTGGAAATTTCGCGTGCTACACTGCGATAAACACGCTCTGCATACTCAGCACGATACTTATGTGGCTTTAATGCAGTGGGAACTTTCTTTCCATCAAAATCGTCGAGAATTAAATCCTTGGGAACATGAAACACTCTCTTTTCTCCTGCTCGTTGGAAAATAGCGACTAACCACTCTTCCTCCTCTTGACTAGTGGCCATGATGGGAGACCAGCGATCTCTGCGTCCTTTTGTGTGATGTTTACGGCCGTCTAAATTTAAATACCAACGGCCATCACGGCCACGTTGCATAGCATTACCAGTGACGTGGACCAGTTCACTTTTACGCAAGCCTGTTGCGGCAACTACTTTATGCCAGTAGTCGTTATTTTTGTTGGATAAACGATAGTCTGTATGTAATACACGATTGTTCATGCGATTTGCACGTGTACGTGGTTGTGTAGCGATGAAATTAGTTGAGGAAACTCCAAGAACTTTGGCCAATGCTGCTTTGTAGGTAGCTTGTGTATATGGACTTAATCCAATTTCTATACAATATTGTAAGTATTGATTGATTAGTTCTATCCAACCTTCCGTATCTTTTTCAACATTACCTAATGCCATTAACTGTTCTGGCGAAATGTTAATTGAAACCCATTTTGCAAAACGATGCCATGAACCTGAATAGTCATGGAATGTACGATGAGTGTGGATTAACTCAATGTCATCTCCTGTTTCTTTGGCCTCTTTACGTTTAATGCCTTTTCCTTTTTTGAATCGTTTCTTTAAACTTGATACTCCTTGAGAATTGACAAACTGAAGTCGACCTTCTGGTGTTTTAAGTGCTTTGTTTTGTTTTTCTATCGCATGTTTTTTCATCTTTCTACGATCTGAACGTGATCGTCTCTTTTTATTTTTAGTCATAACTGACTCCTTTCTTTTTGATACCAATAGTTGAGGTGTTTTCGATTAACGCGATACTTCCGAAAACAGTGTCTTCCTGCTGCGGCAGGTGTTCTTTATGTTTTTTTGATTGGAGAAGACTACTCCAATGCTCAATTTGGATTCTAGAGCTTGAATAATTGAAACGCTTTATAACGTTTATTTTTTGTATTTTTTCGATTTGAACGATTTCTTGCTTTGGTTTCGCTATTCGTAAAACTGGATTATAACTATGGACTCAGTAATATTTCCTCCTTTATGATGCAGAATTTATTTAATAATATTTCAATTTGATTGTGACTATATCTTTGTTACTTTATCTGGACCTACGGCCTAAAAACTCCTTTCTATATTTTGTTAGTTGAATAACTGAGTCATTATTTTTGAAATAATTGAACCTTACGAATATGAAATCGCACTATTTCCTCCTGTCTATCTGATGTTGAAAAAACACCAGATAGTGTTTAGCTCTAGTCATTCAATTTTTACGATATTACTATGCCACATTTTCAAAATCAAAAAAACACAGAAATATTTTTCTGTGAATAGATAAGAAGCTGAAAAGTATTCGACATGCCAATTCTGTAGAAAGGAAATAGTATAACTTAAAAAGGTAAAAGATGACTTTTCAAAAATCCATTACCTTAACGAATCAATTGATAGTGAAACTAGTCCATTACTAGCTAAAAGATGGTTAAGTAGAGTTTCCCATTTTATCGCTAAATGTGGAATAGTAAAGAAGTCTAAGTTTTCTTAAAAAGTGGATTTGAATAGAGGTCCATTATGATAGAAATAATGGTGTATTAGAGTAGCTCACTTTGATTTGCGATATGGACTTTTAGAATAATCCATATTTTCAGTAATGTTGGAATACTAAAGAAAACCATGAAAACTTGACTTGTTGGTTCATAGAGAAATCCATTTTTCTATGAAAGATGAGCCAGTAAAGTAACCGATTCAGTCGTAAAAGATGGCTAACTTAAAACTGCCGCTTAGTTTATGTTTATGGACGAATATAACCATCCATTTTTTCTCAAAAAGTGGAATAGTAAAGAAGTCAGTGGAATAAGTAAAGGGCAGGAGATTTCGATATTTTCTGCCTATTTTTATTTATTCTACTGATGTTATTATTGAGATAATCTCATTTTTGATGAGATACGTGTTTAGCGTGAGTAAACTATCGTTACTCATCGCTAAACACGTAGGCTTGCAGCCCAAAAAGAAAGCTCGATGCTTTCTTTTTTCCTTGCAGTCGGTTCTAACGAACCGATGTTTTGCGAACCGCGCAAAACCTGCTCGCGAAGATTGCTCGCATAATAAAGTTGCCTGCCGGTATTGTATCTTACTAAAAAACTTGATATTATTCGGCTAACCGTCTATAATATAAGTAGATGGATTAAGGAGGACGGCAATGTTCGAGTATATGACTGTACAAGACGCAGCAAAACTATGGGGCTTGTCAGATCGACGAGTGCAGAAACTTTGTAAAGAAAACCGTATCAAAGGTGTAGTGCATTTAAATCGTATTTGGCTAATACCCAAACAAACACAGAAGCCCCTTGATCAGCGATATAAATGTAATTGGCATTCGGAGGAATAGAAAATGATATATTGGATTATATTTGGGGCTTTACGGCTATATTTATAGGTTCATTTTTGAGGGAAAAACGTGCTTTCAGAAATTCAATCTTTCTTGCATTGAGCTTAGCATCGCTATTTGTTGCAGTGGCTTATGCTACAAATGGGACAATAGTTAATACTTTACTTAATATAGTTCTGTATACAGTCATCCCGTTGATTTTACTGTTTATTTCCTTTGTCTTTATCTATGCAGGAGTGATTGCAATAAAAAGAGAACGTTTCAGTTTGGTACACAGTTTATCTATTGCGTTTGGAGTTGGAATTTGGGGCGCATTCGTTGCTGTGGCAGTAACGATTTCAGCTAAAAATTTATCGACTATTACGATGTCAATGGTTGTATTGATTGCCTTCATCGCGATGTATGTTATTTTTACTTTTTCAGCACTCTTCATTTACTCACAGCTCTACCACCTTTTGCCGAAAAACAAAAACTGTGATTTTATTATCGTACATGGTGCTGGGCTGCTTAACGGCGAAAGGGTCTCCCCTCTGCTGGCTGGAAGATTGAATAAGGGAATTGAGGTATTTGAGAGTTCCGGGAGAAAAGCAAAAATTATAGTTTCAGGCGGCCAGGGCAGTGATGAAAATATATCTGAAGCCGAAGCCATGAAAAATTATCTTCTGGAAAAAGGAATCTCTGAGCATAACATTATCATGGAAGATCAGTCCACCACAACTCTTGAGAACATGATGTTCTCAAAAAAAATTATGGATCAGATGATGTCCCAGTACCGTGTGATTTTTGTAACAAATGATTATCATGTTTTTCGAACTGGGACATATGCAAAACAGGTTGGATTAAAAGCGGATGGTGTTGGGTGCAAAACAGCTTTTTATTATTGGCCGAATGCGTTTATCAGAGAGTATATCGCAATTATTCTCAAATATAAAGCAGTGCCTATCGTGTTATTTCTTCTTTGGTTGGCGGGTACGGTTATTTCGTTGTTAAATTTTTAGACGGGAAAAGGAGATAAATATGGATTATAAAATTATGATTATAGAAGATGACCTTGATATTGCCGGACTTCTCTCAGACCATTTACAACGGTTCGGTTTTTTAGTCTATTGCTGTAAAGATTCAAAAAATGTAATTGAGGAATTCAAGCTGGAAAATCCCCATCTGGTTTTGCTGGACATCAATCTTCCTGTCTATAACGGTTTCTATTGGTGTAATAAGATCAGAAGTATCAGTCCTTGTCCGATTATATTTCTTTCTGCCAGAAATACAGACCCCGATCAAGTTCATGCCATTATGAACGGAGGGGATGATTATATTACAAAGCCATTTTCTTTTGAAGTGGTCACAGCAAAAATTTCCGCCGTCCTCCGCCGCACATATGGAGAGTATTCAAGTTTCAACGCAGATGAATTACAATGTGAAGATTGTATTTTTTCAAAAAGCAAATTAACATTGTCTTGTCATGGACATATGACGGAACTATCCAAAACAGAAGCAGGTGTGATCCGGGTGATGTTTCAGAATTATCCGAATATTGTAAGCCGTGAGGAACTGCTGAATGAAATTTGGGATGATGAGAGTTTTGTAGAAGAAAACACCTTGAATGTGACAATCAGCCGGATTCGCAAACGATTAGAGCGCATTGGCTCCACCCTTGCTGTTAAAACCGTCAGAGGCGTTGGTTATCGCATAGGAGATTCACGTCATGAAAAATAAAAAACTTGCAAAACATTTAAAATGTTTTGTTTTGGATCACCTATGGGTAATTCTTCTTTTTTTAGCAGCGCCGGTTTCCATTATGATTGTTTATTTGACTTTAATTAGTGGAAATCCCGTAGGAACATGGTGGTATTATGTATTTTTATCTCTGTTTATTTTATTGTGCTTCTTGCTTTACCGGCTATATTCCACATGGGATTTTTATGAAATCCTTTGTAATGAAAACAAGACCTTGGAGGATTTTCTAATCAGCGAACCCAAAGGCCGCGAGGAACAGCACTATCGGAAGTTAGTTGAGGAACAGCACAGGTTATATTTAAACCGGTTAGCTCGTATGGAGGACAAGCAAAAGCAGAGTAAGATCATGATTTATCGCTGGGTGCATCAATTAAAAATGCCTTTATCCGTGATCCGTCTGGTTTCAGAAAACAAAAAAGGCGATTCGGATTTTCGTAAAATAGCACAATCAGCGGCGCAAATACAATATGATTTGGATCAGGTTTTGAATATGTATAAACTTGATGCAATAAAAAATGATTTTCATTCCGAAAAAGTGAATTTGCACAGTATGTGTAAAGATTGTATCAACGAGTTAAAAAGCTCATTTATTACAAAAGGAATTTTTCCAAAACTTGAGATTGCAGATGATTTGGTGGTGTACAGCGATTCCAAATGGCTTCGTTTCGTGTTGTACCAACTCTTAACCAATGCTATCAAATATAGTGATGAAGGAAAGAAAATTACCGTCCGTGCTGACAGATCAGAAGAATGTACTTCATTGAGTATCCAAGATGAAGGATGTGGCATTGATCCTCGTGACTTCAATCGAATTTTTGATTTGTTTTTTACGGGACAGAATGGACGCCTGCGCGGAGAATCAAGCGGATTGGGCTTGTATATGGTAAAACAAAGCCTGGATTATCTGGGACATACCATAATGGTGCAGTCAGAATTAGGAAAAGGAAGTACATTTACTATTTATTTTCATGCAAAAAGTGAAATATAGCATTTCGAGAAAGATTACAAAACTGTCATGTTCCGTAATCTTTCTCGATTTTTATTTTTTGAGATATCAGCTATACTAAATGCAGAACAATGAAGGAGGTTGTAAAGATGTCAATTTTAACAACAAAACATCTTGGTAAAGTATATGAGGGAAAAGTTCCATATACCGCTTTGAATGATATTAACTTTAGTATTGAAAAAGGAGAATTTGTCGCCATTATGGGACCATCCGGTAGTGGTAAAAGCACTCTTTTAAATGTGATTTCTACCATCGATCACCCTACCAGCGGCAGTGTCTGCATTGATAGTGAAGATCCCCACGAAATGAATGACGACCAACTGGCACATTTTAGACGGAATACCTTGGGCTTTGTATTTCAGGACTTCAATTTGGTGCATACTTTGACAGTGGGCGAAAATATCATGCTGCCGTTGACATTGGAAGGTGTTCCTGTTCCTGAGATTAAAAAGCGCACCGCGGAGGTTGCTGCACTTTTAGGAATTGAGCCTCTCCTTTCCAAACGCACTTTTGAAATATCCGGAGGGCAGGCACAGCGTACCGCAGTTGCCCGTGCCGTTGCAACCAATCCGTCTTTGCTTCTGGCAGACGAACCTACCGGAAATCTCGATTCCAAGGCTACGAAAGATGTTATGGAATTATTCCGGATGCTCAACGAAACGAAAAATGCCACTATCCTGATGGTAACGCACGATTCTTTTGTGGCGAGCTATTGCAAGCGCGTCCTGATTATCAAAGACGGACAGTTATACCAGGAAATTGTCTCCGATGGAAATCGAAGGACTTTTCAACAGGAGATTGTGGATGCTATGAGTCTTTTGGGAGGTGAACCGCATGACCTTATTTGACTTTGCCCGCAACAATATCAGCCGTGACAGAAGAAACTATATTTATTACTTCGTGAACTGCGTGTTTTCTGTATTTGTATTTTTCCTGTTCACGGTGCTGTCGTTTCACCCGGCCATGAGTATCATTGACCGAGACAGCACCATGGGGTTGATCCTTATAGTAGGCGAGCTTATTTCCATTGGATTTTCCGTTTGCTTTATTTCATACTCTGTGGGATGTTTTCTGAAGGCTCGAAGTCGCCAGTTCGGTTTGATCACTATTTTGGGCGCATCAAAAAAGCAGGTTAACAAACTTGTGTTTCTGGAAAACATGATTGTTGGATTTGCATCTATCGTAACGGGGATTTTGCTGGGATTTGTGTTTTCAAAATTCTTTTTGGACATTGCAAATAAAGTTATCGGCGTATCCGACTTTACTTTCTATTTCCCTGTTCAGGCAATCATTACTACTGTTATTGTCTTGGGAATTGTCTTTTTAGCGATTGCTTTTTTTACGCCAAGGCTGATTCGCAAGAAAGAGGTGGTACGTTTATTAAAAACCGAAGTAACCGGTGAAAAGCCACAGAAACTGTTACCCCTTCTTATTGTATTTTTAGTTTTATTTGGTTTTATGGTTTGGCTTTTTACAAGCGGGACACAGATGGCTAAACAGATTCAGGACAACAGTGTGACTGCTTTGGTGTTGGTTTTTACCATTATCACTGGAACTTATTTGATGTTTGCCTATGGAATGTGTATGGCCCTTGCCCTTTCAAAAAAAAGTCATGCAAGAGGACGTTTGCTTTACAGCAGCGATAAAAAAGCAAAACTGAGAGCAAATGCGCAGACAATGACAATTTCCGCTGTATTGTATGCCATTTCATTCTTTTCCATCATCCTCTTGTTTTCCATGTCGACAAATGTGAAAACAGAAACGGAGAAGATCATGCCCTATGCTATAAGTTATAATGCCTGGACAGAAAATGCAGATGTTGCCGGCGACGTGGCTGTGATTGAAAAGGAACTGCAAGACTTGCCCGGTTATCAAAAAGCTGTATTTAACCTTTGGTACAATAAGGCTAACCCAACCCGTTCTGCGATGATGTCTGCAAGTGATTACAACATCATAATGAAGTTTCTCGGTAGAGAAACAGTGACAGTTTCAGAAGACGGCGTTTTTCTCGTTGCTGGAAATGCAGGAGAAACCGTCAAAAAGATTCCGTCAGATATTCAGTCCTTTATGGATGAAAATCGTTTTGATCTGTCTGTAGAAGGATATACAGAAGCAACCATTATGCTGTCCGGTTTCACAACCAATGTTTGCATTGTAAATGATTCAGTTTTTGATGCTTTGAAGCCACAGATGGACAGCAAGACTATCACAGCATTTGTTTATGATAACTGGGAAATGAATAGTCATAGTCCCGAAGCGGTTGAAAACTCATTGAAAACCAGTATTGAAAACAGAGATGCAAATGTGATAACTGCGTACAGCTACTATCGCACCAGCCAGCTGCAGAACAATCTGACGTTATATATCGGCAGTATGCTGTGCTTCACGTTTATTCTTGCAGTTGCAAGCTTTATATACTCCAGACTATATTCGGAGTTGGATGCAGAATGCAAAAAGTACAAAGGAATTGTAAAAATCGGGTTGTCCAAGAAAGAGTTATCTTCTGCATTGCGCAAGGTAACATCCTTGATTTTGTTGGTTCCTTTCCTTGTTGCTCTGATTTACCTTTGGATTGGAATTTTTATTAGCGAACGATTTGCGATTGTTTCAAATATTCCGGTAGCTTTCTGGTTTACAGTTGTGCTGCTTGTATTGCAGACGGGAATTTACTTTGGGATCGATGCTTCCTATCGAAAAGCTGTTTTCCGTAAAGTGTATCAGGATTATGAAAGGAGTTAAAAGAATGAAGAGAATATTTAGCGTATTGTTTGCCGCAGTTGTGGTCTTATGTATGCTATCAGGATGTTCAATGAAAAATGAAACTTATTCTGACGAGGAAAAGCAAGTGATTAAAGCAGCAAATCAAATTATTTCCAGCGAGTACGATGTAACGTTTGATGAAGGCGATTTTTCCTATAGTGTAGGTAAACAAATCAAGGAAAATGAATTTGTATCACTTGATTCCGAAGAAAAACAGCAGGAAACTTTTGAAAATATTGTAAGTGTTTCTGCACTTAAAACCAGTCTCCATGAAAAAGGCGAAGTATATGCCTATTCTGTGATTTTCAACTCTCAGACAAAGGAGATTGTGAGTATTAGCGTGAATGTTGAGTAACAGTGATAAGATATGGTGATTCATGATGCCATCCCTTTGGCCACGGAATCAGCAAACAACAACTGCTCGGAACTCAAAAGTGAGTTTAGCTTTTATAAATTGTAACGTATGGATACCTGACATGCAAATAAAATAAATTTAGAATCCGTAAAAAAGTGACTTTGTAAAAGAATACTTTTCTGATGTTAATAAACTTCTAGATGCTATAAAGAAAGTACATAGTATTAAAAAATCATCAATTCCAAATGATTTTCGAACACTTTATGATTTATTAAAAGATAAATTTAAACAATAGTTAACAACTCTAAATTGCTGGTGACTGGAAAAGCTGTTAATGAGAGTTTACCTATTCTATATATTAGAGGAAAGTTTGGTGATAGGCGTAACATGTTTTTATTGCAGGCGGGACATAAAATTTCTGATTTTTCCGAATTTGAGGATTCTTCAAATTATATGAGGCCTAGGTTAGTATTAGGCCAATCTCTAATCCAATATAAAGAAGATGACTACTTTTACAGAAGTTAGCATGATTAGAGTTAACTAGTATAAAAAGAAAGAGGTCAATCAAATTGAAAGTTGGTGACAATTTTGAATTAAAGATTTTGCATTTTCTTTTGTAAAATCAAAGTAAAAACCACCTCAAATGAAGTGGTTGACTAGTCTATTTTATGGTGTTAATTGGTGTCAATTTTATCCAAATCAGTGGATTTTAGTCCATTTTCATGGAAGTTTCATTTTTGTAAATGTTGATATAACGGGATTTGTAAGGGTTAAGAATTCTTTGTTTTCAATAGCGAAATTCTCAAAACGTTAATTATCAGCGATATATCAACGTTTCAAAGCACTTCATGGTTCACACCATGGGGTGTTTTTTTCGTGGTTTTTTGAAAAGGTCACCTCAAAATTTACCTTATTGCTTCAGAGAGTTTAAAGCAAATTCTCCAACGGCCATTGGAAGGATGTTGGAGGTTTTGACACTCATGTTTGTAGCTGGTAACTTTGTTATTGCTCTTGTGATGTTAGTCCTTAAATTGCTAAATGCGACAAAAAAATAGCCATCCTAACTTTGGCGAGTTGACGAGCTATTTTTTAGTTCCCAAGAATAAAGTAAACTTTTGTATTTTCTGGTTCGATTTTGCTTAATTTTACAAATTGGGATTTGAAAAAACTTGTCATTTTTGGCAAGTTTTGTCAAATACCGCACGAATGTCACCAGATGCATTCGTGAAAAGCTACTTCCCCCCCAGAAATCCGGCCCACTCGCTTTCCCTTTCTCTTCTTTTCTGTTATACTAGAGTTAAGAAAACGGTTTCAAGGAGGCTGGCTATGGAAGTCAAGTGCATTATGGACATTCTGGAGGAGATGAAGGTGGGAGTTTTTGCGACGGTGGACGCAGATGGGATGCCCCATGCTCGTCACGCCCACATTACTGCCGCCAATGAAGAAGGGATCTTTTTCATGACTAGTCCACAAACGCATTTTTACCGTCAGCTGCAGGAAAATGCTCATATCGCCCTGACAGCCATGTCAGAGGAAAAATACCTGATTCAGGTCATTCGGATTGAAGGCCGGGTTCGGCCGGTTGAAAATGAGGATTTGCGCAAGATTTTTGCGGACAATCCCTATTATCAGCATGTTTACAAGGATGAGGAAAATGCGGATTCCATGCAGGTCTTTCAAATCTACGAAGGTCAAGGTTTTTACCACAGCTTGACCCAGAGCCATAAATACGTCTTTCCAATCGGAGGCGGTGAAGGCTCTGTGACTCGGACGATTGTATAAGGAAGCGGGAAACGGGGGGACTCCCGAAAATTGGCGGTGCAAACCGCCTTTTTTAATTTCCTATTGAAAAATAGCCTCAAATATGAGAAAATAGGAAAAATCATTTTCCGAAGGGAGAGGACATGAGAGAGGATATAAAGGTCAATGAGCGGGCGCAAGCCTTGGCAAGTCAGTTGGTAGAAGTGCTTGAGTCAATCTATGACCCTGAGATTGAACTGGACATTTACAATCTCGGTCTGGTTTATGAGATTGACTTGGATGACAAAGGTTTTTGCAAGGTCGTCATGACCTTTACCGATTCGGGTTGTAGCTGTGCCGATACCTTGCCCGGAGATTTGATTGATGCACTGAAAACTATCGATGGAATCAATAATGCAGGAGTGGAAATAGTCTGGTCTCCCGCCTGGAAAATGACCCGAATTAGCCGACTGGGGCGCATCGCTCTGGGGATTAGTCCAAAATAAAAAATGAGTTGTGAAATGCAACTCATTTTTTGTAGGTTTCATCGTATTGTCTGTCCAATTCTTCCATGGTTTCATAAATTGGTTTTGGAATCATGACGACTTGAGGGTTCAAGTCAATCATGCCATAGCTAGGGTCAATACATTCTTCCCAGTATTCCAAGTGTTTCTTGTCAATGTAGGATTCAGAGTTTTCGACCTCGATACCGCCCTCAGCTTGGACGGAGTACCAGTAGAGGTATTCTTGCCCATCGAGAACTTCGCGAAAGATGGTTTCGACATACATCTTCTCCCCTTGGAGAGTCAAAAGAGTATCTTCCATATGCTCGTTTAGGAAATTCATCCACTGGTCAACGACGGATGATTTGCCTTCCTTGACCCGAAAGCGGGAGAGTTCGACATGTAATTTCATTTGATTTTCTCCTATGGGAAAACCCTGCCACAAAGACAGGGTAAGTTAAATAAGTCTATTTTTTACCAGTACGTTCTGGTCGCCAGAAGTCTGTGACAGCTCCTTTAGAGGCGGAGGATACGGTGTGAGCGTATTTGCCAAGGACACCACGAGAGTAGAGTGGTGGAATGACCGTCGTTTTCTTGCGGTCTTCGATTTCTTGGTCGGAAACGTGCATGGTGATTTCCTTAGTATCTTGGTCAACCGTCACCAAATCGCCAGTGCGGAGGTAGGCGATCGGGCCGCCGTCCTGAGCTTCAGGGGCGATGTGGCCGACTACCAGACCATAGGTTCCGCCAGAGAAGCGACCGTCTGTCAGAAGGGCCACCTTGTCGCCTTGGCCTTTTCCGACAATCATAGATGAGAGCGACAGCATTTCCGGCATACCAGGCCCACCTTTTGGCCCAACATAGCGGACAACGACTACATCACCGTCTACGATTTCGTCTGTCAAGACAGCTTCAATTGCTTCTTCTTCCGAATCAAAGACCTTGGCTGGTCCAGTATGGTTGCGGACTTTCACACCTGAAACCTTGGCAACAGCTCCTTCAGGAGCTAGGTTACCTTTCAAGATAATCAGAGGTCCATCCGCACGTTTTGGATTTTCAAGCGGCATGATGACATCTTGTCCAGGTGTCAAATCAGCAAAGTTTTCCAAGTTTTCAGCAACGGTTTTACCGGTACAGGTGATGCGGTCACCATGGAGGAAGCCGTTTTTGAGCAAGTATTTCATGACAGCTGGGACGCCGCCGACATTGTAGAGGTCTTGGAAAACGTATTTTCCTGATGGTTTCAGGTCTGCCAAGTGAGGCACGCGTTCTTGGAAATCATTGAAATCTTCCAAGGTCAAGTCAACGTTTGCAGCGTGAGCAATGGCTAGAAGGTGAAGAGTAGCGTTTGTGGAGCCACCGAGTGCCATGGTGACCGTAATGGCGTCCTCAAAGGCTTCACGGGTCATGATGTCGGATGGTTTGATACCCAGCTCCAACATCCGCACAACAGCACGGCCAGCTTCTTCAATATCTGCTTTTTTCTCAGGAGATTCGGCAGGGTGGGACGAAGAGCCTGGAATGGACATACCCATGACCTCAATGGCTGTCGCCATGGTATTAGCCGTGTACATACCGCCACAGCCGCCAGGACCAGGGCAGGCATTGCACTCAATTTGACGGACTTCTTCAGCCGTCAAATCGCCGTTGTTCCACTTACCAATACCTTCAAAGACTGAAACGAGGTCAATATCTTTACCATTCAGATTGCCTGGAGCAATGGTACCGCCATAGGCAAAGATAGCAGGAATGTCCATGTTGGCAATGGCAATCATGGAACCTGGCATGTTCTTGTCACAGCCTCCGATAGCCACAAAGGCATCCACATTGTGTCCACCCATAGCCGCTTCGATAGAGTCTGCGATGATGTCGCGCGATGTCAGCGAGAAGCGCATGCCGGGGGTTCCCATGGCGATACCGTCGGCCACAGTAATGGTTCCGTATTGGACTGGCCAGGCTCCGGCTGCCTTGACACCTTCTTTTGCTAATTTACCAAAATCATGGAGGTGGATATTACAAGGAGTGTTTTCTGCCCAGGTCGAGATGACTCCGACAATAGGAGCGTCAAAATGTTGATCCTGCATGCCAGTCGCACGAAGCATGGCACGGTTAGGGGATTTAACCATCGAATCGTAGACCGAGCTACGATGGCGGAGGTCTTTCAGAGTTTGCTGGTCTGTCATAGGACAATCCTCTCAATCATACTGTATTCCCCTACATTATAGCACAAAAATAGACGGAGTTGAGAAGATTTATTAAATAATAAGTAATTTCTGACAATTTACGTTTTTCTGTCTAAACCTAAATTGGTCTTTGTGAGTGAATGAGCTTGAAGGTATAAACAAACAGCAAGGCATACAGGCTGGCTAGGAGGACAACATGTATAGAAAAAGGCAGTTCTATGCTACTGAAAGGAGAATTCCAGAAAAAATGGAACAAAACGGAAGCGCCGATTAACAAGCATCCCAGCTTGCGGTGTTTTCTGTGAAAGACCAACAGGATAATACCGGTTGTGACCAAGGCTGTCATCATCCAATGAGAGGTGAGAGAGCCATAAATTCGAGAAAAAGTACCAGCCATTAGGTGATCCGGCTCTTTCAAGACAAAGTGCTGAATAAAGGAAATGTCCTCGGCCACCTGAAAACCCAGTCCAGCTCCGGCTCCAACCAGAAAGCTGGTAGATAGTTGGCTATTTTTTAGCGTATAGAGGGCAAAAAGAACCGCTCCTGCCTTCAGAGTTTCTTCGATAAAAGGCGCTGTCAAAGCCCCTTCCCAGGCCTCAAACGTAGCCTGATCTGGGAGAGTCTGTTGCAACAGTCCAGCCAGCCAGTCGTTCAAATTTGCAGACGACCAACCCGCCAAAAAAACACCGCAGAAAATGGCCCAGAAAAGGACATAGGGAGGCTTTCTCCAGGCTCTTTGCAAGTAAAGCAATGCGGCCATCAAAGGGATGATATACAAAAAGAGGAGCAGTACTCCGCTTGCAATTGCCTGAAGTTCTTTCGCAGAGAATGTTTCATCTAAAAAGGTGTGAAATTCATAATCCCAGCCAATGTGAAGGAGGATCAGACCGATAAAAAAGACTACATAATACAATTTCTGTTTCATGTAGTCTATTCTAGCATGTTTGCAGAAGGCCGAGCTGTTTTTCTTCTGTTTTTCATCGCCTCTTTCGCGGTTGTTGAACGAAGAAGAAAGAGAGAAGGGCGAGGGCTAGAAGGCTAGCTCCTATATACCAATAGGGTTGATCCAGCGTCGTTGAGCGGCCAGAAAGATTGATAATACCTCGCAGAAGAAAACCTGTTGTAATGGTTGCCACACCTGAATTCCAGAGATTGTAGGTCAGGCGAGAAAGGTTGTTTTTTGCCATGAGCATTCCCACTAAGATAGCTCCCCCAATCAAGGTTACAGCAAAGAGGTAGCGCATGAAGAAGGAAACTTCCCCATAGCTAAAACTCTCATAGACCCGACCGAAGATGAAGAGAAAGGCTGATAGACCAAAGTAGGTAATAAAGGTGCGCCCAAGGCGCTTGTTGGATGAATTAGTAACCGATGTAGACAATATCGCTCACCGCCCTTTCTGAAATAGTGTTTCCGTTTGTTGTTGGATTGTTAATGACTTGACCGTTGAAGTAGAGGGTTGAAGAGCCACCACCATCAAGGTTGTAGGCTGTTGTTGCCCCGTATTGCTTCATGACCTCGGCTAGTTGATAGAGGGTCAGGCCTTCGCTTTCATCTGTCCGGCCGTCTGATACGACGATGATGTAGTGGTTTTCGTCAATGATACCGATAGCAGTTCGAGGGTTGGAAGACATGGCTCGGCCGACCTCGGTGCTGGTATCGACCACGATTTCCCCATTTTCAACCAAAGTAGGGCCAAAGGCCAGCAGGTTGACAACGCCCTTGTCAATCAATTCTTGGGCAGTCACTTCATTTTCGTAGATGACTTCAAAGGCTCCATCTGCGTAGATGGCCAAGTCGCCGTAGGCTGCATTGTCACGCACAGTATCGCGGTAGAGAACTCCGTTTTTAATCACATAGCCGGTTGAGTTAGCTCCATAGTAGTCCCCGTTGACAGCCAGGATAGCATTGTTGGCTGCGGCAGTTTCAGATGTTTTGGCGGTGACATTGGTACCGTAGGTGTTTTGTGCCAAGGCTGTTTTCAGATATTCTGCTGAGCTGACCTGCACATCTGCCACATAGACAGTTGTATTGCTGGTAGTGATGGTTTCGATGGAGATTTGGATATTTTCATCGGAGTAGCTGTTTTCTGTTACAGTTGCGCTTGCGGCTGCCGTGGCAGCTATTTCGGAACTAGAGCTGCTAGTCGTTGTGGTAGTTGCTGTATTGTTAGCAGATACAGTGCTGATGGCTTCTGACAGAACAAAGGTCTTGAGCATTGAGTAGGTGAAGCCGCTGGTCAGCAGCATTCCGAAAATAGAGGCATAGGCGAAGGGTTTTCTAATAAATTTCATGGGAAAAAGTGTTCCTTTCTCGAAAGATAATTCTCTTCTGGATGAACCAAGAAACGAAGAAGAGCAGGGTGCCAACGACAATTTTAACTAGATAGAGGTTAATACCTAGCAACTGATGGAAGACAAAGAGCAAGGCTGTATCAAAGCTGAAAAGAGCAATGACGAGGATTAAGTACCCTGCCCCAGTCCGGCTAACGCTGTCAGTATTCTGGAAAACCAGTTTCTTATTGAGCGAGAAATTGCAGACAGAGCTAGTGATGCGGGCTACGGTATTGGCGATGATGAGCCGAAGACCCGTTGGCATACTGGCCATGGCTAGCAGGGCAAGGGCATAAACCAGATAATCAACGATAAAGCCACTGAAGGATGCCAGAGCAAATTTGAAGAGATTTTTGTAAATCATCAGGCCATCCCGAATAGGGCGGAAGTGGGAGCTGGCATTGTCGTCGATATAAATCGTCTGAATGGGAATTTCTGTCAGCTGGTAGCGTTGGCTCGCTTGGGTCAGCATGTTCATCTCGTATTCGTAACGATTGCCTTCTACACTAAGCATGAAGGGTAGGAGATTTGAGTGAAAGCCCCGCAGACCGGTCTGGGTATCGCTGACCGCAACCCCTGTTTGCAATCGAAAGAGCGTACGTGTCAGGATATTCCCAAAGCGGCTTCGCAGAGGAATGTCCTTGGTAAACTGACGGACACCTAAAATCAAGCGATTAGGAAGATTCATGGCAGCTCGAGCCACGCGGTCAATATCATTGACGGCATGCTGACCGTCTGCGTCGGCAGTGACAATTACTGCGTTTTCTTGCAAGTTTTGGATATACTGAAAGGCTGTTCGCAAGGCTTGGCCTTTTCCCTGATTGACCTCATGGCGGAGGACGGTTGCATAAGCCTTGGCCTCTTCGATAATGTCTTTGGATTGCCCAGTACTGCCGTCATCAACGACGATGGTCTGGCAGCTGAGGCGGTTTTTCATGACCTCCAAGAGTTGGATAAGTTTTTCGTCTGGTTGATAAGCTGGAATGACAACATAGTACATAGCGGACACCTCGTTTTTTTGATATGCTCTCACTATACGGGAGTTTTCTGAAAGGAACCTGAAACCGCGACAAAACTGAATTTTGGTTAAGAAGTTTTTAAGAAAACCGAACAAAAGTAGGAATTTTCAGAATATTTGATTGACATTGACCAACAATATGATATGATAGTAGATAACCAAAAAATAAACAGCATCATCGGTTTTGGTCTATTTTATAGTAGAAAATCACAAAACGATGGTGAAATTTTAAGGGTGGAGGCCTTAATTTGGAGCATATTCAGTTAGCAGAAGCGCGTTCTGGATCCTTTTTGATCTTAGATACCTTGAGTCAGTTAGGTGTTGACACGATTTTCGGTTATCCAGGTGGAGCTGTTTTACCACTTTATGATGCGATTTATCATTTTGACCGCATCCAGCATATTTTGGCCCGCCATGAACAGGGAGCTGTTCATGAAGCGGAAGGGTATGCCAAGTCTACGGGGAGGGTCGGTGTTGCTATTGTCACCAGTGGACCAGGTGCTACCAATGCCATTACAGGAATTGCTGATGCCATGGGCGATAGTGTTCCTTTATTGGTGTTCACAGGCCAAGTCGCAACCAGAGGGATCGGTAAAGATGCCTTTCAAGAAGCGGACATCATTGGTGTCACCATGCCCATTACCAAGTATAATTACCAAATTCGTGATACCGCTGATATTCCGCGCGTCGTGACCGAAGCCATGCACATTGCCAGTACAGGTCGGCCAGGGCCGGTTGTGATTGACGTTCCCAAGGATATTCAGGAAGCTCTCACCGATTTTTACTACGACCCAACTGTTCATATTCCAAGTTATCAGCCGACAGTTGCTCCTAATGGTCTTCAGGTGAAAAAGATTTTGAAGGCGCTAGAGCAGGCGAAAAAGCCGGTTATCCTCGCTGGAGGCGGCGTCAACTATGCAGAGGCTAATAAGGAATTGGTTGCCTTTGCAGAGCGTTACCGCATACCGGTAGTGTCTACTCTGTTGGGTTTGGGCTCTATTCCAATTGACCACGAATTGTCACTCGGCATGGGAGGGATGCACGGTTCTTACGCTGCCAATATGGCCATGAACGATGCTGATTACATCATCAACTTTGGTGCCCGTTTCGATGACCGTTTGACTGGTAATCCAAGCACCTATGCCCTCCATGCGACAGTGGCCCACGTTGATGTTGACCCAGCAGAGATTGGTAAAGTTGTCAAAACAGCCATCCCTGTTGTGGGAGATGCCAAGGCAACGCTAGAATCCTTGCTTCACCTAGATGTAGTTGAAACAGACCATGCAGACTGGACCAATCAAGTTCTGGACAATAAGCGTCGGACACCATTCTGGTACGACCAAGATCCAGACCATATCAAACCGCAGCAGACCATTGAATTGATTGGCAAGCTGACCAAGGGAGATGCCATTGTCGTGACGGACGTTGGCCAGCATCAAATGTGGACAGCCCAGTTCTATCCCTTCAAGCATGCCCGTCAGATGATTACCTCTGGTGGCATGGGAACCATGGGCTTTGGTATTCCTGCAGCTATCGGAGCAAAATTAGCCAACCCTGACCGTGAGGTTGTCCTCTTTGTGGGTGACGGTGGCTTCCAGATGACCAATCAGGAACTGGCTATCCTAAATGGTTACGGCGTACCAATCAAGGTGGTTCTGATTAACAACCACTCATTAGGCATGGTTCGTCAATGGCAAGAATCCTTCTACGACAAGCGCCGCAGTCAGTCAGTCTTTGATGATGAACCAAACTTCCAGCTCCTAGCAGAAGCCTATGGCATTAGCCATTATAGTCTGAAAAATCCGGCAACCTTGGAAGAAGATTTGAAGGTTATCTTAGAAGATAAACCGATGTTGATTGAAGTTCATGTTTCCAACCGTGAACACGTTCAGCCGATGGTACCAGCTGGTAAGAGCAATGCAGAAATGTTGGGGGTGAAGTTCAATGCGTAGAATGTTAACAGCCAAATTGAGAAATTCGTCCGGCGTCCTCAATCGCTTTACAGGTGTCATGTCCCGCCGCCAAATCAATATTGATTCCATTTCAGTAGGTCCGACCGAAGTACCCGGAATCTCGCGCGTGACGGTTATTGTCGATGTGGCGACCATGGACGAGGTAGAACAAATCATCAAACAGCTCAACCGCCTAATTGATGTGGTTCGTGTTCGAGACATCACGGATATTCCTCACTTGGAAAGAGAAGTGCTCCTGGTTAAAATCACAGCGCCACCGGCTAAACGGGCTGAGATCCTAGCGATTATTCAACCCTTCCGTGCCAGCGTCGTTGATGTGGCGCCGCACTCCATCACCATCCAGATGACCGGGGATGCCAATAAAATCGAAGCCCTGCTTCGGGTTGTCCAACCGTATGGCATCAAAAATTTGGCCAGGACTGGGGCAACTGGTTTCAGTCGCGACTGATGCTCTTCGAAAATGAACCCTAACCTTCGTTGACTTGACTCCTTAAACACTAGTTTTAACGAGTCATCGTCGCCCGGTCGAGTGTCCATTTTCTTTGGGCATCTACAAAAATAAAAAATAGAAAAGAGAATACTATGGCAGTAAAAATGCAATATGAAGCAGACGTAAAAGTTCCAGCCCTTGATGGCAAAAAAATCGCCGTGATTGGTTACGGCTCACAAGGACATGCTCATGCCCAAAACCTGCGTGACACAGGTCACGACGTCATCATTGGCGTGCGTGCTGGTAAATCATTTGACAAGGCTAAGGAAGATGGTTTTGATACCTATGAAGTAGCAGAAGCAGCGAAATTGGCGGATGTTATCATGGTCTTGGCTCCAGACGAAATCCAAGCGGACCTTTACAATGAAGAAATTGCACCAAACTTGGAAGCGGGAAATGCCCTTGGTTTTGCCCACGGTTTCAATGTGCACTTTGAATTTATCAAGGTACCGGCAGATGTGGATGTCTTCATGTGCGCTCCAAAAGGACCTGGTCACTTGGTGCGTCGTACCTTCGAAGAAGGCTTTGGCGTTCCAGCCCTCTATGCTGTATACCAAGATGCGACTGGTCATGCCAAGGATATTGCCATGGACTGGGCTAAAGGTGTTGGTTCTGCCCGTGTCGGTCTCTTGGAAACAACCTTTAAAGAAGAAACGGAAGAAGACTTGTTCGGTGAACAGGCTGTTCTCTGCGGTGGCTTGACAGCTCTTATGCAGGCAGGTTTTGAAGTTTTGACCGAGGCTGGTTATGCACCAGAATTGGCTTACTTTGAAGTCCTTCACGAAATGAAACTGATTGTTGACCTGGTTTACGAGGGCGGTTTCAAGAAGATGCGCCAATCTATCTCAAACACAGCGGAGTTTGGTGATTATGTATCTGGTCCTCGTGTCATCACTGATCAAGTGAAGGAAAACATGAAAGCCGTTCTTGCGGACATCCAATCTGGTAAATTCGCCAACGATTTTGTCAATGACTACAAGGCTGGTCGTCCGAAAATGCAAGCCTACCGTGAGGCTGCGGCTGGCCTTGAAATTGAAAAAGTCGGTGCAGAATTGCGTAAGGCCATGCCATTTGTTGGCCGCAATGACGATGACGCCTTCAAAATCTATAACTAAGCTGACTTTCTAAAGAGAGTTGAACTTACTTGCAAGGCCCAGTAAGAGTTGGAAGATTCCAACTCTTTTTGCCATCTTGGTCTACTCAATAAGAAAAAAATGCTATAAAATTAAATAAAATCATAAAAATGAATATAAAAACTATTATTTTTAGTGTAATATTGGTATAATAGAAAACAGAAAGAAATAAGAGGAGATTCATGGTTTCAGCCAGAAATGTAGAACAAGCATACGCTGTCCTAAAAGATGTCGTCGTACGCACCTCGCTTGATTACGATCCCTACTTGTCTGAAAAGTACGATGCGGAGATCTATATCAAGAGAGAAAATGAGCAACGAGTTCGCTCTTTCAAAATTCGCGGTGCTTACTATGCCATCTCGCAGCTCAGCAAGGAAGAAAAGGAGCGCGGTGTTGTCTGTGCCTCGGCAGGAAATCATGCTCAAGGGGTAGCCTATACCTGCAAGGAGATGCGCATTCCAGCTACGATCTTTATGCCCATCACAACGCCCCAGCAAAAGATTGGTCAGGTCAAGTTTTTTGGTGGTGACTATGTGACGATACGCTTGGTTGGAGATACTTTTGACGAGTCTGCCAAGGCTGCTATGGCCTATACCGCTGAAAGCGGAAAGACCTTTATTGATCCCTTTGATGATCCTAACGTACAGGCTGGTCAAGGGACAGTGGCTTACGAGATTTTGGACGAAGCAGATCGACAATCCATTAGCTTTGATAAGATTTTAGTGCCAGTTGGTGGTGGCGGCCTCATCGCAGGTGTCTCCGTCTATCTGAAGGATCAGGCACCTGAAATCGAAATCATTGGTGTTGAAGCGAGTGGAGCCCGTTCGATGAAGGCGGCCTTTGACAAGGGGCGGCCAGTCAAACTTCCGACAATTGATAAGTTTGCGGACGGGATTGCAGTTCAAAAAGTAGGAGCGACCACCTACGATGTCGCTAGAAAGTATGTCGATAAACTTGTTGGTGTGGATGAAGGTTGGATTTCAGAAACCATCCTTGACCTCTACTCCAAGCAGGGAATCGTAGCAGAACCAGCCGGGGCTGCCACAATTGCAGCACTGGATGTCATGAAAGACCAAATCAAGGGGCAGCGGATCTGCTGTATTATCTCAGGCGGCAACAACGACATCAACCGCATGCCGGAGATGGAAGAGCGGGCTTTGATTTATGAAGGAATCAAACATTACTTCGTTGTGAATTTTCCGCAGCGGCCGGGAGCTCTCCGTGAGTTCGTGAACAATATCCTTGGGCCGGACGATGACATCACGCGTTTCGAGTATATCAAGCGGGCCAACAAAGGAACGGGTCCTGTTCTAATTGGAATTGCCTTGGGCAATCGCGACGATTTCTCAGCCTTTATCTCTCGCTTGGAAGAGTTTGACCCTCACTACATCAATTTGCATGAAAATGATTCCCTCTACAAGATGCTGGTCTAATTGACCTACTCAGTGCATAGAAAAGGAGTTTACTATGTTGTTTCAGTTCGCACCTATCATCATTATTGTAGTGCTACTTATCATCGCACTAGCCCTATTTATTTCCGGTTTATATGTTGTCAAGCAGCAGACGGTGGCAATTATTGAGCGGTTTGGGAAATACCAGAAGACCTCAACCTCAGGCATCAACTTCAAAATTCCTTTTGGAATTGATATGATTGCAGCACGCATCCAACTGCGTATGCTTCAAAGCGAGATTGTTGTGGAAACAAAGACCCAAGACAACGTTTTTGTAACCATGAACGTCGCAACCCAATACCGTGTTAATGAGCAAAACGTAACAGATGCTTATTACAAACTCATGCACCCAGAAGCTCAGATAAAATCCTATATTGAAGATGCGCTGCGCTCTTCTGTTCCAAAACTGACTCTGGATGAGCTCTTTGAGAAAAAAGATGAGATTGCCCTTGAGGTACAAAAGCAGGTGGCTGAAGAGATGTCAACCTACGGGTATGTCATCGTGAAAACCTTGATTACCAAGGTTGAGCCAGATGCGGAAGTGAAGCAATCCATGAATGAGATCAACGCAGCTCAGCGGAAACGTGTGGCGGCTCAGGAATTGGCAGAAGCCGACAAGATTAAGATTGTGACAGCTGCAGAAGCAGAAGCTGAAAAAGACCGTCTGCACGGGGTGGGGATTGCCCAACAACGGAAGGCAATCGTAGATGGTTTGGCGGATTCAATCAGAGAATTGAAAGAGTCCAATGTCAGCCTCTCTGAAGAGCAAATCATGTCTATCTTGTTGACAAACCAATATCTGGATACATTAAACAATTTTGCACAAGGAGGTAATAATACAATTTTCCTTCCAGCTAATCCGGAAGGTGTCGAAGACATCCGCACTCAAATATTGTCGGCTCTACAAGCAAAATAGACGGCAAAAACCGAACATTTTACTTGACAAGCCTGAATATTTATAATATACTTAAATGCACGAATAAAAAAGAAAGGGGTTTCTCATGACTAGTTATGAAAAGGTTGCCGCAGTAGTTGGTTGGGTTCGTGATAAAAAAATCACGGGTTACCGCATTAGTAAAGAAACAAATGCGCGTGAAATGTCAGTTATCGCCCTTGCTCAAGGACGCGCGAAGATTGACAACATCTCATTTGCAACTGCTTTGGGATTGATCGACTTTTATGATAAAAATCATAAGAAGTTTGAAAACTAATTTTTGAAAACAATGCACTGTTGGCATTGAACAGTAAAAGACAGACCGTGTGAACGAGCCTGTCTTTTTTATGCAGGATTTGTGAATAAAAACACAAGTACGTCTTTGATGGAGGGCTTCTAGCGACATAAAAAATCAGTCAACTGGTGACTGATTTTATGGATTAGCCTAGGAAGCGTTGAAGGAATTCGCGTGTCCGTTCTTCCTGTGGGTTTTCAAAGATTTGTTGCGGTGTACCTTCTTCTGCGATGACGCCTTTGTCCATGAAGATAACCCGATCAGAAACGTCGCGTGCAAACTCCATTTCATGAGTCACAATAACCATAGTCAAGCCTGATTTGGCCAAGTCCTGCATGGTTTTTAGCACCTCGCCGACCATTTCCGGGTCAAGGGCTGAGGTTGGCTCATCAAAGAGGATAAGCTCTGGATTGACCGATAGCGCGCGTGCGATGGCCACACGCTGTTTTTGTCCGCCGGAAAGCTGGCTCGGTTTGGCTTGCCAATACTGCTCAGTCATGCCGACCTTGTTCAGATTTTCTTTAGCGATACGTTCAGCTTCGGAACGGTCACGTTTGAGAACGGTTGTCTGAGCGACAACAGCATTCTCTAGGACATTCAGGTTGTTAAAGAGGTTGAAAGACTGGAAAACCATACCCAGTTTTTCCCGATAGGCTGTCAGATTGTAGCCTTTTTCAAGAACATTTTCACCGTGATAGAGGATTTCTCCATCCGTAGGAATTTCCAAAAGGTTGATAGACCGTAAGAGGGTGGATTTTCCAGAGCCGGAAGAGCCGATGATGGAGATGACCTCTCCCTTTTTAACGGTCAGGGAAATATCCTTGAGGACCTCGTTTTGCCCGAAGGATTTTTTCAAGTGTTTGATTTCTAAAATGGTATTAGTCATGAAGGACCTCCGTTTGCATTTGGTTGGCACCTGTTGTGTAAGTGTCCGTGTCGAAACGTCTTTCAATAGCACGCAAGATACGAGTCACAGTGAAGGTCAAGATAAAGTAGATGATGGCAATCACAGTGAAGGTTTGGAAGTACTGATAGGTCTGGGTTGCAACCGTATTTCCAGAGAAGTAGAGTTCGACAACAGAGATAACGTTGAGAACAGAGGTATCCTTGATGTTAATGACAAATTCGTTACCAGTGGCAGGTAGAATATTGCGGATAACCTGTGGAAGAACAATCTTACGCATGGTTTGACCATGGCTAAAACCTAAAGCAGTTGCGGCCTCAAACTGTCCTTTGTCTACTGCAAAAATACCACCGCGGACAATCTCGCTCATGTAGGCACCGGTATTGATGGAAACGATGAAGATAGCTGCTAGGGTGCGGTCGATGTTAATTCCGAAGGCCTGAGCTGTTCCGTAGTAGATAACCATGGACTGAACAATCATCGGTGTGCCACGGAAGACTTCAATGTAGATATTGATCAGCCAGCCCAGAGCTTTTTGGCCAATAGCAAGCAATTTGTTGGCAGCTTTTGGGGCAGTCCGAAAGACTCCGATGAGCAGACCGATTAAAGTACCGGCAATGGTTCCGATAATGGAAATCAGCAAGGTCATGCCGGTGCCGCGCAGGAGCTGCTGCCAGTTGTTGACGACGATAGCCCAGACCTGCGAGAAGAAGCTAGGGTTTTCTTCAGCTGCATCTGTTTCAACAGGCTGGTTCTCAATCATCGTGTCCATGAGTTCAATCTGTTCTTCCTCGCTGAAGGTGTCAAGAAAGGCGTTGACTTCTTCAATACGAGGGTCATCCTTCCGCATACCGACGGCAATGGCAGCGTCTGATGGTGATACTTCAAAACCGGGGTCTAAGGTTAACATCTTAAACTTGCTATTAGCAGCTTCGGCTGTCAGCGCTTCTGGCCGCTCTGAAATGTAGGCGTCAATGACGCCTGATGCAAGGGCTTGGCGCATTTGTGAGAAATCCCCCATAGGGGTTTGAATATCAGCGCCTTCTAGCTGCGTCAGGAGATTAACATGCCAAACTCCTTGTTGTGCAGTCACTTGTGCACCAGCAAAGTCAGAAATGCTCTTGGCCGCAGCGTAGTCGCCATCTGCAGCAACCACCATTACGGGCTCGCTGGTATAGTAGCTACTCGAAAAGGCAATTTCTTTTTTGCGTTCTTCGGTTGGGCTCATCCCGGCGATAATCATGTCAATCTTGCCGGAGGTCAGAGCTGGCACCAGTCCTTCCCACTTGGTTTTGACAACAAGGACTTCCTTGCCCATGGATTGGGCAATTTTCTTTGCGACTTGGACATCGTAGCCGTTGGCATACTGGTTGGTTCCTTCAATAGGAACGGCCCCGTTCTCATCCGTATCTTGGGTCCAGTTGAAGGGGGCATAGGCTGCCTCCATGCCGACCAAGAGATAATCAACATCGCTGTTCTCAGCCTTCACTCCGATACTGAGTGAAAGGAGGCTGATGACGGTCAGCAGAAAAATGGCTAATTTATTTTTCATTACGATCTCCTTTTTGTGTGTATTCTTATATTGTATAAAAAATTCTGACAAATTTCAATCCTGATGAATGCAGATAGTTTTTGAATTTTGTGATATAATGAATAAAAATCCAAAAGGAGCGTTTATGTTTGTTGAGTTTTTAAAGGCCCTTCTCTATGGTATTGTAGAAGGGGTTACAGAATGGCTGCCTATTTCCAGTACGGGGCATTTGATTTTGGTGCAGGAATTCCTCCCCTTTAAGGATGTTAGTGCAGATTTCACTTCCATGTTTAACGTGGTCATCCAACTGGGGGCGATTTTGGCAGTTATGGTCATCTATTTTGACCGCCTCAATCCTTTTCAAGCAGGAAAAACTGCTCGTGACGTTCAACTAACGTGGCAATTGTGGGCTAAGGTGGTGATTGCAGCCTTGCCTGCAGCTGTCCTGGGCCTGCTTTTTGATGACTGGTTAGATGCGCATTTTTATAATTTTGTGGTCGTGGCCTTGATGCTGATTGTCTATGGTATTGCCTTCATCTATGTTGAAAAGCGCAATCAGACCATAGAACCAAAGGTGACCAGCCTAGCAAAACTACCCTATAAAACCGCTCTATACATCGGTCTTTTTCAAGTTTTATCGCTCATTCCTGGGACCAGCCGCTCCGGTGCGACCATCCTAGGAGGAATTTTGCTGGGGACCAGCCGTCAGGTGGCGACTGAGTTTACCTTCTTCCTGGGAATTCCCATCATGTTTGGTGCTAGCTTCTTGAAACTCTTCAAGCTCCTGAAGGATGGGGCTGCTGTTACAGGTGGCCAATGGTTCCTTCTCTTGGTATCCATGCTGACCGCCTTTGGAGTATCTATTCTAGCCATTCGTTTCTTGACGGATTATGTGAAAAAACATGATTTTACAATTTTCGGTAAGTATCGTATCGGCTTGGGTTTCCTGCTGCTGATTTACTACCTCATCACCTTGATTTTTTAGAACCTGCCAAAAGGGGCGTCGAAAGAGAAGAGTTTTGGATAAAAATCTTCCTCCTCAGACGCTCCCTTTCTTTTGTAAAAAACCTAGCTTTCTTGTATAATGAATGAAATAGGATTGTATGAGAAAGAAGAGGATTCCGCCTTTTGAAGGTCTGGCGGAAGAAGAGAGCACGAGGTGTGAACATGAAAATGAAACAAATCAGTGATTCAACATTGAAAATCACAATAAAATTAGAAGATCTAGAAGAAAGAGGGATGGAAATCGCAGATTTTCTGGTTCCTCAAGAAAAGACGGAGGAGTTTTTCTACACAGTCTTAGATGAGCTAGAACTTCCCTTAACCTTTCGAGAAAGCGGAATGCTTAGTTTTCGGGTGACTCCAAAGCCAGACAAGGTGGATATTTTTGTTACCAAATCAGACATTGACAAAAACTTGAATTTTGAAGATTTTGCTGACTTGGCTAACTTAGAAGACCTGTCGCAAATGACACCTGATGAATTTTTAAAGACCTTGGAGAAAACCGTCCGAGAAAAAAGTGCGGGCGATGACGCGGCTGTTCGTTATTTGGAAAAGGTCGAGGCAGAAGAAGAGGAAGAGATTGACGACCGCTATATCTACTATATCTTGGATTTCGCTAGTTTGAGAGAAGTCGTGGCTTTTGTTGATACGGTTGACTACGATGTGGAGGAATCTGAACTTTACAAGATGAACGGCCGCTACTATATGACCGTTCTTATCAACATCGAAAACCGCACAAAGAACTATCTGGAATATGTCCTATCTCGCATGTTGGAATACACCAACGACACAACGATTTCAAGACCTGTCTTGCAGGAACATGGTCATATCCTTTTGCCACTTGCGGCTATTCAAGAATTGGGAAAGGTTAGTCTTTCATGATTCCTTTTGCACTAAAATACATCATCGTAGTTATCTCTACCCTGATTATTGCGGCGCTTGCAACTCCACTGGTTCGCTTCCTATCCTTTAGGATTGGCGCGGTAGACAATCCCAACGCTCGGCGGATTAACAAGGTTCCTATGCCGACAGCGGGTGGTTTGGCTATCTTTATCGCCTTTTCTCTTGCAGCCCTTTGGTTTTTGCCTGGTATCGTAACCCATATCAATTACCACGGCACCTACTTTGATTACGCCCTACCCTTGGTGCTTGCGGGCGGAATTATCATTGTGACGGGTTTGATTGATGATATTAAGGAGTTGCGTCCTCTTCCCAAATTGCTTGGGATGCTGGTGGCAGCGTCGATTATCTGGGTCTTTACTGAATTTCGCTTTGATGATTTCAAGATTCCTTTTGGTGGGCCGATGATTCATTTTCCGCCCTGGCTATCCTTTGTTCTAACCATCCTCTGGATTGTGACGATTACCAATGCGGTCAATCTCATAGATGGTTTGGATGGTCTAGTGTCAGGTGTTTCGGTTATCTCCTTGACCACCATGGGGATTGTGTCTTACTTTTTCCTGCACGATAGCAATCTCTTTTTGACGCTGACTATCTTTATATTAGTGGCTGCTATTGCAGGTTTTCTACCCTATAACTATCACCCGGCCATTATTTATCTGGGGGATACAGGAGCCCTCTTTATCGGCTTTATGATTGGTGTCCTCTCTCTGCAAGGCTTGAAAAATTCAACGGCTGTTGCTGTGGTGACTCCTATGATTATTCTGGGAGTGCCGCTGACAGATACGGTTGTGGCGATTATCCGAAGGACGCTATCTGGACAAAAATTCTACGAAGCAGACCGGATGCACCTGCATCACCGCCTGCTCTCACTGGGCTTGACCCACAGGGGAACAGTGCTGGTTATCTACGCCATCTCCTTTGTCTTTTCGCTAATTTCCCTTCTGCTCAATGTTTCCAGTCGTCTGGGGGGCGTCCTGCTCATGATTGCCTTGGTGCTGGGAGTTCTGATCCTGTCTGAACTGATTGGAATTTTTGGTGAAAATCGCACCCCTGTCCTCAACTTGCTCCGCTTTATTGGAAATAGCAGTTACCGTCAGGAAAGCATTGCTAACTGGAAGGAAAAACGGATTCTCAAACGGAATTCAAAAAAATGAAATAAGAATGTTTCTAAACACAGAAAGAGCCAGCAGGGCTCTTTTTTGATATAATGGGAACAGTTAAAAAGAAAAGGAGACAGTCATGTCAGTATTAGAAATCAAGGATCTTCATGTTGAGATTGAAGGCAAAGAAATCTTAAAAGGGGTCAACCTAACCCTCAAAACAGGAGAGATTGCAGCCATCATGGGCCCAAACGGGACAGGGAAGTCGACTCTTTCTGCAGCCATCATGGGGCATCCTCACTATGAAGTGACCAAGGGACAGGTACTCTTTGACGGAGTGGACATTCTGGAGTTGGAAGTTGACGAGCGGGCACGCATGGGCCTCTTTTTGGCTATGCAATACCCTTCTGAAATCCCAGGGATTACCAATGCGGAGTTCCTTCGTGCAGCGATGAATGCTGGCAAGGAGGACGAGGATAAGATTTCGGTTCGCGACTTCATCACCAAGTTGGATGAAAAAATGGCTCTCCTGAATATGAAAGAAGAAATGGCGGAGCGCTACCTTAACGAAGGTTTCTCGGGCGGTGAGAAAAAGCGCAATGAAATTCTGCAATTGTTGATGTTGGAGCCGACTTTTGCTCTCTTGGACGAAATTGACTCTGGTTTGGATATTGATGCCCTTAAAGTTGTTTCAAAGGGGATCAATGCGATGCGCGGTGAGGGCTTTGGCGCTATGATTATCACCCACTACCAACGCCTCCTCAACTATATTACCCCAGATGTGGTGCATGTTATGATGGAAGGCCGTGTGGTCTTGTCAGGTGGCCCAGAATTAGCAGTCCGTCTTGAAAAAGAAGGCTATGTCAATGTAGCAGCTGAGCTAGGAATTGACTACGAAGAAAAAGAAGAAGCCTAGTCTTTGGAGGATAGAAGATGACCAAAGAACAGATTCAAACATTTTCGCAGCTCCAAGCAGAGCCTGCTTGGCTGACTGAACGACGCCTCAACGCTTTTGAGCAAATAGACCAACTGGAGTTGCCTGTTATTGAGCGGGTCAAGTTTCATCGCTGGAATTTAGGAGATGGCACCATCTCAGAAAATGGAGCCGTATCAACTGTTCCAGATTTTACAGCTCTGGGAGATAATCCCAAGTTGGTTCAGGTTGGCAGCCAAACGCTTTTGGAGCAGCTGCCGGCAAACTTGGCAGAACAAGGTGTTGTCTTTACTGATTTTGCCTCAGCGCTTGAAGTGATTCCGCATATCCTAGAGCAGTATTTGGGAGCGGCCATCGCATTTGATGAGCATAAACTTGCGGCATACAACGCAGCGTATTTTAATGCTTCTGCCGTTTTGTATGTGCCTGATAATGTTGAGATTGATCAACCTGTGGAAGGGATTTTTTATCAGGATAGCACAAGCTCTGTACCTTTTAACAAGCGCGTCCTGATCATCGCTGGAAAAAACAGTAAGCTCAACTACCTGGAACGCTTTGAAAGTTTGGGAGATGGCGCAGTAGAAACCTCTGCCAACATTGCCGTAGAAGTGATTGCTCTTGCAGGCAGTCAGATTAAGTTTGCAGCTATTGACCGTCTAGGCAAACACCTGTCAACCTATATGAGCCGCCGTGGCAACTTGGGGCAAGATGCAACTATTGATTGGGCGCTCGGTTTGATGAATGAAGGCAACCTTGTTGCCGATTTTGACAGTGACCTCAAGGGAAATGGCAGTCACGCCAATCTCAAGGTGGTAGCCTTATCCTCTGGCCGTCAGGTGCAAGGTGTTGACACCCGTGTGACCAACTACGGTCACAACTCTGTGGGGCACATTTTGCAACACGGTGTTATTTTGGAGCGCGGCACTCTGACCTTCAATGGGATCGGCCACATTATTCGCGGAGCCAAGGGGGCAGATGCCCAGCAGGAAAGTCGCGTTCTCATGCTATCGGATAAAGCCCGCTCAGATGCCAACCCCATTCTCCTCATTGATGAAAACGAAGTGACGGCAGGACACGCCGCCTCCATCGGTCAAGTGGATCCTGAGGATATGTACTACCTCATGAGCCGAGGACTGGACTTGGCAACCGCAGAACGCTTGGTTATCCGCGGCTTCCTTGGTTCGGTTATCACAGAGATTCCTGTCAAGGAAGTTCGCGAAGAACTCATCGCCGTTATTGAAGAAAAATTAGCAAAGAGATAATATGACATCAGTTGATTTTGCAAGTATTCGTCAGGATTTTCCTGTTTTACATCAGGTGGTTAACGATGAGCCGCTTGTCTACTTGGACAATGCCGCTACCACCCAAAAACCCAAGCAGGTCTTGGAAGTCTTGGCGGACTATTATCAAAAGGATAATGCCAATGTTCACCGTGGCGTTCATACGCTGTCAGAACGAGCAACCGCTCGCTACGAAGCGGCCCGCCAAACGGTTGCGGACTTTATCCATGCAAAGACCGCCAGAGAAGTTATTTTTACTCGTGGGACAACAACCAGCCTGAACTGGGTAGCCCAGTTTGCCCAAGACCTGTTGCAACCTGGGGATGAAGTTGTTTTATCAATCATGGAACACCATTCCAATATCATCCCTTGGCAAGAAGCGTGCCGAAAGACCGGCGCTCAGCTCCGCTATGTCTATCTCAAAGACGGACAATTGGATGTGGCTGGATTGAAGGAGTTGCTCAACCATAAGACAAAGTTTGTTTCGCTAGCCCATGTTTCCAATGTTTTAGGCAGTGTTGCTCCGGTTAAGGAAATTGCGGAGCTGGTTCATCAAGTCGGAGCCTATTTGGTAGTGGACGGTGCTCAGTCAACACCTCATATGGCCATCAATGTACAAGACTTAGACGTTGATTTCTTTGCCTTTTCGGGTCATAAAATGCTCGGCCCAACAGGTATAGGAGTTCTCTATGGCAAGGAAGAATTGCTCCAGAAAATGAATCCAGTGGAGTTTGGTGGAGAAATGATTGAGTTTGTTTCGAAGCAGACCGCCAGCTGGAAGGACTTGCCGTGGAAATTTGAGGCCGGCACACCCAATATTGCAGGTGCCATCGGACTTGCGGCAGCCATTGATTATCTGACAGATTTAGGAATGGATGCAATAGAAGCCCATATGGTTGAATTGATGAACTACATTTTTCCAAAACTTCAAGCCATTCCAAGTCTCAGTATTGTCGGCAGTCACGATGTGGCCAAACGCACAGGTCTAATCGCCTTCAACCTCGATGGCTTGCACCCACATGATGTAGCAACTGCATTGGATTACGAAGGGGTTGCTGTTCGAGCCGGTCACCACTGTGCCCAACCCTTGCTTGCCCATCTCCAGCTTCCATCGACTGTCCGCGCCAGCTTTTACATTTACAACAGCAAGGCGGACTGCGACAAACTGGTAGAGGCTATCCTTAAAACAAAGGAGTACTTCCATGGCACTCTCTAAACTTGATTCGCTCTACATGGCGGTTGTGACGGAGCATTCCAAATCCCCCCGCCACAAAGGAAAACTAGATGGAGTGGAAGCTCTTCAGCTCCACAACCCCACCTGCGGTGATGTGATTGAGCTTTCTCTTAAATTAGAAAAGGGAATTATCACGGATATCGCTTTTGATGGCATTGGCTGCACGATTTCAACAGCTTCAGCCTCTATGATGACCGAAGCCGTCTTGGGAAAAAGTATCCATCAGGCTAGGGAGTTGGCGGATACATTCTCAAGCCTCGTTCAAGGACAAGAGGTGAATGAACAAGAACAGCTGGGAGATGCCTTCCTTCTTGCAGGAGTTGCCAAATTTCCTCAACGAATCAAATGCGCAACCCTTTCTTGGAATGCCCTAAAAAAAGCCCTAGACAGACAAGCAGAGCAGGGTGAATAAGCTCAGCAAACAGTAATGAAAGGATTATTATGTCAGAAGAAAGAATTGAACCGACCCCTATTGATTTAGGGGAATACAAATTTGGTTTTCATGATGATGGTATTGAATTGGTTGCTTCGACTGGAAAAGGTTTAAGTGAAGAGGTCATTCGTGAGATTTCTCGTATCAAAGGAGAACCTGAATGGATGTTAGAATACCGCCTCAAATCCTATGAAACCTTCCGAAAAATGCCCATGCAGACCTGGGGTGCAGATTTGTCAGAATTAGATTTTGACGACATTGTTTATTACCAAAAACCGTCCGACAAACCGGCCCGTAGCTGGGAAGATGTTCCTGATAAGATCAAAGAAACCTTTGAACGGATTGGGATTCCAGAAGCTGAACGTGCCTACTTAGCCGGAGCGTCAGCTCAATACGAGTCGGAAGTGGTCTACCACAATATGAAAGAAGAATACGATAAGCATGGTATTATCTTTACCGATACCGACTCTGCTCTCAAAGAGCATCCGGAGCTATTTAAAAAGTACTTTGGAAAGTTAGTGCCACCAAGCGATAACAAATTGGCGGCTCTCAACTCTGCTGTTTGGTCAGGCGGCACCTTTATCTATGTTCCTAAAGGAGTTAAATTAGACATTCCATTGCAAACCTACTTCCGAATTAACAATGAAGGAACCGGCCAATTTGAGCGGACCTTGATTATTGTTGATGAGGGGGCAAGTGTGCACTATGTAGAAGGTTGTACAGCCCCAACCTACTCAACAGCCAGTCTGCACGCGGCGATTGTTGAGATTATTGCCCACGAAGGGGCTTATATGCGCTATACCACCATCCAGAACTGGTCTGACAATGTGTATAACTTGGTAACCAAGCGGGCCCGAGCAGAGAAAAACGCTACGGTCGAGTGGATTGACGGCAACCTTGGTGCTAAGACAACGATGAAATACCCTGCGGTCTACTTGGAAGGAGAAGGGGCGCGTGGAACCATGCTTTCTATCGCCTTCGCCAACAAAGGACAAGTGCAAGACACCGGTGCCAAGATGATTCATAACGCTCCGCGTACCTCATCTTCCATCGTGTCCAAGTCCATCGCACGCGGAGGCGGAGAAGTGAACTACCGTGGACAAGTCACCTTCAACAAAGATTCAAAGAAATCTGTCAGCCACATCGAATGTGATACCATTATCATGGATGGGATTTCCAAGTCGGACACGATTCCTTTCAACGAAATCCATAACTCCCAAGTGGCCCTAGAACACGAAGCCAAGGTGTCTAAAATTTCAGAAGAACAGCTCTACTACCTCATGAGCCGCGGCTTATCAGAAGGAGAAGCCACAGAAATGATTGTCATGGGCTTTGTAGAACCCTTCACCAAAGAACTCCCAATGGAATACGCCGTCGAACTCAACAGACTGATTGCTTATGAGATGGAGGGGAGCGTTGGCTAATTTGTGTAGCTTCAAATAGCTAAGAAGCTATTTGAAACACACAAATGCCAACGCTCGTTGGAGATAAGGGGCGACGGCAGTCGCTCTACGTTGTAATTCATACCTTCTTGTGACTCAAACAGCCCCTAAAGCTGTTCAAGTCCATCAAACTCCCCACTGAAGTTAGCGATAAGAAATTGCGACAGTAATTTTTTAGCGAGACGACTTGATAAACGGTCAATAATAAAACCACCTCAGCTACACAAAAGGAAGAACTTCCAAAGTAGCTGAGGTGGTTTTTAGTGTTAATGTTTGTTTGAAAAAATAGGCATTTCATGTTCCGTGAGGCTGACAGTCACATCGAAATTTGTGACGAAGCAGGACAGCAACCATTTTTTGAAAAATAGGTAGAAAAGATAAGACAGGATGCAGAGCCCGAAGAATGCCAATCTTGCCCAAATCCCTCCCAACATAGCTGGAAAAGAAAAGGTAAACCAGTGCCAAAGAAAATGAACAACAGCTCCCGCTACACCAGCGATCAGAGCTAACAAGGCCTTGAAAAGGAAAGTGATGGAACGATTGCGTTCTCGGTAAAGGGCCAGATAGGAAGGAGTATGCTTTTGAAACAAGGGCAAGCGTGTTGTACCTTTTAGGCCAAAGTGTTGCAACTCTGGTAAGGCATGATAGCCAGCCAGACGAAAGAACCAATAGAGGCTTTCCCTCACAAAAAAGTAAAGAAGAATGGCGCAGATAATCGTTAGTTCAGGTACCAGTGAAATAAGAGGGAAAGAATCGTTTGTTTTCGTGCTTGCAAGAGCAATCAAACCAACCATGAAGAATAGGTTGGAGCCGTTTAAGAGGGCAAAAACAATCGTACAGATTTTACTTAGAAAATTAGAAAATAACTGATTCACATTCATATCTTTTAAAAATTAGAGGTTTTCATTGACGTAGCGGACAAACTGGTTCCACCAAGAGGTCGGCCAAGAAGCCTCCTTGACATCCTTACCGATGACCATTTCAACGCTAGGTTGTTTTTCCAGATAGCCTTTTCCAATCAGGTCGGTATCGCTGACGTACAGTGTTCCGGCTGCGGTTCCAGCAGTAAGCGGGGCATCCAATTCGTCAGTTGCCGCTTCAAAACGAGCGGTTATTTCTTTGTCACTGTTTTTACGCTGAATGACCAGAAGTTGTTCAGCTGCCACAGCAGGTGCCTTGCTTGTTTGACCATTGAAAACAGCCACCGAACTCTTTTTGTATTGCTTGCCTTTTTCAACGAGGGGAACAGCTGAGAAGTTCTCGTAGACATAGTTGATGAGGTTGTTGGTTGCTACAAAGCGATTATCAGGGTCGATATTTCCATCGGTTGCTTGAATAACGACGGTGATGATGCGCATATCATTTTGAGTAGTTGTTGCGACAAATGAAGCACCAGTTGCGTCTGAAAAACCTGTTTTTAGACCATCCACACCCCCTCTGGCATGGGTGCCTCCTTCTAGCATCTGGTTGGTATTATAGTAGGTTTCACCTTCCAAATCAAAAGCTAGTTTTGAGGTGATGTCCAAGACTTGAGGGAAGTCCAAGATGAGCTTGCGAGTGATGATAGCAACATCCAGTGCGGACAGGGTGTTAAAGTCTTCGGTCTTAGAACCAGGGTAAATATGTTCTCCCGAATCCTCATTGTCCAAGCCAGAAACATTATAAATCTTTGCTTCTGTGATACCCCACTCTTTCAATTTTTCCCTCATGCGATCAACGAAAGCTGTTTCGCTTCCGGCGATTTTTTCTGCCAGCGCAATAGCGGCACTATTAGATGAAGAAATCAGTGAAGCATGGAGCAGCTCCTCTACTGTATAATTCCGAGAATCTAGGATAACATTGGTTAACAAGGGATTGCTGGTTAAACTAAATGGATAATCAGAAATATCCACAGGAGTTGTCAATTGGAGTTCTCCCTTTTCAATCGCTTCGTAAACCAAATAGACAGTTAGCAATTTTGTGATAGAGGCAACACCTGCTTGTGTTTGGGAATCCTGTTCGTATAGAATTTTTCCAGTGCTGACCTCAACAGCAATCGCATGCTTGGCAGCAACAGAAAAATCCTCAGCAGCAAGCTTGGGGCCGCCCAAAAACAGAGACAGAGCCAGTCCGACCAAGAGGGCAATATATTTACGCATAATACATCCTTTCAGAACTCAATTGCCCTATTATACCACAAAAAGAGGAAGCAAGAAATGAAAGTGGTTTTGCAAATTATTAGAAAAAAATGAAAATTTAAGCTTTTACAAAATTTTCTGACAAAACGCTTTCTTTAAGAAATTTTTATGGTATAATAATATGCATAGACATGAAATGGTCTGCAAAAAAATACATAGAGGTGTTTTATGAAAAAGAAACGTAACTGGCTTGCTCTTGCAGGTGTAACGCTTTTGTCTGCATCTGTACTTGTGGCTTGTGGTTCTAAATCTTCAACAAGTTCAAAAGCTCCGGAAACAACTTTCCCTGCTGAAGTGACTCACGATGGGGACGCGATTTCAGGCGGTCAATTGAACTATGCTATTGTTGCTGCATCAACTTCTACCGGTCTTTTGATTGACGAGTTGACAGACAATAACGTTGACTCTACTTTTGGTGGGATGGTCGATAGTTCTATGTTTGGCTATGACGGCAACCGTAAGTTGGACGACTCAGGTCTTGCTAAGGTGGACTTTGACATCGAAGGCAAGAAGCTGACCGTTACTTTGACTGGTAAAGACTACAAGTGGTCAGACGGCGAAGCCTTCACTATTGATGACTACATCTTCACCATCAAGGCGATGGCAGATAAGGGTTATACTGGTGTACGTTTCGACGACCGCTTTACCAACATCGTCGGTATGGATGAGTTCGTTGCAGGAACAGCAACTGACATCTCAGGTCTTGAGAAGGTGGATGACTACACAGTTGTCTTGAACGTGAAAGAAATGACTCCTTCTATGATGTATGCTGGTGGTAATGTCCCTGCATTCGTTATGCCAGAGCACATCTACAAAGACATTCCAGTAGCAGACTGGGAAGCAAGCGAGTACTCTCGTACAGCTAAGCATGTAGGTATGGGACCATTCAAGGTAAAAGACATCGTTAGCGGTGAGTCTGTTACCTTTGTAGCCAACGAGAACTACTTCAAAGGCAAACCAAAATTGGACAGCGTGAAGATGGACATTGTTTCACCAGACACCATCGTATCTGAGATGAAAGCTGGTAACTACGACATCGCTGACATGCCAACAGACCAGTTGGACTCTTACAAAGACCTGTCAAACATCACAGTTACAGGAAGTCTGGCTTCAGTTTATGAGTACATCTCATTCAACCTTGGAACCTACGATGAAACTGCTAAGAAGAATGTGATGAATGAAAGTGCGAAGATGAACAACGTTAATCTTCGTCAAGCGATTGCCTACGCTATCGATACAAAACAAGCAGGCGAAGCGCTTTACAATGGTCTGTATCGTCCGGCAAACTCATTGATTATCTCCTTCTTCGGCGATGTACACGATTCTGAGTTGCCAGGATACACCTACGACCCAGAAAAAGCAAAAGAGCTCTTGGATGAAGCAGGCTACAAGGATGTAGATGGTGATGGCCTTCGCGAAGATCCAAATGGTGAAAAACTCACTATCAACTTTGCTGCTCGTAAGCGTACAGAAGCAAACGAAACCCTTATCCAACAATACTTGACATGGTGGAAAGAAGTTGGTTTGGATGTTCAGCTTTACACAGGTCGTACGATTGAAATCAACTCATTCTACGATATGTTGCAAGCCAACGATGCCAACATCGACATGTACGCTGGTGGCTGGTCAACAGGTTATGATCCAGACCCAACAGGTCTTTGGGGACCAAGCGCAATGTTCAACTTCTCACGTTTCGTATCAGATGAGAACACTGCCTTGCTCAAAGCTATTGCTTCTGTAGAATCATTTGATGAAAAGACAAATGTTGAAAACTTCAAGAAATGGCAACAATATGCTTACGAACAAGCCTTTGCTATTCCAACATTTGAAAACGAAGAGTTGACTGCGGTAAACAAACGCGTGAAATACTTTGACAACTACTATGGTTCAGCATCTAAAGGTTCAGTTCAGGCTTGGGAAAAGGTTGAATTGACAGCTGACAAAGGTGTCGTTTCAGAATAAACATACCATAAGACGGAAGGTCTAATCTGAAAAAGCCAACTTGGTTGGCTTTTTTCAGGTTGGTATGTATAAAATATCATTCAAATATGTTATATTAGTTAGGTATACTCTAGCCAGCCTGCGATTCATTTTTATTAAAATAGCTAGCGCAAAGAGGCCATTTGTGGTAGACTAATAGAAATATTCTATTTTAATAAGAATAAGGATAGAATCGACTAGCACGACCTAGGGTGGTCTGGCTGATGACAAAAGGAGGAAAAGCGTGAGTAAGGAAAAACCGCTTTTAGAAATTAAAGATTTACACGTCGGATTCCGAATTGGCGACGATTTTTTTGACGCAGTAGATGGTGTTTCCATCAATCTTCAAAAGAATGAAATTCTTGCGATAGTGGGAGAATCCGGTTGTGGTAAGTCAACCCTGGCAACCACTATCATGGGCTTGCACAATCCGCTAAACACAAAGATTCAAGGCAGCATTCAGTACAACAACCAAGAATTGGTTGGTATGGATGAAGCCAAGTACAATACCATTCGTGGAAATGACATTGGTATGATTTTCCAAGATCCATTGGCTTCCCTCAACCCTCTGATGACCATCGGTTCTCAGATTGATGAAGCTCTTGTTTACCACACGGATTTGAATGCAGCAGAACGCAAAGAGCGCGTCTTGGAATTATTGGCACAAGTAGGTATTCCAAATCCGCAACGTACTTTCAAGCAATACCCGCATGAACTCTCAGGAGGGATGCGTCAGCGGATTATCATTGCCATTGCCTTGTCATGTAAACCACCAATTATTATCGCTGATGAACCAACCACTGCCCTAGACGTGACCATTCAGGCACAAATCTTGGATTTGCTTAACGACATTCAGGCAGAAACAGGCTCAGGTATCATTTTGATTACTCACGACCTCGGTGTTGTTGCAGAAACAGCAGATCGAGTAGCCGTTATGTACGGCGGACAATTTGTAGAAGTGGCTCCAGTAGAGGAACTCTTCACCAATCCAAAACACCCATATACCCGCTCGCTGCTCAAATCAAACCCACAATCAGGTAGCGAGGGTGGCGATTTGCACGTTATCGAAGGAATCGTGCCGCCAATCACCAAGATGATTCGTACAGGTTGCCGTTTTGCACCGCGGATTCCATGGCTTAAGCAGGAAGCCCACGAAGCAAACCCTGGCATGCACGAAGTTTCACCAAACCACTTTGTGCGTTGTACTTGTTATGAAACATTCTACTTTAAGGAGGAAGCCTAAAAATGGGATTTATTGAAGTTAAAGATTTAAAAGTTCATTATCCGATTCGTAGTGGCTTCTTTAACCGTGTCACCGACCATGTGTATGCCGTTGACGGTGTGAACATCAACTTTGAAGAAGGAAAGACCTACGGACTTGTTGGAGAGTCCGGTTCAGGAAAATCAACCATCGGTAAAGCCATCATTGGTTTGGAACGCTCAACAGCAGGACAAATCATTTACGAAGGACAAGACATCACCAACAAATCCCGTAGAAAAAAAGGTGCCTTCAATCGTGATGTGCAAATGATCTTCCAGGATTCCTTGTCTAGTTTCAACCCTAAAAAGCGTATTTTAGACATTATTGCTGAGCCAATCCGTAACTTTGAACGCCTCTCTCCAGATGAAGAAAAGAAGAAAGTCCTCCAGTTGCTTGATACCATCGGACTCAACGAAGAAGCTTTAATCAAGTACCCACACGAATTTTCTGGTGGTCAGCGCCAACGTATCGGTGTTGCTCGTGCCTTGGCAAGCAACCCACGGTTGATTATTGCCGATGAGCCCGTTTCTGCCTTGGACCTATCTGTTCAGGCGCAGGTGTTGAACTACATGAAACGTATTCAAGATGAGTTCAAATTAAGCTATCTCTTCATTTCCCACGACCTTGGTGTGGTTCAGCACATGTGTGACGAACTCTTCATCATGTATCGCGGTCGCTTCGTTGAAACAGGAAGCAAGGGAGATATTTACAACAACCCGCAACACATCTACACCAAACGCTTGTTGTCTGCTATCCCGGTTATCGACCCAGTCAACCGCCAGAAAAACAAGGAAAATCGTTTGGCAGCAGAAAAAGAATATCAAGAAAAACAAGGTCTTTACTACGATGAGAACGGTCGCGTCTACGACCTGCAGTCGTTCTCAGCGACCCATCAGGTAGCCTTGCCGGAAGGAGGAAAAATCTAAGATGTGGAAAACAATATTACGTCGTTTATTGATGATGATTCCTCAGGTGATTATTCTTAGTATCATCGCCTTCTTCGTGGCCAAGATGATGCCGGGGGATCCATTTACAGGGATGATTGACCCGTCTATTGACCCAGCCATTATTGAAAAGATGCGAATTGAAGCAGGCTACTATGACCCAATTCATATTCAATATTTCAGATGGATTGGTAACATCTTGCAAGGTGATTTCGGTCAAAGTTTCCTCTTCAAACAACCAGTTATCAACATTGTTATGGAACGTCTGAACAACACGATTTGGTTGTCGCTTTTGACGATGATTCTGACCTACCTTATCGCCTTGCCACTTGGTATGATTGCAGGTCGCTACCAGAACTCTCTTGCTGATCGTGCGATTGTCCTCTATAACTTTTTGACCTTCTCAACTCCTATCTTCATCTTTGCCATCCTCCTTCTATGGTTGTTTGGCTTCACCTTGGGATGGTTCCCAACCCGTGGTTCGGTAGATTCTGGTGTTGAAGGGTTTGCACTCTTGGCTAGCCGTTTGCATCACATGATCCTTCCTGCTCTGACCATGGCCATTCTCTCCACGACAGGTACGATTCAATACCTGAGAACAGGAGTAATCGACGCTAAAGGACAGGACTACGTTCGGACTGCTCGTGCGAAGGGTGTTCCAGAGAAGGTTGTTTACAACCGTCATATCTTCCGCAATTCTATTTTGCCGATTGCATCCTTCTTGGGGTATGAATTGACTGGTTTGATTGGTGGGGCGATTTTCGTAGAATCTATCTTCACTTACCCAGGTATGGGGCAACTCTTCATTAGTTCATTAACAACCCGTGATTACAGTGTTGTCTTGGCTCTTATCTTGTTATTTGGTTTTGCAACACTCTTGGGTACCCTTTTGTCAGATATTATTATGAGTATTGTTGATCCGCGTATCCGCGTGAAGTAAAGGAGAAGTCAAAGTGAGTAAAGAAACAAAGAAACAACAACAAACGGCTTCTACTCCTCCAGGTGGATTCCGTATTATCGCTCGGGAGTTTATGAAAGATAAGGTAGCCCTAGGTTCCCTTATCCTCCTCGTAACCATTTTGTTAACGGTCTTTATCGGAGCGGCCTTGCTGAATCAAGAAGAGGTTATGAAAGTAAACTTGATGGGCCGTTATCTAGAGCCGGGAGTCGATGGCTTCATTCTTGGAACAGATGAAGGTGGTAAAGACATCTTCGGTCAGCTGATTATCGGTGCTCGTAATTCCATTCTTATCGGATTTTCGATTACCATTATTACAAGTTTTATCGGTGTATCGCTCGGTATTATTTCTGGATACTACGGCGGACGCATTGATGGCTTCCTCATGCGGGTCGTTGACTTTATCATGATTCTGCCGATGACAATGATGATTATTGTGTTTGTAACAGTTATCAAAAACTATACTATCTATCATTTCATCCTCATCATGAGTGCCTTTTATTGGACTTTCAAAGCCCGTTTGTTCCGGACAAGAACACTATCAGAATCTCGTTTAGACTACGTTAGTGCTTCAAAAACTCTGGGTTCAAGTGACTTCATGATTATGTTCAGAGAAATCTTGCCGAACTTGAGCTCCCTCATCATCGTTAACCTAACCTTGAACTTTGCAGGGAATATTGGTATTGAAACTTCTTTGACCTACCTTGGTTTTGGTCTACCATCAACCGTACCAAGTTTAGGAACCCTGATTTCAAACGCCCGCAATGCTGACATCTTGGAAAACAAAACCTGGATTTGGCTACCTGCGGCTCTGTTTATCCTTGTAATGATGCTCTGCATCAACTATATCGGCCAAGCCTTCCAACGTGCTGCCGATGCAAAACAACGTTTGGGATAATAACAAACCGACCTAGCCGGGTCGGTTTTTGCTATTCTGATATAATCTGGCAAAAACAACCATCGGCGACGGCCACGAAAAAAATCACGAAAAAATTCAAAAAAAGGAGAAAAAGTAGTTGACAGGGTCGTAGGTATCTGATATACTGATATAGTTGTCGCCTGATGAGGGCGAGCACAAGACCTTTGAAAATTAAAGAAGACGAACCAAACGTGCAGGGTGATTTATCTAAGAGATAAATCGTCAATGACAAAACAATAAACGGATAAGCCAGAGTGCTTAGCCGGACAAACGATTATTTAAATGAGAGTTTGATCCTGGCTCAGGACGAACGCTGGCGGCGTGCCTAATACATGCAAGTGGAACGCATGGTGGATACCGGAGCTTGCTCCACCATTCATCATGAGTCGCGAACGGGTGAGTAACGCGTAGGTAACCTGCCTCATAGCGGGGGATAACTATTGGAAACGATAGCTAATACCGCATAACAGTATTTATCGCATGGTAAATACTTGAAAGGAGCAAATGCTTCACTATGAGATGGACCTGCGTTGTATTAGCTAGTTGGTGGGGTAACGGCTCACCAAGGCGACGATACATAGCCGACCTGAGAGGGTGATCGGCCACACTGGGACTGAGACACGGCCCAGACTCCTACGGGAGGCAGCAGTAGGGAATCTTCGGCAATGGGGGGAACCCTGACCGAGCAACGCCGCGTGAGTGAAGAAGGTTTTCGGATCGTAAAGCTCTGTTGTAAGAGAAGAACGAGTGTGAGAGTGGAAAGTTCACACAGTGACGGTAACTTACCAGAAAGGGACGGCTAACTACGTGCCAGCAGCCGCGGTAATACGTAGGTCCCGAGCGTTGTCCGGATTTATTGGGCGTAAAGCGAGCGCAGGCGGTTTGATAAGTCTGAAGTAAAAGGCTGTGGCTTAACCATAGTACGCTTTGGAAACTGTCAAACTTGAGTGCAGAAGGGGAGAGTGGAATTCCATGTGTAGCGGTGAAATGCGTAGATATATGGAGGAACACCGGTGGCGAAAGCGGCTCTCTGGTCTGTAACTGACGCTGAGGCTCGAAAGCGTGGGTAGCGAACAGGATTAGATACCCTGGTAGTCCACGCCGTAAACGATGAGTGCTAGGTGTTGGGTCCTTTCCGGGACTCAGTGCCGCAGCTAACGCATTAAGCACTCCGCCTGGGGAGTACGGCCGCAAGGCTGAAACTCAAAGGAATTGACGGGGGCCCGCACAAGCGGTGGAGCATGTGGTTTAATTCGAAGCAACGCGAAGAACCTTACCAGGTCTTGACATCCCGATGCCCGCTCTAGAGATAGAGTTTTACTTCGGTACATCGGTGACAGGTGGTGCATGGTTGTCGTCAGCTCGTGTCGTGAGATGTTGGGTTAAGTCCCGCAACGAGCGCAACCCCTATTGTTAGTTGCCATCATTAAGTTGGGCACTCTAGCGAGACTGCCGGTAATAAACCGGAGGAAGGTGGGGATGACGTCAAATCATCATGCCCCTTATGACCTGGGCTACACACGTGCTACAATGGCTGGTACAACGAGTCGCAAGTCGGTGACGGCAAGCTAATCTCTTAAAGCCAGTCTCAGTTCGGATTGTAGGCTGCAACTCGCCTACATGAAGTCGGAATCGCTAGTAATCGCGGATCAGCACGCCGCGGTGAATACGTTCCCGGGCCTTGTACACACCGCCCGTCACACCACGAGAGTTTGTAACACCCGAAGTCGGTGAGGTAACCTATTAGGAGCCAGCCGCCTAAGGTGGGATAGATGATTGGGGTGAAGTCGTAACAAGGTAGCCGTATCGGAAGGTGCGGCTGGATCACCTCCTTTCTAAGGAAATGGAAACCTGTACGTTAGTCTTCTTTAATTTTGAGAGGTCTTGTGGGGCCTTAGCTCAGCTAAGCGAAACCGTTAGGTTGAAGCTTTGTCGAAACTAGCGGAGCTAGTGCACGACAGGGACCAGCGTCTCAAGAAATGATATTATATCGAAACAATTAAATACGTTAACAGGTACATTAACATGTACGGGGCCTTAGCTCAGCTGGGAGAGCGCCTGCTTTGCACGCAGGAGGTCAGCGGTTCGATCCCGCTAGGCTCCATTATCTAGGATACAAAGAGATGTTCGGCTTGCCGACATTTCTGTAGAAAAATAGGGAACTGACGCAGTGTGCTTGACACACAAGGCAGTTCATCATTTTTCCTAAGAAATGAATCTCGTGTTCAACTAGATAAGATGATATTTGAATACGAACCTAAACTTTCTAGGAATAAGTCGAAACCATCTAGTGTCTTATGGACACGTCGCTGGTTCACTCCTTATTCTACGCAAGTTTTGCGCAAGTCGCACCGGTTCTTAATATCATGTATTTGTCCATTGAAAATTGAATATCTATCAAACAATCCTGATATATCTGAGAAGATATATTAAGAATAGTAACAAGAAAATAAACCGAAAACGCTGTGACTATTTAATGAGTTTAAACAAGTTACGAAGACGTTAAGAAATCCGTATGAAAATAGGAAACTAACGCAGTGTGTCTTGCACACAAGTCAGTTTATCATTTTCACTAGGATTTTAGTCTGAGTACAATTTCTAGTTTAGAAAAAACTAGTAATAAGGTTAAGTTAATAAGGGCGCACGGTGGATGCCTTGGCACTAGGAGCCGATGAAGGACGTGACAAACGACGAAATGCTTTGGGGAGCTGTAAGTGAGCATTGATCCAGAGATGTCCGAATGGGGGAACCCACTAGCTACTGGCTAGTATCCCTACCTGTTAAGGGTAGCGGAGGGAAGACGCAGTGAACTGAAACATCTAAGTAGCTGCAGGAAGAGAAAGCAAAAGCGATTGCCTTAGTAGCGGCGAGCGAAAAGGCAGGAGGGCAAACCGAGAAGTTTACTTCTCGGGGTTGTAGGACTGTAACGTGGACGGATAGAGTATAGAAGAATGGCATGGGAAGGTCAGCCAAAGAGAGTGAGAGCCTCGTATTCGAAATAGTCTATCTACCTAACAGTATCCTGAGTACGGCGAGACACGCGAAATCTCGTCGGAATCTGGGAGGACCATCTCCCAACCCTAAATACTCCCTAGTGACCGATAGTGAACCAGTACCGTGAGGGAAAGGTGAAAAGCACCCCGGAAGGGGAGTGAAATAGAACCTGAAACCGTGTGCCTACAAGAAGTTCGAGCCCGTTAATGGGTGAGAGCGTGCCTTTTGTAGAATGAACCGGCGAGTTACGATATGATGCGAGGTTAAGTTGAAGAGACGGAGCCGTAGGGAAACCGAGTCTGAAAAGGGCGGATTAGTATTATGTCGTAGACCCGAAACCATGTGACCTACCCATGAGCAGGTTGAAGGTGCGGTAAGACGCACTGGAGGACCGAACCAGGGCACGTTGAAAAGTGCTTGGATGACTTGTGGGTAGCGGAGAAATTCCAAACGAACTTGGAGATAGCTGGTTCTCTCCGAAATAGCTTTAGGGCTAGCGTCGATATGTAAGAATCTTGGAGGTAGAGCACTGTTTGGATGAGGGGGCCATCTCGGTTTACTGATTTCAGATAAACTCCGAATGCCAACGATTCATGATCGGCAGTCAGACTGCGAGTGCTAAGATCCGTAGTCGAAAGGGAAACAGCCCAGACCACCAGCTAAGGTCCCAAAATAATTGTTAAGTGGAAAAGGATGTGGGGTTGCACAGACAACTAGGATGTTAGCTTAGAAGCAGCTATTCATTCAAAGAGTGCGTAATAGCTCACTAGTCGAGTGACCCTGCGCCGAAAATGTACCGGGGCTAAAACAATTTACCGAAGCTGTGGATAACACTTAGGTGTTATGGTAGGAGAGCGTTCTATGTGTGGAGAAGGTATACCGTGAGGAGTGCTGGAACGCATAGAAGTGAGAATGCCGGTATGAGTAGCGCAAGATGGGTGAGAATCCCATCCACCGTAAGACTAAGGTTTCCAGGGGAAGGCTCGTCCGCCCTGGGTTAGTCGGGACCTAAGGAGAGACCGAAGGGTGTATCCGATGGACAACAGGTTGATATTCCTGTACTAGAGTATGAAGTGATGGAGGGACGCAGTAGGCTAACTAAACCCAGCGAATGGAAGTGCTGGGCTAAGCAGTGAGGTGTGAAATGAGTCAAATGCTTATTTCTGTAACATTGAGCTGTGATGGGGAGCGAAGATTAGTAGCGAAGTTAGTGACGTCACACTGCCGAGAAAAGCTTCTAGCGTTGTATCATACTCTACCCGTACCGCAAACCGACACAGGTAGTCGAGGCGAGTAGCCTCAGGTGATCGAGAGAACTCTCGTTAAGGAACTCGGCAAAATGACCCCGTAACTTCGGGAGAAGGGGTGCTCAGCTAAGCTGAGCCGCAGTGAATAGGCCCAAGCAACTGTTTATCAAAAACACAGCTCTCTGCTAAATCGTAAGATGATGTATAGGGGGTGACGCCTGCCCGGTGCTGGAAGGTTAAGAGGAGGGTTTAGCGTAAGCGAAGATCTGAATTGAAGCCCCAGTAAACGGCGGCCGTAACTATAACGGTCCTAAGGTAGCGAAATTCCTTGTCGGGTAAGTTCCGACCCGCACGAAAGGCGTAATGATTTGGGCACTGTCTCAACGAGAGACTCGGTGAAATTTTAGTACCTGTGAAGATGCAGGTTACCCGCGACAGGACGGAAAGACCCCATGGAGCTTTACTGCAGTTTGATATTGAGTATCTGTACCACATGTACAGGATAGGTAGGAGCCAATGAAGTCGGGACGCCAGTTTCGACAGAGGCGCTGTTGGGATACTACCCTTGTGTTATGGCTACTCTAACCCGGTAGGTTTATCATCTACGGAGACAGTGTCTGACGGGCAGTTTGACTGGGGCGGTCGCCTCCTAAAAGGTAACGGAGGCGCCCAAAGGTTCCCTCAGATTGGTTGGAAATCAATCGCAGAGTGTAAAGGTATAAGGGAGCTTGACTGCGAGAGCTACAACTCGAGCAGGGACGAAAGTCGGGCTTAGTGATCCGGTGGTTCCGTATGGAAGGGCCATCGCTCAACGGATAAAAGCTACCCTGGGGATAACAGGCTTATCTCCCCCAAGAGTTCACATCGACGGGGAGGTTTGGCACCTCGATGTCGGCTCGTCGCATCCTGGGGCTGTAGTCGGTCCCAAGGGTTGGGCTGTTCGCCCATTAAAGCGGCACGCGAGCTGGGTTCAGAACGTCGTGAGACAGTTCGGTCCCTATCCGTCGCGGGCGTAGGAAATTTGAGAGGATCTGCTCCTAGTACGAGAGGACCAGAGTGGACTTACCGCTGGTGTACCAGTTGTCTCGCCAGAGGCATCGCTGGGTAGCTATGTAGGGAAGGGATAAACGCTGAAAGCATCTAAGTGTGAAACCCACCTCAAGATGAGATTTCCCATAACTTTATGTTAGTAAGAGCCCTGAGAGAAGATCAGGTAGATAGGTTGGGAGTGGAAGCGTGGCGACATGTGAAGCGGACCAATACTAATCGCTCGAGGACTTATCCGAAGAAAAGTCCAGCATCGGTTATCTTGTAGGTAGATATTCAATTTTGAGTTGACAAATATGGAAGAATATTTTATACTCAGACAGTAACGAGTTAAGTGACGATAGCCTAGGAGATACACCTGTACCCATGCCGAACACAGCAGTTAAGCCCTAGAACGCCTGAAGTAGTTGGGGGTTGCCCCCTGTGAGATACGGTAGTCGCTTAGCACATAGGGAGTTTAGCTCAGTTGAGTTAGGCTCTTTACCCTTGGGAGTTTAGCTCAGCTGGGAGAGCATCTGCCTTACAAGCAGAGGGTCAGCGGTTCGATCCCGTTAACTCCCATAAGTTATGAAGACATTAAGAAATCCGTACAAGAAAAGGAAGTTTATCTTTTACTAGGATTTTAGTCTGAATACAATTAATAGGTCCCGTAGTGTAGCGGTTATCACGTCGCCCTGTCACGGCGAAGATCGCGGGTTCGATTCCCGTCGGGACCGTTCAAAATGTCTGGGAGACATTTTGAAGAAGTAAGAAGAATAGATTGATTCAGACTCGTTAGCTCAGTTGGTAGAGCAATTGACTTTTAATCAATGGGTCGCTGGTTCGAGCCCAGCACGAGTCATTATGCGGGTTTGGCGGAATTGGCAGACGCACCAGATTTAGGATCTGGCGCTTTCGGGCGTGGGGGTTCAAGTCCCTTAACCCGCATAGGAAAGAAATAAGCCGGCTTAGCTCAGTTGGTAGAGCATCTGATTTGTAATCAGAGGGTCGCGTGTTCAAGTCATGTAGCCGGCATTCAATGCGAACGTAGTTCAGTGGTAGAACACCACCTTGCCAAGGTGGGGGTCGCGGGTTCGAATCCCGTCGTTCGCTTAGGCGAGGCCGGGGTGGCGGAACAGGCAGACGCACAGGACTTAAAATCCTGCGATGGCAACATCGTACCGGTTCGATCCCGGTCCTCGGCATAGTAATAGAGCGCACCCTTAGCTCAACTGGATAGAGTACCTGACTACGAATCAGGCGGTTAGAGGTTCGACTCCTCTAGGGTGCATGACTCGCTTAATGGCAACATTAGGGGAGATTTATTTTTAATGGCATCGGGAAGTAGCTCAGCTTGGTAGAGTACTTGGTTTGGGACCAAGGTGTCGCAGGTTCGAATCCTGTCTTCCCGATTATCGATTATGAGTTAAGCAACAAGAAAGTGGGTTGCTTTTTTTCTTTTTCTTGACAATTTTAAAATAATTCTATATAGTAAAGATATAAAATTGAAATGCGCACCCTTAGCTCAACTGGATAGAGTACCTGACTACGAATCAGGCGGTTAGAGGTTCAACTCCTCTAGGGTGCATGACGAATCACCGAGAGTGTTTTTCAGAATATTATTTGACGAGAAGATGAGTTCTTCTCTTTTTTCTTGACGGATATATCGAAGTGCGATATAATATATACATCGAAGTTCGATACATTGTGGTACAAGGGGAAACTATGAACGATAAGTTAAAGCGAGTCTATGTCCCTATGACAGAAACTGCCTTCTATATCCTTTTTCATTTGCAGGAAGAGCGGCATGGGTATGAGATTACACAAAAGACAAAGGAGATGACCGCTGGTCAAGTTGTTATCAGTCCTGGAACCATGTACGGAACCTTGTCCAAGATGGAAAAGGATGGCCTGATTGTATTTGTCAGAGAAGAAGATAAAAGGAAATTCTATCATATAACGGATGTGGGACAGGAAATCTTAGAGATAGAACTAGCCAGGATTGAACGCCTCTATTGGAATAGCAAGGGGGAAAGTTATGGAAACTAAGACAGAAATGCGTTTCTTTTTCCTACCGGATTTTGAAAAGGAAGAAGAATACTTGGCTAAGCAGCACCGTCAAGGGTGGAAGTTTGTGCAAAATCACCTTGGTTCTCTATTTGTTTTTGAAAAATGCCAGCCAGAAGAGGTAGTATATCAGTTGGATTTCAAGCCCGGAGGACAGGATAAGTCCGAGTATATCCAGATGTTCGCAGACTATGGTTGGGACTATATTGGTGACTGCAATCACTTTTCCTATTTTAGGAAAAATCGAACCTTAGGTGAAGTTGAAATTTACAGCGACCTTCAGAGTAAACTGGAAATGATTGGCCGTATAATCAGTAGACAATTCTTGCTTGGATTGTTCTTGCTTATCTTGTTTATATTGCTGTTTTATTTTTTAAAGATGCCTACAGCTATTGTTAGTATGGCAACCATGACCGTTCCAATCTTGCTTTATTGCTTGGTAGGTTTGTTACGTTTGCGTCGGAAGTATAAGGAGGTAGGATAATGAATACACAGAAACAAATCGCAGTTATCATCAATGTGCTTGCTATTTTTGCAGTGATTTTTCTAAATCGAAATAGCTTTATTAGTTTGATTGCTATAACCTTGATTATGATCTTGAATTTTTGGAATTTATTACGATTAAAAGAGAAAAAGGGTTGATGTTCTCAGACTTTAGACCGATTTTTAGCACTCTAGGTAAAAGAGTGCTAATTTTTTGGTTTTTTTCTCTTGACAATCCATTTTTTCGGCGTATAATGGGAGTATATAGTTTAGCACTCGACATGCCAGAGTGCTAACGTTAAAAATCAATCGTGTTCATGAAAGGAGCGAAGATGATCACCCAACGTCAAAATGATATTTTGAACCTGATTGTTGAATTGTTTACGCGCCATCATGAGCCAGTTGGTTCTAAGGCCTTGCAGGAGATGATTGCTTCTAGTTCTGCCACTATTCGCAATGATATGGCCAAGCTGGAACAATTGGGTTTGCTAGAAAAAGCCCATACATCAAGTGGGCGGATGCCCAGTCGGGCTGGTTTTCAGTACTTTGTCAATCACTCGCTCAACTTGGAACACATCAATGAAGAAGATGTTTATCAGGTAGTCAAAGCCTTTGACTTTGAAGCCTTCAAACTAGAGGACATTTTGGAACGTGCAAGTGCAGTCTTGGCAGATTTGACAGGCTATACATCAGTCATCTTAGATGTGGAGCCGACTAATCAACAGTTAACATCCTTTGATGTCGTGCGTTTGAGCAATCACGATGCCCTAGCAGTTTTGACTTTGGATCAATCCAAGCCTGTCACGGTTCAGTTTGCGATTCCAAAGAACTTTTTGATTAAGGACTTGGAAGTGCTTAAGCGTCTGGTTGATGAACGCTTCGTTGGACAGACAGTCTTGTCTATCCACTACAAGCTGCGGACAGAGATTCCTCAGGTGGTGCAGCGCTACTTTACCACAACAGATAATGTCTTGGATTTGATGGACTACATTTTTTCCAATCTCTTCCGAGAATTGGTCTTTATCAGCGGAAAAGTCGCCTCGCTTACTTATGGCAATCTCGCCACCTATCAGCTCTTGGATAGTCCGCAAGTTTTGGCAACAGAGCTACGGGCAGGTTTGGGACAAGACCAGCAGACCAGTATCACAGTGGCAGAACACAGCGATCCGGCTCTTGCAGATGTAACGGTCATCCATCATCGTTTTCCAATCCCCTATCGGGATATGGCCCAGATGAGTTTACTTGGCCCTGTTGATATGGACTACCGTAGGCAGATGAGTTTGATCAACATTATCAGCCGCGTCTTATTTATGAAATTAACCGATTACTATCGTTATCTGAGCAGTAATCATTATGAGGTCAATTAAGATGTGAGGGCGTGAAGGAAACGATTGAAAAATAGGAGATTGACGCGGTGTCATCAGACACAAGGAAATCTATCTTTTTTCTGAGTTTCTAGCCCGAACTCAATTTATTAGTTGTCAAAGTAATAATAGAAAATGAAGAGGTGAACAACTTGTCAGAAGAAATCAAAAATGAAGAAATCGTAGAAGAGGTTGAGGCAACAGAAGAAGTTGTTGAAACTCCTGAAAAATCAGAACTGGATTTGGCAAAGGAGCGAGCAGAGGAATTTGAAAACAAGTACCTTCGTGCCCACGCTGAAATGCAAAATATCCAACGCCGAGCCAACGAGGAACGCCAGACCATTCAGCGTTACCGTTCGCAAGACTTGGCCAAGAAAATCTTGCCGAGCTTGGATAACTTGGAGCGTGCCCTTCAAGTCGAAGGTTTGACAGAAGATGTCAAAAAGGGCATTGAGATGGTACAGGAAAGCTTGATTCAAGCCCTTAAAGAAGAAGGAGTGGAAGAAGTCGCAACAGACATCTTTGATCCAAATCTCCACATGGCTGTCCAAACGGTTCCAGCAGATGATGAACACCCAGCAGATAGCATTGCACAGGTTTTCCAAAAAGGCTACACCTTGCATGAACGCTTGCTGAGACCAGCTATGGTGGTGGTTTACAACTAAGATTAGCAAAGCAGCTCTGCCATTTTCAAAAAAACTTGACCGAAATGTCGTTAAACTAGACAAAAATGAAAGTAAATAAAAAGAGGTAAAAACAATGTCTAAAATCATCGGTATTGACTTAGGTACAACTAACTCAGCAGTTGCAGTTCTTGAAGGAACTGAATCAAAAATCATCGCAAACCCAGAAGGGAACCGCACAACTCCATCTGTTGTTTCTTTCAAAAATGGTGAAATCATCGTTGGTGATGCGGCAAAACGCCAAGCAGTGACTAACCCAGATACCATCATCTCTATCAAATCAAAAATGGGAACTTCTGAAAAAGTTTCAGCAAATGGTAAAGAGTACACACCACAAGAAATTTCAGCTATGATCCTTCAATACTTGAAAGGTTATGCAGAAGATTATCTTGGTGAAAAAGTAACCAAAGCCGTTATCACAGTTCCAGCTTACTTCAACGACGCCCAACGTCAAGCAACAAAAGACGCTGGTAAAATCGCTGGTCTTGAAGTAGAACGTATCGTCAACGAGCCAACTGCAGCAGCTCTTGCTTATGGTTTGGATAAGACTGACAAAGACGAGAAAATCTTGGTATTCGACCTTGGTGGTGGTACCTTCGACGTATCTATCCTTGAACTTGGTGACGGCGTCTTCGATGTACTTGCAACTGCAGGTGACAACAAGCTCGGTGGTGATGACTTTGACCAAAAGATTATCGACCACATGGTAGCAGAGTTCAAGAAAGAAAACGGCATCGACTTGTCAGCTGACAAGATGGCCCTTCAACGTTTGAAAGATGCGGCTGAAAAAGCCAAGAAAGATTTGTCAGGTGTAACCTCAACTCAAATCAGCCTGCCGTTCATCACTGCTGGTGCAGCAGGTCCACTTCACTTGGAAATGACCTTGACGCGTGCGAAATTCGACGAATTGACTTACGACCTTGTTGAACGTACAAAAATTCCTGTTCGCCAAGCCCTTTCAGATGCAGGCCTTAGCTTGTCAGAAATTGACGAAGTTATCCTCGTCGGTGGTTCAACTCGTATTCCAGCCGTTGTAGAAGCAGTCAAGGCTGAAACTGGTAAAGAGCCAAACAAATCTGTAAACCCTGACGAAGTGGTTGCTATGGGTGCGGCAATCCAAGGTGGTGTCATCACTGGTGATGTCAAAGACGTTGTTCTTCTTGATGTAACGCCATTGTCACTTGGTATCGAAACAATGGGTGGTGTATTTACAAAACTCATCGACCGCAACACTACCATCCCAACTTCTAAATCACAAGTCTTCTCAACTGCAGCAGACAACCAGCCAGCTGTTGATATCCACGTTCTTCAAGGTGAGCGTCCAATGGCAGCGGACAACAAGACTCTTGGTCGTTTCCAATTGACTGACATCCCTGCAGCACCTCGTGGTATTCCACAAATCGAAGTAACATTTGACATTGACAAGAACGGTATCGTTTCTGTAAAAGCCAAAGACCTTGGTACGCAAAAAGAACAAACCATCGTTATCCAATCTAACTCAGGTTTGACAGATGAAGAAATCGACCGCATGATGAAAGATGCAGAAGCAAACGCTGAAGCAGATAAGAAACGTAAGGAAGAAGTGGATCTTCGTAACGATGTGGACCAAGCAATCTTTGCGACTGAGAAAACTCTTAAAGAAACTGAAGGCAAAGGCTTCGACGCAGAACGCGACCAAGCCCAGGCAGCTCTTGACGAGTTGAAAGCAGCTCAAGAAGCAAACAACTTGGACGACATGAAGGCTAAACTTGAAAACCTCAACGAAAAAGCCCAAGCCCTTGCAGTGAAACTCTACGAGCAAGCCGCAGCAGCACAACAAGCAGCCGCAGACCAAGAAGGTGCCCAAACAGCTGGCAACGCAGGTGATGATGTGGTAGACGGCGAGTTTACTGAAAAGTAAGTCAAGATGTGAGAGCGTTAAAAGAACGACAGAAAAATAGAAACTTGACGCTGAATGCTTGCATTCAAGGAAAGTTATCTTTTTTCCGATGTTCCTAGCTAGAACTCAGTTCTCATCTTCTCGAGAATCAAACATTAGTCAATCAAGATTCCAATCACAGAGGTTGCTACTCAGCCTCTGTTTTTGGGTAAATACCCACCCAACTCTTACAGAAAGGAAAGTGTTCGTAATCGAACACGGGCTACTTTCAACATTCTAAAGAAAGGAATACAAGTTCGGTTATTCGAACACAGGCTAAAAACCTAGTGAAAAAGATAAACTTCCTAGTGTGTTAGACACACTGCGTCAGTTTCCTGTTTTTACTTTTCCTAAATTAATATAGAAAGGAACGAGTTCTTAATTGAACACGGGCTACGGACTGTGCCAAAAAGATAGTTTTTCCTAGGACAGTGAGGTCCTGCGTCAAAACTCCTATTTTGGCTGTGTCCGCTTTACGCCCTTAGTATCTTATATGAACAATACAGAATATTACGATCGTCTGGGCGTTTCTAAGAGCGCTTCGCAAGACGAGATTAAAAAAGCTTATCGTAAGCTTTCAAAAAAATACCATCCAGACATCAACAAGGAACCGGGTGCGGAAGATAAGTACAAGGAAGTTCAAGAGGCCTATGAAACTCTGAGTGATCCACAAAAACGTTCTGCCTATGATCAATACGGTCCAGCTGGAGCTAACGGTGGCTTCGGTGGCGGAGCAGGTGGTTTTGGTGGTTTTGACGGAGCTGGTTTTGGTGGCTTTGAGGACATCTTCTCTAGTTTCTTCGGTGGAGGCGGTGCTAGTCGCAATCCAAATGCTCCGCGTCAGGGTGATGACCTTCAATATCGTGTTAATCTCAAGTTTGAAGAGGCTATTTTTGGAGTGGATAAAGAGGTTAGCTACCATCGTGAGGCAACCTGTCGGACTTGTACGGGAACAGGAGCGAAACAAGGAACCAGTCCAGTCACCTGTGGTCGTTGCCATGGTTCAGGGGTTATCAATGTAGACACCCAAACACCGTTGGGAACTATGCGTCGCCAGATGACATGTGATGTCTGTCATGGTCGAGGCAAACAAATTAAGGATCCTTGTCAAACCTGCCACGGAACAGGTCATGAAAAACAAGCCCATACGGTAACGGTTAAAGTACCAGCTGGTGTTGAAACCGGTCAAAAAATCCGTCTTGCTGGTCAAGGAGAAGCGGGCTTTAATGGAGGCCCATATGGTGATCTCTATGTGGTCATCCAAGTTCAAGCTTCGGATAAATTTGAGCGTGAAGGTACAACGATTCACTACAAGCTCAACCTGAACTTTGTCCAAGCAGCCTTAGGAGACACTGTTCATGTGCCAACTGTTCACGGGGATGTAGACTTGGTTATCCCTGAAGGGACACAGACAGGGAAGAAATTCCGTCTGAAAGGGAAAGGGGCACCTAGCCTACGCGGTGGCAGTGTCGGCGACCAATACGTTACCATCAATGTTGTCACCCCAACCAACCTCAATGAACGTCAAAAAGCAGCCTTGAAAGATTTTGCTGCTGCAGGAAACATTCACGTTCAACCTCATAAAAAAGGATTCTTTGACAAGGTAAAGGATGCTTTTGAAGATTTGTAAGAAAGAGTCAGTAAGCCTAGCTTGCTGATTTTTTTCATTCGTGGTAAGCTTAACAGGCGGAGGTGGAGGAATGTGGAAAGATGCAAGTAGCATGGCAGCGGCAGTCAATGCTAAACAGGTTTCTGCCAAGGAATTGGTAGAAGATGCCATTGATAAAATTGAAAGATTGAACCCTCGGCTCAACGCTGTGGTCAGCAAGCAATATGACAAGGCTTTGGCAGAAGCAAGTCGAAAAGACCATCTGAGGAAGCCGTTTGCAGGAGTTCCATTCTTGCTAAAAGATTTAGGGCAAAATGAAGCAGGAGAAGTATCAACAGCAGGGTCACGCTTATTCGCTCGTCACCGTGCTAGAGAAACCGATTGCTACGTCAAGGCCTTAAAGGACCTGGGCTTTATTATCTTGGGGCGAACCAATACCCCAGAGTTTGGTTTTAAGAACATTTCAGATTCGAGTCTTCATGGAAGGGTGCAGTTACCTAGAGATCTAAGTCGAAATGCAGGAGGCTCAAGCGGTGGTGCTGCGGCAGCCCTTTCTTCTGGTATGGTTCCAATTGCAGCTGCCTCTGATGGTGGTGGCTCTATTCGGATTCCGGCTAGTTTTAATGGACTGATAGGATTAAAACCTACTCGGGGAAGAATTCCGGTTGGTCCGCACTCTTATCGCGGTTGGCAAGGAGCTTCCGTCCATTTTGCTCTTACGCAGTCGGTTCGAGATACGAAACGCCTGCTCTGGTATGTGCAAGATTATCAGGTAGAAGCTCCGTTTCCCTTAGCTCCCTTATCGAGAGAGGATCTGTTTGAGGCGAAAAAGAAGCCGCTGACCATTGCTTACTCGACGGTTTCCCCTATTGGCAGTCAGGTTTCAAAAGAAGCTCAGCAAGCTGTGTACCAGTTAGTGCCTATCCTAGAAGTATTGGGGCATAGGGTGGTTGAATTAAAAAAACCTGTACTGGATGGGATAGAGGCGATGCAATCTTACTACCTAATGAACAGTGTAGAAACAGCCCAGATGTTTGATGGGATAGAGTCTATGTTAGGACGAGCCCTTACTCTAGATGATATGGAAGTGATGACCTGGGCGATTTACCAGAGCGGGCAAACAATTCTGGCTAAAGATTATTCAAAAATTTTGCAGGACTGGGATAATTACAGTGCCCAAATGGCACGATTTCATGAGAGCTATGATTTACTCTTGACCCCTACGGTAGCAGATGTTGCTCCAAAACATGGTCAATTTGATTTGAGCGATGATATGAAAAATCGTTTAATCCATATAGGAGAGTACTCAACGGTGGAGCAGCAGGAACTCATTTGGAAGATGTTTGAAGACAGTTTATCTTGGACTCCTTTTACCCAACAGGCCAATCTGACAGGTCAGCCAGCCCTTAGTTTACCGGTCTATGAAACACCAGAGGGTCTGCCGATTGGTGTGCAACTGCTTGCTGCCAAGGGGCGTGAGGATCTTCTTTTACATGTGGCAGAAGAGTTAGAGGGGAATGGCTGCTTTAAAATTTAGCGGAATACATTTTTCGGTTCAAATAATTGCGTATCAGATGTGAATATGTTACCCTATAAAAGTTGGTGATGTAACACCAAGAGAAAATGATAGGGAGCAAGAAGCTCCTAAAGGAGATTGATTATGTTGAAAAAGTTTTTCGCTTCAGCCTTGCTAGTTTCTTCTCTGGCTTTGGCAGCTTGTGCCAATACAGGTACTAGCACCTCTAGTTCATCTGCGGAACAAACTGAGTGGGAGCGTGTTGAAGCAGCAGGCGTTTTAAAAGTTGCTACTCCAGGCACTCTTTATCCGACTTCTTATTACAATGATAAGAATGAGTTGGTTGGTTATGAGATTGAGATGATGAACGAAATTGGGAAACGTTTAGGCGTCGAGATTGAATACCAAGAAATCGGTGTAGCAGAGGCCTTTACTGCGGTTGATAGTGGTAAGGTAGATGTGGCAGTTAATAACTTTGATACTACGCCAGAACGGTTGGAGAAGTACAACATTTCAACCCCGTATAAATACTCTGTGGGCGGTTACATTGTCCGTGAAGATGGTTCTTCGGGAATGGAAGCAGCTGATTTGAGCGACTGGGAAGGTAAGAAAGCTGGTGGCGGTGCTGGTACTCAGTATATGAAAATTGCTAAGAAATTAGGTGCTGAGCCGGTTATCTATGACAATGTGACCAACGATGTCTACTTGCGTGATGTATCAACAGGTCGTACAGATTTTATTCCAAATGATTACTATACTCAAGTAATGGCTATCAAATGGGTAAATGCTAATTTCCCAGATATCAAGGTGAAAATGGGAACTGCCAAATACAATCCAACTGAACAAGGGATTGTAATGAGCAAGACAGATACTAGCTTAAAGGAAAAATTAGACCAAGTAATCAATGACATGAAAGAAGACGGAACTCTTCTTGCGATTTCTGAAAAATACTATGCTGGCCAAGATTTGACCAAGGCTATCGAAGGTGCAGAAAATCTTCCGGTGATTGATACTTCAGATGTAGAATAAACAAAAGGGAGTGGAAAGAACTCTGAGAAGTGATGAGTCTGGGTTCAAGCCCAGCGCCACTTCTCAGAGTTCGTGTCAACATCTCGGCGCAGTGGTTGATTGGCTTTAACAGTACAGGTTGGAGATAAGATTTGCAAAGCAAATCTCCGTAATTTGTATTTACACTCCAAATCGGACCTCTACGACTGACGCGAACAGAGTTCGCTTCATTTCCAAGCTCAAAAGGGGCATTGAATCTTTTGAGCTGTGCGGGGTGGGAGTAAAATAGTCCAGTGGACTATTTTAGCCCGAACCTGTCATTTTGGAAGTGAGGGGAACTCTTTTTTATCTGTCGCGTTCTTTCCCGTTTCCTCTTTTTAAACGACAAAGAAAAGGAGAGCCTATGAACCTCAATTGGCAGGCCATTTTTAATATTGATATTGCGAGGGAGGCCATTCCTAAAATCTTGGAGGGCTTGCCTTACACCCTTTCTCTCTCTTTGGTTGGGTTTGCTTTGGGAACCTTTTGTGGTTTCTTTGTTGCCTTGATGCGGATGTCCAAATTTGCTCCCTTGCGCTGGTTGGCTATGGCCCATATCTCCCTTATGCGGGGAATCCCATTGATGGTACTCCTGTTCTTTATCTACTTCGGCTTACCTTTCATGGGCCTGCAATTGGATGCTATTACGGCTTCTATTATCGCCTTTACCTCCATGTCCAGCGCCTATATTTCGGAGATTATCCGCTCGTCCTTATCGGCGATTGATAGGGGTCAGTGGGAGGCGGCTTGCTCGCTAGGACTCAAAAAACCTGTTATTTACCGCAAGATTATCATTCCACAGGCCTTTCGGATTGCTCTTCCGCCCCTCAGTAATGTCCTACTGGATATGGTCAAGAGCACCTCGCTGACAGCCATGATTACCGTACCAGAGATTTTCAACAAGGCAAAGATTGTTGGTGGGGCCAAGTCAGACTACATGACAGTGTACATCTGTGTAGCTCTTATTTATTGGGGGATTTGCACCCTCTATGCACTGGGGCAACTGCATTTGGAAAAGCGCTTGGCGACCTATTAAAAAGCAAAAGTCATCAGGGATGGCTTTTGCTTTTTAGGTTTCTTATTCTTTCACATATTCTAAAATATCTCCCGGTTGACACTCTAAAATCCGACAAATGCTCATCAGGGTATTGAAGCGAATGCCTTTGGCTTTTCCTGTTTTGAGAATGGAGAGATTGGCCTCTGTGATGCCGATTTGTTCTGCCAAGTCCTTGGAGGTCACCTGCCGATCTTTCAGTACCTTGTCTAGGTTGATTCGAATCATTTCCATATCAAATAAACTCGCTATTCTCGGTTTCTAGTTTTTGTCCTTTTTGGACAAGATGCCAGACAAAGTAGGTTAGGAAGATAAAGAGGGCATTAAGGATAAAATCAGACCAACGAAGATTGAGGAAGTTGTAAGGGCCTGTGGCCTTTGTCAGGAAAATCAAAGCTGTTAAGCCAAGCTGACTAGCAGTCAGAGTGAGTAGGCTGAAAAAGAGTTTCCGATACAGTTCGAGACTAGATGATGCGAAATAATCTTCTTCAAGAAGTAGTTTGCATACTTTTTGAACTAGACGGGCGATATGGCTAATGCTGAATAAAATCAGTACAATCAGCCCTGTTGTTAAAAGAATGAGCCAACTACCAATCTGGTCAATGGGCTTGTTAAAGGTGTATTCCCAAGATTGGACCACAAATGAATCTCCCCTCAGACCGGCTAATGTGAAGGAAACATAGAGAGTAATTAAAAAGTAGAAGAAGAAACGAACCCCGGTGGCCAACCAGCCTGCCGCTTTAATCAAACTTGTTTTCATAGCTAACCTCCAAATTATTATTGTTTTATAATAATTTTATTCTTAAGATTATTATAAAACAATAATTTCAAGAAGGCAAGTCTTTTTATGAAAATAGATTAAATGAAAGCCACCAAAATGTAACTGGTGGCTAAGTTTATTTAAAATACAAGAGTCTCAGTCCGTTCAAAATGACTAGAATGGTAGAGCCTTCATGTCCGACAACACCGAGGGGGAGGTTGATGGATTGGAAAAGGTTAGAGAGGATGAGGATAGCGATGACAGAGAGAGCGAAAACGATATTTTGTTTAATGATGTTTCGCATTTTTTTAGATAAACGGATGGAGTAAGGAATGCGAGTCAAGTCTTCCATCAGGACAATATCAGCAGATTCTATCGCAATATCTGTACCGCTTCCCATGGCATAGCTGACATCGGCCTGAGCTAAGGCGGGTGCATCATTGATCCCATCGCCGACCATACCAACGGATGAAAATTCTTTTTGTAGGCTCTGAATGACAGAAGCCTTATCTGTTGGCAGGCAGTTGGCAATCACGCGTTCAATTCCCAGCTGCTCAGCTACATAGCGGGCTGTTTTTTCTTGGTCGCCCGTCAGGAGAATAGGTGTCACCCCCATTTCTTTCAACTGAGCAACGAGCGTCTTGCTCTCAGGTTTTAGGCCATCTTCCACCAGAAAAATAGCTACCAGCCTATCGTTTTGGCTGACATAGACCAGGGTTTTGCCACTGCTTTCAGCGTCGTGAATAGTCTGAGCAAGCTCATCTGACGGTGGGTTTATCAGGTCCTTCCCTACAAAATCCTTCTTGCCGATTTTCCAGAAATCCCCCTGATAGCTAGCTGTAAACCCATTACCAGTGATGTCTTGGATGGTGTCAAGGGGAATGGCAGAGCTGTCAACGGTGTAGGCGAGCAGAGCTTGAGCGATAGGGTGGCTGGATTGTTTTTCAACAGCTTGAACAAGCTGTTTGATAACTTGTTGGTCCCCCAGATAGATGGCATTTGTGACTTGGGGTTTCCCTAGGGTAAGTGTTCCTGTCTTGTCAAAGACGATGGCCTCAAGATTGGCGATTCTATCTGCAATGTTGCCACCTTTGATAATCATACCTTTTCGTGCAGCACGACTGATGGCAGAAAGTGTCGCCGGTGAGGAACTTGCAACGAGCGCACATGGAGAGGCAATCGTCAGAAGAATCATGCCGCGATAAAAAGCGGTCAGCCAATCCCAGCCGAGTGCAAAGTGGACAAAGAGAATAAAGAGGGGAACGATGAGCAAGACTGCCTTGACATAGCTGTCTTCCATATTTTCAATGAAGGTAGCTGTTTTGGACTTGGATTCTTGGGCGTTTTCAACCATTTGAACGATTTTGTCAAAGAGGGCATCCCCTTTTTCGGCGGTAACTTGAATGGTAATGGTCGGACCTTGGTTGATGGTTCCGCCAGTAACCGCCGCACCTTCTGTCTTCTCAGCAGGTAGGGGTTCACCTGTAATCATGGATTCGTCAAAGACGGAGTGGGGGCTCAGGAGGGTGCCGTCCATAGGCACAGTGTCTCCTTTGCGGACTTGCAGGAGGTCTCCGATATGGATGGCATCTGTTTCGAGGACACTGATTTTGCCGTCAGCTTCAATCTTGCGGGCTGTTGGGGGTGTCAGGTTCATGAGGGCAGCAATGGCGTTGCGACTTTTTTCCATGGCCAACTCTTCTAAGGTTGAAGATAGGGAAAAGATGAAGATGAGGAGAGCTCCCTCCATCCAGTAACCGATGATACCAGAGCCAATGGCTGCCAAAATCATAAGCAGATCGACGGAGAGATGCTTGTCAACTAGTAATTCAGTTATCCCTTCCTTGGCGGATTGGTAGCCTCCAATGGCAAAAGCGATGATGAAAAACATCGCTGCAGTACTATCGGAAGTGGTCTGTAAGAGCGCAATGCCGATTAAGATGAAGAGGAGGCAGATGCCGGTTGTTAAGATATGTAGGTGTTGTTTAATCGATGAAACGAGTGTCATGAGTTGTCTCCTTAATTAGAACAATTCTTGTTAATTTAATTATAACAATTATAAATAAAAAGCCAAGTTATTTTAGAATTATTCTAAATAAGATTTGTCAGACATTTTTTAGAAAAAGAAAAAGGCCCCTGATAAGGGGCGTTGGCAAGGGATACAGAATGTATATCAGACTGGCTATCCACCGAAGAGAAAGTTTAACTCTCCAAGGCTTGGCATTCAGGGCAGATACCGTAGATGGTCAAGAGTTCCTTGGTGATGCGGTAGCCTGTCTGCTCATGAGCTTCTCGTTTGAGGCTGGGAATTTCTACGTCCATGAAGTCAGTAATCTTTCCACAACGTTCACAGATAACGTTGAGGTGTTCATGTCCCATGAAGTCGTAATAGGTCGTGTTATCATTGGCCCGTTTGAGTTCAGTGACAAAGCCTTCTTCCAAGAGAACCTTGAGGTTATTGTAGACGGTTGCAAGACTCATGTTGGGATAATTGGGCAGAAGGTCTTTATAAATCATTTCTGCACTAGGGTGGTCGTCGCTATCGATAATATACGACACAACCGCTTTTCTGGTTTCTGTGATGCGGATACCTTTTTCTTTCAGATGGCTAATAACGTGCTAGTAGGCTGTTTGGTTGTCAGCGTTGAGATGAGAGTGGAGTTCCATGTCTGCCTCCCTTTCCATAGATTTTTATAAAGATTCTAATCTGGTAGTTTCTTTCATTATACACCTTTTTTTTCAAAAGTGCGAATGAAAATTTTCCTGACATCTGTGCTAGGACAGATGATGGATTTTTGACTATATTTGAAGGTCTATTCATGATACAATCAGACCATGACAAGATATAAAGCTATTATTTCCTACGATGGGTACAACTTTGCAGGTTTTCAACGCCAGCCTAATGCCCGTACGGTTCAGGAAGAGATTGAAAAAACATTGCAACGGCTCAATCGTGGTCAGGCGGTGACCATTCATGGAGCGGGACGGACAGACAGCGGGGTTCACGCCTATGGTCAGGTCATCCATTTTGATTTGGAGGGCGAGCGGAATGTGGAGAAGCTCCGCTTTGCTCTGGATACCCAGACGGCAGAGGATATTGATGTGATAGCGCTGGAAGAGGTGGCGGATGATTTTCATTGCCGCTATGCCAAACACAGCAAGACCTATGAATTCTTGGTGGATATTGGTCGACCAAAAAATCCTATGATGCGTCATTATGCAACCCACTATCCCTATCCTTTAGATTTTTCTCGCATAGAAGAGGCTATCGGCTATCTGGAGGGGACACACGATTTCACAGGTTTTACCGCTTCTGGAACAGCTGTTGAAAACAAGGTTCGCACCATCACAGCTGCTAAGGTTCGGTTGGATAGAGAACGCAATTTTTTGATTTTTACCTTCACAGGAAATGGCTTTCTTTATAAGCAGGTTCGCAATATGGTGGGAACCCTCTTGAAAATCGGAAACAATCGGATGCCGATTGAACAAGTAGAGCGTATCTTGGACGAAAAGGATCGGAGTCTTGCGGGGCCGACAGCAGCAGGCAATGGTCTATACTTAAAGGAGATTATCTATGAAGAATAACTATATCTTAGCCTTGTCCGGCAATGATATTTTCAGTGGTGGCGGACTTCATGCTGATTTAACGACTTATACGGTTAACAAGCTGCATGGTTTTGTCGCAGTCACTTGCCTGACAGCCATGACAGACAAGGGATTTGAGGTCATTCCAGTCGATGAAGAGGTGTTTTCTCAGCAGTTAGCTAGTTTGAAGGATGTTCCTTTTTCAGCTATTAAGATTGGGCTTTTGCCAAATGTTGACATAGCAGAGCAGGCCTTGGAATTTATTCAGGCTCATCAGGAGATTCCAGTGGTGTTAGATCCGGTTTTGGTCTGCAAGGAAAGTCATGATACGGAGGTTAGCCAGCTACGGGATGAACTCTTGCGCTTCTTTCCTCATGTAACCATCATCACGCCAAATCTGGCAGAAGCTCAGCTATTGACCCAAAAGGACATTAAAACGGTGGAGGAGATGAAGCAGGCGGCCCATGCCTTGTATGAACTGGGAGCAAAATATGTGGTCATCAAAGGTGGCAATCGCTTGAACAAAGATAAGGCCACAGATGTTTACTACGATGGTCGAGAGTTTCTTGTTTTGGAAACTCCAATCTTGGCTAGCAACAATATTGGAGCAGGTTGTACCTTTGCCTCCAGTATTGCCAGCCAGTTGGTTCTGGGAAAAGAACCGCTTGAAGCGGTTCGGTTATCGAAAGAATTTGTTTACCGCGCCATTGAGGCGTCTGATGAGTATGGGGTGATTCAATATGAGAAATAAGAAAACACAGGAATTGGTTTTACTAGCAATTTTGACAGCTGTAACAGTCGCTTTGGCCTACTTCCATGTGCCAACGCCAACGGGCATGGTTACCTTATTAGATGTGGGAGTCTATTTTACAGCCTTCTATCTAGGTTCAAAAGAGGGAGCCATTGTTGGGGGCTTGGCAGGGCTGTTGATTGACTTGTTGCTGGGCTACCCTCAGTGGGCCTTCTTCAGTCTGCTTTTCCACGGTGCTCAAGGTTACTTTGCCGGTTGGACAGGAAGGAAACGACTTCTAGGACTCGTGCTTGCAGCAGTGAGTATGGTAGGGGGCTACTTCTTAGCGGGCAGTATCCTCTACAATGTGGCAGAGGCTTCTCTCAGCTTGTTGGGGAATACCATGCAGAACCTAGTTGGCTTAGCGGGAGGTTATCTTCTGGCTCAAGCTGTTGAAAGGATGGGAGCAAGAAACCATGCAGTTAATCGGCATTAAGGAACAAACACGCGCACTAGCAGAAGAAGTCTTGGATTTGAGTCAGTTGCAGTCGGGTCAAATTTTTGTATTGGGTCTATCTTCCAGTGAGGTTATCGGTGGCCATATCGGTAAAAACTCCAGTCAAGAAGTGGGGGAGGTAATTGTAGATACGTTATTGACCGTCTTGCAACCGAGAGGGATTTACCTAGCGGTTCAGGGCTGCGAACACCTCAATCGTGCCTTGGTGGTTGAGCGAGAGTTGGCCGTTCAAAAAGACTTGGAAATCGTCAATGTCTTACCGACCCTTCAAGCAGGCGGATCAGGTCAACTTGCAGCCTTCAAGTACATGAAGGACCCCGTAGAAGTGGAATTTATCACAGCCCATGCAGGAGTGGATATTGGTGACACAGCTATCGGCATGCACATCAAACATGTTCAAGTACCCTTGCGCCCCTCCATCCGCTCAGTCGGTCAAGCCCGTGTGACAGCTCTGGCTAGCCGACCAAAACTCATTGGTGGCGCGCGTGCGGGTTATTTGGCAGATAGGATAAGGAAGGATTAGGGAGTCAGCTAAGCTGGCTTTTTTTCTACACGGAAAGGCTCTATAATATAGCAACTTATGCTATAATATAACCAAGAAATCGTATTTAACCCCTCAAAGGAGGTTTTCATGAAAAAACGAACAAAAATAATCGCAGTTGTCGTTGCCCTAATCGGAGGAGGCATTATGCTTAACAATAATTATAAAATTAACGGGAATATATTTGATTTTACCTCCCGAGAAGACCGCCAGCTAGCCTATCTCAAGGAACATGAGCAGGAGATTATTGATTTTGTGAAATCAGTAAATCCTAAAGTGGAGTCAGTTCAGATTGACTGGAATGATGTCCGCTGGGGAAAAGGTGGACATATGTTTGAAACCACCTATACTATCAGTATTTATGGTGGATTTAATAATATTGACGATTCTAGTTGGGGAATCTTTGTTTTTTATAACAATGATAACGGAGAAATTGATATGAATACTCTCAGTCAAGGTGGGCATTTGAGAATTGGAGGTGAGATATTTGAATAATTTACAAAATTTTAATAATCTTTATCTTAACTTAGCACAAGGGGCTTACCCTGAAACACCTAAACAATTTCCCGTAGAAAAATTGAACTCTAGAGAACAATATATATTAAAATCAGGACAATCTTTGCAATTCAATTTTTCAAGTGATGCTATTACTGACAACGGCCAAACCATCCCCGGCGGTCAGCCCCTCCCCAATGATGGGATTGTCTATTTACAGCCGGATGTACAGCTGAAAGCCATCCCCGTTCAAGATGGCGTTACGATTCAAAAAGGGCTTCTTACCGATCAAATGGCCGGATTCAACGCTTACTTTCTGACCGACACAGCTGAATTAAATGCAGAAACCCGAAATACCTATCTAACCATCCGAGGAAGTGATGGGAGTTTCAATATCCTAGACCCCATCAACTGGAATGACTGGCTGGGAAGTAATCTGGTTTTCACCTTGGGGGATAAACAGGTACCTCCAAACAAAAACGTTTAAACAAATCATCCTCTTAAGCTAGCAAAGCTTATTTTTTTATGCTATAATATTAACAAGAAATCGTATTTAACCCCTCAAGGAGGTTTCCATGAAAAAACGAACAAAGATAATGACAGTTGTCGTTTCCCTAGCCCTAATCGGAGGAGGCATTATGCTTAACAATAATTATAAAATTAACGGGAATATATTTGATTTTACCTCCCGAGAAGACCGCCAGCTAGCCTATCTCAAGGAACACGAGCAGGAGATTGTTGATTTTGTGAAGGCGCAAAATCCCAAGATAGAATCGGTACAGATTGATTGGGATGAAACTTTTTGGGGAAAAGGTGGAGGTATGTTTGAAACCACCTACTATATTCGAGTTTTTGGAAAATTTAATAATATTGAAAATTCTAGTTGGGGAGTACAAATTTATTACAGCAATGAAAGTGGAAAAATAGACATGGATACACTCGGACAAGGGGGACATATAAGGATTGGAGGAGATATTTTTGAGTAATTACTTAGCAAATTTTAATAATTTATATTTAAACCTTGCTCAGGGTGCATATCCTGATGCACCTGTATTTTTTCCTCTTGATGACCTAGAATTCAAGGATAGAGACCAATTACTATCTGGAAATTCACTACCATTCGACTTTTCAAAAAGTAAGAACCATAATGGGCATCATTACCCCGGCGGTCAGCACCTCCCCAATGATGGGATTGTCTATCTACAGCCGGATGTGCAGCTGAAAGCCATCCCCGTTCAAGATGGCGTTACGATTCAAAAAGGGCTTCTTACCGATCAAATGGCCGGATTCAACGCCTACTTTCTGACCGACACAGCTGAATTAAATGCAGAAACCCGAAATACCTATCTAACCATCCGAGGAAGTGATGGTAGTTTCAATGCTCTAGACCCCAGTAACTGGAATGACTGGCTGGGGAATAATCTGGTTTTCACTTTGGGGGATAAACAGGTACCTCAATCTCATCTAGCAACCGAAGGGATGAAGGCAAAGATTGCGGAACTCAGGCAGCGCGCTCCCAATGCCAAGCTCAATATTACCGGACATTCCTTGGGAACGATGGTTTCCGTTCATGGTTTGGCAGGTCTAAGTATGGACGAACTTGAGATGGTAGAGGAAGTCGTCCTTTTTAATGGCCCAGATACACTGAACAGCCTGAACCAGATGGGTGTTTCTTCCGAGAAAATCAAGGCTATTTCAGAAAAGGTAACCTATTATGTCAACCCCTTTGATATGGTCAGCATGCTTAACCGAACAGAGCCTTTTGAACAACAACTTGGAACGGTCAAGGTGATTATTCCTCTACATTTCACGAGTTCCTTTGACAATCCGAGCTCACATATGTTTGGAGGCTACCAGCTAGATGCTTTTGGCAATCCTTTAGTGGCTTCGGAAACTTTTCATCCGGAGTTTCTCGTAGCAGGACAAAAATTGGCCAAATTGAATCAAACAGCCATTACCCTCCTGCGCTCTCAAGGTGTTTCAGATGATATGAGGAATTTTCTTTTTCGCGGAAGGCTTGACTATAAGTTACTCTTTGGTGCAGAACTCTATGACTACTATCAAAAGGAGTATCAAGCTATTATCGCTGAAACTAGGTTAGCAGCAATCAAATGGAACAAGGAAAACATTCCGCTTTACCATAGTCGCATCCGTTCTGCCACAGGGAGCCAAAGAATTCAATTGCGCTCTGAGCTGCTTCAAATCTCTGCCCAACAAGCAATTTTTGAAAGTGAAGATCAGGTTAAGGCTACGAAACAGCTGGTTGCTCAGGCGAAAGAGGAAGTCCAAGCTCTTATACAAGACACCTACACACAGGTTTATTCTATGACGAACTATCTCAGTGCTTGGGAAATTGAGAATATCCTGTCTAGCTTTCAACTAGATGATGTTTGGAATCACGGGATTGAAATGGAAACCATAGCAGAGGCAGAACGCTATGGCCGAGATGTATCAGAATTTTCCAGTCGCTTGGTCACTGCAGCTGAGAGGTTGGAAGAGGTCGACCGCCAAGGGGCCATATTTTTTTCTTCTTAAGGAGAAAGGTTATAAATGAATGGATATGATAATTACAACAGCTGGTTTAGTCGATATGAAGAATACTTCATCCAGCAGATGAAAATACAAGAAAGGATTGCCGTTCAAGCTGTGGCTCAGGCAAAGCAACAACAGTGCATAGTGAAGGGAATCCAACTAAGTCTGTCATTGGAGGAGGAAGCAAGGAAGATGAAAGACTATGTATCGAGAACCTTTGTAGCAAACATCCAAGAAGGGTTTGAAGGAGCCGCTGCGGACAGAGCCCAAGAATACCTGAAGCAAGAGATGAAGAAACCGGTGTTGAAAAATCCGATTACCCCTTAGGAGGAAGGGAATGGTTGATTATAAAAAACTTCAAGCTATGGAAGCAGCCTATGATAGCAGACAGCGCATGTTTAAACAGATTGAAGATGGTTTGGAAGATTTTCAGCGTCACTTTCGGATGAGAACCGATTTTTTAATTGACCAAATCTACGATGCTTATCGAGGAGAAGAGATTCCTCAAGATAGTCATCATTTTGTCTATCAGTTGCAAGACAGGGTAGACATCTTCTATCGCGATACCATGACAGAACACGATCTCCTTGACGAGCAGCGGCAGGTTGAAAAGAAACGCTTTGAGTATGAACTAGAAGAAGCCTATCGGGAAAAGGAGGATGAATGATTTGTTTTATTCCAAGTAAATGACTTAGTACTAAGAAACTAGTACTCTGCCCTTTCCCAAAAAGGGAGTCATAAAATCGTTGAAAACGTGGGCTTTTGTGATATAATAAAGAGTATGCAAAAAAATTTTAAGGAGTATGACGGAATGTCAGTATCATTTGAATCAAAAGAAACCAACCGTGGTGTTTTGACGTTTACAATCGCTCAAGACGCTATCAAACCAGAATTGGATCGCGTTTTCAACAAAGTTAAGAAAGATATCAACCTTCCAGGTTTCCGTAAAGGTCACCTGCCACGCGCTGTCTTCAACCAAAAATTTGGTGAAGAAGCTCTTTATCAGGATGTAGTGAATGCTCTCTTGCCAAACGCTTATGAAGCAGCGGTAGCAGAAGCTGGACTTGAAGTGGTTGCACAGCCAAAAATTGATGTTGTATCAATGGAAAAAGGTCAAGACTGGGTGATTACTGCTGAAGTAGTTACCAAACCTGAAGTAAAATTGGGTGACTACAAGAACCTGACAGTTTCAGTAGAAGCAACCAAAGAAGTATCTGATGAAGAAGTTGATGCGAAAATCGAGCGCGAGCGTAACAACTTGGCTGAGTTGACCCTCAAAGAAGGGCCAGCAGCAGAAGGCGACACCGTGGTTATCGACTTTGTTGGCTCTGTTGATGGTGTTGAATTTGACGGTGGAAAAGGTGAGAATTTCTCACTTGGACTTGGTTCAGGTCAATTTATCCCAGGTTTTGAAGCACAGTTGGTTGGTCATGCAGCTGGTGAAGAAGTAAACGTTGAAGTAACCTTCCCAGAAGACTATCAAGCAACTGATCTTGCAGGTAAGCCAGCCCTCTTCGTGACAAAAATCCATGAAGTAAAAGCAAAAGTAGTTCCTGCGCTTGACGACGAGTTGGCAAAAGACATCGATGAAGAAGTAGAAACATTGGATGAGTTGAAAGCGAAGTACCGCAAAGAGTTAGAAGCAGCAAAAGAAGCAGCTTATGAAGATGCGGTAGAATCAGCAACGCTTGAATTGGCAGTAGAAAATGCTGAAATCGTAGATCTTCCAGAAGAAATGATTCACGAAGAAGTACATCGTGCGATGAATGAATTCTTGGGTGGCATGCAGCAACAAGGTATTTCACCAGACATGTACTTCCAAATCACTGGTACTACAAAAGAAGACCTTCACAAGCAATACGAAGCGGATGCAGCAAAACGTACTAAGACCAACTTGGTTGTTGAAGCAGTAGCAAAAGCAGAAGGTTTTGAAGCAACAGAAGAAGAAATCAACAAGGAAATCGAAGACTTGGCAGCAACTTACAAGATGGAAGTGGCACAAGTTCGTACCCTTCTTTCTCCAGAAATGCTCAAACACGACATCGCTGTGAAGAAAGCTGTTGATGTGATCACAAGCACAGCTAGTGTGAAATAAATCGAACCATGATGAAAGGAACAGTTCCGAAAGGGGCTGTTCTTTTTTGCTAGTGGCTTGTTCAGATTAACTAGCATTTTTCCAAGACATTCAAGTGAAGAAGAGATTTAGCAATTTTTTCTCAAAAAACTTGACTGGTTAATAGTTAAGTGGTATAGTTAACTGGTTAATCTGAAAAGGAGAAAAAATGAAACAAGGCATATGCAGGCTCATTGTGGCAGGTTTTAGTTTGTTGTTGTTGGCTGCTTGTCAAACAATAGAGCAGAAAGAAGAACTAGATTCAGGGTTGCGGATTGTAACCAGTTTTTATCCTGTTTATTCGATGGTTAAGGAAGTGTCGGGTAATCTGAACGATGTACGGATGATTCGTTCAGGCACAGGAATCCATTCATTTGAGCCGTCAGCAAGTGATATTCGGGCAATTTATGATGCGGATGCTTTTATTTATCATTCCCATATCTTGGAGTCATGGGCGGGTCGTTTGGATCCAAACTTGGAAGGCTCAACCGTTCGAGTGCTAGAGGCAACAGAGGGCATGGCTTTGTCCCGTGTTGCTGGCTTGGAAGAGGTAGAGGTAGCAGAAGGGATGGATGAGTCCAATCTCTATGATCCTCATACCTGGTTGGACCCTAGCTTGGTGGGAGAAGAGGCGGAGAAAATCGCAGAACTCTTAGCACAACTGGATCCGAGCAACGAAGAGAGTTATCGTAGAAATGCTGCGGATTTGAAAGCAAGAGCCGAGAGTTTGGTAGCCAGATATCAGCCACTTTTTGCTCAAGCCAAAACCAAAACCTTTGTCACTCAACACACAGCCTTTTCCTATCTAGCCCGACGTTTTGGGCTGACACAGCTAGGGATAGCGGGCGTTTCTGAGGAAGAACCTAGTCCCCGTAGGCTGGCTGAGATTAAGGATTTTGTGGATCGCTATCAGGTGAAGACCATTTTTACAGAACGTGGCGTTTCTGAAAAATTAGCACAATCCCTAGCCAGCTCCACCGGAGTGCGCCTACAAGTGTTGGATCCATTGGAGGCTGACCCCGCCAATAATCTGACCTATTTGGAAAATTTGGAAGGTGTGCTGGAAACGCTGGTAAAAGAGCTAAGTAAATAGGAGGAAAAGATGAAGAAGAAACTGTTAATCGGCGCCGCAGCAACCCTGCTGGTGGGCTTGAGTCTTTATGCGTATCACTTGATTAGCTACCAGTCAATGGAAGAAACAAAGAACCGGGTAGCCTATGTTGAACCAGAAAAGTCTAGTGCCAGCCAGTCCTCTCAGACAGAGGAGCTGACCCCAGATGAAATATCCGCAAAAGAGAAGATTGATGCAGAGCAGATTGTCGTGAGCATAAACGACCAGGGGTATGTTACCTCACACGGGGATCATTATCATTACTATAACGGTAGCCTTCCTTATGATTCGATTTTCAGTGAAGAGTTGTTGATGACGGATGCGGAATATGTGCTTAATGAGGAACATATTGTTCAGGAAGTTCAAAACGGCTACATTATTAAAGTGGAGGGGACTTATTATCTCTATTTGAACGACCCATCTCATCGTGATACTGTTCGAACCAAGCAAGAGATAGAAGACCAAAAGAATGAGGGCTAACAAACAAGAACTTGTGTTTGGAAAATTCCGGCAAAATGTCGGATTTTTTCTTTTTCTTTTCTTTATTTTGTTCTGATGGGCAGGTGTTTTTCGACCCAAAATAGCCAATAAGAGATACAACGTTTGCTTTTTATTCAATAATCAGAATATTTAGATTGTTTGATAGGCGCTTTCATGGTATACTGGTTCTTGTATTATTGTTAAAATAATCAAAAAATTATCAGGGAGGTTATGGTCTATGAACAATCATAGATTTGGTGGTTATGCTAAGCTAGGATTCTTAGCAGCGCTACTTGTATCCATGAATGTAGGACTTGCAACGGTTCATGCGACAACAGAGACAACAACGACTGCAGATGCTGTTACAACAACATCCAGTCTGACGACAGAAGTTCCGACAGTGACTCTGGCAGCAGAAGTTGAAAGCCCTAGTTCAACAGATACAGAAAATGGAACAGTTCTTACTGATGAAACCAGTCCTGCTACTGGGACAGAACTTTCTTCAGAAGAACCTGCATCATCGGAAAACCAGCCGACGACCACTGGTACAGAAACGACAGTTTCTGGATCGGTGTCTAGTCAAGCAGCGACTGAAGAACCCTATTCTCATGAGAGCAATGCCCTTATCAATGTTCCGACAGTTTGGGAAGCTGGGAACAAAGGTGAGGGGATGGTTGTCGCTATCGTGGACTCTGGGATTGACGTTGAACACGATGCCTTTCGTCTAACTGACCCAGAAAAGGCGAAGTATAAGACAGAAGCTGATTTTAATGCTGTAAAGGAAGCGGCGGGAATCAACTACGGCCAATGGCAAAATGAGAAAATTGTCTTTGTTTACAACTATCTGGATACCAACACAGAAGTCAAAGAGAACAAGGAAGCCTCTCACGGAGCCCATGTTGCAGGGATTGCAGCCGGTAATCCTTCGCAAGAGGATAGTAGTGGTTCTAAGATTGTCGGGGTTGCGCCAGAAGCTCAGCTCATGTTCATGCGTGTCTTTTCAGATAATTTTGGAGGCGGCAGTGGTACCCAACCCTTCCTCTACATCCGCGCTATTGAAGACGCGGTTAAATTGGGAGCAGATGTTATCAACCTTAGTTTGGGTTCGGCAGCTGGTTCCCTGATTGATGCCAGCGTCGCCCTGAATCAGGCAATTGAAGATGCCAAGAAAAAAGGGGTTTCGGTCGTTATCGCGGCTGGAAATGATACCGCTTGGGGCGAAGGTCAAGGAAATCCTCTGGTAGCCAATCCAGATTATGGACTGGTCGCTTCTCCTGCGGCTGCCAAAGACTCAATCGCTGTGGCTTCTTACAATAACTCACACGTTACCAAAGAAGTCTTTCAGGTTCTTGGGATGGAGAATAAGCCAGAGTTTGACAATGGTTTGGGAACCTTTACCAAGCCGAGCGGCCTTGCTCAAGATTTTGTTGCTGGCAAGGAGTACGAGTATGTGTTTGTTGGCCTTGGAAAACCAGAAGATTTTACTGGCAAAGCATTGACTGGTAAAGTGGCTCTTATCCAACGTGGCGCGATTTCTTTCAATGACAAAATTGCAACAGCGAAGAAAAACGGTGCTGTGGGAGCAGTTATTTTTAATAACGTTGAAACTGGAAATGACCTCTCAATGGCGGTAACGACTCGCGATGCGCGTGCCATTCCATCTATCTTCATTCCGATGAAGCTAGGTAAAGAATTAGCAGCTCAGTCAGATGCGGGCGTTTATAAGCTCGTTTTTAACAAAAAGACAGCTCTTTTGCCCAACCCAGAAGCCAATCAAATGTCAGACTTCACCAGCTGGGGCTTGACAGCAGACGGTGAATTGAAACCAGATGTAACAGCACCTGGTGGCGCGATTTACTCTAGTATCAACAATGGCAAGTATGCTAGCATGAACGGAACCTCGATGGCTTCTCCTCATGTGGCGGGTGCTATTGCTTTGGTTAAGAAAGCGTTGCTTGAAAAATACCCAGATTTATCGTCAGAACAACTGCAAGAGCGGATCAAACAAGTTTTGATGAGTACGGCTCGTCCTCACTTCGATCAGGCTTCTAATGCCTATGTTTCTCCTCGTCAGCAGGGGGCAGGGCTGATTGATGTGCCTGCTGCGATTGCAAGTTCTCTCTATGTGACAGGATTGGAAAACTATCCAAGCATCTCTCTTGGAAATGTCCAGGACCAATTTGATGTGACGGTGGTTCTAACGAATACTTCTGACAAGGAGCAGACAGTACGCTATCTGACCCACCTCAATACGGATGAAGTCAAAGACGGACGCTTCAGCCTGAAGCCTCGCCAGTTGGCTCAGGTAGAAGGGGAAACTATTATACTGGCAGGTCAGTCTAGCAAGACCATCACCATTCGTTTGGATGCCTCTAGCTTCGCATCTGAATTGACGTCCTTGATGCCAAACGGCTACTATCTTGAAGGATTTGTCCGTTTCCTTGATGCAGTCGAAGGCATTGACCTTGTAAGTATCCCGTTTGTTGGTTTCCGCGGTCAATTCCAAAACTTGGCTGTTCTTGAGAAATCTATCTATGACTTTACAGGTCAAGAAACGCCATTCTATACAGAAAATGGCTTTTCTGCAGATGGAAGTCTGACTCTAGATGAGAGAAACTTCTACACTGCCCTTGTTTCCAGCAAGGCCGAATTCAATCACGAAACTGGTGAGCACGGGGTGCAATCGCCTCTTGTTCTAGGAACATTCGATGATGGAAACGGCAATTTCCTTATTAAACGCGATGAACAAGGCCGACCAATCCTTGCCCTTTCACCAAACGGTGATGGCAACCGTGATGCCTTGATGTTCCGTGGTGTTTTCTTGCGGAACTTCCGTAACCTGACTGCGACAGTCTACAAGGCTGATGACACAGATCGTAGCAATCCGCTATGGATTAGCGAACCAATCTCAGGTGGTAAGAATTTCTACGCTGGCAGAGAATCCAATCCTCGTGCCCACCTCTTAGAAACAACCATTTGGGAAGCAAAAGATGCCAACGGAAAAGATGTGCCAGATGGCACCTACCACTATGTGATTTCCTACCTCCCAACCACGGCTGGTAGCCAATTGCAAACCATGGAATTTACCATTCAGGTAAGCCGAGTGCGTCCAGCCATCACGACCGGTATTTTGGATGTAGACAATATGACCTTTAAGCCACGTTCACCAATTGCTTACGGCCTGCCAATTTACCGTCAGCGGGTCTACTACATCATCCCAACCAAGGATGAAAATGGCAACCCAATCGAATTGGAAGATCCGAACAATATCGGACCGAGCGGCCGTCCGCTCAAAGAGGTTTTGACACAGGCAAAACGCATCTATGTACCGGTGGACGAAAACGGTGTATACACCTTGCCAAGCAAGGATATTCTCGGGCGTGACTTGGATGTTTCAAGCTTCTTCTATGCAGTGGAAGATTTGGCCGGAAATGTCCTGAGTGCCAACCTTGCAGAATTTGCAGATCTCCCAAGCGACCATGGTATTGTCGTGGTTCAAGTGATCAACGACCAGACAGGAGAAGAACACCCAACCGGTTACAACTACCTGATTCGTGATGCGGATGGAAATGTTATTGCAGAATTGGTAAAACCAGGCGGCCCGCTTAGCAACCTGCAGCTCTTGCCGTTCGGTACCTACACTGTTGAGTTGCATCTGCTAGATAAGGATGTTTCCCGTCTAGTTGATGGGGAGCCAACCATTAAGACCTTTACTGTTTCAGAGGAGAATAGTCTCTTGGGTGTATCCTTCCGTGTAACACCACTTGTCCGCTACCCAGTTATGGCAGATTTTGGTGGACTTGCTCCAGAGGGGACAAAGATTTTCCTCATCAATCAGTACGGTGAAGAAATTGAATTGACTCGTGCACGTTATGCACCAGAAGTTTTTGAGCGTCTGATTAACCAAGGAACCTACACCATCCGTGTAGAATTGCCTGCTGGCTATCAAGCGCTTGACCTTCCTCAAACCTATGAAGTAGAAAAAGCAGTTCGCAATCTCCTCAACCTGACGTTGACTAGCAAGGGAGAAGCGCTCACGACAGAAGCTCCACCAGCCTTTGATTTGTCAGTTGATACAGACGGCGATGGCTTTAGCAACCAAGAGGAATTGTTAGCAGGAACAGACTATGCAGATCCAACATCTGTACCGCTTGTGACGGCTAAGGGCGAAGAGGCGACAGCAGTTGCTCCTCCTGTAGGTCATATTGACCTAAAAGGCAGCTCAGTAACTGCGCCTGTCCTTCCAGCCTTTGATTTGTCAGCTGATGCGGACGGCGACGGCTTTAGCAACCAAGAGGAATTGTTAGCAGGAACAGACTATGCAGATTCAACGTCTGTACCGCTTGTGACATCTAAGGTAGAAGCGCTTCTGACGGAAGCCCCACCAGCCTTTGATTTATCAGCCGATACAGACGGCGACGGCTTTAGCAACCAAGAAGAGTTGTTAGCGGGAACTGACTACACCGACGCATCTTCTGTACCGCTTGTGACATCTAAGGTGGAAGCGGCCTATGCTGATGCTCTACCAGCCTTTGATTTGTCGGCAGATACAGACGGTGACGGCTTTAGCAACCAAGCAGAATTGCTAGCAGGAACAGATTACACTAATGCGGCTTCTGTGCCACAGGCAACTGTTAAGGGAGAAAGCGTGAACACCGCTGTTTCAGCACCGACAGACAAAGTCACTTCGCCAGCACCAATTCTTTCTCTGGTGACAGGTGAGCGTGTTGCAGCAGCAGAAATTGCAACTGCCTCAAGTAGCCAATTGCCACATACGGGTTCTGTTGAGGATTCAATGGCCTATTTGGGAGCAATGATTCTTGTTTCACTTTCAGGACTTCTTCTTTTGAAAAAGAAAGAAGCTGCTTAAGAAAGACTAGACATTATCAAACAGATCTGGGGAAGTCCGCCCCAGGTCTGTTTTTTGTCTATTTTTTGACTGAGAAAGAAGTATAGAGACGGTTTGTTCGCCTTATTCTCCGGTCAATGAAAAGCAAGCAACCCTTGAAAGAATGAAATTGGGAAAAATCAGCAAGAGATAGCAGAAGAGAAGGGGTGTATCTTGAAATGAAGCTATAATTATGATACAATATATCATTGAACGAAAATAATTATAGGATGACTGATATGGTAACAAATATACTTCGTTCTCTCGTTGAAAATGACAAGGGAGAATTGAAAAAATTAGAAAAAATGGCAGATAAGGTTATTGCCTATGCAGATGAGATGGCAGCCCTGTCTGATGCGGAATTGCAGGCCAAAACAGATGAATTTAAACAGCGCTATCAAGCAGGCGAAAGCCTAGACAGCCTCCTTTACGAAGCTTATGCGGTGGTGCGGGAAGCATCAAAACGTGTTCTCGGCCTCTACCCTTACCCTGTCCAAATCATGGGAGGTATTGTCCTGCATAACGGGGATATTCCTGAAATGCGTACGGGAGAAGGAAAAACCCTGACTGCGACCATGCCAGTTTACCTCAATGCACTAGCTGGCGAAGGGGTTCACGTTGTAACAGTTAACGAATACCTAGCTACTCGTGACGGTGAAGAAATGGGGCAACTCTACTCCTGGTTGGGCTTGTCTGTCGGTATTAACTTGGCGGCTAAATCTTCTTTTGAGAAACGCGAGGCTTACAACTGCGACATTACTTACTCTACCAACTCGGAGATTGGTTTTGACTACCTTCGTGACAACATGGTTGTTCGGGCTGAAGACATGGTACAGCGCCCGCTCAACTTTGCCTTGGTCGATGAGGTAGACTCTGTATTGATTGACGAAGCACGAACACCGTTGATTGTTTCAGGCCCACAAAGTTCAGAAACCAACCAGCTCTACTTCTTGGCAGACAACTTGGTTAAGTCACTGAATCAGGATGACTACATCATCGATGTTCCGTCCAAAACGATTGGTCTGTCAGACTCAGGGATTGACAAGGCGGAAAGTTTCTTCCGTTTGGAAAATCTGTACGACATTGAAAACGTAGCATTGACCCACTTTATCGACAACGCCCTTCGTGCTAACTACATCATGACCTACGATGTGGACTACTTGGTCAATGAAAACCAAGAAGTCATGATTATCGATCCATTCACAGGTCGTACAATGGAAGGCCGTCGCTATTCAGATGGTTTGCACCAAGCCATTGAAGCAAAAGAAGGCGTACCTGTTCAAAATGAATCGAAGACCAGTGCCTCTATCACCTACCAAAACCTTTTCCGTATGTATAAGAAATTGGCAGGGATGACCGGTACTTGTAAGACCGAAGAAGAAGAATTCCGTGAAATTTACAACATCCGCGTTGTTCAGATTCCTACCAACCGTCCAATTGCCCGCGTTGACCACGAAGACTTGCTTTATCCAAGTTTGGAATACAAATTCAATGCAGTCGTAGCAGATGTGAAGGCTCGTTATGAAAAAGGCCAGCCTGTCCTCGTTGGTACAGTAGCCGTTGAAACTTCTGACTATCTTTCGAAGCGTTTGGTGGCAGCAGGAGTTCCTCACGAAGTGTTGAACGCGAAGAACCACTATCGTGAAGCGCAAATCATTATGAATGCCGGCCAACGAGGTGCCGTGACCATTGCGACCAACATGGCCGGACGTGGTACAGACATCAAGTTGGGCCCAGGTGTGCGTGAATTGGGCGGACTCTGTGTCATCGGTACAGAGCGTCACGAAAGCCGTCGTATTGATAACCAGCTTCGCGGACGTTCAGGACGTCAAGGAGATCCAGGAGAATCGCAATTCTATCTCTCACTTGAAGATGAATTGATGAAGCGATTTGGTTCTGAGCGCATCAAAGCCTTTATGGAGCACATGAACTTGAGCGAAGAAGACTCCGTAATCAAATCTCGTGTCTTGACTCGTCAAGTAGAAAGTGCCCAAAAACGCGTGGAAGGAAACAACTACGATTCTCGTAAGCAAGTCCTTCAGTATGACGATGTGATGCGCGAACAGCGTGAGATTATTTACAGCCAACGTCAAGACGTCATCACTGCTGACCGCGACCTGGCACCAGAAATCAAAGCTATGATCAAGCGGACGATTGAACGTCAAATCGCCTCACATAAAGTGGGCTCGCGTGAAGAAGCCTTGGATGCCATTCTGAAATTCGCTCACATGAACCTCGTTGCAGAAGACAGCCTAAGTCTAGCAGACTTGGAGAGTCTCAATTACAACGAAATTGAAGAAGAACTCTACAACCGAGCTCTGCAGGTTTACGACTCTCAAGTTGGAAAACTGCGTGATGAAGAACGCATCAGAGAGTTCCAAAAAGTCTTGATTCTCCGAGTAGTAGACAACAAATGGACCGATCACATTGATGCCATGGACCAGCTGCGTAACGCAGTCAGCCTTCGAGGCTATGCTCAAAACAACCCAGTTGTGGAGTATCAGTCGGAAGCCTTCAACATGTTCAACGATATGATTGGAGCTATTGAGTTTGACGTGACCCGTCTGATGATGAAAGCTCAGATTCATGACAATATCGAACGGGAGCGCGCAAGCCAAGAAGCTCACACAACAGCTGCTAAAAACATCATTCCAGCAAAAGGAAATCAAGCAGGTAAAAATGTATCCTTTGAAGGTGTTGAGCGCAATGCCCCATGCCCATGTCAGTCAGGAAAGAAATTCAAGAACTGTCACGGCCGCAAATAAACAAATAGAAACAGGTCTAGGAAGTATTTCCTGACCTTTTTTGGAAGAGATATGATAATAGGACATGGTATCGACCTGCAGGAACTAACTGCAATTCAAGAAGCGCTCCAAAAACATCCTCGGTTTGTGGACAAGGTGCTGACTTCTAGGGAAAAAGAACACTTCGACAAACTCAAGGGCAAGCGCCAGTTGGAATATTTAGCAGGACGTTGGTCAGCTAAGGAGGCTTTCGCAAAAGCCTTGGGAACAGGTATTGGCAAGCTTCGATTCCAAGATATGGAAGTACTAAATGATGCCAAAGGGGTACCCCGCCTGAGCCAATCTCAGGTAGCAGCCAAGGTTTGGCTCAGTATTAGCCACTCAGGAAATTTTGTTCAAGCCAGTGTCATTTTGGAGGAAGCAGATGAAAGCAAGTAGGCATAGACCGACCCAGATTAGTATAGACCTTGAAGCCCTTTCTTACAATTTACAGCAAGTGACGAAGCCCCTGCCTATCCGGACTCAGGTCTACGCGGTGGTAAAGGCTAACGCTTATGGGCACGGTGTTATACCAATCGCTAAACAATTGGCAGATCAGGTTGCAGGATTTTGTGTTTCCAATCTGGATGAGGCCTTGGAGCTACGACAGGCCGGCATCGAACATCCCATTTTGGTCTTGGGGGTTGTGCCGATTGACGGTATTTCCTTAGCCAAACAAGCCAGTATCAGTCTGACAGTAGCTAGTTTAGAATGGCTGGAACAGGCAGTGGCAGCCGCATTAGACCTGGCGGATGTTGCCTTTCATATCAAGGTGGATACGGGAATGGGCCGGATTGGTGTGCGTGACAGCCAGACAGTCAACCAACTTGTTGACCTACTTGACCAGCAAGAAGCGAAGTTTGAAGGAATTTTTACCCACTTTGCGACTGCCGATCAGGCTGACCAGACCTATTTTGACCAGCAATTAGCTCTTTTCAAGGACATCTTGGTGGACTTGCCAGAGATGCCTCGCTTGATTCATGCCAGCAATTCTGCCACCAGCGTCTGGCATGCAGATACGGTTTTCAATATGGTACGGCTGGGCAATGTTCTCTACGGGCTCAATCCGAGCGGTAGAGAGTTGGAACTCCCCTATCCGCTAAAACCCGTCTTGAGCCTGACCTCTGAATTGGTACACATTAAACAATTGCCCAAGGGAGCCAATATTGGCTACGGAGCGACCTATACCAGTCCATCAGAAGAGTACATCGGCACCCTTCCAATTGGGTATGCAGATGGTCTTGTTCGTGCCATGCAGGGCTTCTCTGTCCTAGTGGATGGTCAGGCCTGCCCCATCGTTGGCCGTGTTTCCATGGATCAGATCACCATTCGCCTGCCCAAGGCCTACCCTCTTGGCACCCCAGTTACTCTAATCGGGCAAGACCAGGGGATGGAGCGAACCGTTCAGGATTGGGCGGACTATCTTGGCACCATCAATTACGAAGTGGTCTGTTTATTGTCTGACCGCATTCCCCGCTATCATGAATAAAGCAGAGCTACTTTGCTGAACAAGGTTCAGGAGAGTGGCTTTTTTCCGTTTTGTTAGAAAAAAACTTGACAATCTCTGTAAAGAGATTTACAATAGAGGAAGCAATGGTTATAACCAGTAAAAATATTAGTATATTAAAGTCCAAAGAAAGGAGAGCTTATGACACGCTATCTACATGCGAAGTCCATTATTCTATCCGATAGAGAAGTAGAAAATGCCTATTTAGAACTACGAGAAGACGGAACTTTTGGACAGATTTTGGAGGAAAAGCCTGCGGGCGACATCCTCGATTACTCAGCCTACCACATCGGGCCTGGACTGGTAGATACCCACATCCACGGCTACGCTTCGCACGATGTTATGGACAATGACTTTGAAGGGATTAAGGTGATTTCAGAAGGCCTGCTCGCTTGCGGTGTAACCTCTTGGTTGCCGACAACCCTGACCGATTCTACGGAAAATTTGGACGCTGTTTGCCAGACTATCGGCCAGCATGCCGGCCAAGAAACAGGAGCTAAGATTCAGGGGATATTCTTAGAAGGCCCCTTCTTCACAGAAAAATACAAGGGAGCACAAAATCCCAAGTATATGAGCGACCCTTCCATTGAAAAACTGGACAAGTGGCACCAACTTTCCAAGGGCTTGGTCAACAAGATTGCCATCGCTCCAGAGCGTGCTGGCGTGAAGGAGTTCATCTCCTTTGCCAACAGTAAAAACATTTGCACAGCCCTAGCGCATAGCGATGCAACCTATGCCCAGGCAGAAGCAGCCGTTGAAGCAGGGGCATCCATATTTGTCCATGTCTACAATGGTATGAGCGGCCTTCATCATCGGGAACCAGGCATGGTCGGAGCAGCTCTCAATCTCAAGGATGTCTTTGCAGAGATTATCTGCGATGGTCATCATGTTCATCCAGCGGCTGCCGATATTGTCGTCAAGGCTCGTGGAGTTGAGGGTACCGTATTGATCACGGATTGCATGCGTGCCGGAGGCCAAGGTGAAGGAGATTCACGTCTTGGGGAATTTGAGGTTATCGTGAAAGACGGCACAGCCCGCCTCAAGCACAATGGCAGTCTAGCAGGTTCTATCTTAGAATTGATTCAGGCTGTTGAACATATCGTAGACTGGGGTCTGGCTAGTCTGCCTGATACCATTCGTATGGCATCGCTAGCTCCTGCCCGTTCGGTTCATATTGACCATATCTGTGGTCAAATCGCAGAAGGCCGAGCAGCAGATTTTATCGTCGTAGATGACAAAGGACGCCTGCAAGCGACCTATCTCGATGGCATCAAACGTTTCGGATAATATTCCTTAGGAGGAAGAAAATGACAAAACTACAACTCTCTCAGGCAAAATTTGACCACCTATCCCGCCTATCAAATGGCGAGCAGGTCATTGCTGCTCTGGCAATCGACCAACGCGGCGCTCTCAAGCGACTCTTGGCAGCGGCAGCAGGCGGTGGCGAATTTGGTGATGAGATTCTCATTGATTTCAAAAAAGTCATTTCCAGTGACTTGACCCCTTACGCCAGCTCTATCCTTTTGGATGCTGAATACGGTGTGCCTGCCTCAGAACTCCGCCATGCGGATTGTGGTTTTATCGCAGCCTATGAAAAAACAGGCTACGATGCTTCTACACCAGGTCGCCTGCCAGACCTTCTGCCAAACTGGTCTGCCAAACGGATCAAGGAATTGGGTGCAGATGCAGTCAAAATCCTACTCTACTACGATGTGGATGACAAACCTGAAATCAATGACATCAAGCACGCCTGGGTTGAGCGCATCGGCAGTGAGTGTGTGGCAGAAGACATTCCTTATTTCGTAGAAATCTTGACCTATGATGCCAGCGATATGGACGTCACTTCTCGTGAATATGCAGCCCTCAAACCGCACAAGGTCAATGGTGCCATGCGTGAATTTAGCAAACCACGCTACAATGCAGATGTCCTCAAGGTTGAAGTGCCAGTCAACATGAACTTTGTAGAAGGCTACACAACCGAGGAGCCAGTTTACACAGCCCAAGAAGCCAAAGCCTTCTTCAAGGAGCAAACGGAAAGCACCCACCTGCCATTTATCTACCTGAGTGCAGGTGTTTCCGCAAAACTCTTCCAAGAAACCCTTGTGTTCGCCAAAGAAGCAGGTTCAAGCTTCAATGGAGTCCTCTGTGGTCGTGCCACCTGGAAAGATGCGGTAGCTATCTTCGCCAGTCAAGGCGAAGCAGCAGCCAAGGCCTGGTTGGCAGACCAGGGCCGTCAAAACATGGAAGAACTCAATGCAGTTCTAGCTGAAACAGCCCGCCCATGGACAGAAAAAGTAGAAGTTGTCTAGGAGTATAGAAAATCCCTCTCGGTAGAACGAGAGGGATAATTTTATGCTTCAGTCTTCTCCTCAAAAAAAGCATGGTAGAGGGCTTTGAGGGCCTGTTTCTTTTCTTCTGTTTTGACAACAAACATGACGGAAACTTCGCTGGCACCTTGGGAAATCATGGCCAGGTTGACATTCTCTTTGGAGAGGGCTGCTGTCGCTGTGGCAGTCACACCAACATGGCTCTTCATGTTTTCACCTACAATCATGATGATGGACAAACCGTGTTCAATTTCAGCCTTATCAACTTCCAGTTTGTGGTTGAGCTGGCGAAGAATCTCCTCTTCCTTGATTGGAGTTAGCTCTCGCTCGCGGACTACCAAGGAGAGGTCGTCGATACCTGTTGGCATGTGTTCCCAGCGGATGTTGAGGTCTTCGAGGACTTGGAGAACCTTGCGACCAAAACCAACCTCACGGTTCATCAGATATTTGGACATGTTGATGCTGACAAAGCCATCATCTGCTGCGATACCGACCACTGGAAGGGTTTCAGCAGTATGCTTGTGAACGATACGAGTGCCCGGATGAGAAGGATTGTTGGTATTCTTGATAACCAGAGGAATCCGGCCGCGGTAGGCAGGCAGTAGAGCCTCGTCGTGAAGGACAGAGAAGCCTGCATAAGCCAATTCTCGCATCTCACGGTAGGTTAATTCCTTGATAGAATGTGGATTTTTGATAATGCCAGGGTGGGCTGCAAAAATCCCGTCAACATCGGTAAAGTTTTCATAGAGGTCCGCTTTGACGCCTGCTGCTACGATAGAGCCAGTAATATCTGACCCGCCACGAGAAAAGGTGCAGACCTGATTGTCCACTGTCACACCAAAGAAGCCGGGGATAACCAAGACCTCATCGGAGTTCCGTAATTCTTCGATCTTATCATAACTAGATGGAAGAATCCGAGCGTTACCAGGCTCTGAGCTGACGATAATGCCAGCTTTTTTAGGGTGGATATAGCGAGCAGGCAGACCTTTATAGGTGAAGTATTCGGCGATCAGCTTGGCATTGTTATCTTCGCCGGCTGCCAAAAAGGCATCGTAGAGAAAGTCGTTGTCTTCGATGGGAAGGTTGGCTAGAGAGATAATGCTCTCAGCAATCTTGTTAATGGATTTTGAGGTGAAGCCCAATTCGTCTACCATAGCTTGGTAGCGGTTGATAATCCAGTCTTGGCTGTCAGATACATCCTTACCGTTGATATACTCTTTGTAGTACTTAATCAGGGCATCTGTGACCTTGGTATCTTCTGCGCTGCGTTTGCCAGGGGCAGAAACCACCACGAAGCGGCGTTCAGGATCCGACTGGACAATGTTGAATACTTTTTCGACCTGAGTGGCAGAGGCCAGTGAGCTTCCCCCGAATTTGGTTACTTTCATACGGTCTCCTTAATATGTTTTTTACAATTATAGCAAAAATCTTAGGGTTTGTCAGTAGATTTTAGCTAATATAGGTCATGATTGTTCGGATTTTTTCGGCTGTGACACTTTTTTGCGGTAAAAAAGATGACAGGAATTTTTAATATGATAAAATGGGAGTAATTTGATGAACTGTTTTGATGTTCAAAGTTTTAAAATAAAGGAGAATCCTGATGACCTACTCAACCATTCGTTTTGAAGTTAAAGATCAAGTGGCTATTTTGACCTTCAATCGTCCAGATGTGTCCAATGGTTTCAACATTCCCATGTGCGAAGAAATCCTAGATGCTATTGAGCAAGTTGCCAAGGATGAACGCGTCGTTATCCTTCAGATTCAGGCGGAGGGAGCGGTCTTTTCAGTCGGGGGCGACTTGGTTGAGATGAAGCGAGCAGTAGATGAAGATGATATTGAGTCTTTGGTGCGGATTGCCGAATTGGTAAACGAGATTTCCTTTGCACTTAAAAGACTGCCAAAAGTAGTCATCATGGTAACGGACGGCGCAGTAGCTGGTGCAGCAGCCAATATGGCCGTTGCAGCAGACTTTGTCATCGCTTCTGAAAAAACAAAATTTATCCAAGCCTTTGTGGGGGTTGGACTAGCACCGGATGCGGGAGGCCTCTTCCTCTTGACCCGCTCTATTGGCGTTAGCCGTGCCACCCAGTTGGCCATGACAGGCGAAGCACTTTCAGCAGAAAAAGCCCTAGACTACGGCCTAGTCTACCACCTTGTTGAGCCAGAAAAATTGGAAAAAACCACCCAGCAAGTTATCAAACGACTCTTGCGTGGCTCCATCAACTCCTATCGTGCCATCAAGGAGATGATTTGGAAGAGCGAATTTGAAAACTGGGAAGCCTATCAAAGCTTAGAACTGGAGCTACAACGCAGTCTTGCTTTCAAAGAAGACTTTAAAGAAGGGGTTATTGCTCATTCGGAACGTCGTCGTCCGCAGTTTACAGGAAAATAAACGTTTTTTATAGAAAATATTTGACAATCAAACTGTTATAGAGTATACTTTGAGAGTCAAAGTAAGGGGGTGCCTGTTTTGGAAGATCCAAAAATCAATGAATATTTGACAGCAATTTTTAATAATGTCTTGGTTATTGAAGAAATGAGTCTTCGAGGCAGTCGCTTTAAAGATGTTTCAATCAAGGAGATGCATACCATTGATGTGATTGGAGATAAAAAGGGGGCAACCCCGAGTGACATCGCCCGAGCTTTGATGGTGACACTTGGAACAGTGACAACCAGCTTGAACAACTTGGAGCGTAAGGGCTATATTGAGCGCGTGCGTTCGACCAAGGACAGACGGGTGGTTCACCTCTATCTGACCAAGAAAGGTCGGCTCATCTACCGTTTGCACCAACGCTTCCATAATGAAATGGTTCGCCAGATTACAGACGGCATGGATGAAACAGAGTACCAAGTGATGAAAAAGGGGCTCTTTAAACTCTATAACTTCTTGGAGGGATTAAAATGAGAACCTTTGCGAAAATCAGTCAGGTTGCTCACTATGCGCCCGAGCAGGTTATCAGCAATGATGACCTCGCCAACATCATGGACACCAATGACGAATGGATTTCCTCTCGGACAGGGATTCGCAGCCGTCACATTGTCCAAGACGAGCAAACGAGTGACTTGGCCACAAAGGTTGCGGACCAACTCCTGACAAAAGCAGGGATTGGTGCAGAGGAAATTGATTTTATTATCGTAGCGACCGTTACACCAGACTCGGCTATGCCTTCCACAGCAGCCCGAGTCCAAGCCAATATTGGTGCTGACCAAGTCTTTGCCTATGACCTAGTAGCAGCTTGTTCAGGTTTTGTCTTCGCCTTGTCCACGGCAGAAAAACTGATTGCTTCTGGCGTCTATCAAAAGGGGCTTGTGATCGGGGCTGAAACCCTGTCTAAGGCAGTCGATTGGAGCGATCGGAGTACGGCTGTACTGTTCGGTGATGGAGCCGGCGGAGTCTTGCTAGAAAGTAGCGACACGCCTCACTTTCTAGCAGAGAAAAACCGAACCGATGGCAAGCGAGGCCAAGGGCTGACCTGCGGTTTAACAGGTTTGAGCTCACCGTTTTCTACAAAGGGTGACAATGACCCTTATATCAAAATGGACGGACGGGCTATCTTTGAATTTGCCATTCGAGATGTGACCAAGACCATCGCAGGCCTATTGGACAGCCAAGGTGTGGCAGCAGATAGTATCGATTACTTCCTACTTCATCAGGCCAACAGCCGAATCTTGGACAAAATGGCTAAGAAATTGGGTGTTGAGGTGGACAAGTTCCCAGCTAATATGATGACCTATGGGAACACCAGCGCAGCTAGCATCCCGATACTGCTCTCAGAGTGTGTAGAGAACGGACTCATTCGCTTAGATGGTAGCCAGACGGTTCTGATGAGTGGTTTTGGCGGAGGCCTCACTTGGGGGGCAATGCTTCTTAAACTTTAGTTAATGACCTGTGGCAACGCAGTTATTAAAAAATTTTTTATCCAAAAGGAGAATACAATCATGGCAGTATTTGAGAAAGTACAAGCAATCATCGTTGAAGAACTTGGTAAGGACGCTGAAGAAGTGCAACTTACAACCACCTTTGAAGATTTGGATGCAGATTCATTGGATCTTTTCCAAGTAATCTCAGAAATCGAAGATGAGTTCGATATTCAAATTGATTCAGAAGAAGGCTTGTCAACAGTTGGTGACTTGGTTGCCTATGTAGAAGCGCAAACAAAATAAGTTACAAGATGAAGGAAATGCTGGTTCAGCATTTTTCTTCATTGCAATAGTTTGAAACTCAAAACATTGATATATCAAACTATTGCAAGGGAGTGCCCTTGGCGCTCCTTGTTTAGGTAATCGTTTGAGGGTCAAATGATTACTTAAGCAATTATAGAAAAAGAGGATTCTATGCAAACAAAAATTACAGAGCTATTAAATATTAAATACCCAATCTTTCAAGGCGGCATGGCCTGGGTTGCGGACGGTGACCTGGCTGGTGCGGTGTCAAATGCTGGCGGTCTAGGTATTATTGGTGGAGGAAATGCTCCAAAAGAAGTGGTTAAGGCTAATATTGATAAGGTAAAAGCCATCACAGACAAGCCTTTCGGAGTGAACATCATGCTTTTGTCACCATTTGCAGATGACATTGTTGATTTGGTCATTGAAGAAGGTGTCAAGGTTGTTACCACTGGTGCAGGTAACCCTGGTAAGTACATGGAGCGTCTTCATGCGGCTGGAATTACCGTTATTCCTGTTGTTCCAAGCGTTGCCCTTGCCAAGCGCATGGAAAAACTTGGTGTGGACGCAGTGATTGCAGAAGGCATGGAAGCTGGCGGTCACATCGGTAAGTTGACCACGATGACCTTGGTACGCCAAGTCGTAGAAGCTGTATCTATTCCTGTTATTGCTGCAGGTGGTATTGCAGATGGCCATGGTGCTGCTGCTGGCTTTATGCTGGGGGCTGAGGCTGTTCAGGTTGGAACGCGCTTTGTGGTAGCTAAGGAATCCAATGCCCACCAAAATTTCAAGGATAAGATTCTCAAGGCTAAAGACATTGATACGACTGTATCTGCTTCTATCGTAGGTCACCCTGTCCGTGCTTTGAAGAACAAGCTTTCCACAGCTTATGCTGGTGCAGAAAAAGATTTCTTGCGCGGTCTTAAGAGTGAGAAGGATATTGAAGAATTGGGAGCAGGTGCCCTTCGCAATGCTGTAGTAGATGGCGATGTGGACAATGGTTCTGTCATGGCTGGTCAGATTGCCGGCTTGGTCAGCAAGGAAGAAACCTGTGAAGAGATTTTGAAGGATATTTACTATGGAGCTGCAAAAGTGATTCAAGAACAGGCAGCTCGTTGGGCAAACATCGGAGAATAAAATGACAAAAACAGCATTTTTGTTTGCAGGTCAGGGAGCCCAGAAATTGGGCATGGCTCGTGACCTCTACGACCAGTTTCCAGTTGTCAAAGAAACCTTTGATACAGCCAGTCAAATTTTAGGCTATGATTTGCGTGAATTGATTGATCAGGATGAAGCCAAACTCAACCAGACACGCTATACCCAGCCAGCCATTCTAACCACCTCAGTTGCCATTTACCGCCTGCTGACGGAAAAAGGAGTCAAGGCTGATATGGTAGCAGGGCTCTCCCTAGGCGAGTATTCGGCCTTGGTAGCTTCTGGAGCGCTTGCTTTTGAGGATGCTGTAGCCCTGATTGCTAAGCGGGGTGAATTTATGGAAACTGCCGCACCAGCAGGAGTTGGAAAGATGGTGGCTGTTATGAATGCAGATGTGCAGCTGATTGAAGACATCTGTAAAGAAGCTTCCCAACATGGTCTGGTTTCACCAGCCAATTACAACACACCTGCTCAAATTGTTATCGGTGGTGAGGTGGCAGCGGTTGATGCTGCTGTTGAGGGCCTGCAGGCAGCAGGAGTGAAGCGGCTGATTCCTCTCAATGTATCAGGCCCCTTCCATACTGCCTTGTTAAAACCTGCTTCAGATAAGTTGGCACAGGCTCTGGAAACAGTTGAATTTGCTGATTTTGCTCTTCCTTTGGTGGGCAACACTCAGGCAGAGGTGATGAAAAAAGAGGAGATTAAGTCACTCTTGACCCGTCAAGTTATGGAGCCGGTTCGCTTCTATGAGTCGATTGAGGTCATGAAAGAGGCTGGAGTGACAAACTTTATTGAAATCGGTCCTGGCAAGGTCTTGTCTGGTTTTGTGAAAAAGATTGATAAAACTGCGACAATGGCTGGCGTTGAGGATCTTGCAAGTTTAGAAAACCTGCTCGAAGTACAGTAAGGAGTCAAGATGGAACTGAAAAATAAAAATGTGTTTGTAACAGGTTCAAGCCGAGGCATTGGTTTGGCGATTGCTCATAAATTTGCAAGTTTGGGAGCGAACGTTGTCCTCAATGGCCGCGGTCAAATCGGTGAAGAAACCCTAGCAAGTTTTTCTGATTATGGTGTCAAAGTTCTTGCTATCTCTGGAGATATTTCCAATCAAGCAGATGCTAAGCGGATGGTTGCTGAAGCGACTGAAGCCTTGGGAAGCGTAGATGTCTTGGTGAACAATGCTGGCGTGACCAAGGACGGCATGGCTATGAAAATGTCTGAGGAAGATTTTGAGGCTGTCTTGAAAATCAACCTGACAGGAACCTTCAATATGACCCAGGCTGTTTTGAAACCAATGACCAAGGCGCGTGAGGGAGCGATTATCAACCTTTCAAGTGTTGTTGGTTTGATAGGAAATGCCGGTCAGGCAAACTATGCAGCATCCAAGGCAGGCGTTATTGGATTTAGTAAATCCATTGCCCGCGAGGTTGCAGGTCGCAATGTCCGTGTCAATGTCATCGCCCCTGGATTTATCCAATCAGATATGACAGATGTTCTTTCGGACAAGATTAAAGAAGCGATGATGGGACAAATCCCAATGAAACGCTTTGGTTTGACAGAAGAAGTAGCAGATGTTGCAGTATTTCTTGCCCAGCAGGAATATGTAACAGGACAAGTGATTGCCATTGATGGCGGTCTGTCAATGTAAAACGGTTTTTCTAAGCAAGGTAAAGGAGCAAAGCAATGACAAAACTTAATCGTGTAGTGGTTACAGGCTACGGTCTGACTTCCCCAATCGGGCACACTCCGGAGGAATTCTGGAACAGCTTGAAGACAGGACAAATTGGAATCGGAAAGATTACCAAGTTTGACACCAGTGCCTATACTGTTCACAATGCGGCTGAATTGAAAGATTTTCCTTTTGACAAGTATTTTGTTAAGAAAGATACCAACCGCTATGATAACTACTCTCTCTATGCTCTCTACGCTGCGCAAGAGGCAGTTGCGAATGCTCAGTTGAACACAGAAGCGGTAGACAGCGATCGATTTGGTGTTATCCTATCGACAGGTATCGGTGGTATTTTGGAAATCGAAGAGCAGGTTGCTCGTATGAATGAAAAAGGGCCAAAACGCATTCGTCCGATGGCTCTTCCAAAAGCTTTGCCAAATATGGCAGCCGGGAATATCGCTATGCAGGTAGGGGCAAATGGTGTATGTAAATGTGTTATTACAGCCTGTGCTTCATCAAATGACGCTCTAGGAGAAGCCTTCCGTGAAATCAAGTTTGGTTTCCAAGATGTTGTCTTGGCAGGTGGATCAGAAGCAGCGATTACTCCGTTTGCAATCGGTGGCTTCCAAGCCCTAACAGCTATGTCTACAACAGAAGACCCAACTCGTGCTTCCATCCCATTTGACAAGGATCGCAATGGTTTTGTCATGGGTGAGGGCGCAGCAGTCTTGGTACTAGAGAGCTTGGAGCATGCGGAGGCGCGCGGTGCAACCATTCTGGCAGAAATTGTTGGCTATGGAAATACTTGTGACGCCCACCATATGACTTCGCCACATCCAGAAGGTCTGGGTGCTATCAAGGCAATGAAACTGGCTATCTCAGAAGCAGGCCTTGAACCAGCAGATATTGACTACATCAATGCACACGGAACATCCACTCCAGCAAATGAGAAGGGTGAAAGCCAGGCCATTGTTTCAGTCTTTGGCAAGCATACCCCTGTATCTTCTACGAAATCCTTTACTGGTCACTTGCTGGGTGCCGCAGGCGCCATTGAAGCGGTTGCCGTGATTGAGGCGATGAAACATTCGCACGCTCCTATGACTGCAGGTACGACAGAAGTATCTGATTACATCGAAGCAGATGTTATCTTTGGCCAAGGTCGTGATATGGAAATCCGTCATGCGATTTCAAACACCTTTGGATTCGGAGGACATAACTCTGTTATCGCCTTTAAACGTTGGGAGGCCTAAGTGAATATTACAGAAATAAAAGACCTGATGGGTCAGTTTGACCAGTCCAGTCTGCGTGAGTTTTCCTATACCAATGGCAGTGAGCAACTGCACTTCAGCAAAAATGAAGCAGTTGCAGTGCCAGCTCCCGTAGAGCTTGCTCCGACTGTTTCTTCCTTACCAGCAGCACCAAGTGCTACTTCTAGTCCTAATCCAGAACCTGCCTCAGAAGCGCCTGTTGTATCTGCACCTGTTGTGGAGGCAGAGGGTGAAGTGGTTGAAAGTCCTCTGGTAGGGGTTGCCTACCTCTCACCTGCACCGGACAGACCAGCCTTTGTGTCTGTGGGTGACAGTGTCAAAAAGGGACAAACCTTGATGATTATCGAAGCGATGAAGGTGATGAATGAAGTACCTGCGCCGCGTGATGGTGTTGTTACCGAGGTTTTGGTTGCTAATGAAGCGGTTATCGAATTTGGACAAGGATTGGTACGCATCAAATGATTGATATTGTAAAGATTAAAGAGGCTTTGCCTCACCGTTATCCCATGCTCTTGGTAGATCGGGTTTTGGAAGTTTCCGAAGACCAAATTGTAGCTATTAAGAATGTGACAATCAACGAACCGTTTTTCAATGGACATTTTCCAGAATACCCCGTGATGCCTGGCGTGCTGATTATGGAGGCGCTGGCTCAAACAGCGGGAGTACTCGAGCTGTCTAAGGAAGAAAACAAGGGCAAGTTGGTTTTCTATGCTGGAATGGACAAGGTTAAGTTTAAAAAACAAGTGGTTCCAGGAGATCAACTGGTGATGACAGCTACATTTGTCAAGCGCCGTGGGACCATCGCCGTAGTTGAAGCCAAGGCAGAGGTAGATGGCAAATTGGCTGCATCAGGTACCTTGACCTTTGCGATTGGTAGCTAGTTGTAGAATTTACTTGATGAGAGGGGCGTTGACTCCAAGTCTTCGTCCCCTTGTTTCTATTCCTATCAACTTTTTGACAGTTGTGACATTGAACACGTTCTAGGAAACTAGGAGTATTGTCAAGAAAAGGAGACGATTGAAGAGTGTTTAATAAGATTTTAATTGCGAATCGTGGTGAAATTGCGGTGCGGATTATCCGTGCGGCTCGTGAACTGGGAATTGCGACAGTAGCCGTTTATTCGGAAGCAGACAAGGACGCCCTCCACACCATGTTGGCAGATGAGGCCATCTGTATCGGTCCAGCTCGTTCGACAGATTCCTATCTCAATATGAATGCCGTCATTTCAGCTGCCGTTGTAACAGAGGCACAGGCTATTCACCCGGGTTTTGGCTTCTTGAGTGAAAACTCCAAATTTGCGACTCTCTGTGAAGAAGTTGGGATTAAATTTATCGGCCCTTCTGGCAGTGTCATGGACACTATGGGAGATAAAATCAATGCCCGTGCAGAAATGATTAAGGCTCAAGTTCCAGTTATTCCAGGCTCAGATGGCGAGGTCTATACGGCAGAAGAGGCACTGGAAATTGCAGAGAAGATTGGTTATCCGGTTATGCTTAAGGCTTCTGCCGGCGGAGGCGGTAAAGGTATCCGTAAGGTAGAGAGCCAAGCAGATCTGGTTGCAGCCTTTGAATCAGCTTCAAGCGAGGCCAAGGCTGCTTTTGGCAACGGGGCCATGTATATAGAACGTGTGGTCTACCCAGCCCGCCATATTGAGGTGCAGATTTTGGCTGACCAACATGGACACGTTATCCATCTTGGAGAGCGGGATTGTTCTTTGCAGCGCAACAACCAAAAAGTCTTAGAAGAAGCGCCATCGATTGCTATTGGTCACACCCTGCGCAGGGAGATTGGTCAGGCAGCGGTTCGAGCTGCTCAGTCGGTTGGCTATGAAAATGCGGGAACGATAGAATTTCTTCTGGATGAAGCCAAGGGCGAGTTTTACTTTATGGAAATGAACACCCGTGTGCAGGTGGAACACCCAGTTACAGAGTTTGTAACAGGCGTGGACATTGTTAAGGAGCAAATCAAGATTGCTGCAGGTGAAGAATTAAGTGTGAGCCAGGATGAGGTTGTCATCAGAGGGCATGCGATTGAGTGTCGGATCAATGCTGAGAATCCAGCCTTCAATTTTGCGCCGAGCCCAGGTAAAATTACCAATCTCTATTTACCAAGCGGCGGTGTCGGTTTGCGAGTTGACTCGGCTGTTTATCCGGGCTACACCATTCCGCCTTATTATGATTCGATGATTGCCAAGGTTATTGTCCATGGAGAGAATCGTTTTGAGGCCTTGATGAAGATGCAGCGCGCTCTATTTGAATTGGAAATTGAAGGAGTAGTGACCAATACTGACTTCCAGTTGGATTTGATAGCGGACAAGCGTGTGGTAGCTGGTGATTATGACACTGCTTACCTCATGGAAGAGTTCTTGCCACAGTATACCCAATCTCTGGAATCCTAGGAATAGGGTGGGTTCCACTCAGAAATATGACAGATGTAAATAGGAGAATATTGCATGGCTTTGTTTAGAAAAAAGGATAAGTATATCCGTATCAATCCGAATCGATCGGCCCACCAAACACCTCAAACAAAGCCTGAGGTGCCAGATGAGTTGTTTTCCAAGTGTCCTTCTTGTAAGAGGATGGTTTACCAAAAGGATTTGGGCTTGGAAAAGACCTGTCATTTTTGCTCGTACAATTTTCGGATAACAGCACAGGAACGCTTGGCCTTGACGGTCGATGAAGGTTCCTTTAAAGAAATGTTTACCGGCATTGAAACCAAAAATCCTTTGGATTTCCCCAATTATATGGAGAAGCTGGCTGAAATGCGGGCTAAAACGGGCTTGGACGAAGCTGTGATGACTGGAACGGCCTTGATAGAAGGGCAAGAAGTTGCACTTGGGATCATGGATTCTCATTTCATTATGGCGAGTATGGGAACAGTCGTAGGAGAAAAAATCACCCGACTTTTTGAGTATGCGAAGCAACACGGTTTGCCAGTCGTCTTATTTACAGCCTCTGGTGGCGCACGGATGCAAGAAGGAATCATGAGCTTGATGCAGATGGCTAAGGTATCCGCGGCGGTGAAACAACATTCCAATGCAGGACTGTTTTACCTGACCATTCTAACGGATCCTACAACAGGTGGTGTTACTGCAAGTTTTGCCATGGAAGGTGATATTATTTTGGCAGAACCACAAACGCTAGTCGGTTTTGCAGGACGGCGTGTGATTGAAACGACAGTTCGTGAAACCCTGCCAGATGATTTTCAGAAGGCTGAATTCCTGCAGGAGCATGGTTTTGTAGATGCTATCGTGAAACGGCAGGATTTGCGCCAAACGATTAGTAAGTTGGTTCGATTGCATGGAGGTGTAAGATGAGTGAAGTTAGTTCAATTATTCGTCAGGCGCGTGATCAGGCACGTCTGACGACTCTGGATTACGCAGGACTCATCTTAGATGAGTTTATGGAACTGCATGGGGACCGTTCCTTCCGTGACGACGGAGCTATTGTTGGCGGTGTCGGCTTTTTAGCAGGTCAGCCAGTTACCTTGGTGGGGATCCAAAAGGGAAAAAATCTGCAGGATAATTTGAAACGCAATTTTGGTCAACCTAATCCTGAGGGATACCGCAAGGCCTTGCGTCTGATGAAGCAGGCTGAAAAGTTTGGTCGCCCAGTCATCACCATTATCAATACGGCAGGAGCCTATCCAGGTGTTGGTGCTGAAGAGCGGGGGCAAGGAGAAGCGATTGCCCGTAACCTGATGGAGATGAGCGACCTTAAGGTGCCAATTATCGCGATTATTGTTGGTGAAGGCGGTTCAGGTGGAGCCTTGGCCCTTGCGGTTGCAGACCGCGTTTGGATGCTGGAAAACTCCATGTATGCCGTTCTCAGTCCAGAAGGTTTTGCGTCCATTCTATGGAAGGACGGAAGCCGGGCCATGGAGGCGGCCGAGTTGATGAAAATCACATCGTACGAACTGCTCAAGTTGGACGTTGTGGACAAGGTTATTGCTGAGCATGGCCATTTCGCCAAAGAAGTAGCCCAGATTCTCAAGGAAGAACTGATTGCAGAATTTGCAAAACTCCAAGCCTTGCCACTGGAAGAATTATTGGCTCAGCGTTATGCTCGTTTTAGAAAGTACTGATGCTTCAGTACTTTTTTAGTTTCACTCATCAGTCGGAAAAGATAAAAATCGGTCTTAAGGCGGATGAAAAATAGTAGTGGGAAGGGTATACTATCATTAATCCTAAATATTTTTCATAATCTCCTTAAAAACACCAGTCGCCAAGCTGGTGTTTTTTTGTGGGTTGACAATCTATCTTTTGTAATGTATAATTGTATTATAAAAATAATACAAATTGGAGATGTGAATGCTGACAGAAAAAATGAAACAAGTCTGGGAAAAGTTATGGATTTTATTGCGAGCCTTTGGTTTACTCATCATTTGCTATTTGCCAGCCATTCTATTAAGTAGTTTTAAGAGCTTGGGGCTAATTGAATTTCAGCAGTTGGTCTTTTTAGCCATTGGTGTTCTGGTAGCACTAACCACTTGGTTTTTCTGGTGGCGGGCAGAGAAGAATGGCTTGCAAATATGGGATTCTCAGTTTTTTAGTTGGAGAGGTTTGGGGATTGTTCTTCTTGGATATACGGTCATGTTTTGCTGCGATTCATTAGCGCTGTATTTGATGAATGTGCAGGGAGTTGATACAACTGCAAATCAGAAAGAGATCGTTCAACTGTTTGCGGGCCTTCCTTTCTGGCTGGCCTTTCTGCTTACAACGCCTTTACCAGCTCTGGCAGAGGAAGTAGTCTTTCGAGGCTATCTTTACAAGAAGTTATTTGGGGAATATCGCCTAGTTGGATTGCTGTTAACTAGTTTTCTCTTTGGCCTCCTGCATGGGCCAACTGATTGGCTGTCTTGGTTTATCTATTCGAGCAGTGGTTTTGTTTTGGGTTATGTCTATTACCGGACTGATTACTTGGTTTATCCTCTTGCTATTCATTTGATGAACAATGGCATTGCAACGATTGTACACTATTTCTTTACGAAATGATAATATGCTTGGTTTAAAGAAAGCCTGTTTGCATGATTTTGTCAATGATTGATGCAAGTTGCCTTGTGTTTCATGCTAAAATTAGCTGGAGAGTATGATTTTGTTGTTCCTTATGTGGCAGGCGGCGATTATGAATAAAAAAGAAGGGGCCGATATTGGTCCCTTCGGATACTTGTTTCAATGAGTTGGGAATCCAGCTCATTTTCTTGTTAATTTGCAGAAATAACTTCTACCCCACCCATATAAGGTCGAAGAACTTCTGGAATGGTCACAGAGCCATCTTCATTTTGATAGTTTTCAAGAATGGCTGCGACAGTGCGGCCCACGGCCAGACCAGAACCGTTGAGGGTATGGGCCAGTTTGACCTTGCCATCTGCTTCGTCACGGTAGCGGATTTGGGCCCGTCGAGCCTGGAAGTCTTCGGTGTTGGAGCAGCTGGAGATTTCGCGGTAGGCATTCTGGGCCGGAATCCAGACTTCTAGGTCATAGGTTTTAGCGGCTGAGAAGCCCATGTCACCTGTACAGAGGGCCAAAACACGGTATGGAAGACCCAGTTTTTGCAGGATATTTTCTGCGTTAGCGGTCATTTTTTCAAGCTCTTCGTAGGACTGCTCTGGTTTGGCAAACTTGACCATTTCTACCTTGTGGAATTGGTGAAGGCGGATGAGGCCTCGGGTATCACGGCCAGCAGAACCAGCTTCAGAACGGAAGGATGGGCTCATGGCTGTAAAGTTGATGGGCAGGTCCTTGCCATCTAGGATTTCATCCCGGTAGTAGTTGGTTAGGGGTACTTCAGCTGTTGGGATGAGGACGAAGTTAGTGTCTGCCAGCTCAAAAGTGTCTTCTTTGAATTTTGGATATTGGCCAGTGCCAAACATGGAATCATGGTTGACGATATAGGGAGGAATGACCTCTTGGTAGCCTTCTGCCAAGTGCTCATCCAACATGAAATTATAGAGGGCCCGCTCTAGTCTAGCACCCAAGTTTTTGTAGAAGAGGAAACGGGCTCCGGTGACCTTGGCACCCCGCTCCCAGTCCAGAATCTTCAAGTCTTCTCCTAGGTCCCAGTGGGCTTTTGGCTCAAAGTCAAAGGCTCGAGGGGTCCCCCAACGGCGAACTTCCACATTGTCTTTTTCGTCTGCGCCGATTGGGACAGAATCGTGGGGCGTATTGGGCAGGACGGTGATGATGGCAGTAAGCTGGTCATCAATCTCTGCCAATTCTGCATCGAGGGCCTTGATATCTGCAGAGAGAGCCTGCATGGCTGCAATCTTGTCGTCCGCATTTTCCTTGTTGCGTTTGGCTTGGGCAATTTCAGCGGAAACGGTATTGCGCTTGGCTTTGAGTTCTTCAACGGTGACTAGGATTTGGCGGCGTTTTTGGTCTAAGTCCTTGATTTGATTTAAGGTCTGGGCAGCCACACCGCGGTGGGCTAATTTGGCTGCAACAGTGTCAAAGTCTGCGCGAATTCGTTTAATATCTAGCATAGAAGCCTCCTTTGGAATAAAAAAACACAGAATGAGAGATGCTGGAGCGATGAGTACCGCGGTTCCATCCAGCTTCACATTCTGTGCACTTGATTGTATTTTGATATGTTAACAACGGTAGAATTTCACATCTTTTTCCTATCTGCTCACAGCGACCGCAGACTTTCTGAAAGGAGCCAGAGGCTACTTATCCGCTACAACCATTATACCTAAAAATGACAAGAATGTAAAATGAATGTTAAGATTTTATAATCGGTGTTCTTTGTGCATTGTCCGATCTACAATGGTTGCACGTAAAAAAAGAAGAAAAGACATGTTTTCGGCACTGCACCCCACTAATGTGATGTCATTTCTGACAATATTTGGTATACTATCTTTGTTATACTATCTTTGTTGAAGTCTCTCCTCTTTCGGAAACAGAAGGGAGACAGCGGTTAAAAGACTGAACAAATAGCTGGATAGAAAACAGGTTGTCAGAATGGTTACGATAAAATTAGGCTGCGTAAGTGATGAGGTGTCAAAATGAACATACACTATAAAAAGCTGACAGAAAATGAGTTGGATATATTTATTGAAATGCGTGTCCTACAACTCCGAGAGGAAGGTGCAAAGGAAGATATTGACCTTGTTCCTGCTCTGAAGGATTATTACAATCGCCATATGGCTAATGGAACTTTCGTTTCTTGGCTGGCCTTGGAAAACGATAAAATCATCGGTACAAGTGGGATGTCTTTTGTTGAGAAACCTCCCTACTTTGGCTGTCCAAATGGACGAGTTGGCCTCTTGTCAAGTATGTATACGGAGCCCAGCTATCGTCGCAAGGGGATTGCAAAAGAGCTACTTACAAGAGTGATTAATGAAGCAAGGCTGTACGGTTGCGGCACAGTGCAGATTACGGCATCGGACAAGGGAAGGCTCTTGTACACGGATTTTGGGTTTGTGAAACACGAGAACTTTATGCACTATAAGTTGTAAAATACTTGAAACATTTGTTGCTGTGTTTTCATACGATTTATTCCGCTTGATATGGGCTTGGTTGCCAAGGGCATCCTGTCTCAGACCAGGTTTTTTAGGTGTTCGAGTGGAAAATGATCATCATTTTCGTATAGACTCCGTGAAAGACCTGCCTTGGTTGAATCATTACCTGTATTATCAAAATAAGAGGCTGGACAAAATGTCCAGCCTCCTTTTTCTGAGTTTGTGCGAACCCTTGACGCAGTGGGTGAGAGGCAAATTTGTTTCTGTTCTGCCCCACTCATCAAATCAAGGGAATAGAGTCTGATGGTGCGATTTGAAGTGTATGAGTTGCTAATAGCCCCTGCTCAACTTTATTTTTTTCTCTTTAGTTTCCCTAAGATAATCTGAACCAGAGTAGGCAGGCGGACAATTTTTTCGTTGCCGAGATGCTCACGGGCCACCTTTAAAATTTTGCCCGAGTCTTTGGAGGCAAAGAGAAATTTTCCGCTGTCAGTGTAGACTTCGAAATGGCGGCTGATTTTTCTGCCAGACACATTGGCACCAATTTTATCGATGTGGTCCCAGGGGATTTGAACGTAGTTTTCCACGTTGTTGTCCGCGTAGAATTCAAGAGCGACATCTCCTAGCAAGAATTTGCCAACAGAGCTGCCTGCCAGATTGAGATAGGAAACGCCAGTGGTTGAGAGTTCAACCGTATGGTTTAATGATTGTGCCATAAGGATAAGGACCTCTTTCGTGTGTAATGCTCAGCCATTTGAATTGGAAGAACAGCCGATTCAAACGACTCTATTATACCATAAAACCCCACCGAAGTGGGGTCTTTAATTACATGATACCAACGACACGAGCGAGGATACCGAGGGCGAACAAACCAACGATGATGGTGATTGGAGAAACTTTTTTCTTGAGCAACCACATGCAGAGGAAGGTCAGAAGCAAGCTCATGAAGCCTGGAATCAGACCATCTAAGTTTTGTTGGAAGGTTGTTACCTTGGTTGGGGTTTGAGATAAGCCTTGTCCAACCAATTCAAAGGCTTTTTGAATCCCTTCGTAGCCTTCAGGCAGTTGATCCCATTGAATGTAGGCACCTTCAGCCAATGGAACTTCTGAGACGTCGAAGTTGAAGCCAATGGATACCCAACGCTGAGCGAGGACCGCTAGGATGAACATACCGAGGATAGAAGCACCTTTAGTGATGTCTTGGAGGATACCACCAGACATGTCTTTAGTGATTTCTTTACCAGATTTGTAACCAAACTCTTGTGTATACCAGAGGAAGGCCATACGGATAGCGTTCCAGCCGATGAAGAAGAGGAGTGGGCCGATGATGTTTCCGCCGATAGCAAGAGATGCACCGAGAGCGCCGAGGATAGGACGTACTGTAAACCAGAATACTGGGTCACCGATACCGGCAAGAGGCCCCATCATACCGATTTTCACACCCTGGATTGCTGCGTCATCGATGTCAGCACCGTTTGCGCGCTCTTCTTCAAGGGCAAGGGTTACACCGACGATTGGAGCAGCCACATATGGGTGAGTGTTGAAGAATTCCATGTGGCGCTTAAGAGCTGCAACTTGGTCTTCTTTCTTGGTGTAGAGTTTTTTGATAGCTGGGACAAGGGCATAGCACCAGCCCAAGTTTTGCATACGCTCATAGTTCCAAGATGCTTGAAGGAAGGTTGAACGCCAGCAAACTTTTTTACGATCGCTTAATGAAAGTTGAATTTTTTCTGTCATGATTGTGTTCTTCCTTTCTTCTTAGTAGTCTTCTAAGATATCGCCGATTGGATCATTAGATCCAGCGCCGCCACCGTTTCCACCTTTTTTAGAAAGGTTAAGGTAGATGAAGGCAAGGGCAACACCGATTGCACCGAGGGCGATAAGAGTCAAATCGCTAACTGCTGCAAGTGCAAAACCGATAGCAAAGAATGGCCATACTTCGCGAGTTGCCATCATGTTGATAACCATGGCAAAACCTACGGCAACAACCATACCACCGCCGACAGCCATACCACCTGACAACCAAGCTGGCATTGCTTCAAGAGCAGCTTGTACAGCTTCGGTTGGGATAGCAAGGAGGAGGGCAGCAGGGATTGCGATACGAAGACCTTGAAGAGAAAGAGCAACCAAGTGGTAGCGCTCAAGGGCAGCAAAATCACCTTTTTCAGCAGCAGCATCCGCACCGTGCACAAGGGCAACGGAAGCAGTACGAACAAGCATGGTCAAGAAGAGACCAGCAACTGCAAGAGGAATAGCAAGAGCTTGCGCTACTGAGATAGCTTGAGGAGAGAAGTCGCCACCTTTTACCAAGATGATAGCCGCTGCAACAGAGGCAAGAGCCGCATCCGGAGCAACCGCCGCACCGATGTTTGCCCAACCGAGGGCAACGAGTTGGAGGGTACCTCCAAGCACAACACCAGCAGTGAGGTTACCGGTAACGAGACCAATCAAAGTACAAGCTACGATTGGTTGGTGGAATTGGAATTGGTCAAGGATACCTTCCATACCTGCTAAGAAGGCAACGATGACAACTAAAATAGCAGAAATAATTGAAATATCTGACATGTTGAAATCCTTTCTTTAAATACAGACCAGTTTACTGAACGTTGGCTTTCTTGATCAGCTCGAACAAGTCTTTCTTAGAGTCGTTTGGTACTTTACGAACGTCAAATTGTACGCCCAGATCACGGAGTTTTTCAAAGGTTGCAACATCGTCTTTGTCCATAGACAATACGTTGTTGACCATTGTTTTACCAGTAGAGTGGGCCATAGAACCAACGTTCAATTCCTTGATTTCAACGCCACCTTCAATCGCTTTCAGAGCTTCTTGAGGTGTTTCAAAGAGAATCAAGGCATGTGTGTTACCAAAGCGAGGGTCTTTTGAAACCTCAATCAATTTCTTGATTGGGACAACGTTCGCTTTTACGTTACCAGGTGCAGCTTGTTTGATGAGTTGCTTACGCAATTCGTCTTGAGATACTGTATCTGAAGCAACGATGATACGGTCTGCTTTTGAAGCAGGAGTCCAACCAGTCGCAACTTGACCATGCAAGAGGCGAGTGTCGATACGAGCCAAGTTGATTTTCAACTTGCCATCTCCAATGACAGTCCCTGGTGGGATAGCACCTTTTGGAGCGGCAGGAGCGGCAGCAGCAACAGGAGCTGCTTCAGCTGGTTGCAGTTCTTCTGGAAGAACTTTCACACCATCCTTGGCTTCCTTGATGATGTTTGCCGCTACTTTTTCAACGCCTGCAGACGCATCCATCATGCGCTCTGTGTAGGCTTGAATCAGCATTGGCAAGTTAAGACCTGTGATGATGGCAAACTTACGGTCTGGATTTTCACCAGCTACGCGGCTTGCTTGGTTGAATGGCGAACCACTCCAAAGGTCGGCCAATACCAAAACTTCATCATCGGCATCAAATGAGTCAACGGCTGCATTGATCTTAGCATAGAGATCATCTGGACCTTCGCTTGGCATAAAAGTAACAACTTGTACTTTTTCTTGTTCGCCAAAAATCATTTGTCCAGACTGATGAATGCCAGCTGCAAATTCACCATGACTTGCAATAATGATTCCAATACTCATTATTGTTCCCCCTAAATTTTTTCTTGTTGAAACGAGTCCTCTTTTTTGAAGAGGCTTACATTTCGAACTAACTTATTATAAACCGCTTTCATGACATTTGTCAAGTAGATTTGTGACATTATGACAGAAATTTTTTCAGAAACTTTCAGAAATTAGCATATTTTTCTTGGAAATCATTCAGAATTCTTTAAGAAAAACTTAGGAATCCTTTAAGTTTTTAAGGCTAAAATGGGCTTACATCAAGCGAAGTAACCTTCCTTGAGTCTACTATTGACGGTTTTTAAAAAGGAGAAAAACATGAAGGCATCCACACTTAAAAAAACAATGGCTCTAGTTGGCTTGTTGTCCACCATGACCTTGGCGGCTTGTAGTGGAAACAGCAATTCTTCGACAGCCAACTCGACGGCAACGGCGAGTAGCAGCTATTTTACAGACAGTGACTTTGACTCCAGTTATGATACAGCAACAGCGGCAACGATTGACCTTTCTGGTTCCTCTGCAACTGTTTCGGGTTCAGGAGTTAGTGTATCAGGTTCCACTGTCACCATCTCTTCGGAAGGGACATATATCATTTCAGGCTCTTCTGAAAATGTGCAAATTCTCGTAAAAGCAGCTGACTCAGCCAAGGTGCAGCTGGTTTTGGACAATGTGACGATGACTGGCGACCAAGCTGCTATCTATGTTGAAGAAGCAGATAAGGTCACTCTAACCTTGGCAGAAGGGTCAACCAACAGCATCTCAGACTCGGTGGCTAACAGCAATGCGACGGTGGATGCGGCTATTTACTCTAAGAGCGATTTGACCTTTAATGGAGAGGGACAGTTGACTGTGAAAGGGAATTACAACAATGCTATTGAATCCAATGATGATCTGCGAATAACTGGCGGAACCTATATCGTTTCTGCAGTCGGACATGGTTTCAATGTTAACGATGCCCTAAACATTGCCAATGCGATCATTGATGTTACGGCGACAGAAGATGCCCTTCATTCCGACAATGATGAAGAAAGCAATATGGGCAATCTCTACTTGCAGGATGCTACGATTACAGCCAGTGCAGGAGATGATGGCTTCCACGCTTCGGGTGCGCTGGTGGTTGATGGAGGTTCTTACACGGTCAGCCAGTCAACAGAGGCCTTGGAGGGGACGATAGTTCATATCCTGAGTGGAAGTCTTGATTTGACAGCGACAGAAGATGGAATCAATGCCGCGGATGCCTCCAGCTATTCAGAGGCTAGCCTGACGATTGATGGAGGCGACATTAGCCTGACGGCAGGAGGAGATGGTTTGGACTCAAATGGGAACATTGCCATCAAGGGCGGAAGCGTCACTGTCATCGGAGCTAAGTCTGACGGAGATGGAACTATTGATTACGAAGGAGAGGCAACCATTACAGGTGGAGAAGTCTTTGTGGTCGGAAGCTCTGGTATGACTCAAGGGTTCAGCTCAAGTTCAACTCAGGCTTCTATTCTAGCTACTGCTATCAGCGGAGAAGCTGGTGCAACCATTACTGTGAAAGATGCTTCTGGTCAAACCCTCGCTAGCTACACGGCTACCCAGTCCTTTGACAGTGTACTGGTTAGCTCATCAGCCATAAAGGAAGGGGAAAGCTACACCATAGAAGTGAACGGTCAGTCCATAACGGCCACAGCTAAGCTTGAAACTGGCGCTATGAATCAGACGAGTCAATAAAATATGAAAAGCGAAACGGGTTCATTGTTGCCATTTCGCTTTTTGTCTATTTATAGGAAGAGTTTTTCCAATTCACGCGCCACTCCATCCTCGTGGTTGCAGTATTCGGTCAATCGGTCTGCATAGGGAAGCAGGGTTTGGCTACAATTTTTCATGCCATAGCCAATACCAGCCAGCTCCAGCATTTGTGTGTCGTTGTGTTCATCTCCAAAGGCAATCAAATCTTTGCTGCTAGCTTGATAGAGGTCCAGGAGGTAGGTCAGGGCGGAAGCCTTGGTCACACCCTTGGCACAGGTTTCAAGGATATTCAAAGGCCCTCCCCATGTGTTGATCTCAATCTCATCTTTGAAATAATCCTTCATTTCCTTGGCCAAGGCATATTTGTCCTTGGCTCTGGTCTGCATAAGGATAGAATGGGGATCGCTGGTGATGCGTTCAGGCTGAATCAGTGTGTCAGGCGTAATCTGGTCAACACCCATCAGGGCAGGGTCTACCTTGTCAAGGTTGTTTTGAGTGATGAAAAACTTGTTTTTGTACTCACCTGCTATAAAGTCTGCTTCAAATCGTTCTTCCTCCTTGAGGAAATCCAAGAGATAGCGTTTGTCAATGAGAATATTTTGTTCCCATTCCCACCTTTGGTTTGGAATGTGGGTCAATGAACCGTTGAAATTGATCATGGGGGTATCCAGTTCAAGTTGCTGGTAGTATTTTACCGCCATGCGATAGGGACGTCCAGTTGCAATGAGAACCGTGTGGCCTGCTTGACGGACTTTTTTGATTGTCTGAATAGTATAGTCTGTGAGTTGGCTCTCTTGATTTAAGAGGGTGCCGTCTAAGTCAAGGGCGATGATTTTCTTATCCATGTAAGTTTCTCCGTTTCGAGCAAATGTACTACCTAGTATAGCAGAAATAAAGAAAGACGCAAAATAAAACATGTAAGATTTTTTGGCGAAAAGAAGAAAGAAGAGAGGAATGTTCGGTTTTTACTGCCTATATACTTTGCAAATAAGGATAATTTAAAAAATCAAAGCATTTTCGGAACATTCTCCTTGAAACCGGAACATGTTTGGTGTATAATGGGTCTATCGTTCGTAAAAAAAGGAGATTTTTGAAAAAATGGACAAATTTTTTGGTCTAAAGGAACATGGAACGACTGTTTCTACTGAAATTATGGCAGGTCTTACGACTTTCTTTGCTATGAGCTATATTTTATTTGTAAACCCAAGCATCCTCAGTGTTGCAGGTATGCCCTCACAGGCTGTTTTCTTAGCAACAATCATTGCCAGTGCAGTTTCTACCCTTATCATGGGGTTGTTTGCCAATGTTCCCTATGCTCTGGCACCGGGAATGGGGCTTAATGCCTTTTTCACCTACACAGTAGTTGTCGGTCTTGGTTTCTCTTGGCAAGAGGCCTTGGCTATGGTCTTCCTCTGTGGTCTCTTTAATATCTTTATCACCGTAACCAAAGTGCGTAAGAGCATTATCAAGGCTATTCCAGTCAGCCTTCAACATGCGATTGGCGGTGGTATTGGGGTTTTCGTGGCCTACCTTGGTTTTAAGAATTCCAACTTGATTACATTTTTGACCTCTGGTTCAGATATTATTACTGTCAATGGTGTAGCTCCTGCTGATGCTACGGCAGACACCTTCGCAAATGGTGTGTTCTCAGTCTTTGCCGGTGGTGGCGTAGTTCCGTCTATTTCAACCTTTACTGAGCCAAGCGTCCTTTTGACTGTTTTTGGTTTGATTTTAACTGCGGTCTTGGTGATTAAAAATGTGCGCGGAGCGATTTTGATTGGGATTATTGCAACGACCCTTGCAGGTATTCCAGCTGGTGTGGTTGATCTTTCATCTATTGACTTGGCAAACAACAACATCGGTACAGCTTTCGGTGAGTTGTCAACCACCTTCTTAGCAGCTTTTGGCGGCTTGTCCTCTCTCTTTAGTGATTCTAGCCGTTTGCCTTTGGTATTGATGACCATCTTTGCCTTCAGTTTGTCAGATACCTTTGATACCATTGGTACCTTTATCGGAACAGGACGCAAGACTGGTATCTTCTCTGCTGAAGATGAGCAGGCTCTTGAAAACGGGAAAGGATTCAACTCCAAAATGGATCGCGCCCTCTTTGCAGATGCGATTGGTACTTCAATCGGGGCTCTCTTTGGTACATCCAATACGACTACTTATGTTGAGTCAGCAGCGGGTATTTCTGCAGGCGGACGGACTGGTTTGACCGCTGTGTCAACGGCTGTTCTCTTCCTCTTGTCTATCCTTATCTTGCCATTTATCGGTATTGTGCCTGCAGCAGCGACAGCACCTGCCTTGATTATTGTCGGTGTGATGATGGTTTCCAGCTTCTTGGATGTGGATTGGAGCCAGTTTGAAGATGCGCTTCCAGCCTTCTTTGCAGCCTTCTTCATGTCACTTTGCTTCTCTATCTCATACGGTATTGCGGCAGCCTTCATCTTCTATTGCTTGGTGAAAGTTTCAACAGGCAAGGCAAAAGAAATTCACCCGATTCTCTGGGGAGCAACAGCCCTCTTTATCATCAACTTTGTGATTCTTGCCTTCTTATAATCAACTGAAAACTGGGCTTTTCCCAGTTTTTTGTTATGGGCCAAAGTATGACAAAAGCCTGCTACTGTGATATAATGTAGGGTATGTACAGTCAAAATGAAAGTGAATTGATTGCTCTTGGACAGGCAATTGGGAGTCAGCTTCAAGCTGGAGATGTTCTGGTTTTATCGGGAGATTTGGGGACTGGAAAGACGACGTTGACCAAGGGCTTAGCTAAAGGGCTTGGAATTTCTCAGATGATTAAAAGCCCGACCTATACTATCGTGCGGGAGTATGAGGGGAACCTGCCACTCTATCATTTGGATGTTTACCGCATTGGGGATGATCCTGACTCGATTGACTTGGATGACTTTCTCTACGGAGATGGCGTGACCGTCATCGAGTGGGGAGAACTCTTGGGTTCTGGTCTTCTGAGTGACTATTTAACCATTAGCCTAGCCAAGGCTGGTGAGGGAAGAGAGCTTACGTTTACAGCTCATGGTGATCGTAGCCAGCAACTTCTGGAGGAACTTGGCTATGATTAAAAAGGAAATCTTTTTTACAGAAGCGGAAGCCACAGATGCACCAGCTTTTATCACTTTTATGAATCAGGTTGCGACTGAAACAGACTTTTTGGTGATGGACGATACAGGTTTTCGCTTGAGTCGTCAGGAGATGGAAGTCATCTTTGAAGCCAATCTGTCAAATCCTCGTCAACTTTGTTTGTTGGCTAAGTGTGGTGAGGAGGTCATCGGAGCAATCAATGTCAAGACAGCCTCCCCCTCTCGAATCAATCATATTGGCGGTATCTTTTTAGCCGTCCGAAAAGATTATTGGGGCCACGGACTTGGCAGCATCTTGCTGGAAGAAGTCCTTGCCTGGGCTGAGGAAGGACAGGTTCTGGGGCGTTTGGAATTAACCGTTCAAATCCGCAATGAGCGAGCTGTTCAGCTTTATCAAAAGGTCGGTTTTGAGATTGAGGGGATACAAAAGCGTGGTGCTAGAACAGATGCCGGAGAATGGCTGGATTTGTACTATATGGGAAAACTAATAGGTGACAAATGAAAATAGGAACAAAAATTATCATTATGCTCTTGTCGCTTGTCTTTTTGACGGTGGGAGCAGGAGCTCTGTATGCAACAACCTTGCTCAATTATTCAGATGAGGCGATTGCTAAGACCTATAAGTCCTTAGGTGGTTCAGAGGAAGAGAGTGACGTGATTGCTGCGACAGAACCCTTGACCATCCTTCTTATGGGGGTGGATACGGATCAGGCGACGCGTGGCTTGGATTGGGAAGGTGGACGAAGTGACACCATGATACTAGTAACTGTCAATCCTAAGACCAAGAAGACGACCATGATGAGTTTGACCCGCGACATCATGGTAGAGATTGCCGAGGCAAATGGTGAGTCATCTGGTACGGTTGAAAAACTCAATCACTCATACAGTTATGGTCAGGCACCCATGGCCGTTGCCACTATTGAAAAATTGATGAATATCAATATCAACCACTATGTAGAAATCAACATGGATGGCTTGGTTGAGCTGGTCGATGCTATCGGGGGCATAACGGTCAATAATACGCTTGGCTTCCCTATTTCGATTGAGGAGCAAGAGCCTGCTTATACAGCAGTTGTTCCAACAGGAAAACAATTGGTAAATGGCGATCAGGCTCTGGTCTATGCCCGTATGCGCTATGATGATCCTGAAGGAGACATCGGCCGTCAAAAACGCCAGCGCGAAGTGATTACTGCCATTGTCAAAAAACTTCTGCAATTGGATGGGTTCACTCAGTACAAGAAAATCTTAGATGCCATCTCTAACAATATGCGGACAGATGTTGTGATTTCGACTAAAACCATGCCGAGTCTTTTAGGCTATAAGGACTCGTTGGCTAGTTTGTCTTCCTATCAGTTAGAAGGGGAAGACCAGATGGTCAACGGTATCTCTTACCAAATTCCAGGAAGCGAGCACCTGCTTGAAATGCAGAATGTGTTGCAGACCTCTCTAGGCCAACCAGCCTATACAGAGCTAACCACCAATGCAGAGGTCTTGGAACTTCTTCTTGGCTATGAAAGTCTTGTTACGGTGTTAGACGCTTATACTGGCTACCTTAAGGAATCAAGAAGTCAACTGGCTCCTGTCAATACAGAAGCAGAAGTCTACGAACCTGTCTATACAGAAGATTATAGCGGACAATAAAACAAAGCCTCGTCTAGGGATTAGACGAGGTTTCTTCTTGATATTTTTCCTGAATGGCCTGGATTTGGGCTAAATTTCCAGCGATGCTTTGCTGGTAGACGCGCAGTTTGTATTGGAAATCGGTAGCCATTTCTTGCAGAGGCTCTTTGTAGCTTTGGATGATAGCCAGTTGGTCTTGGATGTTGCTGAGGTTTGCTTGAATCCCTTGGACCTGTTCCAGATTGTCTTCGATGGACTGAGCGATTTTATCTCGGTTCTTGACAGCTAGATAGGCCAAGGTAGCAGCAGTACCTGCTGCGATAAGGTTACTGAGTTTCATATTATTCTCCTAGATAGAGGTCTTGTGCCAGTTGAGCCAAAGCAGGGAAGTCCGGTTGATTGGTTGTAAAACCGAGGGTCAAACCGTCAGTATCGTCAAAGCGTGGGAGAAGATGGACATGGGTGTGGAAGACAGTTTGGCCAGCTACGGGTTCATTATTTGCGATGATGTTTAGACCCTTGGCGGCCAGTTTGTCCTTGAGTTGGCGGGCGATTTTAGGAACTGTCTCAAAGAGGGTCGCAGCTGCAGAGCCATCCATTTCGAGGAGGTTGCGGTAGTGATTTTTTGGAACGACCAAGGTGTGCCCCTTCGTTACCTGGGTAATATCTAAGAAGGCTAGGACTTGTTCGTCCTCATAAACCTTGGAAGCTGGAATTTCTCCAGCGATAATCTTACAAAAGATACAATCTGACATAAACTCAACCTCTTTCTTGAAATTCTGATATAATGATTATATCAAATTACGGGAAGAAATGTATGCTAGAAATAAAAAAACTGACAGGGGGCTATGCGAATATCCCTGTCCTAAAAGGTGTTTCTTTTGAGGTGGCTGACGGAGAATTGGTCGGTCTGATCGGTCTGAATGGTGCAGGAAAATCAACGACTATCAAGGAAATTATTGGTCTTTTGACCCCCTATCAGGGAGAAATTAGCATTGACGGGAAGACCTTGACTCAGGATAGGGAGGGATACCGACGAAAGATCGGTTTTATCCCTGAAACTCCTAGTTTGTATGAAGAATTGACTCTCAAGGAGCATTTGGAAGTGGTGGCTATGGCCTATGAGCTGGACTGGGAGCGGGCCTTTGAGCGTGCAGAACGTCTTCTTGGTCTGTTTCGACTCAAGGAAAAATTAGACTGGTACCCGGTTCATTTTTCTAAGGGAATGAAGCAGAAGGTCATGATTATCTGCGCTTTTATGGTAGAGCCTAGTCTTTTGATTGTGGATGAGCCTTTTTTGGGGCTGGATCCCGTAGCGATTGCAGATTTGATTGCTCTTTTGGAGGAAGAAAAGGCGCGTGGAACCTCTATTCTTATGTCCACCCATGTGCTTGATTCGGCTGAAAAAATGTGTGATCGCTTTGTCATTTTGCATCAGGGACAGGTGCGGGCAGAGGGAGATTTGGCTAGTTTGCAGCAGGCCTTCGGTCAAGAAGGGGCTAGTCTTAATGACATTTATTTAGCCTTGACCAAAGAAGGAGAACGGGCATGAAGCAAATCTTTCAGGAACGACGGCAGGTCTTTTTAGGGTCGTGTCTGCGTTATCTCCGCTATGTGTTAAACGATCACTTTGTCTTGGTTTTGTTGGTCCTGTTGGGGTTTGTATCCTTGCAATATCAGCAGCTCCTGCAACATTTTCCTGCCCAGCCTTGGGCAGTTTACCTCTTGCTTCTGGTAGCTACTAGTCTGCTTTTTTTCACAGGAAGAATTGCGACCTATTTGGAGCCTGCTGACCAAGTGTTTTTGTTGGCTCAAGAAGGCGTGGTGTTAGCTTGGTTAAAAGCGGCTTCTTTGCGCTCCTTTCTTATCTGGGGTGGCTTTCAACTGGCGGGTCAGCTGATTCTGCTTCCTCTTTATTTGAGGTTGGGTCTGCCCTTGTGGGGATTCATAGGCCTTAATCTGGTGTTGCTGGTTGGCAAGTGGTTCGTTTTTCAGCAGCAAGTGACAACTTATCTGCGGGATGGGAAGTTGGATTGGGATAAGGCTATTGCGGCAGAGAGTCGCAGGCAGCAGTCCATCCTACAATTCTTCTCTCTCTTTACCAAGGTCAAGGGAATTACGAGCGGTATCAAGCCAAGACCTTATCTAAATGGTCTGCTTAATCTGGTCAAAAAGAGTCCTGCGACCACTTGGGATTACCTCTATGTGCGAGCTTTTGTGCGGTCGGGAGATTTTTTTGCTTTGACCCTGCGCTTGCTCTGTCTTAGTCTTGTAAGTATGCTCCTTGTCGAAAGGAGCTGGTTGGCAGTTGGCCTGTCCCTTCTTTTTCACTACCTTCTGCTCTTTCAGCTCTTAACCCTTTTTCGAGTGTATAATTATCAGTATTTGGCAGGGCTTTATCCTTTGTCTTCAGCTCAAAAATTGCAGGGCTTTAAACGGGTTCTGAGGGGGCTGCTCTATGGACTCCTTGCCTTAGAACTTGTGGTTGGTTTCTTGGTTCTAGAGGAAAAAATGAGCCTATTAGCCCTAGTTGGTTTTGGGTTCTTGCTCAATCAATTTTACTTGGATATAAAATCAAAGAAATTGATTGACTAATGGCATGAAAATTAGTAAAATAAGAAGGAATTTTTAAAGGAGGAATGGCATGCAGTTTGATACGAGTAACTTGCAGTTGCAATCAATTGCAGGAAATAGCGGTAAAGCATTTAAGGGCCTACGGTCAGACGGAACGCCTGTTTTTGTCAAGTACGAAATGCCTCCTATTGTGCCTGCCTTGGCAAGAGAGCAGATTACTCCGCCTGTTTTAGCAAATAACAATGAAGTGGGTGTGGGTCAACGCATCGAGCAAGAGTGGTTGAATGGTCGCACCTTGACGCGGCAAGATATGTCGAGTAAGCAGGTGCGTCAGATTTTGATGCGGATGCATTTTTCACGCATCTTGCTTAATCAGGCCTTGCAATTGAACTACACTTATCTTGAGCCGCAGGATTTGGTGTATCGTTGGCAAAAAGAGGCTCCGACTCGTTTGGGGCAAAATGGCTATTTGCAGTCTGTTTGTCAGGATTTGTTGTCCAATCTGCCATCTTTTCGTCAGGAAGTGGCGACCTTTGTTCATGGGGATCTGCATCATAAGAACTGGGTGGAAACAACTAGTGGTTTGGTCTATCTGACAGACTGGGAAACAGCTTGTTTGACTGATCGAATGATGGATGTGGCCTACCTTTTGACCCATTATATTCCACGTCCGATGTGGGAGGATTGGCTCAAGGAATATGGCTACAAGTACAACCGTACCGTCCTCAACAAGATTTACTGGTATGGTCAACTTGGCTACTTGAACCAAATTACCAAGCACATTGAAAGCTACGATGTGGAAGCAGCCAATAAAGAAATTTATGCTCTGCGTCAGTTTCGTCAGAGTTTTTACAAGGAAGTATGAGAGTTAGAAATCGTAAGGGAGCCAGCGAACTCCTAGCCAATAATCCTCAGTATGTCATCTCTAATCTGGAGGAGTGCAAGGGGAAATGGTCGCAAATTTTTGGGAATGATCATCCCATCCATGTCGAAGTTGGATCGGGTAAGGGGCGCTTTATCACAGGGATGGCTGCCCAGCATCCGGAAGTTAACTACATCGGCATCGATATTCAGATGACAGTTTTAAGCTATGCTTTGGACCGAGTGCTTGAGGCGGGCTTGCCTAATATCAAACTGCTTCAGGTTGATGGTTCTAGTCTGAGCAATTATTTCTCAGAGGCTGAGATTGATCGTCTGTATTTGAATTTTTCAGATCCATGGCCCAAGAAGCGCCATGAGAAACGTCGGCTGACTTACAAGACCTTCTTGGATACCTACAAGGAGATTTTGCCAGAAAAAGGTGAAATTCACTTTAAGACGGATAATCGTGGGCTCTTTGAATACAGTCTGGCCAGTTTTTCCCAGTATGGGATGATTCTGAAGCAGGTCTGGTTGGATTTGCATGCTAGCGACTTTGAAGGCAATATCATGACCGAGTATGAGGAGAAGTTTTCTAGCAAGGGTCAGGTTATCTATCGGGTTGAGGCTCAGTTTCAATAAGTATCAAAACTGAAACGAGGTAGTGTAAGACTATCTCTTTTTTAGTTATTCTATTGGCATGTAGCTCCTTTTTGCATAAAAACCGCTTACAGCGGGCTTTTTGCGTCGTTTTCCTTTACAAATGGGCGTTCCTGTGCTAGAATAGGTTACAGAAATAGGAAGAAAAGGGGTTGGCGCAAGTCAACCCTTTCAGTATGAAGAAGGAGGTGCCTATGGCTACAATCGTTGATGTGGTTACTGAAGCCATTGCTCCATCTATTCAGGCTCCCTTTGAGCTGGTGGATGTAGAGTACGGTAAGATGGGCGGTGACTATGTACTCTCCATTTTTGTGGATAAGGAAGGAGGAATCACCTTACAGGACACGGCTGACCTGTCTGAACTCATCAGCCCAATCTTGGATGGAATCAAGCCGGACCCCTTCCCCGATCAATATATGCTTGAGGTGACCAGTCCAGGATTGGAACGACCGCTCAAAACAGCAGACGCTGTAAAGAAGGCGGTTGGTCAATACATCCATGTAAAACTCTATCAGGCCATTGACAAAGTTAAGGTCTTTGAAGGAACCTTGCTGTCTTTTGAGAATGATGAGTTGGTTTTGGAATATCTGGACAAGACCCGTAAGAAAGAAGTAACCATTCCCTATCAGACGGTGGCAAAAGCCCGTCTGGCTGTAAAAATCTAAAAAAGAAAGGACCTTTTTCAAAAAAGGAAAACATCATGAGTAAAGAAATGCTAGAAGCCTTCCGCATCCTAGAGGAAGACATGGGTATCAACAAAGAAGACATCATTGAGGCAGTAACAGAGTCACTTCGCTCCGCCTATAAGCGTCGCTATGGTCAGGCAGAGTCTGTTGTCATCGAATTTGATGAGAAAAAAGGAGACTTCCATGTTTTCACTGTGCGTGAGGTCGTTGATGAAGTCTTTGATAGCCGTTTGGAAATCAGTCTGAAAGACGCTTTGGCCATCTCTTCTGCCTATGAATTGGGTGACCGCATCAAGTTTCCAGAATCACCTGCTGAGTTTGGTCGCGTAGCAGCCCAGTCTGCAAAACAGACCATTATGGAAAAGATGCGCAAACAAAAGCGTGCGATTACTTACAATACCTACAAGCAGCACGAAAGTGAAATCATGTCAGGTACCGTTGAGCGCTTTGACAATCGCTTTATCTATGTGAATCTTGGCACGATCGAGGCTCAGTTGTCCAAACAAGACCAGATTCCTGGAGAGGTTTTCCAGTCCCATGATCGCATTGAGGTTTATGTTTACAAGGTAGAAGACAACGGCCGTGGAGTCAACGTCTTTGTTAGCCGCAGTCATCCAGAGATGATCAAACGCTTGATGGAGCAAGAAATTCCAGAAGTGTACGATGGAACGGTTGAGATTATGAGCGTGGCTCGTGAAGCTGGCGATCGCACCAAGGTTGCGGTTCGTAGCCACAATCCAAACGTAGATGCTATCGGAACCATTGTCGGTCGTGGCGGAGCTAATATCAAGAAAATCACCAGTAAGTTCCACCCAGCACGTTACGATGTTAAGAGCGATCGCATGATTCCAACTGAGGAAAACATCGATGTTATTGAGTGGGTTCCAGATGCAGCGGAATTTATTTACAATGCTCTTGCACCGGCAGAAGTTGACCAGGTTATCTTCGACACAGAGGATGGCAAGCATGCAACGGTTGTTGTTCCAGATGACAAACTATCTCTTGCTATCGGCCGTCGTGGACAAAACGTACGCTTGGCAGCTCATTTGACAGGCTTCCGCATCGATATTAAGTCTGCAACAGAGTATGAGGCAATGGAAGAACAATTTGACTTTGCACAGGATGATGTAGCAGAAGAAATCCTCACCGAAGAAGAGTAAGCTTGGTAGGAGGTCATTATGGCAAAGGCTAGAAAAATACCTTTACGCAAGTCAGTGGTTTCTGGAGAAATCATTGACAAACGAGACCTGCTCCGTATTGTGAAAAACAAGGAAGGGCAAGTGTTCATTGATCCAACAGGCAAGGCCAATGGTCGCGGAGCCTATATCAAACTCAACAATGAAGAAGCAGCCATGGCTAAGAAAAAGCAGGTTTTTAACCGCTCATTCAGTATGGAAGTGGTGCCCGAATTTTATGACGAATTGATTGCTTATGTCGACCATAAGGTTAAGAGGAGAGAACTTGGACTCGACTAAAAAACAGAAGATTATGCAGTTGCTGGGCTTGGCCCAACGGGCTGGTCGCCTGATTTCAGGTGAAGAGCTTGTTGTAGAAGCCATTCAGAAAGGACAAGCGCGTCTGGTCTTTTTAGCTGAGGATGCAGCTGCCAATTTAAGCAAAAAAGTAACTGACAAAAGTCAAACCTATCAAGTAGAAGTTGTAACCGCGTTTTCAACGCTGGAATTAAGCGCCGCAGTTGGAAAGGCCAGAAAGGTCTTGGCTGTAACGGACGCTGGATTTACAAAGAAGATGAGGTCTATTATGGAATAGAACAGGAGGACAAGATATTGTCTAAGAAGAGATTGTACGAGATTGCCAAAGAATTAGGCAAAGAAAGCAAGGAAGTAGTTGCCATGGCAAAAGAGCTTGGCGCAGATGTTAAAAACCACTCTTCCAGTGTTGAGGAAACCATCGCTCAACGGATTGTAGAGAGATTGACTGGAACAAAAGAGGCGGTTGTCAAAGCTGCTGACAGCACTGAAAAAGCTGTCGCAAAACCAGAAACAAAACCGACCTCTCAACCAGAAACCAAGCCAGCAGCTACCAAGGAAGAAACGAAACCAGCTGCCGCTCCAAGCCAGCAGGTAAGCAAGCCTGTGGTCGCTCGTCCACAGAGCAGAAACTTTAAGGCGGAGCGTGAAGCCCGAGCGAAAGAGCAGGCAGCAAAACGCGCTCAGGGACAAGGGCAGCGCCAACAAGACAGAAGTCAGAAAGAGCGCCGTGACAGCCAACGGGAAAACCGTCGTGATCGTGGCGAGCGTCGCGATTTCCAAGGAAATCAGGACCGTCGCCGTGACCAACGTTCAGACAATCGTCAGAACAAGCAGGCTGGATTTGGCCAGCAAGGACGGCCTCAACAAGAAGCCCATCGAGCACCAGTGGCCAAGATTGATTTCAAGGCGCGTGCGGCAGCTCTAAAAGCAGAGCAGAATGCCGAATATGCCCGTACCAGCGAGGAGCGCTTCCGTCAGGCTCAGGAAGCTAAGAAGCAACCGAAAAAGCCAAAAGAAATCAAGTTTGAAGAACCGGTGGTGGAAAGCAAGCCAGTGGTCAAAGAACCAGCTGCCCCAGTTCCAGCAAGTGTGGAACAAACAGCAGTGGATACCCGTCGTAAGAAACAGGCTCGACCAGACAAGAAATGTGACTTTAACAGTGACGAAGAAGATGGTCCAAGAAAACAACAAAGAAATCGAAATAGTCAAAATCAAGTGAGAAATCAAAGAACAAGCAACTGGAATACCAACAAGAAAAATAAAAAAGGCAAAAACAATCAACCTGCTAAGCCGGTCACTGAGCGCAAATTCCATGAATTGCCAACTGAGTTTGAATACACAGCAGGCATGACTGTCGCTGAAATCGCAAAACGCATCAAGCGCGAGCCGGCTGAAATTGTCAAGAAACTCTTTATGATGGGCGTGATGGCTACTCAAAACCAATCGCTTGACGGCGATACCATCGAACTCCTCATGGTGGACTATGGTATTGAAGCCAAGGAAAAGGTGGAGGTGGACAATGCCGACATCGAGCGTTTCTTCGTCGAAGAAGGCTACCTCAATGCAGATGAAATGGTGGAGCGTCCGCCAGTTGTCACCATCATGGGACACGTTGACCACGGGAAAACCACCCTCTTGGATACCCTTCGCAACTCCCGTGTCGCAACAGGAGAAGCTGGTGGTATCACCCAGCATATCGGTGCCTACCAAATCGAAGAAAATGGTAAGAAAATAACCTTCTTGGATACACCAGGACACGCGGCCTTTACATCCATGCGGGCCCGCGGTGCCTCAGTGACCGATTTGACCATCTTGGTCGTGGCTGCGGATGACGGCGTTATGCCACAGACCATCGAGGCCATCAACCACTCCAAGGCTGCCAATGTTCCAATCATCGTTGCCATCAACAAGATTGACAAACCAGGTGCCAACCCAGAGCGTGTTATCGGGGAGTTGGCGGAGCATGGTGTCATCTCAACTGCCTGGGGCGGTGAGTCTGAATTTGTGGAAATCTCAGCCAAATTCAACCAAAATATCGATGAATTGTTGGAAACCGTTCTCCTTGTGGCGGAAATTCAAGAACTCAAGGCTGACCCAACAGTGCGTGCTATCGGTACGGTTATCGAAGCCCATTTGGACAAAGGAAAAGGTGCGGTTGCGACCCTCCTTGTGCAACAAGGAACCCTCAACGTTCAAGATCCTATCGTTGTCGGTAATACCTTTGGTCGGGTTCGTGCCATGACCAATGACCTGGGCCGCCGTGTCAAGGTTGCTGGACCATCTACGCCAGTTTCCATCACAGGTCTTAACGAAGCACCAATGGCGGGTGACCACTTTGCCGTTTACGAAGATGAGAAATCTGCGCGTGCAGCCGGTGAAGAGCGTGCCAAACGTGCTCTCCTCAAACAGCGTCAGGTGACCCAACGTGTCAGCCTTGAAAACCTCTTTGATACCCTCAAAGCAGGCGAAGTCAAGTCTGTCAATGTCATCATCAAGGCCGACGTACAAGGTTCTGTTGAGGCTCTGGCTTCCTCCCTTCAAAAGATTGAAGTGGAAGGTGTTCGTGTGAATATTGTTCACTCGGCAGTAGGTGCCATCAACGAATCCGACATTACCCTTGCAGAAGCTTCCAACGCCCTCGTTATCGGATTTAACGTTCGTCCTACACCAGAAGCTCGCCAACAGGCAGAAGCAGATGATGTAGAAGTACGTCTGCACAGCATTATCTACAAGGTTATCGAGGAAATGGAAGACGCCATGAAGGGTATGCTGGATCCAGAATACCAAGAAAAAGTTATCGGAGAAGCTATTATCCGCGAAACCTTCAAGGTATCCAAAGTTGGCACTATCGGTGGTTTCATGGTTATCAATGGTAAGGTGACCCGTGACTCTAGCGTTCGTGTCATTCGTGACGGAGTAGTTGTTTTTGATGGGCAACTGGCTAGCCTGAAGCGCTACAAAGATGACGTCAAGGAAGTCGGCAATGCTCAAGAAGGTGGTCTCATGATTGAGAACTTCAACGACATTAAAGTTGACGACCATATTGAAGCTTATATCATGGAAGAAATCAAAAAATAAGCCTCTTCGAAAATCAAAACGACTCGGCTTGGTGAGTGAAAAGCTCCAGTGGAGGTTTTCAGTCTGCTCCCCTGAAACTAGAAAGGAGCAGAGTTTTACCTGCGCCTTTGTTTCCTTGCCTAGTTTCGATTTTCATTGAGTATGCGATGGATGGACGTCAGCATCCACAGTCGCTTTAACCAAATGTCAAGCTGGGAGTTTTCTTAGCTTGAACGGTATGATTAAATGAGAGGAAAATATCTATGGCAAATCATTTCCGAACAGACAGGGTTGGCATGGAAATCAAACGCGAAGTCAATGAGATTTTGCAGAAAAAAGTCCGCGATCCGAGGGTTCAAGGAGTAACCATCACTGATGTGCAGATGGTGGGTGATCTGTCTGTAGCCAAAGTCTACTACACTATTATGAGTAACCTAGCTTCAGATAATCAAAAGGCTCAAACAGGTCTTGAAAAAGCTACTGGAACCATCAAGAGAGAACTAGGTCGCAAATTAACTCTTTACAAGATTCCTGACTTGGTCTTTGAAAAAGACCAATCCATCGAGTATGGCAACAAGATTGACCAGATGCTTCGGGACTTAAATAAAGACTAAGTTTGAACCACTCTGTTTGAATGGCAGGGATTGGAAAAAATTCCAATCCCTTTTCTTTTTAGTGATAGAAATTAAAATTTACAGACAATTCAAAGAATGATATAATAGAAGGACTATTGTAGAAAACAGGAGTTCTTATGGCACAACAAGAAGAGCGAATTTCTCGCCAAAAACGAAAGGCCTTACTGGCTCGGCTCAAGGAAAGAATCAAGCCAAAGATGGGCTTGGTAGTATTGTCGGCTGTTTTAGCCTGGGCCCAATTCTTGATGCGGATTATTTCTTTTTACCTGATTGCCAGAGGTTTTGCGACCTATCTGGCAGGAGGTAAGCTAGATATTGTTGGTTTGTTGGCCTTGTTGCTAGGTTTGAATGCCTTTGGTTTTGGTATAGCCCTGCTTGCCAAGAATTTGCAGGGGCTTGCGTCGCAGTATGCAAGGGATTCGCTTAAGCAGTCCTTCTTTGAAGCTCTGCTGGCACAGGACGGGCAGTTTGAATCGCAGGCAACTGCTGCTGATGTGTTTACCATAGCTTCCCAAGGGATTGACAGTCTGGATACCTATTATTCTTATTACATGGCTTCCGCTCTGCGTACCTATTTTAACTGTACGACCGTTTTGCTTCTCGTTTTCTTCATTTTTCCCATGGGTGGTTTCATCTTTATCTTGGCCCTGCCCTTGATTCCTATTTCCATCATCGCCATGCAAAAGCGGTCTAAAAAGATCATGAATCGTTACTGGGCTTCCTATATGGATGTAGGCAACCTCTTTCTGGATGATCTCAAGGGTCTTAACACGCTTTATTCCTATCAGGCGGACGGTCTTTACGAGCAGTCCTTCAACCGGCAGGCAGAGGATTTTCGTGATGCGACCATGGAACTGTTGAGCTTTCAATTGCAGGCAGTTGGCTACATGGATGCAGTCATGTATCTAGGCATCGGTGTATCAGGTTTTGTCGCAGTGCAAGAATTGGCAGCGGGCAACTTATCACCTTTTAGCATGCTATTTTTTGTTTTGATTGCGACGGAGTTTTTTGCCCCAATTCGTGAGCAGGGCTATGGGATGCACTTGGTCATGATGAACACCAAGATGGCAGACCGCATTTTTGGTTTCTTGGACAAAATGATGAAAACAGATGAAGAGGCTAATCAGGAGCTGCCTGCTTTCAGCAAGATGGAGCTGGCAGATGTGACCTTTTCCTATGGTGAAAAACAGGTGCTGGACGGTATTTCTATGAGCCTGACAGCTGGGCATATCTATGCTTTTGCAGGAGAGTCTGGGCAAGGAAAGACGACCTTGGCTCAAATCCTGCTCAAACGCTTGATACCAGACAAGGGGCAGGTGTTCTTGGGTGACAGAGAGTTAGCTAATCTGTCGCAAACGGCTATCAATCATCAAGTCCTCTATGTATCAGGGCAGTCTTACCTGCTCAACCAATCCATCTATGCCAACCTTCGCATGGCCTGTGATTGGTCTAAGGAGGACATCTTAGCCTGGATGGAGCAGCACCAGGTCTTGCAGTTTGTCCATGATTTGCCAGAGGGCTTGGATACAGTTGTCGGTGATGATGGAGCCTTTTTGTCGCCCGGTCAACGCCAACAGGTGATTTGTGCCCGTGCAGTCTTGGCGAAGCGCTCGCTCTATATCTTTGATGAGGTAACATCGAGCGTGGATCAGGACAATGAGGGCTTGATTTATGATTTAATCCGCTTGGTGTCGGCTTCGGCGATTGTCATTGTGATTACCCACAAGATGAAGCAGGTAGAGGCGACAGATCAGATTCTTTTTCTGGCTGAAAATCAGAAAGCTCAGGTTGCTGACAACAGCATCCTCTATCAGACCAATCCAGCCTACCGTCAACTGGTAGATAGTCAAAGAGAATTGGAGGACGCGATTTATGGATAAGGAACGCTATCCGACGGGAGTTTTGATACCGCGGCTGCTCCGGTCAATGCAGCACCTCTTGCCGCGTATTGGACTGGCTGTCTTCTTCGCTGTTATGGGGCAGGTAACGACGGTAGCCATACCGGTTTTGCTCATTCATTTGGCCATGAGGGCCTTAGCTGGAGAAACGGCTTCGATTCTCATGCTGGGAATCTTCATTTTACTGGCCTTATTAAGAGGAATTTTTCGTTATGGCGAACATTACTTTGGACATTATGTAGCCTTTCATACCCTTGCGGCCTACCGCAGGCTTATCTTTGCTAAATTGCGGGCCTTAGCTCCCGCCAAATTAGATCGGCAGGACAGCGGAAGTCTTCTGAAAATGATAGGAGAAGATATTGAAGCTCTGGAAGTCTTTTTTGCCCATACCATTGCCCCAATCTGTACAGGGATTTTGGTGGCGGGGCTGCTAGGACTTTACTTCGGTTTGTCTTCTTGGATATTGCCAGTGCTTGCTCTGGTGACCTATGCCATCTTGGCTATCTGGATTCCCAATCAATTTGCCCAGCAGCTCCAGCCCCTACTTAAGGAGCAAAACAGCAAGCGCAAGGCCTATGTGTCCTATTTTATTGAAAGTTTAAAAAGCATGAAGGACTTACTGCAATTCCAACAAACTGACTGCCGTTTTGAGCAGCTGAGCATCAAATCAAAAGAGGTCAATCAGTTGGAGTGCCGAGTAGCCCAAACCAACTTCATGCAGTACGCGGTCAGTTTTTTGGTCGTTGGTTTGTCTATTATGGCTTTTGCCTTGACTAGTTTGCATTTGGTAGAAAGCGGTCAGCTATCGGTTGGAGTTGGACTTTCTCTGGTAGTCGCATTTTCTAGCTCCTTTGCTCCATTTTTGGAACTCAGTCGCCTGCCTCTTGGTTTTAAGCGGGCTATGAATGCCGGTCGCAATATTTTTGAACTCTTGGATGAGAAAGAGGCAGAACAAAGCGGTCAGAAACTGGACATCGTCGTCACGGATATTGCTATTAAAGAATTGGATTTTGACTATGATGGACGAGAAGCAGGCCTTTATCGTAAGCTGTCGGTTGATTTCCATCAGCCGGGAATTATTGGCTTGATCGGGTCTTCCGGTGCTGGCAAGTCAACCCTGATGAAATTGATTATGCGCTGGTATGACTGGCAATCAGGGGAAATAGCTCTTTCAGGAATAGATAGCCGCGACATTGACAAGGCTCACTTGCAAGCCAACTTTGCCTATGTTCCGCAGGTGCCGCAAATTTTCCATCAGAGCATTCGAGAAAACTTGCTTCTCGGACGAACAGATATTTCTGATGAGATGATTTTGGAATTGGCGGACAAGTGCCAAATGAAGGAACGGATTTTAGAAAGTCCGCAGGGCTTAGATACGGTGGTTGCTTCTGCCAATGATTTTTCAGCCGGTGAGGGTCAGCGCTTAGAATTGATGCGCGCCCTGCTCAAGAAGGCAGATTGCTACATCTTTGATGAGCCGACCAGCAATCTGGATTCGCTTAACGAAGCACGCTTTATCCAGCTGGTCAAAGAACACTGTCAGGGCATGGTCTTTCTGATTTCCCACCGTGCCTCAACCATGGCCTGTGCAGATCATCTCTATAGGCTAGAAGGTGGTCAACTGTTCAAGGAGAGATAAGAATGAATTTAAAAGTAAAAGATATTATGGTAACGGGAGCCTTTTCTGCCCTTTATTTCCTCTGTGTAGGTCTTGGAACCTTGATTGGAGTTTTCTTTGATAAGTCGGGCAATATGATGTACGCACCAGCCTTTGCAGCGCTCCTAGCAGGCCCGGTCTATATGCTTTTGATTGCTAAGGTCGGAAAATTTGGAGCTATCAGTCTGGTTGGGGCTGTCATGGCAGGATTTTTCTTCCTGTCAGGCTATATGACGGCTTCTTTTCTGCCGAGTCTGCTCTTTGGATTGCTTGGAGATGGGCTGGCTAGACTGGGTTCTTATAAGAGCAAGGTCTACAATTTGGCCAGCTATGTGCTGTTTTCCTTTGGAAATTTAGGGCCTATCCTTCTCATGTGGTTTATGAGAGATGCTTACGAGGCCGCTCTTGTGGCTCGTGGAAAGTCTGCAGAGTACATCGCTCGGGTTCTTTTAGATTTCAATCTGGGCAATGTCCTCTGGCTGTCTGCAACCATCGTAACAGCCGCTGTGATCAGCGGGCTTCTGGGACAGCATCTGGTTAAGAAATATTTCGATAAGTCAGGTCTGCTGGCATGAGGTTTGATGCTCGCAGTAAAATCATCTTGGTAGTGGCAAGCAGTCTGACTTATGGCTTACGGCTGGGTTTTCTTCAAACAGCTTATTTGGTTATAGGGATGAGCATGCTCTTTCTGCTTTCAGGCAAGAAGAAAATGGCTGTTGTGGCTCTGGTTGGTTTTCTTGGATTGGGCTGTGTCAGTCGGCTGTCTGTCCTTCCGGATTGGCTTAGTCATTTATCCTTTGTTCTAGGCTATATCTGGGTTCCCTTGCTGGCAGGGCATTTTCTCTTGATGACGACCAGTAGCTATGAGCTGGTTCATGCACTTCGGAAGTGGCATCTGCCGGAGGCTCTTCTCTTGGTCTTGGGGGTAATGTCGCGTTTTCTGCCGGCTATCAAGCAAGATGCGCGTCATATTCATGCTGCCCTGATGGTTCGGGGGATTTTTCTGGGCAAACGCGATATGTTTTTGCGGCCTCATCTTTATCTGGAGTGCTTTGTGGTGCCTTTGATGATGTCACTTTTGCGAACCGCCCAAGATTTGACCTTGGCAACCTTGACCAAGGGTTTGGCACTAAAAGGAAAGCCAAGTGAATTTGTCAAGTCGTCTTGGACTTGGCTAGATTGGAGTTTGTGCTTATGGAGCCTCAGCTTTCTACTCTTTCTCCTAAAATAGCCGCTGAAAATTTTCGTTTCTTCTATGGTCAGGCGAAACAGCCGGCCTGTCAGATTGACCAACTGTCTATTCAATCAGGTCAATGTGTGGTGCTGTGTGGCCCTTCTGGTTCAGGAAAATCCACCTTTCTCAAACTCTTAAACGGCTTGATTCCAGAGTATTATCATGGCCGACTAGAAGGGGAACTCCGCCTATCCGGTCAGCAATTGGGGCAGGTTTCAGTGGAAGACTTGTCCCGGCAGGTGGCCTCTGTTTTTCAAAATCCATCCACTCAATTTTTCCACCGAACAGTGGTCAATGAGCTGGTTTTCCCCTGTGAGAATCAGGGGCTGTCGGAAGAAGAAATAGCTGGACGTTTGCACCATATCAGCAGAGAATTTCAGCTGGACAGGATGTTACAAGAGGATATTTTTCAGCTGTCTGGCGGTCAGCAACAGTTGATTGCTATTGCGACGGCAGCTATGCAGGGAACAGATGTTTTGGTCTTTGACGAGCCGACAGCTAACTTGGACAGAGCAGGGATTGAGAGGGTTAAAGACTTATTGTTGGAGCTGAAAGCAGCCGGAAAGACCCTGATTATTGCTGAACACCGGCTGTCCTATCTCAGTGAGTTGGCAGACACCTATCTCTACTTTAAGGATGGCTGTTTAAAGGAAATCTATCCAGCTGCTGCCTTTTTAGGGAGAAACGAAGAATGCCGGCAAGTTATGGGGTTGCGCTGCATGGATTCGACAGTCTATGGGGAGCGGGTTGCAGCGCTCGCAGCCAACTTTACCAGCGATAAAGAAGGCCTTTCTATCCAACATCTTACCGTTCGTCAAGGGAAGAAGGCCTTGTATCGGATCGATCAGCTCTGCCTGGCCAAGGGGCAGGTGGTCGGTCTGGTCGGTCAAAATGGATCGGGCAAGTCTAGCTTAGCCAGCTATTTAGTCGGCCTAAAAGATGATAGTCAGGGGAGGATTTCCTTTCAGGGACAAACCTTAACTGCTCGCGAACGCTTGCAGAAAATCGGCTTGGTAATGCAGGACGTGCGTTTGCAGCTCTTTGCAGAAACAGTCCGCAAGGAGTTGCTGTTAGGCAATCGATCAGGCCAACTGGATAACCAGCTGCTCAGCCTGTTTCGTCTATCCGATCTTTTGGATCGGCATCCAGTTAGCCTGTCAGGTGGGGAACAGCAGCGCTTGATGATTGTGGCCAGCTTATTGGCGGACAAGGACATCCTCATCTTTGACGAACCATCCAGCGGTCTGGACTTGGAACAGATGCACCAACTGGCTAGGGCCCTGGCCTTTTTGAAAAAAGAAAAGAAGCTGGTTCTTCTCATTTCGCATGATGAGGAATTACTGGCCAGTGTTTGTGATAAGGTATTAGATATTGAAGCTTTTCCATATACTGCGGGTCACGTCAGTCAATCAGTTCTTGAGCCATCAACTCTTCAAAACGATGATAAAGGTAATCTTTCTTAGCTTTTCCGGATGGATCTGCTAGAGCATATGGGATGTCCATGCCTAAGCGGGGTGATAAGAGATAGCTATATTTGCTTGTCAGCTCCTCCAAGTTCATAGAATCAATGGCTTCCTTATCCGTTGCTTTCAAATTGGCGTACATGGTCTGGAGTTCTTCTATCTGTTGAAGGGATTGGTCTCCCCTCGCTTTCAGATACTGATAACGGGCACGGATGGCATCTATTTCTTTTGGACTAAGTTTAGATCCTGCATAGCGACTGTCATAACCTGACCCAATGTATGCGCTGTCGACATTCACCCTGATGATGTTCCCGTACTTCTCTTCGATTTCCGCCAAGCTCATCTTCTGCAGTCTTGACTGAAAATCATCGCCGACACCCTGAACCTGCAGGTCCAACAGGCTGACGCTTCCTCTTAAGAGATAGGCTCCGGTCTGTGACTAAGTCAAAAACCGTACTAGATATTGCACGGTCTTTGAAAATTTTATACAATCCAAATCATCCGTTTGTTAGCTATTTTTCAAATTTAAGAATATTATTTAACCCCATCATTATGGACAATTTCTGATAAATAAGCATCAATAGCCTCACCTTGAAGGATGATCTCTTTCTTTCCCTGTGAAGAGAAAATACCTTGCGGTGATTCAATGACCTTCAATTCCTCAATATCCTTGCGGTAGATTCGTTTTGTATAATAAAATTTATCCGTCCGTTCAAAATCAAGCTCTTCTGCCAGTTTCTTTTCTTCTACATCAAGAAAATCAAGAATAATTTCATAATAATCTTCTGTAATGGTTCGAGTATTCAGAGCTGTATATAGATGAAACCACCTGTCCTTATACTTTAGCTCGTAAGAAAGTTCATAAAGATAGTCTAGGTCGCTTTCGTTAACCTCTTTGGAAAAATAATCGTCATATACCTTCCCCCAAGGAGATATGGCATTCTTAAATCCAACTTCTTTGATATCACTGTAAACAACAAAAATATTATTGCCTAGATGACCACTTACAGTATATTTTTTGCCTTTGTAAATTCCAATCATAATTTCTCCAATATTACTCTATAAGTTCCCAACCACGACCACTCATATATCCATATTGTTGGATAATTTTGCCATCCTGACTACTATGTATTGTTATTGTATCCCCATGCTGATAATAATAGTCTGTCCCTTTTCGTAGCTTATATTCCGGCAAGACAATATTTTGTGAACCTGTAAAACCTCGACCTGTGAAAGGGTATTCTCCCACTTTAGGTTCTTCTAATGGAATATCCAGACGCATCTTAGAATCTAATGTAAAATTAATCTTGGCATAGGTTTCATCAACCCCTGGTGTATATGGGGTGTTCTGATAATCCAAACGATTGCCTTCAAAAACCTCGTCCAAGGTTTTCAGGCTAGCCGAATGGGAATCAACGGATACAAAACCTGAAAAAGTATTGTATGGACTACCCGGTTTGACAATCCCTTCCACATACTTCGTCGGAATTACCTTAGCCATCCTGGTATCTGAATCTGGCAAACCTATCTTGAGACAGACCTCTAGAAAAAATTGGGTGTCAGAGGGGGCAGCTAACTGTCTACATTGGTAAACCTAAAACAATCCTATTAGAAAATAGGAGGTTGCTGTATCAGTCTGTTATGGAAGCAAAATAATCATCAATCTCTTGACCTTCAAGTATTCTTTCTTTCTTTCCCTGGGACGAGAAAATGCCTTGCGGCGTTTCAATGACTTTTATGGCTTCAATATCCTTGCGGTAGATTCGTTTGGTGTAGTAAAACTTGTCTGTTCGCTCAAATTCTAATTCTTCTGCTAGTTTTTTTTCTTCTGCATCAAGAAAACTTAGAATTATCTCATAATAATCTTCAAAAATTGTTCGAGAATTCAAGGCAGTAAAGAGATGAAACCACCGACCTTGATACTTTAGCTCGTAAGAAAGTTCATAAAGAAAGTCTAGTTCCACATCCTCTACTTCTTTAATATAAGTATTCTCTGCCACTTGTCCCAAGATATTGATATATTGCGCAAAACCATCATATTGAACATTAGAAATTAATGTATAAATATTATTCCCTTCATAGGTAACATCAAACTTTTTTCCATTAAAAATTGCGTACATATCTTCCTCCTACTGCAGCAACCATTGCTTTTGTTTTCCATCATAAATATACTGTTTCACAAGATTGCCCGACTTACCATCATAGACACCGATGGTATCCCCATGCTGAAAGTGATAGTTTGCCCCTTTTCGCAACTCGTATTCTGGTAAGACAATATTTTGTGAACCTGTAAAGCCTCGACCCGTAAAAGGATATTCTCCAACTTTAGGTTCTTGTAATGGAATATCCAGTCGCATCCTAGAATCTAAAGTGAAATTGATTTTGGAATAGGTTTCATCCGTCTGGAGATTATACGGTGTATTCTTATAATCAAGACGGTTGCCTTCAAACACTTCCTCTAAGGTTTTCAAACTAGCCGAGTGTGAATCAACTGATACAAAACCTGAAACAGTATTGTGCCGACTATTTGGCTGCACAATTCCCTCAACATACTTGGTCGGAATTACCTTAGCCATTCTGGTGCCTGAATCGGGCAAACCTACCTGCAAGCGAATATCTCGAACGATTGCCGTCTGCTTCGCGGAAAGGACAGAGTCGGCATTGGTCAAATAAAGAAAATCATCAACACTATAACCGCGTCTGTTTATGATGTCTGCGACTTCCGCATTTGTGTAAGCAGAAACGCTTGGAGTTCTAACATTTCCTGTAATTTCCGAAAAATCTATGAAGGCTCCAATGATTGAGGTTGCTGTTGTTGAACTTGCCTTGACCCAACCATAATGCTTGGCCACTAGCTTCACATCATCGCTGGCTTCCAATCCTGTCCGTGGATCAAGGCCAGTCTTATTGACATAGGCATTGAGCTTCTCCATGTACTGCGGGTCGCGCCAGTCAATCAGTTCTTGAGCCATCAACTCTTCAAAACGATGATAAAGGTAATCTTTCTTAGCTCTACCTGCTTTCGAATCTAGAATATATGGGATATCTAGGCTATTGCGAGGCAACATCACATAGATGTATTTATCTGTTAATTCTGACAAGGTCATGGCATCAAGTTTAGCCTTGTCCTCTGGACGCAGATTGGCAAACATGGTCTCCAGTCGATCTAGCTCTGCCTTACCCATATCTCCCCGGGCGACAAGATACTCATAACGACCGATGATATAGTTGTATTGCTCAGGTGTCAACTCTCCTGTCAGCACCCGACCATAGCCTGTATTACGGAAACTTTTTTCTCCCTGAATCAAGTGTCCGTACTTATCTTCCAACTCCGCCAAGGTCATGGCGTTAATCTGAGCTTCAAATGGGGAGCGGATAAATTTGACATACTCTTCCTGCGACTTCTTATCCAGATTGCGGAAGTGGGCCAGATCCGCATCCGAAATGCGACCAGAATAGCGAGAACCAAGGATTTCCTTGGCAAGGGCTGATGTCAGTTGCTTGCCAGAGCCACCGTGGCTCAAGACATGACTGACCTCCTCCACGGTCTTGCGAAAGGCCGTGTCCTGAAAGAAGGCAATCGCACTGTCATGCTGGTAGCCAGAACTGACTGCCTGTCCCAACCTTCCAAGTTGATGGTTCTGACTGCTGAACAAGTCCGCGAGAGCATTGTCTGCCTTGAGGCTGTTAAATGCGCTCATGTCCGCAATCAGCTTATCCAAGAGCCTGTCCAATTCTGACTTGGCCGTTGTCATCGCAGAAAGAGATGGACTGGATAGAGGAATGATGTCACTGATACTGCTGTAGATACGGTTAGCATCTGAGTTAATCATCTGGCTATCCGTCAAGATACCAGCCGCCTTGCTTTTGAGCTCAGATAGATAGTCTGTGTTGATAATGGCGCTGTCGCTGGTTTCCCCTGTTATCGATTGGAAACGAGTAATAAGTTCATCGTAGGAGGAGGCAAGCAGAGTCAGGGCATTTTCATAGTTGGTCAGAAGCGGGAGCTGATGGTTGCCGATCTTAGCGTCAATGGCTTCTTTTACCTGACCCTTGAGCGCTGAGGAAGACTGGGCTGCCTGCAGACTCTGCTTGGCAGCGGCTAATTGGCTCCTAAGACTAGTCAGTTGAGCTTCAAGGGCAGCCTTTTGACCCTTGACTTCTGACATATCAATTCTCATAACCGACTCCTTTTGTTTTGTAGGGATTCCTATAGAAAATAGTCAAATTCTATAGTTGTATTATACTATACATCTGTAAATTTGCCTACTTGTTTTTGATTTTTTTTGTAAATAAATGGCTAAAATGGAGCTGGATAACGAACATTATGTAATTATATATCCGAGAGGCTGTTGAAATAATAAAAATATGGTAAAATGGTTATATCATTTTTATTAAGGAGAAATAAAATTGAAGGAAAAATTTAGGAAATATTTACCAATAGGCTTATTATCCCTTGCCTTATTGTTTACAGCAAGTTTTCTGGTGTATATTGCATTCATGGATGATAATCTATACCAAACTACTGAAACGACCAGCTCTAGGATACGTTATGTATTGGTAAATGAAGATGAGGGGGCAGTTTTTCAAGGAAAACCTTATCAGCTTGGGGCTGACTTTGTGACCATGATTAACCAAGATTCAGATAATTCTTGGGAAACGGCCAGTCGAGCAGTTGCCCAAAATGGTATCAACAGCGACCAGTACGATGTAGCTATTATCATCCCAAAGAATTTTTCAACCGATTTGCTCTCTTTAGAGAGTATAGACCCGAATAAGGCGACCTTGGAGTATGTCGTTCGTGAAGGGCAAAATGAGGCAGCTAACCATCAAATTCAAAATCAAGCGAATGAAATCCTAGCTCTCTTTAATCAGCGAGTGATTCAAATGTATTTCTCTAGTATCTTGGGAAATTTAACAAATGCTCAAAATACAGTTTCGAAAATTGTTCGTAATGAAACGGTTCATACCTCTACGCTGATTTCACAAATTCAGAATCCACTCTCAAGCTTTCCGTCAAGTTTTGAGTCTATCTATACATTGTCCAATCAATTAAAGGCACAAAATGATTTGTTTAATTCCCAGCAAGATGGATTTATAAAAGCAACCCAAGATATGTTGACGGCAAATACGAGTAGTTTGTCTTCAGCTAATGATGCTGTCTTGAGTAATAAGGAATTGTTAGATAAGCTTTTAACAGAGTCAAATAATAATTTTCAAATCTCTTTGAAACAGTTTGAAGCACAACTAGAAAATCAAGCGCAGCAACTGGAACAGCAGTGGAAAAATGACAAAGAGCATTATGCTCTCTATCAGGAACTCGTTACTCGTCAACTGGAAAAATATTACAATGTAGCTTTGAATGAAGATACTAGCGTTACGACAAATTTTGTGAGCTTCTTAGTGGCCTACAAGGCATACCAAAATAAAATTGCGTCAGAGAGGGCTGGCATTGAAGAAGCAATAGCGAACCTTGAGAATGAAAAAGCAGAGTTGCAAAAAACACTTGACGGACTGGCAGAAAACTATTATGGAAACCTATCGATAGATGGTGAGAAAATTACAGATCCAACTAAGATTACAGATAAGGAAATTCAAAAGAAGATAGTAGCAGCAGTACTAAAAAGGGAACACTCTGAGCTCAAGAAATACACAGATCTGATTGATAGTTACGTCGGTAGCGTTTCTGTCCAAAATTTAGACACGATTTTATCAACTTTGGAATCTCGAAAGCTGATTGATGCAGATAGTATAGACCGCTATCGAGAGCAACTTAAGATAGTAGGGGCTTATTCTGCTCAGGGTGGAAGTTCAAACGCACCAATTTTTACTGAACCGACAGAAGTTGATAGGGTGGCGAATTTTGTTCAGCATACCAGCATGAATGTAGAGCTTAATGAGGGAGTCCACCACTTAGTATTCACAACAAGTAACTCGGATGTGAGCATGTCTGTAGATGCCAGTGCTATTCAGTCTCAACTAGATGGACAACTAGATGGAACAGGTTATACAGCAGTGGTAACAACAACTGATAATGAGATTATCCTAACTGTCACCTACGATGAGAAAAATGTCAAAATAACAGAAACAGAAGAAACAAAAACAGTTCCTTCTGAACAAGAAAAACCTGCTGAAGAGAGTACGACGTCTGTTACCGAAACGACAGAGGATGCAAGTCCTGCTTTAACATCGCCGTCAACCTCTTCTCCTACCGTAGGGACACCGGCTAGCACTACAATAACAACCAAAGTTATAACCAAAGAAACAGCTCCTAAACAGATTTCCTTCACAGTTCCCGTGACCTATCATTGGTCTGTCACAGGAGAGCAGGTTTACAATCAAGCAACAATCAGTTGGAACCTTCAAGAACGTGTGGTATCTGAAAACAAGCTAGTCTTCTATGATGGGTCCATGGAAGAAATAGCTAATCAACTAGGGACAATAATAGAATCCTTTACATCATTGGAACGAGCAAGTCAGGCCATTGCAGTCCTATACGGAGATCCTGATAAATTGACAGTTACAGATGTAGCAAGCGAACTTTCTCAAGGAACTAGTCTGGATGAACTATCTGAGAGATCAATGATGGATTCTTATTATCAAATCCCTGCCGAAAAAATTCCAGATGAGTTTGTTGTAAGCTATTGGTCAGCTATTTCAACCCTTTACACAGACACCCATGCACAATTAGACAAGCTACAAACCAGATTGGGAACAAATAAGATTGAAGAAGTAGACTCAGAAGGTACAGTCACTTCTAAAATCAATACGGATGTCAAAACCCTTTATGGTTTGCGAAATAGTATGGTTTTGCCAGATGAACTAGAAAATTCTGTAAGAGAGTTATTTAAGTGGTACCACAATGCAAATGAAGAAATAAAAAATGCATGGCAAGATAGTGGAAAACTGACTTCCAAATCTATCCGAACAGAAGAAAATGGAGAGCCAGCTGCTACGGATACAAGAGCTGTTAACCAGCAATTGGAATCTATTGTTACAGATTTAAATAACTTATCTACCAGTTCGAAAGAACTCTCGACTACTATTATTAACTCTGCGGCTAAAGTTGAAGATATTACTCCTGCGATTGAGGAATTGACACAAACAACTAATAGCGTTCAACGGTCAGCACAGTCTATTTTAACTGAGCTGAACCAAACAATATCAGCTACAAGCGAAACTCTCGTAGAAAATCAAGCGTATTCTGAAAACTTTTCCACTGTTATGGCAAATGCCAAAATTGGTGGTACAGATAATCCAGAGGTATTCAACTTCCTTTCGGCGCCAATAGTGATGGAAGGAACTCAGGCTTCCATAGCCGTTAAATCGTTATTACCATATTATATGACTTTGGTCGGTAGTATGATAGCATTGATGACGAGCTTCTTGTTATCTAAGGTTATGAAAGATCGACAGGCAAAGGTTGAAGAAAGTTTTATCACACCTAATATCCTGTGGTTGAATGTTCCAAATGTGACAAAGATAGGATTACTAAGTGTGTTGATGTCAATTGTGTTTGCCGCGACAACAACAATGTTTGCCAAGGTACCGAACGACGGACTTTGGTTCATGTATACTTTCCTGTTTATTTTTGCCTCCATCAATCTACTAACATTAGGGTTACGCTGGTTTAAGCAATATACTTATTATGTTATTGTTCTGGTTTTTGGTCTGTATTTAGTATTAACACCTATATTGGGAGTTTCAACAAAAACCGGAAGTTTTGTGGCATCAATTTATCGCCTTTCTCCACTACAAAATATTGAAACAGGTTATTCAATGATTATTGCGGGTAATTCTATTGGAGCTCTCTCAATGCTTTCTTTGCTTTTGTTAGGTGGAGTTGGATTAGGTCTGCATTTTATTATCAAAAATAGACAAGAGGTTACTGAGTAAATGAAGAAATTTGGTCTACTTGTTCTTATCATACTCTGTTCTTTTGCATCATTAAGTATTGGTGCAGAAGAAGGTACGCTGAATATCAATAACAATGTTATTTATGACAATATTATGAAAGAAAAAGCCGATGTATCTTCAAATCCCTATCTTTTTCTTAATCAAATGAATGAACAAGAAAAGGCCTTACAAGAGGAGATTATTGAGCGTCATAGTAAGATCAAATTAAGCCTGTTTACAGAATCTATCAATAATGAGGAAGAGGCTGGTAGGTATACTATCAGCTCTTACTTATTTACCGATAATTATCAATTTTCCAATGTAGAATCTGGTCAGCTAAGTGAAGGGACAAGTGCGGCAGAAGAATTGGGGATTTGGATGACCATGGCAACATTTTTTATCGTGATGCTTATTGTAGGAATTTACTTAGGACGTCGTTTTTCTAAACTTTTATATATGCGAAGAGGTGAGTGATGGATAGCATTTCAATCGGATTACATATCACAGATAGAATTATAGATATAAAAATTCCGACAAAGGTAACAATTTTAAGATTAAAAGAATTGCTGAGGGATTCGATGGCATTATTGCAAATCGAATTGCCAATAGAATTTGAACTAGTTGTACTAAACAAACCGATTGTATTGGTTGATTACGAAGTATTAGCCCACTATCCTCTTGGAAATGGTGATCAATTGAAGATAGTTTTTTAAATTTAGGAGAGTATGATGGAAGTATTAAAAGCAGGGACACTGGAATTGATAGTTGAAAGAACAGACAGAGGATTGGCCTGTACGTTTAATCCAAGTCAGTATAAGATGGCGAGAGCAGAACAAATTCGACTATTCTTGGATAGTAGCGCCCAGTTACTAGAAGGAGAAATTCTGGAATTGCGAGATGAGGAGATGACGATTCATTATCACATTGATGAGCAATTTAAAAGTTTACCAGATTTTCTTAATAATCTAGATTTGGTTGATAGATTACTAGTGGCGCAAAAATTGACTTTTCTACACGAGTTTGCTACCCGACCGATTGTTCCATTTATTCATCCAGAGAATATATTCATTTTAGGTGATGTAGTTAAACTCGCTCATCGAGGAGTTCATGATATTGTTGTTCCCTACAAGCTAGAAGAAGACGAGGTTTTAAAACAGTACAAGGCTTTGATAACTTATATCTTAAATCCTAAATTAAAATACAGTGACCTTGTGGAAGGGATACATTTGGTAAAGAACCCCTTTGCAGAGCAACTGGTAGCCGCAACTAATTTTGCTCAAGTAAACGACTTGTTGAATCAACAGGTGGTTGCTCAAAAAAATAAGCGAGACAGTGAAAATATACTCGTGAATAGAAACTTGAATCGGACACTTCGTATAGGCACAGTAGGGTTATCTGTTCTAGCGATTATTCTAGGTATTTTTGTAGGTGTTTATAGTTTGAGTGTTGTACCCAGACAGGATAGTATCATTGCCGCAACTTCAGAGTATATCAATAAAGACTATAACGCAGTCTTAGAACGATTGGGAATGTATGATCCATTAGATTTGCCAACAAGTGCTCAATTTATGTTGGCTGAAAGTGCTATTAGGACAGAAGATTCTATCTTTGAAAATCAAAAGGATGCTTTGTTGGGGAATTTGTCACAAAAAACACAGACCAATACCTTACTATTTTGGATTTATACTGGAACCAATAAATTAGAACAAGCCCTCGACATTGCCCAAAACATTGGAGATAATCAGTTAATCTCTTTGGCCTATTTGAACCTATATGATAAGGTTAAAGCAGATTCTACAATGAGTGGCGCTGAAAAGCAAGCCAAACTGAAAGAATATGAAGAAGAAATTCAAAAGTATGAAAAACTTCTTGGATTAACTGACAATGAAACAGAAGATGAAACAGGTAGTTCAGATGGCAATTAGAAAAACAAACAATCAAACTGATGAAACAACAGTTACCTATATTGTGGGGATAGGTGACAAATTTCTAGAAAAAATACGTTTGACAAGGGAACAAACAACATATCCTTTTATGGGTCATCTCGTTGAATCTCACTCTGGGACGTTAATTTTGGATGGAGAATTGTGGGATGGCTGTCTTAAAAATAACTTGTTTGCAATTCGTCAAAATGCGAAAGTTATTTGGACAAATCGGCCTCGGAGAGATTTTATTTTGACGAATCTGGGGCAGGCAGGTATTCAAATTGGTTCTGGCGCCTTAATTAAGTTTTATTATCGCGAGGGAGATTACTTTTTAGATATTTTTAGCAACGGCAACCCAGTTTATTTAAATGAAGTGGCGGTAGATATATTACAGACAAAGTTTCAAGTCTCAGATCGCTTGTTTGTAGGAGGGATTGAGATTGAACTGAGAGAACAACAGCTAAAAGTGACGCATTTCTATCAAGAGGCTATTCAGCTAGATCCAGAACTTTTTATCGAAGAAGCTCAAAAGATGGAATATCCAAAGGGGTTCCCCCATTTTAGAAGAAGTCCAAGGATTTTTCTACGAGAGCCTGATAGAGAGGTTCAGGTCAAATCGCCAAAACCAGAAGAAGGAAGTCCTAGAGGGAATTTATTGCGTGCAATCGTACCCCCTCTGGGGATGATTATTGTTACAGGAGCTGTTAGTATCTTTACAAAAGGAAATCCGCTAATGATGTTAGGGATGGGGAGCATGAGTCTTTTGACCGCTGGCTTCACAGTTTCGGGCTACTTTACGGATAAACAAGAAATTAAAGAAAAAAATCGGCAACGTTCAGAGCAGTATCAGGATTATTTGATTGAGAAGGAGTCTGAACTAGTTGCTCTTCATCAAGCTCAGTTGGAAGCTATGAATTATAATTTTCCGAATGTTGAGCTTTTGGCAATGTTGGCTAAAACCTATAGCTCTAGGATTTATGAAAAAATGCCTGCCAATGAAGACTTTCTAAATGTTCATTTAGGGCATGGAACTATCGATTCAAGTTATAGAATTTCCTATTCATTAACTGACCGTCAAGATAATTGGGATCGTCTAGCTGATGAAAAATTGGTCCATCCTCACAAAAAAATTGAAAAAGCTCCTATTATTGTTTCGCTGAGAGATCAAACTTTAGGTTTAGCTGGGCCTTCTGCAACATTACGAGTTGCTGTTCAGACGATTCTATTTCAAATAGCGATGCTACACTCTTATCACGATGTTGAGTTTGTTACACTGGTACCAGAGTCTGATTATGAAGACTATTGGCAAGAGTGGCGCTGGCTACCTCATAATCAAATGTCTTCTTTGAATCTAAGAGGGATTATTCACAATAATCAAACCAGAGACATGGTCTTGACGTCCTTTTATCAGCTGCTTGTAAAAAGAAGACAACAGTTACGGGAATTGCCAAATAGTGAGTCACATACCTTTTCTCCACACTATATATTTACAATCCTAGATGAATCTTGGATAATGGGGCATGGTCTTAATGAATTTTTGGCAGAAGATATGACTCAGTACGGTGTCACTGTTATATGGGCAAAAGATAGTATAAATATGCTTCCGGAAACGGCAACAAGTGTGGTAGACTACCAGAGTGGAGAATCGGCACGATTAATCAATGATCATCTTGAATATGTAAATCAGACCTTTACACCGAATCATTTACCACAGGGCTTCACTATTGAAGAGGCCATTTATAGGTTGGCAAACTTAAACCACTTGGAAGTTGAGAAAAATTCTATCCCAGAGATGATCACCTTTCTGGAATTATACCAAACAAAAGATGTTAAGGATTTAGCAATTCGAGAAAGATGGAGGCGGGCAGACCCTTCAAAAACGTTAGCAGTTCCGTTGGGAGTACGGGGAAAAAATGATGTGGTTTATCTCAACCTGCATGAACGCGCTCATGGACCGCATGGTTTAATTGCAGGAACGACAGGGTCAGGGAAATCAGAAATTGTCCAATCTTACATCCTATCTCTAGCTGTCAATTTTTCACCAGAAGATGTTGGTTTTTTGCCGATTGACTTCAAAGGTGGTGGAATGGCTGACTTATTTACTAAGCTGCCACACCTTCTAGGGGCGATTACAAACTTGGATGGAGCGGCTTCGGCGCGTGCTTTGAAGAGTATTCGAGCAGAATTGGAGAAGCGTCAGAGAGAGTTTAAGCGGTATGGAGTAAATCATATTAATGGATATACCAAACTATATAGGAAAGGAAAAGAATATACAGACCCTCAAGAAAAAGAGAAATATCCTAAAAAACCAATGCCTCATCTGTTCTTGATTTCCGATGAATTTGCAGAATTAAAGGCTAATGAACCAGACTTTATGGCAGAGTTGGTGTCAACGGCACGGATTGGTCGTTCTTTAGGAGTGCATTTGATTCTAGCAACACAGAAACCTTCAGGGGTTGTGGATGACCAAATTTGGTCCAACTCTCGCTTTAAGTTAGCTCTAAAAGTTGCAGATACAAGTGATTCAAATGAGATTATCAAAACTCCTGATGCGGCAAGCATTACACAGCCAGGGAGAGCCTATCTTCAAGTCGGAAACAATGAAATTTACGAACTGTTCCAATCAGCTTGGTCAGGAGCCAACTATAATCCTAAAGAAGATAATTTGGATTTGATTGATGAACGTATATGGACTATCAATCAACTTGGACAAGCAGAACTTTTGATGGATGATTCCTCGGATTACTATGCTCAAGATGAGCTGCTACAGGAGGAAAAAAAGACGGAGTTGGAAGTTGTTATCCAAGAAATCGTTTCTGAGTTTGCAAAAACAACCCAGCGCCTCCCTGACAAACCTTGGTTACCACCTTTGGAGAGGGAATTGGTAACACCAATGATAGTCGCAGAAGTAGAATGGCAGAAACCAAGAGCATTATCCATTCCGTTTGGGATCTTAGACAGACCATCTAAGCAAAGTCAAGAAGCCTATTTCTTTGACATTGAAGAGGTTGGTAATACAGTCATTTATGGCTCGCCAGGCTATGGAAAATCAACAGCTCTTCAAACAATCATCATGAACCTATCACGGCAAAATAGTCCCGAGCAACTCCAATTTAATTTATTTGATTTCGGAACAAATGGACTACTTCCTTTAAAAGACTTGCCTCATGTTTTTGATATTGTTCGTTTAGATGAGATGGAGAAACTACAAAAGTTCTTGACCCATGTTCAAAATGAAATGAAACGTAGGAAACAAGAATTTACAGAAGTAGGCGTTTCAAGCCTCAGTCAATATCAAGCAAAAACAGGTCGGTATCTTCCGGTCCTTATCAATGTTTTTGACGTCTATGATTCGGTTAGAGAAAGCCCACTTGAAGAACAGGTAGATGCGGTCATCAACCAACTCCTCCAAGAAGGTGCGAGTCTTGGTATCTATACCATCCTTACCGCCCTGACATTCAATAGTTTAAAAATGCGAATGAACGCAAATATGTCAAATAAAATAAGTCTTTATTTGGTGGAAGATGATGCCATGCGCATGATTATGGGGCGTGACGCCCTTATTCCTCAAGAGATATTTGGTAGAGCCCAGATTGAGGACGAAGAAATTCTAGAGCTACAAATTTATCTTCCTATTGAAGGCCACGATGATATTGATCGACTTGCCAGAATGACAGAAGAAATTTCAGCCCTAAACGCCTCATGGGATGGAGAGCCACATAGAGGTATTCCGATGCTTCCTACTGTTCTTAAGATGGACAACTTTAGAAAGGCAAGTCAGGTAAAACGAGCTTGGGAAAGAGGGGAGTTGCCAATTGGTATGGACAAAGAAACTACAGATGTTCAAGGATTTGTTCCTGAACGAGATGGCTATTTTGTCCTGTTCTATGATACTGGACAACAAATTGAGTACCTCGAACATATATTATTTGCAGGCTTTGAACAGTTGGAAGGGAAGGTTAATCGAATTATGATTGACTTATCAGAGAATGGACGTGGAACGGAGTATTTTGATACCGTTCTCTCGCCTACGGAGGTCAACGGCTTCTTTGCAGATATGACAAGTGAAATTCAAGCGCGCCAGCTTTCAGGGGCACGTCACCCTATTTACGTCTACATCTCGGAAGCACAAATGTTAAATCGTCATCTCGTTCTAACTCAAGATAGCTTCCAAAATCTTTTACGTCAAAGTAGCAAAGTGGGGATTCACTTCATTTTCCTTGGAGAACAGAAACAAATTGCGAATGGCTACCTAGATGTTGATAAAGTTCTTAAGAATAATCCACCTTCTGGAACGATTGGGACACGCTTCCAAGATCAGGGGATTATACAGGTACGAAGTCACTTTAGTGAGCCGCCAGTTGCTACCGATGAGACTAATTTTTACATTGGTCGGACAGGTTATCGTGTCAAATTGGTCTCAGAATAAGTCAAATTTCCTGATTCAAGCCGAATCAGGAAATTTTAGTTTTAAAAAATAGCCAAATATCCTTACAATTCAGGCTGGTTTTATGATATAATATTGAAATAAATAGGTAAGAAAGAATGGAGCTCTCTAGATGGAAAATGAAGTAAACTGGGCCTTATATTATAGCTACATCAATCAAGCGAATAGATATAGTACGAAAAGAAGAAATAGTGTAGCCAAACAAAACGAACTTTCTGCAAAAATTGCACGTTTACGGGCAGCTCTGGGCTCTATAGACAGGACGATTAACAATGCTAGCATGGTCAAGCAGCGTGTAACGGAAGTGCAGCAGGTTAATAGTGGGGAGTTCAGGGGCAATAAGGCTGATGAATCTAGTCGCAAAGGGCAAGTATTCCATCAGACACTCTCTGAGTTGGAGAGAAAACATAGTGAGAATCGTGGACGTATTTCACAGAAACTATCAGAGTTAGAATCTGATTTGAGTGAACAAATTGCGATTACTCAATCTGCCACATCTAATATGTATTATTATAATGCTCTTGCAAATGAATTGCTGTATTAAATAGGAGAATAGCTATGACTGTAACAGGCGTTAATTACTCAGAATGGACAGGAATTACTTCCAAGGTCAGTGCGAGTACAGAAGGGATTTCTCAAATGAAACCCCTTCAGTTTTCTCGTACGGACTTAAGTCCTTTTGTTACCTTTTCAGACTTCCTAGATCGCTTCAATCACTCAATTGGCGAGCTGAAGTCATTTACTGTTTCAGATGTCTCACAGATGAATCTTGTCGCCCAAAATAAACTGTCAGATGATGCGAACGAAGCGAGCGCCATTCGTTCAGGAGGATAACTGATATGAGAACTAAACAAGATGCTCTTTTTCAACAGGGTTTATATTCTTTGGGAGTGACTACCGAAAGGGCGTCCTTCTTCCATCTGCTATCCCTCCCTTTCATTGGCCATCCGGAAGTATTAAAGGATTGCCTATTAACCTATTTGAACCGAGAACCACACTATGCCTATCAACCTATTATCGGTGCAGGTTTAACATTTGATTTTCATTACGAGTCGCAAGAAGTTAGTATTCAACGCTTAGAGGAAACTTGGATTCTTCCTCTTTCTCTCTTCATACAGTTTCTTCGACTCGTAGATTTAGTATATGGGGTCATCTATCCTATTGGCACAGTCGTTGAGTTAGATCGTAATCTTCTGTCATCAGACTTGGTTGCACGTTTTGAACAAGCCGGAGTTGACATGCTAGTTAGCTTGGTGGGTCGCCGAGTTCATATGAAGGCAAGTGGAGTCTATGTAGATTATGTGGGATATATGCAACCATATGGCTTGACCTATGATCAGGAGCCATTATTTATCAGTCACCTTTTCATCAAGCGAGTGCTGAGTGAAGGGTACCGAGGAGCTACGGATGATGCGTATTGCTTTGAAGAGTTGCGTCAATCCTATTTAGAGATGGGAATCTACTCAGGCTTATATGAGGAAGGGGTCAGTTATGAGAATTGATATGTCAGAAGTCAAGGGTCAAAAGGCCGCCCTTGAAGCTCAACTGACTAGTCTTAGGGGCCAATTAGCCGCTGCCAAGCAGAGTCTGCAGGCAGCCCAGTCTTCCTCAGCGCTCAAGGGTCAGGTAAAAGAAGCCATTGACGCTAAGATAGGCAACCACCAGCTCCCGCTTCTGACCAACTATGAAAATGCCCTGACTCTGCTTGCCTCCTCCTACGACGAACTTATTACTCGTTTCCAATCGATAACAGGGGAAACCAGCGACAGCGCCATTATCAACACAGACTATCTATCTGAGCTCAAAAGCAAGGCGGCTGGTATCTTGACGGATAGCCAGATGATTAACTCAGATGCTAACCGTATCTACAGCAGTATCAGTGACATCATTCCTCTATCCAGTCCATCTCTTTCTGCGATGACAACGGCCAAGTCAGAATTGGACAGGCTCTTGGATAAGCTGATTGCGGACATGAGCGCATTTAACAGCCTCAAGGCAGACAATGCTCTCGCGGACTTGTTCAGCAGTCAGAACCATCAACTTGGAAGGTTGGGACAGGCAGTCAGTTCTGGCTACCAGCATGACAGTGCGATTGCCTTCTTTCAGGACACGGCCTTTCGCAAGACCGTGGAGGAGGTCAGTCATGTCTTGAGCCACGGTGGCTCTGGCAAGCAACTGACATCAGCCCTTGCCAAGGAAATCCTTGGTTCTCGCTATTCTGGTCGCATTTCGGATGCGGATCTGGCCCACTTCCGCAATCTGGATAAGAAATCGCAGGAAGAGTATGCCTATCAAACGGTATACGCAAAAGCTCAAAGGGGTTATGCACTAACTACAGAAGATGTAGAAATTATCAAAAACTACCAGACCAATTATCCTCAAGTACAAATACCCGAGCGTCTTCAATCAGCAATTTCTCGCTATGAAAGAGATCAAGAGAATCAGATGACTGTAGGAGAAAAAGTTGATGACGCAGCCACAGGAGCGATTGTTGACACTGTTCTTGGAGGAACCAGCTATCTCATCACCCGAGATAACGGATGGGCTTCAAAATTGGGGTACTCCTTCGGTACCATTTTGGACGATGCGGCAGGTCCGTTGGCTCGCTCTACAAACGATGCTATACGAGCGGCCTATACTGGTACCTGTAATGGAATCGGCAATGCAATAGGCTCAACAGTCTTTGGAGCAACGGTCGGTTCAGTGATTGGTATGATGCAAGGAGATAGCCCTGGACAGGCAATTGCAAGTTCAGTTATGACAACGACTTTTAGTTATGGTTTAACTCAGGTAGCTATGTTGGGAGCGGCTGCCTTTCTAGGAGCAACTCCAGTTGGTTGGGCTGCAATTGGTATAGGAGTAGCAGCTGGTGCTGTGACATCGTTATTATACAATTCAGATTTTATGGGAATGAAAAGTGTCGCTCAAGATTGGGGAGAGAATATGGATGAAACATTTTCTAATATAGGAACGGCATTTAAAAATGTAGGAGATTTTTTGTGGGGAGGTTAGATTATTGAGTGAAAAGATTGATATTGAAAATAGTAATTATATACGATACAAAACACTAATTTATAGAGGTAAAAAGTGCTTGGTTGATTTAGATGATAGTTTGTTATATTGTTTTTTTCCATCTTTAATTTGGATAAGACCGATTGTTATCTATGAAATTGATTCAGATAATGAATTTAAAAAAAAGTCAGCGTTATCCAAAAAGGGATGGTTTGGATTGACCATTATAATTGCCTCCCTGACCTCTGCTTTTTTTACAAGGCTTTTACCTGAAAACTTTTATGAAGTGGTATATATTGATAATGTGAGAATAACGATAGGGTTGATGGTCTTGCTACATGTGGTTGCTTTTTCTCTAAAGTGTTTTCAACGGCAGAAAGATGCTAAAGTGGGAATGAATAGAATAATAGTGCAATTTCGTTACAGTCAATCAGTAATTCGCTCATATTATTTGCAACGACTATATGGATTTGTCATACTTTTTACAATTTACGGCTATTTTCTACATTGGTTTATCACAAAGGGGAACTTACTGGTAGGAGTCTTGATTGCTCTTGGAACAGTTTTCTATTATTTTTTAAATAATATAATTGTTCCGATTAAGCCGATAGATGAAATAGTATTTTTAAAAGAGTAAAGGAAGCGGAGACTTAATTTGAAGGAACCAGAACAAAACTACATTATCACAAAAGTAGGAAACCTACGCTACCGTCAGTTACAAGTGGGAAGTGATTATTATCTTTTAGACTTGGACACACATATTTGGACTTGGTTGATTCCGACAAGTGTGTGGTGGTTTCCTATGAGAGTTTATCGATTAAAAGGACCAAAATTTTTTGTGAGCAAGAAACAGCCACAAATTTCGCCATATTTAGTTTCATCGCTAGTCGCTATCTTTTTCACACGTTTTTCTTTGGTATATACCGATTATAACCAATTTATCGCAGGTTCAATTATGCTAGGAGTGTGCGTACTGTTATTTTTAGCCAGGCTGTTGTGGAGTAAGAAGCAAGCAGTGGAATTTACCGAAGTGAAGATTGTTCGTATAGAATTTTCTAAGTCTTCAAGACGAAACTACTTTAAAAGGATGGTATTTCCAATATTGTTTTTATTCACAATACTATTTGTAGGTGCTTATTATTTTTTAATAGGAGAGCTCCTTGGTATTGTTGTTGTTTTTATCCTATTTTTGATGCTATTAAATTCAAGCGGTGCTTCAATGGTGCCTGATGATATAGAGAAGATAATATTTATATAAGTAAGGAGGAAATAATGCAAACAATTGGAAGTATTGTCTACTTAAAAGAAGGTGGACAAAAAATGATGATATTAAATCGTGGAGCGATAGTTGATTTAGGTGAGGGTCAGGTATACTTTGATTACTCGGCTTGTGCCTATCCTGTAGGCTTTAGTCCAGAACAGATATTTTATTTCAATGAAGAGAATATCGATAAGGTTCTTTTTGAAGGCTATCGAGATGAAGATGAAGAACGTTTCATGGAGCTTTATGAAAATTGGTTCGCACAAAATGGAAAGACTCTTAAAAAGGGAGCTGTCAAAGGACCAATTTAGAGATTTAAAAAATCTAGGCGCCTCAGTGGCGCCTTTACTATATTGTGCTATAATTTTATTAGTGCGAATTTGACTTATGTACTATTGCAAGGAAGCCTGAGCGGAGTCAAACATTGCAGCCAGTGTACTCACCCCCTTACTGCAAGCCAGCATCCTTTATAGTGAATGTGTCAGTGAGAAGACATCTTCTCTGGAGCGTTTATATGCTTCCTACTGCAGTGAAAGTTTAGATAGTGAGGAGTTAGAAGCTCAAATCCGCCAGTATGAAAGCAGCATGCGCTCTGCCCTAAACACTTATCGCATCCTGTCTCGAGACCCTGACAGTGATCCAGCCCTTCGCAACAGTGTCCTGGGGACCATCAATACGATGCAGCCCCAGCTCAACCAACTGCGCGAAAAACTGCGAAAACTCTATCAGTTTAATACCGCCTCTGCTCGAAGCTTCGAGAGTATTTCCAGCCTGGAAACAGCCTTGATGTCGGGGTTCAACCGGGTCAAGCAGAGCTTTTCCAACTACGCCCCAGCTACCGGTTTTGTCCCGCCCAAGGATATGACTTGGGTAGAAACGGTGAATAGCCAGTGGAAGAAGAGGGAGGAAGTTGTACAAGGTTATCAAACTGCCCTTAAGAAATTACAGAGAGGTCAAGATTTGACGGATGCGGATGTTGTGGCGATAGCGGCTTATGTTAAAAAATACCCTAATATTGAATTGCCAGAACAAGTAAAGAGTGCATATCCAATTAACGAATTTATAGAAAACTATGGAGTGTCCGCTTTAGCCGGACTTGGTGTCGATGAGTTAACAGGAAAACTATACTATAAGTACATAGGTGAAACTGTTGAGGAAGGCATTATTAATCGTGGAGTAAATTTTGCGCTTCAGAATGCGGGCTATATCTACGCTAATCGTTATTCAATTACAAATAGTGCAGGTAAAATCATTGGCAAAATACCAGGAGAAACTCAAGAGGCTATTATTAAAGAAAGTGGAGAGATTGTTTCTAAATATTCAGCAAAAGCATGGTTTGTCAATGGTATCTTAGGTGAGGCGGTATCGCTTGGGCCAGGTTTACTTGTCGGAGTTGGCTTTAACATGTATTTCGGAGATACTGCGGAAGTAGCTTGGGGCAAGGAAATTACAACCGGGTTAGTTACCACTGCTATTACAGGAGTATTAGCGGTGGCGGGAGTTTCAAATCCAATTGGTTGGGGAATTGCCGTAGGTATTGGTGTAAATATGGCGAATGACTGGCTAAGAGAGGAATTCCCTGAAGTAAAAGAGTTTGAAGATAATGTGGGTGAAGCTGTTGTAGATGGGTGGAACAATCTATGTAATACAGCCTCTAATACTTTTAGTTTCATCAATCCATTTGATTAAAAGGTGAAAATATGGTTAGAAAGAAAATGTTTGGTAAAGCTCACAACTTTTCTCTTGATGGGAAGAAACCTGTTAGAGGATGGTATCTCATCATTACTAATAATGGAAAAGAGTTTTTGGTTAGACGCAATTTCAGATTGCCATGGTATGGTTTTCAAGAAGTCTATCAAACAGGAATTAGTTTGGCTCCAATTGCCATTCTTAATAGCGTTGAAATAAAGAATAGGTCGTTTTTAGGAGCAGGTATAGGAATTGCAATAGCTCCATTAGTACGAATGATTGTTCCTATGGAATTAATTTTTGGTGAATCTAACCTTCCAATAAATGTTCTGGAGGGAGTGTATAATATATTTGGATTGAGTATTATAGTAATGCTTGCTTTTTTCCTAACCAGTTTTTATCGCTATAAGAAAGTAGAAAGTTATATTCAGAAACAAGGAGGAAAACTCTCTAAGTTAGGCTATATAAAATCGAATCAGTATCTAACTTTAATGGCTAATGGAAGGGAATTGTGGTGATATGATAAAGCTAAAGATCATTTTCTATCATATTGTTTTATTTCTACTCATAGTTCTCCCTTTCTATCTATTTTCCTTTATTGTTCAATTTAGGCTGTTTATTCTATTTCCTGTTTTGTTGTGGAGATTCCTCTATTTTGGCGAGGTAGTTATCAGAGATCCAAAACGTGAGATAGAATTTGAAATAATGGATGAAAAAGATGAGTAAGAAACACCTCCAATTGAAGATTACGATAGGTGGGTAATTTGATGAAAAATATTAAAGGACAAGCCTTTAGCTTTTCTCTTGATGGAAAAAGAGCAGTTAAAGGCTGGTTTCTGATTATTGAAGATGATGGCAAAGAGTATTTAGTTAGAAGAAATTTTAGTCTTTCCTCTAACTGGTATCGAAAAGTATATAGAAGTAATCATTCATTGAAAGAATATCTGATTATTGGAGAGGACTATGAACGTTTGTCACAATCTTCTAAATATCAAGGCTGGGGCATTGGACTTGGTATTGCAATTGGAGCGATAATCAATCAAATAGTTCCAAGTAATTTATTTTTTGGTGCTATCAATAGCTCTGGTGATGCTATGATAGGTATAAAAAGTATAGGAACTCTAATTTTAGTAACGGCTGTTAGTTTTTCACTTGCTTCGGTCATTCGAAAGATGAGGTTGGAGCGACAACTCGGTTCTCTAGTTTTGATAGGAAAAATAAAGTCAAAGACAGCATTAAAAGTACTAACAAATGGAAGGGAGTTTTGGTAATTTGAAAATTGTAGGCTATATATTAGCGTTTGTATTATTTGTCCTTCCTCTTCTTGTTCTGTGTTATTTTGTACAGTTGCGTATGTTATTAATTTTTCTGGCGTTATGGCTTATCATGATTTTTTATAGAGGTGTATGGATAAAACCAGACAATCGGATGATTGAATTTGAAATAATAATGGAGGAAGATCTCGAGTAATAAACTGCAAAAAGTGTATGTTTAAATAACCTATGTAACGCAGCCTCTGATACTTTTAGTTTTGTAAATCCATTTGATTAAGAAGGGGGATAGGTATTTTAATGAAAAATGCGTTTATGGATATATCTGCTTCTATACATAGTCTCTCGTTGGAGAGAAAATCTGTAATAAGAGGTTGGTATCTACTGGTAACACCTGAAGGAGAGGAATATGTGGTGCGTCGGCATCTAGGGCTTTCATCACGAAGATACTGGGAGCTTTATCGAAGCACTATTCCGCTTGGAGATTATATTATGGCTACAGATAAAGAGCAAGGAAAACAGGCACATTCGATTTTTTTTGGAATTGTAGGTGGAACAATTGTAACAAGACTAATTCCTAGGGAGTACTTGTTGGGTCCTTCCAATATTCCCTTTAGTCTGGTTCAGGCTCTATTAAATGTTAGCATCATTCTATTCATTTCCATCGTTTTTGTGTTGCTATTAATTAAAGTTAGGGACTTTCGTTTTAAACAATTTATCACAAGAAAGGGCGGAAAACTCGAAAGAATTGGAGATGTGAGGGGGGAAACTCCGTTTCGCTATATGCCAAGTGGCAAGGGGTATTGGTAGTATGTTTAAAGAAATAAAATATTTTTTAACTATAAGTGTTTTGGTACTACCTCTTTTTATTGTTTCACTGTTTGTTCAGTTGCGATTACTAGGTCTAGTAGAATGTATTTTTGTATATTTATTTTATATGGGACTGGATACGAGAGATTTGGTTGATGAGTACCAATTTGAAGTAAGACTAAAAAATGAAGGAGATAGTAATGAACTCAAATAAACTTTTACCCATGGGGACAGTAGTTTATCTGAATGGAGGGAAGCTTGAATTAATGATTGTTTCAAGACAACCGATTCTAAATATGGATGGCACAGAGGTATATTTTGATTATGCAGGTATAAGTCACATTTTAGGATTAGATCCAAAACAAATTGTATATTTTAATCGAGAAAACATTAGTGAAATTGTTTTTACAGGATATGAATCTGATAATGAAGATAGGTTGCAGGATGCTTTTGCAGAATGGCGAGATAATAATCCAGAAATTCCTAAAGGAAAAGTTGAAACGGATAGGAATTAATATTCGTACGGAATTTGTCCAGAAGCAGTAAGGTGATATGACGGGCATAAGCAGGTGTTTCAACTCCTATTGGCTTAGGGTATTGCTATTGGTGTTGGCATCAGTTTTGCCAATGATGCGTTAAGAGAAACATTTCATGATTATATCAGGAGAATATAGAAATAATGAATGAGCGTAGACACTTACCGTTAGGGACGGTGGTAAAAATAGTTGGAAGCAGTGAAAACTATGTCATAGTTTCACAATTTCCGGCTGTTGATATAAATCAAAAAAATGGGTATTTCGATTTTGGAGGAGTTCCTTCACCTATAGGTTTGAGTAGTCAAAATATTGTTTTTTTTAATTTGGATGATATTTCAGAAATCTTATTTGTTGGCTATATCGATAGAGATTTTCAAGGTTTCATGGCTCGATACGATGAATTAGTAGAAAGTATAAAATATCCTAAGCATAAAAATATAGGAGACTCGAAATGAAAAATAAAAAATACTTGTATCTTTTACCGCTTATCTTCCTTATAATTGGGGTAGTTGGTATACTTTCTCATAGAGAACAGAAATTTCAGGGGACCTTTTATCGTGTGCTTGTACATGAAGCCACACGAACAAAAACTTTATCTTTGGAAGAGATTATAGAAGTTGATGGAGTAGAAGTTATAATCAAAGACACAAATTCTACAGAAACGCAGCTGATAGATAGCGAAGAAAAATCGATTAGTTACAAAGGACACAAATATTTTTATAACTATAATACAGGTCACCTTACTTTAACTCGAGATCTCGGAAATGGCAATTTTGAGACAATAGAATTTATCAGTAAAGAAAGTCCTATGTTTGAAGCTTATCAAAAAGGTGAAGTGGGTTATTAATTTACTATGTTGATTTCATCGGTTACCTATATCCATAGGGGTCGAACTAGGACAGTCACTCCTCATATCAGAGTCAGCTCTGGGTCAAGCCGCCGAGTTCATATGAAGTCAAGTGGAGTCTATGGAGATTATGTGGGGTATATGCAACCATATGGCTTGATTAGTGATTTCGTTTCATAAAATATGAAAAATTAGCAAAAGCAACATAGTAAGGACTTGAAAGTACGAATAAAAAATAGTATAATTGTGCTATAAAACATAAAAGGAGATTTACTATGTCACAAATTTCATTAACCCCTGAACAGCTGGTCAGTCAAGCACAGATTTATAAAACTGCTAGTGCACAAATTGATGCAGCAATTCAAAGTGTTAATAGAGCCAATTCTGAAATTGGAGCTCAATGGAAAGGGCAAGCTTTCCAGGCTTATCTTGAACAGTATGTACAACTTGAAGGCAATGTAAAACAAATGGAGGCATTGTTGGAGAGTATAAATGTTCAACTGAATCAATATGCACAAACTGTGGCAGCTCGTGATGCGCAAGATGCAAAATCGTTTGGGCTACACTAATCTATTCTTTCAGTATTGCTTTGGTGAAGGTGAATCCTTCACTTTTTTAGTATTTGATGCACCAACTGGCTAGGGTCTTGGCCTTTTTGAAAAAAGAAAAGAAGCTGGTCCTCCTCATTTCCCACGATGAGGAACTATTGGCCAGTGTTTGTGATAAGGTATTAGATATTGAAGCTTTCCCAAAACCTGAGTGATTTCTCAGGTTTTTGTGTTTTTTCTCTCAGATTTCTTAAGGTTTCTTAGGGAAAATTTAATGTTTCTTTCAGGAAATTTGCGTAAACTAGGAGCAAGTAAGAAGGGCAAGACCTTCTTCGGAAATAGAAATAGAGGAATTCATTATGAAACTGAACGCACGAAAATATTTATATTCATCCATGGCTATTTTGAGTCTGGCCGCCCTAACAGCCTGCTCGACAGCCACCAGCTCAACGACTAATCAATCTTCTGCGACGGTGACAGCAAGTTCGTCAACTAACTCAGCAACTAGCTCGAATTCGGCAGCTTCAACTGTTGATTGGTCTTCTCTGCCAACAACGGAAGTCAGCCTGACAAATGAAGGTTTGACCATTACAGAAGCAGGAACTTATATTTTGACCGGCTCAACCACAGGCGGTGTGACAGTTAACACAACAGGCAATGTCCGCATCATCCTTGCTGGAGCCACTATCTCTAGTCAAGACAATGCCGCCCTTTATGTCGAAGCGGCAGAAAGTGTTGCAATCGAGTTGCAAGATGGCACAAGCAACAGCATTTCCGATTCAAGCAACCACAGCAATACAGATATTGAAGGAGCTCTTCACTCGGAATCTGATTTGACAATCTACGGTTCAGGTAGTTTGACGGTTAAAGGCAACTTCCAAGATGGTATCGTATCGACAGATGACCTGCTGATTTCTGCTGGAAACATTACGGTCACAGCAACAGATGACGGTATCCGCGGCAAGGATTCAATGACGATTACAGGTGGTAGCATCCAAGTGACCGCAGGTGGTGATGGGATCAAGGCAACCAATGCAGATGATACCAGTAAGGGCTACACAGTCATCACAGGTGGTGAGATTACAGTATCTGCCGGAGATGATGGTATTAAGGCGGAGTCTAGCATGACCATCGATGGCGGCACCATCACAGTGACAGACAGTGCGGAGGCCTTGGAAGCAACCAATATTACCATCAACGGTGGTACGCTAGATGTTTATGGTGCAGATGATGCCATCAATGCGGCGAGTGACCTTGCTGGTGCAGACATCTTTATCAAGGTGACAGGTGGTGACCTGACAGTTGCAGTCGGCAGCGGTGATACGGACGCCTTTGATGCCAACGGAAACATCTATGTTTCAGGAGGAACTATTGATATTACTGCCCAATCTGCCTTTGACTTCGACGGAACAGCCGAATATACCGGAGGTACCATCACGGTCAATGGTCAGAAAATCTCTCAAATCACAGCAACAGGACCTGGTGGTGGAGGAGCCCCTGGCGGTGGCTGGTAAGAAAAACAAAACCAGGGGTTACTAGTTAATCCCTGGTTTTCTGTCCATGTTGGGCAGGTTAATCTTGTACTTGATAACCAAAAGTCGGATGATGAGAAAGAAGATGAAGAGAACGATAAAAGAAGGAATGCGAGCAAGTCCCAGCTCAACGACAGCGATATGGTAAGTGATTCCCGTAAAAAGTGCGAGGAGGGCATATACATCTTCTTTGAGTACAATTGGTGTTTCGTTGACCAAGAGATCACGGATAATCCCTCCACCAACTCCCGTCAGTGTTGCTAGAATGCCAGAAGTCATAAAATTCAGATTCAGCTCGACTCCGGTACTGGCTCCAATCAAGGCAAAGATAACGAGACCGATAGCATCAAACACTAGATTGATTCGGCTCAAGAAGACATACATCTGTTTGTCCAGTGGCCGGTCGTTTTTTTTGCTAATCACAATGAGATACATGATCAGGGCAACGGCGATAGAAAGATAGATGGATGAGGGATCTATCAGGGCTGTTGGAATACGATTGACCAGACTGTCGCGAATCATCCCTCCCCCAACGGCTGTAATGATAGCCAATAAGGTGATACCAAAAATATCCAGCTTTTTCTTGAAACCTTTTATCACCCCCGAAACCGCAAAGGCAATGGTTCCAATGTAGTTGCAAATCAATAGAAATAACTCAAAATCCATAGAAACCTCCGTTCCCCATCTTACCACATACTGAAAGAGTTTTCAACGAGAGAAAACTTTGTGAAATGAAAAACAAATTGGAAGCAGGAGTGTTTTCATTTATGTGAAAAAACGCACTAACTACAAGGGTTTGAAAGGTTTTCTGAAATGAAAGAAAACGGTTCAAATATTTGCCATTTGTGAAACATTCCATTATCATGGAAAAGAACGAGAAAACCTTTGGAGGAAATTATGGTATCTATCTCAAAAGAACAACACTTGGACATGTTCTTGAAAATGCAACAAATTCGTGATGTTGATATGAAATTGAACAAATTGGTGCGTCGTGGCTTTGTACAAGGGATGACTCACTTCTCAGTTGGTGAAGAAGCTGCCGCTGTCGGCCCAATCGCTGGCTTGACAGATGAGGACATCATCTTCTCACACCACCGTGGTCACGGTCACGTTATCGCTAAAGGCATTGACATCAATGGTATGATGGCAGAATTGGCTGGTAAAGCAACAGGTACATCAAAAGGCCGTGGTGGTTCTATGCACTTGGCCAATGTTGAAAAAGGAAACTTTGGTTCAAACGGTATCGTAGGTGGCGGGTACGCCCTTGCGGTGGGTGCAGCCCTTACGCAACAATACCTTGGCACAAATAATATCGTTATTGCCTTCTCAGGTGATTCAGCAACCAACGAAGGCTCCTTCCACGAGTCCATGAACTTGGCAGCAGTTTGGAATTTGCCAGTTATTTTCTTTATCACAAACAACCGCTATGGTATCTCAACAGATATTTCTTATTCTACAAAGATCCCTCACCTTTACCAACGTGCAGCTGCTTACGGCATGCCTGGCCACTATGTAGAAGATGGTAACGACGTGATTGCGGTTTATGAGAAAATGCAAGAAGTTATCGAATATGTTCGTGCAGGTAATGGTCCTGCTATGGTCGAAGTTGAATCTTACCGTTGGTTTGGTCATTCAACAGCTGATGCTGGCGTTTACCGTACCAAAGAAGAAGTTAACGAGTGGAAAGCAAAAGACCCGCTCAAGAAATACCGCACTTACTTGACAGAAAATAAGATTGCGACCCACGAAGAATTGGATGCTATCGAAGCACAAGTCGCAGAACAAGTTGAAGCATCTGTGAAATTTGCCCAAGAAAGCCCAGATCCAGATATCTCAGTAGCCTATGAAGATGTGTTTGTAGATTAAGTTGTGAGGTCGTATAAAAAACGACTGAAAATAGGGAACTGACACAGTGTGCTTGCACACAAGGAAGTTCATCATTTTTCCGAGTTTTTAGACCGAACACGATTGTAACGTAAGAAGTTTGACTATGCTCTGAAGAGCAAGTCAAACTAGGGTAGCTCACCAAGGTGGACTACCTACTTGGTGGAGGAGAGCCAAGCTCTCCCTATCCGGAAGACCTTCAAACATTTCCCAAATGTTTGAAGCTAACTTCGCCTATTCAGCAATATCGGCTGAATAGTCTCCGTGTCGTAGTAAGTTATGAGAACGGTAGAATACAATTCTAGAGTGTCTCAAACAGGGATGATAATCAATTATGTTGAGTCTGTTGGTTGATTTTCCCTTTAATTTACTAATTACAGTGAACAAAATGATATAAATTAGGAGTAAAAATGGCTGAAACAAAATTAATGGCCTTGCGTGAAGCGATTAACTTGGCTCAAAGCGAGGAAATGCGTAAGGATGAAAAAGTATTCTTGATGGGTGAAGACGTCGGTATCTACGGCGGGGACTTCGGTACATCAGTTGGTATGTTGGAAGAATTTGGTGAAAAACGCGTTCGCGACACGCCTATCTCTGAGGCGGCTATTGCTGGTTCTGCAGTTGGTGCAGCCCAAACAGGTCTTCGTCCAATCGTTGACTTGACTTTCATGGACTTTATTACGATTGCCCTGGATGCCATCGTCAATCAGGCAGCTAAAACCAACTACATGTTTGGCGGCGGTTTGAAAACCCCTGTTACTTTCCGTGTGGCTTCAGGTTCTGGTATCGGTTCAGCGGCGCAGCACTCCCAATCTCTTGAAGCATGGTTGACCCATATCCCAGGTATCAAGGTGGTTGCGCCTGGTACAGCTAACGATGCCAAAGGTCTCTTGAAATCATCTATCCTTGATAACAACCCAGTTATCTTCTTGGAGCCAAAAGCTCTTTACGGTAAAAAAGAAGAAGTGAACTTGGACCCAGATTTCTACATTCCACTTGGCAAGGGTGAAATCAAGCGTGAAGGTACAGATGTAACCATCATTTCCTACGGTCGTATGTTGGAGCGTGTCTTGAAAGCAGCTGAAGAAGTGGCTGCAGAAGGCATCAGCGTAGAAGTGGTTGACCCACGTACCCTTATACCGCTTGACAAGGAATTGATTATCGAGTCTGTCAAGAAAACTGGTAAGGTGATTTTGGTCAACGATGCCTACAAGACAGGTGGTTTCATCGGTGAAATCGCGTCCATCATCACAGAAAGCGAAGCCTTTGACTACTTGGATGCCCCAATCATCCGTATCGCTTCAGACGATGTACCAGTTCCTTACGCAAACATTCTTGAAAATGCAGTATTGCCAAACGTAGAGAAAATCAAGGCGGCAATCTATAAGCAAGTAAACAAGGGTTAATCTTATCGTCACCCGCTTATCTTTTTTAACATTGTGATTTGGCTTGCCTAACGTCCGTTATGCCTGTGCCCAATCGCCTCGTCAGAAAAGCAATCGGAAAGGCGCTAACCCTGATATGCTAGAAATAAAATAGCCTAGCATTACTAAAGAATGTACGAAAGGAAACTCAAAATGGCAGTAGAAATTATTATGCCAAAGCTCGGTGTGGACATGCAAGAAGGTGAAATCATCGAGTGGAAAAAACAAGAGGGCGATTTCGTCAACGAAGGCGACGTCATCTTGGAAATGATGTCTGACAAGACCAGCATGGAACTGGAAGCAGAAGAGTCAGGCGTCCTCATCAAAATTGTTCATGGCAATGGTGCAACCGTACCTGTTACTGAAGTTATTGCCTACTTGGGCGCAGAAGGGGAAACAGTGGAAGCAGGGTCTGCTCCAGCTCCAGCCCCAGCGGCAGCCATCGAAGAAGTGCCAGCAGGTCGCACACCCGTTATCGTTGCGCCAGCTGCGGCTAAGCCACAAGGTGGCGGCAAGGTTCGTGCTACTCCAGCAGCCCGCAAATTGGCCCGTGAACTCCATATTGACCTGGGTGTTGTGCCAGGAACTGGAGCCAATGGCCGTGTTCACAAGGCGGATGTTGAAAACTTCAAAGATGCAGCACCAAAAGCAACGCCTCTGGCAGCCCGCATTGCAGCAGATAAGGGTATTGACCTCTCTACCATCACAGGTACAGGTGTCAATGGTAAGATTGTCAAAGAAGACGTCTTGGCCCTTGTTGCACCAGCAGTAGAAGCTGCTCCAGTAGCTAAGGTCGAAGAAAAACCAGCCAAGGAATTGCCAGAAGGTGTTGAAATCATCAAGATGAGCCCAATGCGTAAGGCTATTTCAAAAGGCATGGTTAACTCTTACCTGACGGCTCCAACCTTTACCCTCAACTACGACATCGACATGACCAACCTCATGGCCCTGCGTAAGCAAGTCCTTGAGCCAATCATGAATAAGACTGGCCTCAAAGTAACCTTTACAGATCTGATTGGTCTGGCGGTAACCCGTACCTTGATGAAGGAAGAGCACCGTTACCTCAACGCTTCCCTTATCAACGATGCCCAAGAAATCGAATTGCACAAGTTTGTCAACCTGGGTATCGCAGTTGGTCTGGACGAAGGCTTGGTCGTGCCAGTTGTTCACGGTGCAGATAAGATGAGCTTGTCTGACTTTGTGGTGGCTTCTAAAGATGTCATCAAGAAAGCCCAATCTGGTAAACTCAAGGGTGCTGAAATGTCAGGCTCCACCTTCTCTATCACCAACTTGGGGATGTTTGGTACCAAGACCTTCAACCCAATCATCAACCAGCCAAACTCAGCCATCCTTGGTGTCGCAGCAACTGTTCAAACACCAGTTGTCATCGACGGTGAAATCAAGATTCGCCCTATCATGGCCCTTTGCTTGACCATCGACCACCGTATCGTGGATGGTATGAACGGTGCCAAATTCATGGTTGACTTGAAGAACTTGCTCGAAAACCCATTGGAATTGTTGATTTGATTAAAACTAGTTATTAAGTAGAGGGGTGAGGCCACCTTGCCCAACCATAAAAAAGAAAGGGAAGAAGAGCAGAGGGGATTCAGAAACTGAACCCGAGCGGAAAGCTCGGAAAAATAGATAAATCGTTTAGAAAATCAGGATTTTCTACGATTTTCTAGTTTTTCAGTCGCTTTCTCTTCGCTCTTGGTATCTTAATCATGGCAGTAGAAATTATTATGCCCAAACTCGGTGTAGACATGCAGGAAGGTGAAATCATCGAGTGGAAAAAACAAGAAGGTGATATGGTCAATGAAGGCGATGTTATCTTGGAAATGATGTCAGACAAGACCAGCATGGAGCTGGAGGCAGAGGATTCTGGTATCCTTCTGAAGATTGTCCATGGCAATGGTGCGACTGTTCCTGTAACAGAAGTCATTGCCTACCTTGGTGCAGAAGGGGAAGTCATTGAAGAGGGAGCAAACGTGGCTCAAGCAACTGCTGACTTGAAAGCGGCTGGCTTGGAAGTGCCGGCAGCTCCAACAGCAGCTCCACAGGCTCCTAAGGCAGAATTGGCAGCTGATGAGTACGACATGGTTGTTGTCGGCGGTGGTCCTGCTGGTTACTATGCAGCCATCCGTGGTGCCCAATTGGGTGGTAAAATCGCCATCGTTGAAAAATCAGAATTTGGCGGAACCTGCTTGAACAAGGGTTGTATCCCAACCAAGACCTACCTCAAGAACGCTGAAATTTTGGACGGCTTGAAGATTGCGGCTGAGCGTGGTATCAACCTTGCTTCAACCAACTACACAGTTGACATGGACAAGACAGTTGACTTCAAGAACAAGGTTGTCAAGACCTTGACTGGCGGTGTTGCTGGTCTCTTGAAAGCCAACAAAGTCACCATCTTCAACGGTCTTGGTCAAGTAAATCCTGACAAGACAGTTGTCATCGGTGACAAGGTGATCAAGGGTCGCTCCATCATCCTGGCGACCGGTTCAAAAGTTTCCCGCATCAACATCCCAGGTATTGATTCCAAATTGGTCTTGACTTCTGATGATATCCTTGACCTGCGTGAAATTCCGAAATCCCTCACTGTTATGGGTGGTGGCGTTGTCGGTGTCGAACTCGGTCTCGTTTACGCATCTTACGGAACAGAAGTAACGGTTGTTGAAATGGCTGACCGTATCATCCCAGGTATGGACCGCGAAGTGTCTGTTGAATTGCAAAAAGTCCTTTCTAAGAAAGGTATGAAATTCTTGACCTCTGTTGGCGTATCTGAAATCGTGGAAGCCAACAACCAGTTGACCATCAAGTTGAATGACGGTTCAGAAATCATTTCTGAAAAAGCCCTTCTGTCCATCGGTCGTGTACCGCAGTTGGCAGGTCTTGAGAACCTCAACCTTGAATTAGACCGCGGTCGCATCAAGGTAAATGAGTACCAAGAAACCTCTATCCCAGGCATCTATGCGCCAGGTGATGTCAACGGTACCAAGATGTTGGCCCACGCTGCTTACCGCATGGGTGAAGTGGCTGCCGAAAATGCCATTCATGGTAACCACCACAAGGCTAAGTTGGACTTCACACCAGCAGCGGTTTACACCCATCCTGAAATCGCCATGGTTGGTTTGACAGAAGATCAAGCCATTGAGAAATACGGCAAGGAAAATATCCTGGTTGGCCGCAACAGCTTTACGGGTAATGGCCGTGCCATCGCTTCCAACGAAGCCCATGGTTTTGTAAAAGTAATCGCTGATGCTCGCTACCATGAAATCCTTGGTGTCCACATCATCGGTCCAGTTGCTGCTGAAATGATCAACGAAGCCGCAACCATCATGGAATCTGAGTTGACAGTGGACGACGTGGCAGCATCTATCCACGGTCACCCAACCTTCTCAGAAGTCATGTACGAAGCCTTCCTTGACGTGCTTGGCGTGGCCATCCACAACCCACCAAAACGCAAATAAAATCATTTTATCCTCGAGTCATCGGAACTCGGGGATTTTTTCTTGGAAAAATAGTTACATCATACCATAGTATCAGAATATCGGAATATATCGCTAGGAAGCGGATGCATTTCCTTATATAATGGAAGTATCAAAAAATGAGGTGACAATATGGGAAAATTGATTTTTCTGGATGTGGATGGGACCTTGGTAGACTACCACAACCGTATTCCAGATTCGGCCATAGCAGCCATTCGCAAGGCTAGAGAAAATGGGCACCTGGTCTATGTCTGTACGGGTCGCAGTCGGGCAGAGATGCAGCCAGAGCTTTGGGACATCGGCCTTGATGGCATGATTGGAGGCAATGGCTCTTATGTGGAGCACCAGGGTCAGGTCATCATGCACCAGCTCATTTCCAAGGAGGATGCCAAGGCTGTGGTTGATTGGCTTCATGAGCGGGGCCTGGAATTTTACTTAGAGAGCAATAATGGCCTCTTTGCCAGTGAGAACTTCCGGGAACGGGCTCGGGAAACCATGAGAATTTACGCCATGAACAAGGGCAAGACAGCGGAAGAAGTGGCCCATCAGGAGACGGAAGATGTCCTGCATGGAATCGTTTATGGTGGGGAACTCTATCGGGACGATCTCAATAAAATCAGTTTTGTCCTTGATTCCTACCAGGATCATCTGGATTCTAAGGCAGCCTTTCCCCAGCTGGTAGCCAACACCTGGGGTGGCCGGGGAGAAACAGCCCTCTTTGGGGATCTGGGTGTCAAGGACATCAACAAGGCCCATGCCATCGATGTCCTACTGGAACATTTGGGTGCGAAAAAGGAAGACACCATTGCCTTTGGGGATGCCAAGATTGATATTCCCATGCTGGAATACTGTGAGATTGGCGTATCCATGGGCAATGGCGGACCAGAAATCCTGGCCATGGCCGATATGGTGACAGACGATGTGGAGCATGACGGCCTCTACAATGCCTTCCAAAAACTGGGTCTACTTGCGTGATTTCCGCAGGGATGTGGAAAATATCCAACTGTACATCATGTAAGCGGTTTAGTATACTGGTTGTAATAATAAGGAGGAAGATCTTATGACAACACTACCACATGATTTTCTCTGGGGCGGCGCAGTGGCGGCCCACCAATTAGAAGGTGGCTGGAAAGAAGGCGGTAAGGGCATCAGTGTGGCGGATGTCATGACAGCTGCTCGTCATGGTGTGCCGCGGGAGATTACAGCAGGTGTCTTAGAGGGCAAGTACTACCCTAACCACGAAGCCATTGATTTTTACCACCGCTATAAGGAAGACATTGCCCTGTTTGCTGAGATGGGCTTCAAGTGTTTCCGTACTTCCATCGCCTGGACACGGATTTTTCCAAAAGGGGATGAGGAGATGCCTAACGAAGCAGGCTTGCAGTTCTATGATGACCTCTTTGATGAGTGCCTCAAGTATGGGATTGAGCCGGTGGTCACCTTATCTCACTTTGAGCTGCCTTACCATCTGGTAACGGAATACGGTGGGTTTACCAACCGCAAGGTGATTGATTTCTTTGTCCGCTTTGCAGAGGTCTGCTTCAAGCGCTACAAGGATAAGGTCAAATACTGGATGACCTTCAACGAAATCAACAATCAGGCCAACTACCAAGAAGATTTTGCCCCTTTTACTAACTCAGGGATTGTCTACAAGGAAGGGGATGACCGTGAGGCCATCATGTATCAGGCGGCCCACTATGAGCTGGTGGCGTCTGCTCGTGCGGTCAAGGTCGGTCACGCCATTAACCCAGACTTGCAGATTGGCTGTATGATTGCCATGTGTCCGATTTATCCGGCGACTTGTAAGCCGAGTGACATCTTGATGGCCCAAAAAGCCATGCAGAAACGCTATTATTTTGCGGATGTCCATGTTCATGGCTTCTATCCCAACCATATCCTCAATTACTGGAAGCGCAAGGGCTTTGCTATTGATGTGACAGAGGAAGATGAGGCAGATTTGCTGGCGGGAACAGTGGACTATATCGGCTTTAGCTACTATATGTCCTTTGCCATTGACTCCCATAGGGAGAACAACCCTTACTTTGACTATCTGGAAACAGAGGATCTGGTTAAAAATCCTTACGTTAAGGCCTCTGACTGGGAATGGCAGATTGACCCGCAGGGCCTGCGCTATGCTCTCAACTGGTTTACCGATATGTATCACCTGCCGCTCTTTATCGTGGAAAATGGTTTTGGGGCCATTGATCAGGTGGCAGAAGATGGCATGGTTCACGATGATTACCGGATTGACTATCTGGCAGCCCATATCGCAGAGATGAAGAAGGCGGTTGTCGAAGACGGGGTGGACTTGATGGGGTACACACCTTGGGGCTGTATCGATCTGGTGTCAGCAGGAACAGGGGAGATGCGCAAGCGGTATGGTTTTATCTATGTGGACAAGGATGATGAGGGCAAGGGAAGTTATGCCCGGTCGCCAAAACTGTCCTTTGAATGGTATAAAAAGGTCATCGCCTCAAATGGCGAAGACTTGTAAGTCGGTTGTCCTGCAGGGAGAATTTCCCTTGCAGGGCCTTTTTACTAGAAAGTGGGGATGCTAATGATTGGCTTGATTGCTGCTTGCTTGACGACCTTTGGATTTATTCCTCAGGTGATAAAAATTTTTCAGACCAAGGACACTTCAGCTATTTCACTGGGGATGTATACCATGACGGTAACAGGAATTTTCCTTTGGTTGGTTCATGGATTTATCATTGGGGATATTCCGCTGATTTTGGCAAACGGTTTCAGTTTTCTCTTGACAGGAACGATTTTAATTTGTAAACTAATATACAAATAATTCAGTAAAGGCTGGTGATTCTGATGTTACAATTTGTTTGGTCTTTGTTGCTGCTTGCTCTCATTGTAGTTCCATTGACATGGTTGATTGTTAAAACATCTAAGTGGGGTCTGACGCGAAGCCGAACAGGTGATGGCAGTAAGGTTGTCTACGTTATCCAATTTTTTAATATGGACGTTCTTCCGGACTTGTCCAAAAGTTCGGCCTTGATGGAAGTTCTGAAGATTCAGTTGACCAACCAAGAGTCCTATGTTGTTGAAAGTGCCGTATCAGACAAGCAGATAAAAGATCTTATTCAAAAGGAATTTTCTCTGGCAGACAAAGATCTGGTCGTGTTTTCAAAAAATTTTATGCAGTCTGTGTGACAGATCTGCTTCCAATCTCGGAAAAATCTACAAGGGAGATGATGGGAGTTCTTGCTCTATATGATGGTTGGAGCGGTTTTTGTTCATGGGGGCAGCAGGGCCGATAAGGCTTGTGGCTGCGAATATGTTTGCAATCCTAGCTTAGAAAATGGCTGGGATTTTTTGATAATGTGTCGGATTGCGCGAAACTTTCCGCAGTACTAAGGAAAGTCTTGCTATTGTCATAGAAAGCGTTTACAGATATACTGGAGATAGAAATAATCACAAATACATGGAGGAAGCCATTATGTCAAAAGCATTGATTATCTGTGCTGCTGGAATGTCATCATCTCTGATGGCTAAAAAAACAACGGAATATTTTGCAAGCAAGGGACAGGATATTCAGGTTGATGCGATTTCTGCTACTGAAGGGGCGAAGGCTATCGCGGAAGGGAAGTTTGATCTCTACTTAGTCAGTCCGCAGACAAAAATGTACTATGCTAATCTGAAAGATGCAGCGGATAAGGCTGGTAAGGCGATTGCGCAAATTCCACCGCAGGCCTACATTCCAATCCCGATGGGTATTGAAAAAATGGCGCAACTCATCGTGGACAATATCGGTTAGTCAACTTATCTAAACCATTATCTCATTCATTAAAAGGGGAAGTCATGCTGGGACCGAAAGAAAAATTGCTCGCTCAATTCTTATTTCAAAACCGCAACCAGTTTGTAACCAGCAAGGTTTTAGCTGACCAGCTTGGTTGCTCAGATCGAACGGTGCGGAACTATCTGAAAAACCTGACTGATGAACTGGCCAAGATTGACGGTCTTGAACTGCAATCCAAACAAGGCTACGGCTACCAGCTCATCGTTGAAAGAGAAGGTGAGGGGCTAGAATTTCTCACCGATAAGCAGATCCCCTTTGGAAAAGAGAACGTGGATATTTCAGATCGCCACAATTACATCATTAACAAACTTATTTTCGAGCAGGAAAACCTTCTGTTGGAAGATTTGGCTGACCAGCTCTATGTCAGCCGCTCAACCTTGTCAGCCGACTTGAAGAAGATACGCTCTGTCCTAGCCAAGCACCACTTGACGATTGAAAGCCGTGCCAACAAGGGGATTTACGTTCAGGGTGAGGAACACCACAAACGTCGCTTCATTATGGACTATTTCTTTAATGGACACTTTCTCAAGCATTTTCAGAGCTATGTGAGTGGGGATATTCTCAATCTGCCCATTAGCCTGGAAGAGTTGACCATGATTGTGCTGGATGGCTGCCGCAATGAAGAACTTTCCCTATCAGACTATGTGATACAGAATCTAGTCATCCACATTGCTTTAGCCATCAAACGCTTGGAAGACGGTTTTCAGATGTCTCCCATTGATGTGGACAAGGACAAGTTTGCCAGAGAGTTTCGGGTGGCACAAGGAATTGTGGAGCAGTTGGAGGAGCGCAGCCAGATTCATTTCCCACAGGAAGAAGCGACCTACATTGCCCTGCACTTGATTTCTAAAGGTCGCAATCTAGAGTCTAAGACGGATGCGGAAAGGGAACATCGTTTGCAGGATGAACTAGCAGAAGCCTTTCGCCAACTAGACGGAGTTTATGGCAGCCACTTCTTTTCGGACTATCCGCTGATGGAGGGGCTCTTAACCCACTTCCGAGTTCTCTTGGAGCGCCTGACCAATCGGATTCATCTGACCAATCCTTTGGTAGGCGAAATTAAGGAGCACTATCCAGATGCCTTTGAGCTGACCAAACAATTTATTAAGCGGGTACCTAGTTTAGCTATTTATCCCATCACGGATGATGAACTAGCCTATATCGCCCTTCACCTGATGGCTGCGCAAGAGCGTTACAAGGAAAAGAAAAAGGTCAATGTCCTTGTCATTTGTGCAACAGGATATGGCTCGGCGCAAATGTTGAAGCACCGCATTATCAATGAGCTGAATCCCTGCGTCCATGTAGTGGATGTGGTGGGTTATTATGACTTGGATGATGACTTGCTCAAGGGAGTGGATTTGATTATCTCCTCCATCGATTTGTCAACCTTGGTCTTCTCTGTTCCGGTTGTCACTGTCAGTGTCTTTTTAAAGGACGAAGAAGTGGCACGGGTCAAGGAAGCCCTATCCAAGATTGATGGGAAACATCCCTTGATAGACGAAAAAACCGGTCAAAATCTCGAAACAATCTTTGATGACTACTTTTCACAAGACATGTTCTTTATCGAAGAGCAGCTGGAGAAAAAGGAGGTCTTGGATAGGCTGGTTGACTGTTTGAATGAAACAGGCGATAACGGTTACCATCAGAAAATGCTGGAGCTAATCCAACAACGGGAGCAGATGTCAACAGTTGTCTTCAACGACCAGATAGCTGTTCCACATCCTATCAAGGCCTACGATAAACGCCACAAGATTGCCATAGGCATTGTCCGTCAAGGGGTAGACTGGGATCAGCACTTCCACGCCATCAAGCTTGTGTTTCTAGTATCACCTTCCATCTATGAAAATGATGGCTTGGCAGATTTAACCACTCTCTTGGTGCAGTTGACGGATAGACCAGACTTGCAGGCAGCCATTTGTGACTGCCAGGATTATCAGACATTTAAAACCCTATTGCTTTCAGTTGTATAAAAGGAGATAGTATGACAGCAGAAGAATTACAGGTAGCCGCCTTTGAAATTATTCTTTACAGCGGGAACTCTCGAACCCTTGTCCATGAAGCCTTTGCGGCCATGCGAAAGGGTGACTATGAAGAAGCAGCAAAACTCTTGGAAAACGCCAATGAAGAGTTGTTGCTGGCTCACAAGTCACAGACCAAGCTCTTGCAGGAATATGCTGGCGGAACAGAAATTAAAATCGAAATCATCATGGTTCATGCGCAAGATCACCTTATGACGACCATGACCCTCAGAGAAGTAGCCTTGGAAATGCTAGCTCTCTATCAAAAAGTAGCGTAAGGAGTAGGGCATGACAGAAACTAGTAAGAAACCATTCAAGTCAGCTGAGGACATCAAGCAAGAGCAAATCCAAAAGACCAATGCCTTCAATCGTTTCTTGCTCTTTCGTTACAGCTTGCCGGTCTTCTTCTTTGCCAATCTGTATTGGCTCATTATCCAACTAACTCACCTTAGTGTGTATATCCTTCTCCCGATTGTCATGGTGGCACTGATGGTTGCTGCTTTTGCAGAACAAGTGACACTTTTTGGGAAAACAGATATTTCGCTCAAGTTGACGAAACGGGCCTTGTTAGCCCAGAGGGTGATGAACCTGTTGGTGATGGGGCTTTTGCTTGTAGGACAAGGCCACAGTTTATTCCCTATTTTTTCAACAGTCAGTCAGACCCTTATTGCCCTTATCCTAATCCAGTTGGCAGGTCTGGTAATCATCAGCTATAATTTGCGCCGCATTGGCCAAATTGAACACAACTGCGATCCTTATTATTATCGGTTTCAAAAAATAAAACAATCTTACTAAAAAGGAGTTTCATTATGGAAGAACAACACGGATGGTTTGGTTTCCTAGAGAAGCATCTCATGGGACCTATGGGCAAGGTTGCCCAAATGAAGTTTGTGCGTGCGATTACTGCAGCGGGTATGGCGGCAGTACCGTTCACGATTGTTGGCTCAATGTTCTTGGTATTTAGTATCATCCCATTGGCCTTTGGATTTATCCCGGGCATTCAAGATTTCTTTGACGCCTCCTTTGCAAAATATACAAGCCTCTACATGGTGGCTAATACCGCTACTATGGGAATCTTGGCCCTCTACTTCAACTTGGCGATTGGCTATGAGTTGACGAAGATTTATGCCGAAGAAGAAAACCTGAACTTGACACCGCTCAATGGTGCCTTGCTAGCGCTCTTTGCCTTCATCATGGCTGTTCCGCAGGTTGTCTTTGAAGATGGGCTTATGACACTTGTTCATAGCCTAGACCCTGAAAGTACAGTCATTGTGAATGGTTGGGACATTAGCCGCTTGGGAACAACGGGTATCTTTACTGCTATTATCATGGCAGTAGCCGCAGTTCATCTCTACCGCCTCTGCGTGAAGAAAAACTGGGTTATCAAGATGCCTGACTCCGTTCCAGAAGGTGTTTCTCGTGGTTTCACAGCCTTGATTCCAAGTTTTGTGATTGCCTTCTTCGTTATTTTTGTTAATGGTGCCTTTGTTCTGTTAGGAACAGACATCTTCAAGGTTATCGCTGTTCCATTTGGCTTTGTAGCTAACCTGACAGATACTTGGTTTGGTCTGGTGATTATCTATCTCTTGACTCAGGCTCTCTGGATTGTTGGGATTCACGGTGCTAACATTGTCTTTGCCTTCGTATCTCCGATTGCCTTGGTCAACATGGCAGCCAATGCAGAAGGTGCTCGCAATATTGTAGCAGGTGAATTTTCGAACATGTTCGTTATCGCTGGTGGTTCCGGTGCAACTCTTGGACTCTGTATCTGGCTTGCGACCCGCGCTCGTTCCGAGCAACTCAGTGCCATCGGTAAGGCGGCTATCGTACCGGGCATCTTTAACATCAATGAGCCATTGATCTTTGGTTTGCCGATTATCTACAACCCAGCGCTAGCTATTCCGTTTATGCTTGCACCGATTGCTTCGATGACCGTTTACTACTTTGCTATGGAGCTAAACTTGGTCAACGCTGTCATTGGTCAGGTGCCATGGCCGACTCCAGTTGGTATCGGTGCCTTCCTTGGAACTGCTGACTGGCGTGCCATTATCCTTGCTTTGGTATGTAGCTTGGTAGCCTTCCTGGTTTACTATCCGTTTGTTCGTTCTTACGACAAGAAATTGTTGGCAGAAGAGCAGGCAGCAGCACAGTAAACGGATTTCCAATCCTTCGTTCCCCTAAAAAGTAGATGGCTTCTTTGCAGGTTATCTACTTTTTCTTTACTTTAGGAAAATCAGAAAATTGAAAGGCTAGGAAGGACAGAGTTTCTCTGTTTTTGCTGTTTATGCTCGATTAGGTTGGCCTATAAAACCGCTTGCAAATAACTAGGAATTTTGCTACTATAGTTCTAGGATTGTTACTGGTTGGCAGGCAAAACCTAAGCAGATAGGAATAGCAGAGGCTTTTTTGGCGTGCTGTTGCTATGTGTTTAGGTTATTTTTTATGAAAAATGACGGAGAAAAAAATGCTAAAAATTGAAAGAGTCTATAACAATAATGTTGTGCAGGCCAGCGATGAAAATGGCAAGGAATTGATCGTCATGGGAAGAGGACTGGGCTTTCAAAAGCGGTCTGGCGAATTCTTAAATCCCGACCAGATCGAAAAGACCTTTGTCCTGCAAAATGACCTTCAGATGACCGATATTCGGGAAATTTTTGGTACCCTGCCGCAAGAGGAATTAGGTCTGGTCAATCTCTTGATACATAAGGCAGAAGAAGCTCTTGAGACGACTTTTGAGTTGTCACTGTATGTGGCCTTGGCAGACCATTTGCACTTTGCCCTTGAACGAACCAAACAAGGCATGGCCCTAGAAAACCCGCTGGCTTGGGAAATCCGCAAGTTCTATCCCAAAGAATACCAGCTAGGCCTTGAAGCTCTGGCCTTGGTTCAGGAAAAATTGGGGCAGACTTTGGATAAGGCAGAAGCGTCTTCTCTTGCCCTGCACTTTGTCAATGCTCAAAAAAATGGCGCTCTGGGGAAAGAATCCTATACCATCGGTCGGATTGTAACTCAGATCTTGGACATCGTGCGCCTGCACTTTGGCTATGAGATGGATGAAAATGATACCAGCTACCATCGCTTTGTCATCCATGTCCAATATTTTGCCCAGCGGGTAGTCAACGGTTTGGTACAGGGAACCAACGACGCCTTCCTCTTTGAACAAGTACAGCAAAACTATCCTCAGGCCTTTGCCTGTACCAAGAAGATCAAGACCTATATTCGAGAGGCTTATAACTTTGAAATGAGCAAGGACGAACAGGTCTACTTAACCATTCACATTCAGCGTCTGAAGGGGTATTGACAAAATTTTTAAAAAAGTTTTAGAAAACGCTTGCAAAAATTTTTGCAATGTGCTATCATAATCTCAACAAAAGGATTGTTACTGGTTAGCAGGCAAAACCTAAATATATACAAGATACTCTTTTTGACATGGGTCAGAAGGCAGTGTTTGGTATATGTTTAGGTTTTTCTGTTTTTCCAGAAAAGAAAGGAGCCGGAAAATGGCAAAGGATTATACAGATTTAGCTACGGACATCGTAGCTCATGTCGGAGGCAAAGAGAATATCAGCAGCCTCAAGCACTGCGTGACCCGTCTTCGTTTTGGTCTCAAGGACGAAAGCAAGGCGGATACAGATTACTTGAAAGCGCGTGATGGTGTGGTGACCGTCGTTCAAGCTGGAGGTCAATATCAGGTGGTTATCGGAAACCACGTTCCAGATGTCTATGCCGCAGTTCAAAAGGTTGCCGGTATCGCAGGTGATGGCGCCTTGGATATTGACGAAGGCGATGGACCAAAGGGAAATCTCTTTGATCGCTTTGTAGACCTCATTTCTGGTGTCTTCCAACCCTCACTCGGTGTTTTAGCGGCTGCCGGTATCATCAAGGGTCTGGTTGCCATCTTGGCTGCGACCTTGAAGTGGAACAATGACAATAGTGCTATCTACGCTATTCTAAATGCCGCAGGCGATGGCTTCTTCCAGTTCTTGCCAGTTATTCTAGCATTTAATGCCGCTCGCAAATTCAAGATGAGCGAGTTTACCGGTATGGCCATTGCTATGGCCTTGGTCTATCCGACACTGCCAACCACTTTGGCAACCTTGACAGAAGCAGGACTCAACAATGTTTTTGGTATTCCATTTGTCCTGCCTGCGTCGGGTAGTTACTTACAGACAGTGGTGCCTGTCATTCTGGCAGTTTGGGTGGCATCTCATATCGAAAGATTTTTCAAGAAGATTACTCCAGATGTGGTCAAAGTGTTTATGGTGCCATTTGCAACCTTGTTGATAACAGTGCCATTAACCTTCTTGGTGGTAGGCCCTGTTGCCAACTATGCTTCTGATCTTCTATCTGCTGGTTTCACATCTGTTATGGATTTTAGCCCACTTCTTTATGGTATCCTCCTAGGTGTTTTCTGGCAGGTGATGGTTATGTTTGGTCTTCACTGGGCCTTGGTACCACTGGCTATCCTTCAATTCTCACAAAATAATTGGTCAGATGTGCTTATTCCTGCCAACTTGCCAAACTTTACTCAGACAGGTGTTCTTTTGGCTATTTTGTTGAAAACCAAGGAGCAAAAAGTTAAATCTGTGGCTATGCCAGCCTTCATTTCTTCTATCTTTGGTGTAACAGAGCCTGCTATCTACGGTGTGACCCTGCCGATGAAAACCCCATTCTATATCTCTTGTGCGGTATCAGGTTTAATCGGTGCTGGACTTTCCTTCTTTGAATTGAAGTCCTACTCAATGGGTGGTCTTGGTATCTTCCTCTTCCCAAGTTTCGTAAGTCCAGATACTGGAGTTACTCCAATGTGGATTATGATGGGCTTTGCGGTTGCTGCGGTTGTTATTTCCTTCGCTATCCAAATGATGCTTCCGGTTCCTTACTTGTACGGAGGACCAACTGAAAAAAAGTAGTGGAGACTCCTGAGGAGTCTGTACCAGAGCTAAAAGAAATCAAGCAAGAAATTCTTGCAAGTCCCCTTATTGGTAAGGTTGTGAAATTGGAAGACGTTCCAGATGCAGTATTTGCTTCAGGAGCTATGGGCAAGGGGATTGCCATCGACCCCCTAGATGGCATCCTTGTTTCTCCAGCCAAGGCAGAAGTGACCCTCGTTTTCCCAACCAAGCATGCCATTGGCCTTCGGACGGAAAATGGAGCAGAGCTTCTTATCCATATCGGTATGGATACGGTATCCCTTGCTGGTAAAGGATTTGAGTCCTTTGTGGCAGTCGGTGACAAGGTTGAAGCTGGACAAAAACTATTAGAATTTGATGTTCATGGCATTAAGGCAGCCGGTCTTCCGATTATTACTCCAATTATCGTTACAAATACTGCTGATTATGAAGACATTTTAGTCACACAAGAAAGTCAGCTCAACAGCGGAGACTACCTGTTAACGACAGTCAAATAAAACATTAGCAATGTGATAAGCCATTAAAAAGGGGCCAGGGAATCACTCCCCAGCTCCTTTTCTTGTTTGTTAATCGTTCAGAAACTCATTAAAAAGAAAGGAGGGTAGAGAAGAAGTCGGTTGTTTTGCGTGTTTGTTTTCATAAGGAAAGAGGTAAAATATGAAAAAGAAATTGTTTAAATGGCTGAGTTTGGTGCTGCTTTTCTTTTTAGCAGCCTGTGGCCAGACTAAGAAAGAAGAACCTGTCACTTTTAAGAATGACGTTACGCAAACCATCGCCAGTGGCCAGGTTAAGGGCAAGCAAGACCAGGGAAACGGAGTCTTGGAATGGTTGGGCATCCCTTATGCAGCGGCTCCTGTTGGGGATTTGAGATGGAAGGAGCCTCAGCCAGTTGAAGCTTGGACAGATACCTTTGATGCCACCAAAGTTGGTGAAAAGTTTGTCCAATTCACAAATGGTGAGGTCGTGGGTTCCGAAGGAGCCCTCAATCTGGATGTTGTTCGGCCGGATACGACCGAGGCTGGTCTGCCTGTCATTGTCTTTTTGCATGGGGGTAACAACCAGACGGGTCATGCCCAGGAAATCAAGGGTAATACCTTTGTCAAGGATGTCAATGCGGTCTATGTGTCGGTCAATTATCGCTTGGGAGTCCTAGGCTTCAACCCCTTGGAAGCCCTAAAGACAGGGACTGATTTAGAACAATCGGGCAACTTTACCCTCTTGGATATTGCCACCGCCCTAGATTGGGTACAGGAAAATATTGAAGTCTTTGGCGGAGACAAGAACAATGTGACCCTGGCTGGTTTTTCAGCTGGAGGGCGTGATGTCATGGCTACCCTTATTTCTCCCCTCTTTGAAGGCAAGTACCACAAGGCTATTTCTTTCAGCGGGGGCATGACCTTGGCGGATGAGGCGGAGAGTCAGGATATTTTTGCGACTGCCCTAGCCCCGCTGGTTGTGGAAGATGGCGTCAAGGCAGACCAGACTGCGGCCAAGGAGTGGTTGCGGACCAGTGGCAAGGATGTTCAAGACTATCTGTATGGTCTATCCGCTGACCGTCTGGCACCACTCATGGGCAATGCCGGCATCCGGATGTCAGTCTTCCCTCATCTCTACAAGGATGGCACAGTTATTCCTGAAGAAGGTTTTGACACCAAGAACTACAATGATGTTCCCCTGCTCTTGGTGACAGGAACCAGCGAGTTTTCCCTCTTTACAGCCTTTGACAAACGCTTTGCGGCTTCTGTCGGCGATGGCAGTCTCTTCAAGGATGAAAACTTGCTCAAGGAGTTTACCTATGCAGAAACCTATGGCAGCCAGCTCTATCGCCTGTCCAATACGGTTGAAAGTGCTCGAATCATGACTGGAAATTATAACTCGCCTATCTACATCAGCCAGATTTCCTTTGGGGATGATGGGGCTTCTGCTCCAACGGTTGCCGGTCTACTGGGAGCTTTCCACGGTGTATTTGAGCCGCTTTTACAAACTCCATCCAACTATGCAACCTTCATCGGAGATGATTTTGAATCCGCAGGGGCCAAGGAATTGAGCAAGGATTTCAAGGCCTATCTCAAACAGTTTGTGACCACGGGTGATCCAAATGGGGCTGACCTGCCCAAATGGGAAGCCTGGACGGCCTCCAACCAAGAGGTGCTGAGCATGGATGCGGACTTGGAGAAGGTCAAGATTGAAATGTCCAGCGACAAGGAAAGGGCAGAAGACATCCTAGCCAAGATGGAAGCGGATGCGACTCTGTCAACCGCCATCAAGGATGAGCTCAACAAAACCGTCCTCAATGGACGCTGGTTTAGTTCGGTCATTGATGCCAAGTATGGGGAATAGAGCTTCAAAAGATTCTGAGGCAAGAAAAAGGCTGGACGAGGTACGTCCAGTCCTACTTTAGTGGCTATGATATTGTTGATCCCGCTCAGGGATGTTTTCTTGGTCAGAGCGGTAACGCTCCGCACGCACCACAAGGCCATACTTTTCTCGCAGGTTCAGAATGTCCTGCATCATAGGCGAAGCATGGTGGAAGTCGAGGGCCTCTTGGTCTGCCCAAGCATCCACTAGGAGGACAGTCTCAGGGTCCGACAGGGAGTGGTAGTAGTGGTAGACCAGATTGCCCGGCTCTTGACGAATCTTTTCTGCGATGCCTGTTTCTTCCATTTCCTTGACAAAAAGCAGAGCGGAACCATTGGTTCCAGTGTAGTACAGTTGCATAGTAATCATGAGTTGGTCTTCCTTTCTAGTTTGTGAGGCCGCGCAGCGACATAATTTCTCTCCTTGCGAAATTGTTTGCGGTAGCGGCTGGGGGTGACTTTGTAGTAGCGTTTGAACTGGCGGTTAAAGTTGGATAAGTTGTTAAACCCAACCTGATTGGAGATGTCAAGAATGGGCTTCATGCTGGTTGTCAGAAGCGTACAGGCCTCGCGCAGTCGGACTTGGATGACAAATTCCATGCAGGAAGTACCCGTGTGCTGTTTGAAAACAGACATAAAGTGGGTCTTGCTATATCCCATATAATCAGCCATCGCCTCAATCGTCAGATTGTCCTGATAATGGTGGTGAATGTGGTCAATCAGCCCGCGCAGCTTTTCATTTTTCCGATAAAGGTCATCGGTATTTTTCCTGAGAATATAGCCATAGCGGTAAAGTAGATGGAGCAACTCAAACAGCTGGCTTTTGAGCGACAGTTCATAATAGGGCTCGGGAGCTTGAACTAGCGAAAAAATCCGGAAAAGACATTCCTTGACAGGGGCATAGCCCTCCTGATGAGGCTGGATGCGTGGAACAAACTTAAAACCATCGTTTTGCAGGGGCTGGAGGTAGAGCATGGAGGTCTGATCCAAGATAGATGCCCCCAGCAAATCCAGATGCCAGACAAAGGTGTCGGTCACATGTTCCTCGTTTTCAATCGGGTGAATAGAGTGCATAGCATTGGGCCGCATGAGGATGATGTCGCCGGCTTGACTGTCAAAGTAGTCATAGTCGATATGATAACGAGCAGTTCCTTCATAGACGTAGTTGATTTCAATTTCGTTGTGCCAATGAAAGAGGACATCGGGAATCCCCTGCTTGACATGGGTGTAGTAGTACTTAAAAGGCAGCAGCTGATTATCATAGTCAATCTGGTGCTGGAAAAATTGATCGGTGAGATGTTTCTTCATAAAAACCTCCGAATCAGATGATAGTATCATTATACCATATTATTGGGCAAGAAAAGGGTTTTCAATCCATTTATACTATATTTATAAGAAAAAATAAGTTGAGGAAGTAAGAACATGAAGATTGAATATGTTGCCCTTTATGTCAGGGATTTAGAAGGGGCAAGGACCTTCTTTGAAACCTATTTTGAGGGCAATACCATTGAATTGACAGTTTAGGTCTTTTCTTCTCAATTTGTAAAAAATATTAAAAAAGGAGGGCAGTTATGCCTAGATTTCCAAAAAATTTCCTCTGGGGAGGAGCTATTGCAGCCAACCAAGCAGAAGGTGCTTACAATGTAGACGGACGCGGTTTGGTTCAAACCGATGTGACCACCGGAGGCTCTGTCAACAGCCCTCGCTATACAACCTACATTGATAAGGACGGCAAGCCAGGTAAGTATGCTTCCATGGGGCATGCAGGAGGTCATCTGCCAGAAGGAGCGACCTATGCCGTCCTAGAAGACCACTATTATCCAAACCACAAAGCTGTGGATTTCTATCACCGCTACAAAGAAGACATCAAGCTCTTCGCAGAAATGGGTTACTCTGTTTTCCGCTTGTCGATTTCCTGGGCACGGATTTTCCCAAATGGTGATGATGCAGAGCCAAACCAAGCAGGTCTTGATTTCTATCGTTCTGTTTTTGAAGAATGCCGCAAGTATGGTATTGAGCCATTGGTTTCCATTTGGCACTTCGATACACCTTTGAGCTTGGAGCAACGCTATGGTGGTTGGACCAATCGTAAGCTCGTTGATTTTTATGTCAAGTATGCAGAAACCATTTTCAAGGAATACAAGGGTCTTGTCAAATACTGGTTGACCTTCAATGAAATCAACGGCGGTATCATGTTCTTGGATCTCTTTGGTGATGAGATGACTGACCAGGATTATCAAGATGCCTACCAAAGCCTTCACCATCAATTTGTTGCCTCAGCCAAGGCTGTTCAAATCGGGCATGAGATTGACCCAGAATACAAGATTGGGAACATGATTTGTGGTATTGCCTTCTACCCTGGCACCTGTGACCCAGCAGATATCCTTGCCAACCAACACGCTTGGGAGCAAAACATCCACTATTGTGGTGATGTACAGGCAAAAGGAAAATATGGTACCTACGCTAAACGCCTCTGGGCAGAGCATAATGTGGTGGTTGAGATGGCTGAGGATGACTTGGAAGTTCTGGCCAAAGGGAAAGTTGATATGTACACCTTCTCCTACTATATGTCAACGGTCGTAACGACTCATCAGTCAGATGATACCGTTTCAGGAAACTTCTCAGCAGGTGCGAAAAACCCTTACTTGACTTACTCAGACTGGGGTTGGGCACATGACCCGTCAGGCCTCCAATACTACCTTGAAAAAATGTATGACCGCTATGAAATTCCACTCATGGTTGTTGAAAATGGTTTGGGAGCCTTTGATACAGTTGAAGAAGATGGATCGATTCATGATGATTACCGCATCGACTACCACCGTGCCCATGTCAATGCTATGGCAGATGCCATTGCTAATGGTGTCGATTTGATTGGTTATACCACTTGGGGCTGTATTGACCTAGTATCAGCAGGAACAGGTGAAATGCGCAAGCGCTATGGCTTCATCTATGTAGATATGGATGATGCTGGAAATGGGACACTTGCTAGAACACCAAAAGATTCATTCTACTGGTACAAGAAAGTCATTGCCAGCAATGGTGAGGATGTAGAATAAGGAAGACTTACTTCTGTATGACAAAAAGATTGCTTTTTAGGGCCGATGATTTAGGTTATTCTGAAGCGGTAAATTACGGAATTGAAAAAACCATAAAGGATGGCTTGATAAAGAGTGTTGGTGTCATGGTAAATATGCCGGCTACAGATCATGGAGTTCAATTGATAAAAGGCTATGATATTGCAGTCGGCCTTCATACAAATATTTGTGTAGAAACTCCCTTAACCGATCCAAGTCTGATTCCGAGTCTTGTAGATGAAAAAGGTCATTTTAAGACTTCCCAAGAATTTCGGGAGTCCAAAGAAGACTTTGTCGTATTTGAGGAAGTTGTGCTAGAAATTGAGGCTCAGTATCATAAGTTTGTCGAATTGTTGGGGCGTCAACCCGATTACTTCGAAGGACACGCAGTGATGTCAGCAAATTTTTTCAGGGGATTAGAATACGTTGCAGAAAAATATAATCTGAAGTATTCGGGGTTTTCTATGGACGGTAGGCCAATAAGGATAGGAAATACTCTCGTGAAGATCAACTTGGAAGCCATGTTACCTCATTATGATCCGTTTGATATGGTGAAAAGAATAGTAAACAGTTCTCAAGAGGATTGCGTTCAATTGATTGTTTTCCATCCAGGGTATATAGATGACTACCTTATGACCAACTCTAGTTTGACGATTCCTCGTATTAAAGAGGTGACATTTTTAACAAGTCCTCAATCTGTTCAGTGGCTTGCCCATCAAGCGGTAGAGTTGCTTGACTACCGAACGTTATAATAAAATAGCGCGCCTCTACAATATTTGTTAACATATCCCATTAGTCGGAGTAGGACAGCTTAGTGGAAAAACGGTAGTTTACCGTTTTTCTTACAGCTATAAAAATGAATCAATAAAGGAGACGAGCAATGACAGATAAACGATTTCCAGACGGTTTCCTCTGGGGTGGGGCAACAGCCGCCAACCAGTTTGAGGGAGGATTTGGTGAGGGAGGCCGCGGCTTTGCGACCTCTGATACAGCCAGGGCAGTCAATCCAGAAGAGCGCAAGTCCATGACCGGAGAATTTACAACACCCATGAACCGTGAAAGACTGGATTTTGCCCTTCAGGATACAGAAGGACTTTATCCAAAGCGCTGGGGTTCTGATTTTTACCACCGCTACAAGGAGGACATCGCCCTCTACGCGGAAATGGGTTTTAAGACTTTCCGTCTCTCCATCGCCTGGCCACGGATTTTTCCAAAGGGAGATGAGTTGGAGCCCAATGAAGAAGGACTGGCCTTCTATGACAAGGTCTTTGATGAGCTCAACAAGTACGGTATCGAGCCCTTGGTGACCCTGTCCCACTACGAATTTCCCATTCATCTGGTGACCGAGTACGGTGGCTGGAAGAACCGCAAGGTGATTGACTTCTTTGTTCGTTATGCGGAAACGGTCTTCAAGCGTTACAAGGGCAAGGTTAAGTACTGGCTGACCTTCAATGAAATCAATATTCTCGGTCTGACAGGCTACTTGTCAGGCGGCCTCCTCTTTGAAGATGGCAAACTCCATTTGGATGAGATGTACCAGGCTGTCCACCATCAATTTATCGCTTCAAGCTTGGCAACCAAGGCTGCCCATGAGATTGACCCAGAAAACAAGGTGGGCTGTATGTTGGCTCGGATGGAGGCCTATCCAGCAACCTGCCATCCAGATGATATCCTCCACGCGGTGCAGAGGGAGCAGGCTAATCTCTTCTATTCTGACGTCCAAATTCGGGGAGCCTATCCGCGCTACATGAATCGTTTCTTCAAGGAAAATAATATCCAGATTCAGTTTGAGCCAGGAGATGAAGCCATTCTCAAGCAGTACCCAGTGGACTTTATGAGTTTCTCCTACTACATGACCTCTGTGACCCGTCACCCCAACAACCAAAGTCCTGAGCAACAAGCCACCGCAGGTAATCTCCTGCTGGGCGAAGCCAATCCATACCTGGAGGCTTCGGACTGGGGCTGGCAAATTGACCCTGTCGGACTTCGTACCACCCTCAACAAACTCTATGACCGCTATCAGGTGCCCCTTTTCATCGTGGAAAATGGCCTGGGTGCCCTGGACGTGGTCGAAGAAGATGGTGCTATCCATGACAGCTACCGGATTGACTATTTGGAAAAACATGTCCAGCAGATGTACGAAGCCATTGAGGACGGAGTGGAGCTCATGGGCTACACCTGGTGGGGTTGTACAGACCTAGTTTCAGCTTCGACTTCTGAAATGTCCAAACGCTACGGCTTTGTCTATGTCGATGCGGATGATCAGGGTCAAGGAAGCTTTGACCGGTCTCGCAAGGATTCCTTCTTCTATTACAGAGATTTGATTGCAAGCAACGGCGCTACGGCCTTGAATGACTAGGAGGTTATATGTCAAAAACCATTTACTTAATGCGACATGGCGAAACCCTGTTCAACACACAAAAACGGGTTCAGGGCTGGTGCGACTCTCCCTTGACGCAAAAGGGGATTGAGCAGGCTCAGGCGGTCGGCGCCTACTTCAAACGACAAGGTATTGCATTTGATGCCGCCTATTCGTCAACACAAGAGCGGGCAACCGATACCTTGAAGTTGGTAACGGATACTCCTTACCAGCAGCTCAAAGGGCTGAAAGAGATGAACTTCGGTATCTTTGAAGCAAGAGAAGAGGAATTACTGCCCAAGCACCGGCCGGGTTCACGCTCTTTTGAAGATTTGCTGGTACCGTTTGGCGGAGAAGACATTCATGAAGTGGGCAGGCGGGTAGAAGAGGCTATTCTTTCTGTGGCAGAAACAGACCCAGCCCAGTCCATTCTCATGGTCAGCCATGGAGCAGCTATTTGGGGCTTGGTACAGGTCTTAGATGTTCAATTTCCCCCAGGAGTTTTTTTACCTAACTGCGCCATTTGCCAACTAAATTATGAAGATGGGCAAATCCAGTTTGAACACTTGATTGACCCTCAGAATGATTTCAAGGTTTATGATTTGTAACGAGGTAAACGTTATGAAAAAAGTCTATCTCATGCGCCATGGACAGACTCGCTTTAATCTGCAAAAACGCATCCAAGGAGCCTGTGATTCTCCCTTGACAGAAGAAGGGATTGCTCAGGCTCGGGCAGCCCATGATTATTTCACGGAACAGGGCATCCAATTTGACCGCGTTTACTCTTCAACTCAGGAAAGAGCCTGTGATACAGCAGAGCTTGTCAGCGGCCGAACAGATTATATTCGCTTTTGAAAGGCTTGAAAGAACAGGATTTCGGTGCCTTTGAGGGTCAGCAGGAGTACCTCAATCCGCCCTTGCAGGGTGATATTGGTTACGGAGATTATTTCGTGACCTACGGGGGCGAAGATTATATGACGGTTCGTTTGCGGATGGAAGCAACCATGCGGGATATTTTGAACAATCCTGACAATCAGACGGTACTCGTTGTCGGTCACGGGGCTACCATTGCCCAATTTTTAAGACATGTCCTGACAGATTTCCCAAGGGTTCCGATGCGAAATTGTGCCATCATGGAGTTTAATTACCAAGATGGTCGTTATGACCTTTTATCCATTGTAGACCCAGTGAATAGGGAAGTCCTCTGTCAAAAAGAAACCAACTAATAAAGGAGAAAGAAATGACACCATTAAAACCATTTCCAGACGGATTTTTATGGGGTGGCGCAACAGCTGCCAACCAGTGTGAAGGTGCCTACAATGTAGACGGCCGCGGCCTGGCCAATGTGGATGTCGTGCCTATTGGGGAAGACCGCGGAGCCATCATTACCGGCCGCAAGAAGATGTTTGATTTTGAGGATGGCTATTTCTATCCAGCCAAGGAATCCATCGATATGTACCATCGATTCAAGGAAGACATCGCCCTCTTTGGCGAAATGGGCTTTAAAACCTACCGCCTCTCCATCGCCTGGACCCGTATTTTCCCTAAGGGGGATGAGGCTGAGCCAAATGAAGCAGGCCTGAAATTCTACGAAGATCTCTTCAAAGAATGCCACAAGTATGGCATCGAGCCTTTGGTCACTATCACCCACTTTGACTGCCCCATGCACCTGATTGAAACCTATGGTGGCTGGCGTAGCCGCAAGATGCTGGGCTTCTATGAAAATCTCTGCCGTGCCCTCTTTACCCGTTACAAGGGCCTGGTCAAATACTGGCTAACCTTCAATGAAATCAATATGATTCTCCACGCGCCATTTATGGGGGCAGGGCTCTGCTTTGAAGAAGGGGAAAACGAAGATTTGGTCAAATACCAGGCGGCCCACCATGAGCTGGTGGCTTCCGCCATTGCGACCAAAATCGCCCATGAAGTAGACCCAGAAAACAAGGTCGGCTGTATGCTGGCGGCAGGCCAATACTATCCCCATACCTGCCATCCGCGCGACTACTGGGAAGCCATGCAGGAAGACCGGGAAAACTATTTCTTTATCGATGTGCAATCCCGTGGTGAATATCCAAACTACGCCAAGAAGAAATGGGAAAAACTGGGCCTTGAGCTGGAAATGACCGAGGAAGACCTGGCCCTGCTCAAGGAGCACACTGTCGACTTCATTTCCTTCTCCTACTATTCAAGCCGCGTCGCTACTGGCGATCCAGCTGTCAAAGAACAAACCCAGGGCAATATCTTTGCCTCCATTAAAAACCCTTACCTGGACGCATCCGAGTGGGGCTGGCAGATTGACCCGTTGGGCCTCCGTATCACCCTCAACGCCATCTGGGATCGCTACCAAAAACCAATGTTCATCGTTGAAAATGGACTGGGTGCCATCGATACACCAGATGAAAATGGCTATGTAGCGGATGATTACCGCATCGACTACCTCCGGGCCCACATCGAGACCATGAACCAAGCCATTCATGAGGACGGAGTGGTTCTCTGGGGCTACACCACTTGGGGCTGTATCGACCTCGTATCAGCCGGCACGGGCGAAATGAAGAAACGCTACGGCTTTATCTACGTAGACCGTGACAATGAGGGCAATGGCACCCTCAAACGCTCCAAGAAGAAATCCTTTGACTGGTACAAGAAGGTCATCGCCTCAAACGGAAGCGATATTGAATAAGCGAGAAAGACAGGCCTACGTCGGGCCTGTTTTGACTTTTTACTAACTCTTTGATAGTCTGGAAGAAGGGAGGAAATGAGCAGTGAAGAAATGGCTAGGTTTGTTTGGTATTATCTTATTGGGAGTCGCTCTATTTTTCTGCTTTCAAGTATCAGGCAAGAAACCGTCAGATTATGGAGTCTTCATCGGGATGGAAAAGAAAGATTTGCTTCAACTTTCCAAATCCTATCAGACCTTGGTTTTGGATGTGACCTATCTAGACAAAACCGATATCAAACAACTTCATTTTCGCTCTCGGCAGATTTTTGCCTACCTCAATATTGGGGCCCTGGAAACATCCAATTCCTTCTATCAGGATTTCAAGGATTTGACTTTCAAACCCTATGACAACTGGCCAGATGAATCCTGGATTCATGTGACGGATTCAGCCTGGCAGGATTTTCTGGTTCACCAGCTGGCCCAAAGTTTGAAGGACAAGGGGGTAGATGGCCTCTTTTTGGATAACTTTGATGTCTATGATCATGACCAGCGGCCAGAGGTGTATGCTAGTTTGGTCCAATTATTGAAGGAATTTCAGACGATGAACCTACCCGTCATCATCAACGGTGGTTCGACCTTTGTTTCACAATTTCTTGCTGAAGATCCTCAGCTCGCAAGACAGCTCATCTACGCAGTCAATCAAGAAAGTGTCTTTTTAGCTTACGATTTTGATGCGGGCAAACCTGTTCAACAGACTGCAGAAGCAGAAGATTTTTATCTGGACTATTTGAACAATCTCTCCCAGACCGGCCTCCAAGTCTTTCTCATCGAATACGGAGCTGATTCACATCAGGCACATCAGATTTCAAAACAGTGTCAAGACCTGAACTACACACTGTATCTGGCCCCGAGCATCTTGCTGGATAGGGAGTGATTACCTTCCAAAGAAATGATATTTCCCCTGCAAGAAACTGCGATTTACAAAATAACTGAGAAACTTTATAATAGATTAAAAATTGAGGAAGGAAATGCAAGGTATGAAGTATTTTGAAAAGCAATTAGATAACAATGGCTCCTATGCTAAATTTTATCTTCAGGAGCCCAATCAAGAGATTGACTCGGACCGACTTTATCCAAGTTTAGTGATTTGCCCAGGAGGAGCCTATTTTTGGACCTCATTTCGTGAAGATGAGTCGGTTGCACTTCGTTTTCTAGCTGAGGGCTTTCATGTGATAGTGGTTCACTATGCAACAGAGGGATTAGAAAGAATGGCTTCAGATGATGTCGAACAACTTCCAGCGAATCCAGTTTCAGCCTTTCCTCAGCCTCTTGTTGCATTAGCTAAGGCGGTGGCTTATCTTAAAGAGAATGCTGTTTCCTTTCATGTTGATTTAAATTATGTCGTTGTCGGAGGCTTTTCGGCTGGTGGCCATGTAGCAAGTCAGCTAGGGACACATTGGCACAAGCCCTGGTTTCAAGAACTATTAGGAAAAGATATGGAACTATATAGGCCGACCCATCTCCTATTGGCGTACGCAGCCTATGCTCTTGATGCCGATACTGATTCTGGAAGCTTCGATAAGGTAACATTTGCAGCAACAGGTTGCACTCATCCTAGTCAAGAACTCATTGAAAAACTCAATACGATAGCAAATGTCAGTCCACATACACCTCCGAGTTTCGTATGGCATACGATGGAGGATAGTTTGGTACCAGCAAGCAATGCCTTAAAATACTGTCAGGCACTAGACGAAGTCAATGTATCTTACGAACTTCATATTTTTAACAAGGGGAAACACGGTCTTGTATTAGGAGATTTGAGAACAGGTATCAACGAAAGTAATCAAAACGCTCAAGTATATAAGTGGGTTGATTTGTTTTTAGAGTGGCTGGCCCCAATAAAGACAAATCGTTTCAGCTTCCATAAACCCCAAAAAGGGTAAAGATAAAAGCCAACACCATTTTCTGCAGTCAGGAATGGTGTTGGCTCTTACTCTCTAAAGTCGGCTCATTCTAAACAATTCCATTGTCAATTGTCCTCCTTTTCTTTATAATAGGAGTATCTGACAAATAAGAAAGGAAGCATGTGCCAGTCCATTTTTGGTACGCAAAAAGTAGTACAAGATGAAATACATTGTCAACAACAGCAACGACCCAGCCTATAATATTGCCCTCGAAGCCTATGCCTTCAAGGAATTGACCGACCTTGATGAGATTTTTATCCTCTGGATCAATGAGCCAGCCATCATCATCGGTAAGCACCAAAATGCCATCCAGGAAATTAACAAGGAATACACAGATGCCAACGGCATCCATGTGGTTCGTCGTCTGTCAGGCGGTGGCGCTGTCTATCACGACCTCAACAACCTCAACTATACCATCATTTCCAACAAGTCAGAAGAAGGGGCCTTTGATTTCAAGACCTTCTCTAAGCCTGTGATTGACACCTTGGCAACCCTGGGTGTGGAGGCCAACTTTACTGGCCGCAACGATCTGGAAATTGACGGCAAGAAAATCTGTGGCAATGCCCAAGCGTATGCTAAGGGCCGCATGATGCACCACGGCTGCCTGCTCTTTGATGTGGACATGTCTGTCTTGGCCAACGCCCTCAAGGTCAGCAAGGACAAGATTGAGTCCAAGGGTGTCAAGTCCGTCCGTGCCCGCGTGACCAACATCAACAATGAACTGCCTGAGAAGATGACCGTCCTTGAGTTCAAGGAAGCCATCCTCAACCAGATGAAGCAAGAATATCCAGACATGGACGAATATGTCCTGTCAGAAAGCGACTTGGCCCGCATCCAAGAAATCCGTGATAGCCAGTTTGCGACCTGGGACTGGACCTTCGGTGCCACCCCAGAATACACAGTAGAGCGCAGTGTCCGCTACCCAGCTGGTAAGATTACCTCCTACATCAAAACAGAAAAATCCGTCATCGAGTCCATCAAGATTTACGGAGACTTCTTCGGAATCGGTGATGTTTCAGACATTGAGGAGCTTCTCGTCGGCACCCGCTACGAGTATGTGGATGTCCTCGAAAAACTCAAAACCATCGACACCACACACTATTTCTCCCGCATGACCACAGAAGAAGTGGCCAAGGCCATTGTGGCCTAGATGAAATCATGAGTCTGGGCAAGACATCCATGATGGCTCCGCCCTCACCCACAGAATAATGAAAACGAACATAAAGCCCTCACTAGGTGTATAATCTTAGTGAGGGCTTTGTGGTTGACGAGTTAATGATGTTATTCATCGAGGGCAAAACTGATCCACTCTACTGACGAGCACCCCAAAATATGCGGCAGGCATGAGTATAAAAACACGACTACAATTCGGTAGATAAGCTCTCTAATTTTAAGAAGGAGGGAATTGTCATGGATGTTCTCTATCAATCTTGTGCAGGTATTGATGTCCATCAAGCCAATATTGTTGTCTGTATCCTACACGCTCCACTCACCTCAACTCGTCCAAATTGGGTAATGATAGTGTTTTTATTGATATTTGGTTTTTTCTCCTATTCTAATCATCAAAGCTCTGTTCAACTTGAAGCAGCATTTAAAAATGACGATAAGATTCAAATTCTCTATCACCTAATGGTTTCGGAGAGATATGCGAAAGTTATCCGCCAAGCTGGTTTTACGATTCCACCGGATAGCGCTATTCGATTTGATGGAGCTATTGATCCCTTGGAAATCGAAGGAGAGTTGCATTTAAAAATTCATCCACCAGATGAAGCCGATGAGGAACTTAGTATTTCATTTTCAGTGGAAAAGAACGATGCTATTATTGAAGCGTTTTTTGTCATAGATAGGCAACTGAATTTGCTCCGTAGCTATTATCAGATAATGGAACAAAATGAGAGGAAAAACTTAACACTTCAAGAATCAGAAGAAAAGCGTCTTTTGAGTATTGTCCAAAAAGAAATCAATAGTTTTTTGGACACGATGGAGGAGACTTTGTATAATCAGTGAGCTATGCTTGTTGAGATATCTATAAATATAGAAAAAAAGTGCTTTGTGATGGGCATTTTTTCTTTCCCCGATGCTTTCTTGATAGTTTATTCCAAATTCCGTGATAGGAAATATATATTTGTCAACGAGTAGTCAGGGTGGTAAGATTAGAACCATCTATTTTAGGTTCTAAGATGAGAAAGGAGAATCGCATGACAGCAAAACGAGACTTGGTGGAGAGAGCGTTTCGAGGTCAAGAAGTTGACCGTGTTCCAGTTGGCTTCTGGTACCATTTTACCCAACCAGAAGAATGGATGGAGGGGCTGGATTCACCTGAAATCTATCGGAAAAACCTAGAGGGGCATCGGCAGTTCCTGAAAGAGGTTCAGCCGGATTTGATTAAGTTGATGAGCGACGGCTTTTTCCGCTATCCCAATCCTCTGATCACTTCAGGAGCCAGTGCTCAGGACTTGGCCCGGCTAGAATCGATTGCAGCAGACCATCCATGGTTTCAACAACAAGTCCAGTTGGTTAAGGACATCAAGGCTAGCTTTGAAGAGGACATTCCTGCTTTTTACAATATTTTTGCCCCGGCTACCCATCTGAAATGGCAGTTGGCAAATGAAGTTTCTTCAGGTGATCACTTGCTAGCTCAGCTGTTGGAGGAAGCGCCTCAGGCAGTCAGCCATGCCTTAAACGTGATTGCTAGCGACTTAGCTAAGCTCGTCACAAAACTGGTGGAAGAGGCAGGAATTGATGGTATCTATCTCAGTGTCCAAAGCCTGCAAGATACAAGTGTTAGCCCCGAAACCTACCACACCTATCTTGCTCCGTCTGAGGTCAGCTTGCTGGAGACAGTCAACCACCTTCACAAACAAAGCATCCTCCATATCTGTGGCTATGAAGGAGCGAAAAATAACTTGTTCCTCTTTACAGATTATCCGGCACAAGTGATTAACTGGGCAGTTGGAGCAGAAGGAGTCGGTCTGGCAGAAGGGCGACAGTTGTTCGGCGGAAAAACAGTTCTAGGTGGTTTTGACAATACCAAGAATGGTCTGCTCTATAAGGGAAGTCAAGCAGATATTGAAACTGAAACCAAACGTTTGATTGAACAAGCAGGCAGACAGGGGCTCATTTTAGGAGCTGACTGTACCCTTCCTAGTGATATTTCGCCACAACGTATTCACTGGGTTCGCCAAGCAGCAAGTAAATAAGGAGATGAAAATGAAAAAGAAAGTTATTTGGATCGGTGGTCTTGTCCTCGTCTTGGTTCTTGTGACCGTTCTAGTTCGCTATTTTTCTGGGAACAATTCAACAAGTACAGCCAGTCAGAAGGAGGAAGTCACTACCTTGCGGGTTGCCCATACACAATCCTATGCACCATATGATTTTATCAATGAGCAGGGAGAGTCAGATGGCTATGAGGTTCAGGTTTTAAAAGCCATTGACGAGAAGTTGGAGCAGTACCAGTTTGAATTTATCGGAACTAGCGACGAAGACTTATTGGTCGGTTTGGAATCTGGCAAATACGACATCGGGGTCAAGGGAGCTTGGTACACTGCGGAGCGGGCTGAAAAATTCCTGATACCAGAAACAGCAATTGGCGCTAGCATAATCGGTTTTACCGTCCGCACAGCCGATGCTGCAACCTACAAAACGATTGATGATTTTGCAACAGCGGGTGCAAAACTGGTGCCGATTTCTCCGCAAAATGCCCAGTACAATGTCATCCAAGCCTACAATGAAGAACATCCAGACAGTCCGATTGCATTGACCGCGGCGGAAACCTTCACGGTAGCAGATGCTTACGCTTGGGTGCTGGAAGGCCGCTACGATGGGTATTTTGATATTAAATTATCTTTTGAAAAAGCTGTACTTGCCGAGGATGGAGCCTACCATCAATATGCCGAAGAATTGAGCTGGTTCCCTTATCGTGGGATTGAAACCTACCCGCTCATTCACCGCAACCAGCAAAATGAAGAGCTGGTCGCAGCCTACGAAACAGCCATCAAAGAACTGGAAGAGGAAGGGGTTCTAGCCAAACTATCAGAAACCTATTTCGGAGAGAATGTTTTTGACTATGTAACAGATTAGCAAGGAGGGCCTGATGGTCAGTTTTAACGTTGAAAAAGTGTTGCTCTTTCTGCCGGAGCTACTGTCTGCCCTACCAACCACCTTGTTTATCATGCTGATGACAAGTGTGTTTGGTTCCCTTCTGGGCGGCTTGCTGACGTGGGCGCAATTGGCAGGGGGACAGACGGCTCGAAACGTGGCCAAGTTCTATATCTTTGTATTGAGATGTACGCCTCCTATAGTCTTACTGTTTATGGTTTTCTATGGTTTACCAGTATTTTTAGAATGGTGGCTCGGTTTGGACATCAATGCCTGGTCGCGGGCAATTTTCGTTCTTATCAGTCTGATTCTTTTATTTGGCGCCATGCTGGCAGAAGTATTTAAATCCGCCTTTCTAGCGCTGCCTATCGGTCAATTGGAGGCAGGCTTAAGCATCGGACTGACCCCGGTTCAGACAGTTTGGCGTATTTTGCTGCCGCAAGCCTTTCGGATTGCCTTACCAAATATGACGACGGCCCTGCTGAATGTCATGAAGGACGCAGCGTTGGCCTACACCATCGGTCTAGTGGATGTGATGGGAGCGGCCAACTTAATCATCGGTCGCAATACAGGGAATTATTCCCTAGAAACCTACACTGCGGTCGCCTTGATTTATTGGGGAATTGCGCTTGTGATTTCATTTGGTTCACAGAGGCTGGAAAGCATGTTATCAAAAGGAAGCTAGGAGGTAGTATGGACTTAAACTATATCTGGGAAACATTCTTATTGACCCTGGGCGGAGTGCCAGTGACTCTGCTTATCATGCTTGCCGCCCTCCTTTTAAGCTTTGTTCCGGCTCTTTTACTGGCTCTGGGGCAAATTCATCAGGTTAAAGGAGTTCAGTTGTTTTCCACAATTTACCTTGCCTTTATTCGGGCTACCCCTCCTATTGTTTTGATTTTGTTCTTTTATAGCCTACTGCCCAGCCTGCTCAACCTTGCCTTTCAGGGCTTAGGATGGACAGTGGATGTCTTTGCAATCCATCCCATCTGGTATGCTTTTGCCATCTTTAGCCTGATGACAACAGGAACCCTTTCTGAAATTATCCGCTCTGCCCTTTTAACGGTCGACAAGGGGCAGTTGGAGGCGGCACTGAGTATCGGCTTGACGAGAAGAAAGGCATATGTGCGGATTATCTTTCCCCAAGCCTTGAGGTCTGCCCTTCCCAATCTCTGTAACCTCGTCATTAACTTGGTGAAGGGGACATCCTTGGTTTTTGTCATGACAATCAAAGACATCACGGCCATTGCCCGCATTCAGGCAGCATACGGTTATCAATACTTTGAATCGTACGCAGTCATTTTTGTGGTCTACTTACTCTTATGCGGTTTTATTCAATGGGGTTTTAACCGATTGGAAAAACGCATGAGTCCAGTTTGATATGAGAGAGGAGAAGAGATGATAGCCTTAGATGGTATTGAGAAAAAATTTAGTGAAAAACAGGTGCTAGACGGTGTATCCCTCCGTGTAGAGAAGGGAGATGTTGTGGTGATTTTAGGCCCATCGGGGTCAGGGAAAACGACCTTTTTACGCTGCATCAATCAACTGGAAAAACCAGATCAAGGCAGGCTAACCTTAGATGAGGTTCACTACGATCTTGCTAATCTTTCTGCCAAGGATCGCCTGACTATTCGTCAAAAAACAGCCTTTGTATTTCAAAATTACAGTCTTTTTGCCAACAAGACAGCCCTTGAAAATATCCTAGAAGGTCTCGTTGTTGCCCGTAAAATTCCAAAGGCCAAAGCCATTCCGATAGCCGAAGCTGCCTTAGAACGAGTGGGGTTGGCAGAACATGCTGCCAAGTACCCTCACCAACTATCGGGCGGTCAACAGCAACGGGTTGGTATCGCCCGTGCGATTGCCGTTAAGCCAGAAGTTATCCTGTTTGATGAGCCGACATCAGCCTTGGATCCGGAGCTGATTGGAGAAGTGTTGAGCTTGATGAAGTCTTTGGCTCAGGAAGGGATTACAATGATTGTCGTCACTCATGAAATGGGCTTTGCCCGCGATGTCGCCAACCATGTCATTTTCATGGATGGAGGAAAGATTGTTGAAGAAGGTCATCCTAAGGACTTTTTCACTCAGCCAAAGGAAGAACGCACCAGACAATTTCTAGCAAGGATTCTACCTGAACTCAGCTTGGAATATGTTTTGTAGGTAAAGGCAGTGGACGTTGACCGTTTGCTGTCTTTTAGACTGTTTTGAAGTCTTATAGTTGTAAACTATAACAAAGCCCCAAGAAAACCTATTTGAAAGCCGACCGGTTTTCTGATATGATGGATTGGTATTATCTTTGAAGGAGTAGCTATGTCCAATAACTTACTTGTTTTACAGTCAGACTTCGGGCTGGTTGACGGGGCGGTTTCTGCCATGATTGGCGTGGCCTTGCAAGAGTCTAGGGAGTTGGTGGTTCACAATCTCACGCATGACATCACCCCTTATAACATCTTTGAAGGCTCTTATCGTCTGTTTCAAACCGTTGAGTACTGGCCGGAAGGTACTACATTTGTATCTGTCGTTGATCCAGGAGTTGGTTCTAAGCGCAAGAGTGTTGTAGCGTTGACAGAAAAAAATCAGTATATTGTAACACCAGACAACGGGACCTTGTCCTTTATCAAGCAGTATGTCGGTATCAAGGCGGTGCGTGAAATTTCAGAAGTCGCCAACCGCAGAGCCAATACCGAGCATTCCTATACCTTCCACGGTCGAGATGTATATGCCTACACAGGTGCCAAACTAGCTTCTGGACATATCAGTTTTGAAGAAGTTGGACCAGAGCTTAGCGTGGAGAAGATTGTTGAAATTCCAACCGTTCCAACCGAAGTTGGTTCTGATTTTGTCAAAGGAGCTATTGATATTCTGGATGTGCGTTTCGGCTCGCTCTGGACCTCGATTACGCGCGAGGAATTTTATAGCCTCGATCCTCATTTTGAAGAGCGCTTCGAGGTGACCATCTACAACAACGATATGCTGGTTTACCAAAACCAAGTTACTTACGGCAAGTCCTTTGCGGATGTCCGCATCGGTCAGCCCCTAATCTATATCAACTCCCTCTATCGTGTAGGAGTTGCCATCAACCAAGGCTCGTTTGCCAAGGCCTACAATGTCGGTGTCGGACAAAACTGGCACATCGAAATCAAAAAAATTGCCAACTAGGCAGCTAAGGAGATTCAAATGAAAAATAATTCTATCAAAACTGTTGTCGCAACCGGTATCGGTGCAGCCCTTTTCTTCGTCATCGGCTACATGATCAATATTCCTACATTTGTAGCCAATACTTCTATCCAATTGCAGTACGGTGTTCAAGCACTGTTGTCTGTTATTTTTGGTCCAATTGTTGGCTTCCTGATTGGTTTTATCGGGCATTTCCTCAAGGACTCAGTGCAGTATGGCCCATGGTGGTCATGGATTTTGGCCTCAGGTATTTTTGGTCTGATTGTTGGTTTTGTCAAGAACCGACTACACGTTCAGGAAGGAGTATTTACCAAAAAGGATATGATTCTCTTCAACGGCGTGCAGATTGCGGCCAACGTGTTAGCTTGGGGTGTTATTGCGCCAGTCCTAGATATTTTTATTTACAGCGAGCCTGCTAACAAGGTCTTTACACAAGGCTTGGTTGCAGGAATTGCCAACGCAGTAACGGTTGCGATTGCAGGAACCATCCTCTTGGCTGTCTACGCGAAAAATCAAACACAAAGCAACAGCTTGTCGAAAGATTAAAAAGAAACTCGGGCCTCGGCTCGGGTTTTATTTTCAGTCAAATCATTTCCCAAAACTTTTCTAAAAAGATAGAATAAGATGATATTAAAATTATCTAAAAATTTTTATAGAATGAGAGAAATCATGTCAAACGATATTCGCGTCTTGCTTTACTATAAATATGTTCCCATCGAAAACGCCAAGGAATATGCTGCTGAGCACCTGGCCTTCTGTAAATCCATCGGACTCAAGGGCCGCATCCTGATTGCTGATGAAGGCATCAACGGTACCGTTTCCGGTGACTACGAAACCACGCAAAAATACATGGACTACGTTCATGCCAATCCGCTCTTCAGTGACCTCTGGTTCAAGATAGATGAAGAGAATCAAAACGCCTTTAAGAAGATGTTTGTCCGCTACAAGAAAGAAATTGTTCACCTAGGTCTTGAAGACAACGACTTTGACAGCGACATCGACCCGCTAGTGACAACAGGTACCTACCTGTCACCAAAAGAGTTCAAAGAAGCCCTTTTGGATGAAGACACAGTGGTTCTTGACACCCGCAACGACTACGAGTATGATCTGGGTCACTTCCGCGGGGCTATCCGCCCAGACATCCGCAACTTCCGTGAGCTGCCGCAGTGGGTCCGTGACAACAAGGAAAAGTTCATGGACAAGCGCGTGGTGGTCTACTGTACCGGTGGTGTCCGCTGTGAGAAATTCTCAGGCTGGATGGTGCGTGAAGGCTACAAGGATGTCGGCCAGCTTCATGGCGGTATCGCGACTTATGGAAAAGACCCAGAGGTCCGTGGCGAACTCTGGGATGGTAAGATGTATGTCTTTGACGAGCGAATCGCAGTTGATGTCAACCATGTTGACCCTGTTGTCGTAGGGAAAGACTGGTTTGACGGGACGCCTTGTGAGCGCTATGTCAACTGTGGCAACCCCTTCTGTAACCGCCGCATCCTGACCTCAGAAGAAAATGAAGCCAAATATGTCCGCGGCTGTTCAACAGAATGCCGTGCCCACGAACGCAACCGTTACATCACTGAAAACGGTTTGACCCGTCAAGAATGGACAGAGCGCCTAGAAGCAATTGGGGAAACCTTGCCGGTTTTGGTATAAAATAGAATAGATTATCACGTTCCTACTATGATATAATGACATAGTAGGAACTTTTTTAGTAGCAAAAACAGATGAAAGGAAGAAATGAATGAACAAAGAAGTTGTGCTGAGTAAGATAAAAGAAGTATTTCCAGAAGCCAAGCAGCATGAAACGAAAGGCTATACCGCTTTCCGTGTTAGAAATATGAAAGGGGTAGACCAAAACTTTGTTCAGGTACAGAAGAGTCGAGGCGGTATAACTATATCGGTTCTATCTAGGTTCTTATCGGAGGAAGACAAGCAATATTTTAAAATCGCCCCCAAAACGAATGGCTGGCCAATAGATGCCGACTACATCATAGAAACTGAAGAAAAACTCCCAGTTGCCTTATCCATGATAGGGAAGTCCTATGAAGGGGTTAGAAGAGGGGGCATAACCCTAGCAGAGCTTAATGAGCTAGAGTTTAGAAGCTGGGTCGAAAAAACGAAGAAGGAGAAAGGGAAAACAGGTTGGATAGCTGTTGACTCTAAAATTTCTTGGCTAAAGGGCGAATTTTTCCAAGACGAGACCCTTCGGATTACTCCGATAAAGGATTTGTTGCTTGAGATTGAGTCCTTAACGGAAGAGGAAAAGGAACTTATCCAAAGCTTTCCTGAAAATTTATTTTCCCTCCCTGATTCAGATTTTCTAGTCGTCCATAAACAGATTATGGAAATGTGTAAGAAATATAAAGAAGAACTCAGTAAAGTAGTAGCTAGAAGAAATTTACAGAATACAAAGAGAGCAGACTTTGCAAACTTTAAATACACAAATTTTGCCTCGGAGTATGTGCAGTTTCTCAAGGAAAAAGGACAACATCAGATAAAAACAAGTTTGAGCAACAAATTACTTTCTTCCCACAACATCATCCTCCGCGGTGCGCCAGGGACTGGGAAAACCTATTTAGCTAAACAGATTGCAAGAGAATTGACAGATGGAAATGAAGAACAAATCGGTTTTGTTCAATTTCATCCATCCTATGATTACACGGATTTTGTGGAAGGGTTGCGGCCTGTAAAAGATGATTCTGGTGATATTAAATTTGAAATCAAAGCTGGAATATTTAAAACTTTTTGCGAAAAAGCTAAGCAGGCCTCTCAAACGGGTGGTCGAGATAATTTTGATTCGGCTTGGAAAACTTTCTTTGAAGCCGTGAGCGAGGTAGATGAAGACGATTCCTACGTAATTTCTTCTTTACGCGGGAAAAGTATGCACCTTCAAGCTTATGAAAGAGGAGGAATGACAGGAGTCACAGAAAAAGACTCATCCAGTAACTTTTATAATAAAGCTCAATGCTACAATCTGTATAAAGGAAAACCAGGTGTTCCACAAGGTGGATTTGATAATTATAGAAGAGCGATTCTTAATCATTTGAAAGAAAAATTTGGTCTAGAAGACTTTATACCACCAACTGAAACCACCTCTGACAAAAAATTCGTCTTCATCATCGACGAAATCAATCGTGGGGAGATTTCTAAAATATTTGGAGAGCTCTTTTTCTCTATTGACCCAGGCTATCGTGGGGAAGATGGGGCAGTTTCTACTCAATACGCTAATATGCACCAAGAGGAGGAGAAGTTTTATATTCCTGAAAATGCCTATATTATCGGAACCATGAACGACATTGACCGCTCTGTTGATAGTTTTGATTTTGCCATGCGCAGACGCTTTCGGTTTGTTGAGATAAAAGCGGCCGATAGTATGGTGATGTGGGAAAGGGACAAAAACTTCGACAATGACCAAATTCCTGAAGCTAGGACACGCCTGACAAACTTAAATCAAGCCATTGAAAATACCCCAGAATTAAATAGCAACTACCATATCGGGCCGTCCTATTTTTTGAAATTGCCTGAACTTGACTATGATTATGAGATTCTCTGGCAAGATTACTTACAGCCCCTTTTGGAAGAATACCTACGGGGAACTTTTGAGGAGGAACAACGTCTGAGGGAATTAAAAGCGGCCTATGACAGATTAGAGGAAGAAACTCATGTGGATGAGGGATAATCAGCAGGACATTTCAAAGGCAGATTTTCAGGCTAAATACCCAGAATTAGCGGAACACTTGCTGGACAAAAGTCTGGATTATCTAACCAAGAAGCACCAACTCTTCCTTTTTCCAAATGATTTGAAGGATATTCCTGATTTGGATTGGTCAGGAAAAATCTTTGAAACGGTGAATGATAAGGTCAGAACGCGGAATATTGTTGGTTTTATGGGTTTCAAGGGGGAAAGCTTGCGGATTCATTCTCGTTTTGCCCAGAATGATGAGGAAGATTATTTCCTGCATTATATGTTGCAGAAGGTTCTTCATCTCAATCTAACCAACTTAGATACTTCGCTTTCGACGGACCAGTAGTTTTATCAACTCCTGCTATATCTTTTTCCCAAATACCTTCAGGCCGCCTTGCGAAAAGGACTTTACAAGGAGTATCAGCGTTTTCACTACCACGATTCCAATGTCAAGGGAACTCTGGATGTGGCTCGGCATATCAAATATAGTACGCCCTTTGTCGGGAAAATCGCCTACACAACTAGGGAATTTTCCTATGAAAATGACCTTATGCAGCTGATTCGGCACACTATTGAATGGATAAAAGTCAGTCAGAAAAATAGCCAGCAAATCTTAAACCCCAATCAGGAAACTAGGAAAAATATTGACTCTATCGTACAGGTGACGCCTTCCTATGACTTGTCTGATAGAAGAAAAATCATCTTTAAAAATCGCCAGTCGCCTGTTCGACATGCTTATTTCCATGAGTATGCTGCCTTACAAAGGCTCTGCCTCCTGATTTTGAAGGGCCAAGAACAGAATTTCGGATCTGGCAGTGAGCAAATTCACGGGATGCTTTTTGATGTGGCCTGGCTCTGGGAGGAGTATTTGGCAACGCTCTTGGGAAGTCAGTTTCTCCATCCGCGCAATAAAGACAGAAGCGGTGGCTATTCGCTCTTTAACAAGGGGAATGGGCTCATCTATCCAGACTTTCTTTCCTTCTCACCAATGCCCATTGTAGCGGATGCCAAGTACAAACCATTTGGAAATATCAAGGGAACAGACTATCTGCAGCTGGTTGCCTACATGTATCGGTTTGATGCCAAACTAGGATTTTACCTTTTCCCAAATGCAATAACTGAACAGCATAGCCAGCAATTTGAACTCTTGCAAGGGAAAAAACAAAAGCGGGAAGACAAGATTATTGTTGAAAAGCTAGGTTTGACCATTCCGCAACAAATGACCAGTTTTGACGCCTTTGTCCTTGCAATGCAGGCAAATGAAGCCCAATTCCTTGAAAGAATCCAGCTTGAAATGTGAAATAAGAAGAAAAAGGAGGCCCTCCTTGCTGTCTTGAGAAGAAGAGGAGTAAAAGGCGCCTCCCTATCAGTCTCAAAAGCCAATCCCGCTTATTTTCTCTACCATAAACTTGGTTTTCGTACCCTTCGTGAAAACCAGGAGGACTTTGTCATGGTTTTGGATTTTTCCAGAAAATAGGAAAAAAACAGATAGTTTGCTTTCTGTCATCTTGCTTTGACTTTTCAAAGAGCTTATAATAGTGGTGAAAACATGAAATGGAGCAGGAAATGCAGTTCTTGAAAATCATCAAAGCCTTGCCCCTGATTCTGATTGCAGGGGCCTTTATTTTTTTGTCTATCTATATTTGCTTGGACAATGGGGCCTTTATTTTTTTGTCTATCTATATTTGCTTGGACAATGGGGCCTTTATTTTTTTGTCTATCTATATTTGCTTGGACAATGGGGCCTGGGCCTATTTGGCAGCCCGCCTGATGGGCCTTGAGGAAAAGTATGCCAGCAATATGGAGTGGCTTGTCATTGCAGTTCAATCACTCATTTTTACCTCTGACTGGTTTTATGGTCGGATAAGGGCCTTTCTTAACAGGCGTTTGGAAAAATCAAGCGGCCTCAATCACCAAATCTATTTAGGCTACAAGGTGGGTATTGAGTGCCTGATGGCCTTGCCAAAGCGAACCATCCTATTTGCCTTTTACCTCTTGCTCATCATCGCAGAAAATCTCGGCCTGATTGCCAGTGCCAAGGATTACACAGCTGTTATTGTCTTTATCATTGCCGTGGACCGGGTGACCAAGATTTGGCCAGAGGAAAAAGGACGCTTTAGGGAATTTAGCCAGAAAATCAGAAGGCGTTTTAAGAGTGTGAATACTTAGGGCTGGGATTTTTCTCAGCTTTTTTAGCAAGTTATTTGCATACATACAGAATGTATGCTAAAATAAAGAAAACACATACAGGATGTATGTATTGAGGAGGAAGAAGATGTTAAAAAGTCTATACCCTGTTATCATGACTCAGAATGTGGCTGATTTACAGGCCTTTTTCATAGATTATTTTGGTTTTGAAGAGACCTTTGTATCGGATTGGTATGTCAGCCTGCGCTTGAAAGAGCATGAAATCGCCTTTCTGGCTTCAGACCATGAAACCATTCCGCAGGGGTTTAGGCAGGCTGCCCAAGGCATTTTGGTCAATGTTGAAGTGGAGGATATCACTGACATTCATGAGAGAATCCAGCAAGACAGGCCGGATTCCATTGTGTTAAGTTTGCGGGATGAGGAGTTTGGCCAGCGTCATTTTATCGTGGCTATGGATGGTCTGCTGGTTGATGTGATTCAAGAAATTGAGCCATCTGACAGTTTCAAGGAGCATTTTCAGGAGGCTTTTTACCATGAATAAGAAAATGGAAGCCAGTCAAGCGACCATTGGTCAGCTGATAGCGGTGTCCAGAACCTTGTTTGCCCAAAAAGGCTACAATCAGACGTCTCTGGAAGAAATTGTGGACCAAATTGGCATGACCAGAGGGGCCCTCTACCATCACTATAAAAACAAAAAAGATTTGTTCAGGGCTGTTCTCCTGCAGATCCAGGAAGAAATCGGCCAAAAGGTAGCAGAGGAAGCAGACAAAACAGACGACTTGTGGGAACAGTTGCTTATCGGCTCTGTGACCTTTGTTAAAGAGGCCTGCAAGTCTGATATCAAGCAGATTCTGCTGCTTGATGGCCCCAGTGTCATCGGTTGGCAGGATTGGCGTGAAATGGATGAAGCCAATTCCCAGTACCATTTGCAGCAGCAGATTGAGCTTTTACAAGAAAAGGAAATCTTGCGAAGCTATGACTGCCGGGCCATGACGGCACTTATTTCCGGCGGGCTAAATGAACTGGCCCTTTATTTGGCGGAGCAGGAAGCTGTCGGTTTAGATTTGGACGACCTGATCAGAAGGCAATTAGAAGGGTTCAAAAAGCATGGCTAAAAAATTAAAAGATTATTATGATGAGGCCTTTTTGGATGACTTGATTGGGAAAATTGCCTCAGCCTATCCAGACTTTGATAAGGTAGTCTTTAAAAAGACGGTCATGGGTCAGCTGGAAAGTCTGGACTTCAGTCCTAGGCAGATCTTGATTGCGGAGGCACTTAAGGCTCATATTCCTCTGTCCTATCGGGAAAGTTTGGGCATTTTTGAGCAGATTTTAGGTCCAGAGTTGGAGACCAGTGTCGGCATGTTTACGGAAGGTTACTGGCTTTGGCCCATTGGTAAATATGTGGAACTTTACGGGCTGGATGATTTTGAAGCCAGCACGGCCTTTCTCAAGGAACTGACCAAGCGGCATACAGGTGAATTTGGGATGAGGCAGCTCCTGCTGCGCTATCCTGAAAAAACGGTGGCCCTAGTCAAGATTTGGTGTCAAGATGAGGACAATAAGGTGAGGCGTTTGGCCTGCGAGTGCCTGAGAATTGCCCTGCCTTGGGCAAAAAAGACGACCATTGCACTGGACTATTTTGAAGATTATGTCTGGATTCTGACCAGCCTCAAGGATGATGAGGACAAATCCATCCAAAAAAGTGTCGCCAACAATCTCAATGACCTGTCAAAAGTAGACATGGACAAATTCAAGGATATTATTGATTCCTGGACAAAAAACAAGGTCGTCAGTCCAGCCTGCCAGTGGATTATCAGGCATGGGTCCAGAAGCATTCGAAAAAAGCAGAGCCAGGCATAATATGGTAAAATGGGAAAAAGGAGCATTCCATGTCTATTGAAATTCGCAAGGAAAGGTCAGCTGAGTACCGAGAGGTTGAAAATCTGGTAGTGAAGCTGAAAGATTAAAAGCTGCAGTCAAAAAAGCTGAGTTGGAGAGAAGAAACTCTCGAAGACTTTGATCAAAACTTTCCGCCCAGCAGAAAGAAAAGCGGCCAGGACAGTTGGAGTAGGGGATGAAACGAAGGGAGGTGACCCTGTGCAGAAAAAGATGGAAGAAGTGGCTGTCTACATCCAGCAGCATATCCATGATGGGCTCAGTTTGGAAGACTTGGCCAGGCAGTTTCATTACAGCCCCTATCACCTGTCGCGGACCTTTAAGAAGGAGATGGGCTATTCCATTAAGGAGTACATGGAAGCCCTAAAAATCAAGGGCAGTATTGAGCATCTGGTTTTGAACCCTCAGAAAATCACAGACACCGCCCTAGATCACGGTTACTCCAGTCCGACCACATTTTCAGCAACCTTTAAGCGCCATACAGGCTTGGCCCCAAAAAAGTTTATCAGAGAATCTACCCTGTCCTATCGAATTTTGCAGGCTTTTTTGACCCAAAAAGAGGTACTGGTTCACCGTGAAAAACAAGTTGTGACCAATAATCGCTTGTCTGTTAAACTGATTTACCCAGATGATTATCAGCCCCATATCAGCTGTGTCGGCCTGTTCAAGTCTCGCATTCCCAAGGAAAATCCGATTGTTGGGGCAGCCATGAGCCGAGTCTTGACCTGCGTTTTTGACAATGTTCCAAACGGCAGCTACTATCTGCTGACTTGCGAACTCTTGGAGAACTTGTCCTTCAAACAGACCTATGTCCTGGATGAAAATTTTCGTCAGGGTCCAGACCATATGCTCCACTTTTCTGGCGATACCCAGCTTCATTTTGAACTGAACATGCGCCGCCCCATCGCAAGTGACCCACCCATCACCATGAATGTACCGCGTTTGGTAAAGCAGAGCTTGATGGACAAATTAAACTCTCCATTTGGAAAAACTCGTGAGAACTAGCCTCTTCAAGGCTGGTTTTTTGCCTCTAAAAACCGCAATTGAAGATAGGATTTTCTGGAATAATCATGCTAAACTGGAATTAGCAGAAAGGATGAAGGGTTATTGTGACCGACTTCATCATCGTCAATAGGCTCTTAAATCCATTGCCCATTCTAATTGGGAATTGGACAAAAAATAAAAGAAGGGGATGGCTATGGCTTATAATCAAGAAGCAGCAAAGCAGATTAGAGAGGAATTGAGGCGGCAACTACCTCCAGAAGTCTTTGAAGATGAAGTGGCTGAAAAAAAGATGTTTGGCGGTTTGGCATTTATGGTGCGTGGGAAGATGTGCATTTGTGCCAGCGGACGTGATGAGGTTCTGGTCATGGCTCGTATTGGTAAGAAGAGACAAAATGCGCTTCTTCCAATAGCCGGTGTCTCTGTTACCATCATGAGGAGCAGGCCCTGTCAAGGCTATATTGATCTGGATAAAAATGCCTGCGAGAACCTGTCTTTTTGGGTGACCCAAGCCCTTGGATATAATTTAGAACTAATAAAGGAGTAATCATATGAAATCACAGTTTACAAGCCTCATCACCGTCTTTCCTGTCAAGGATGTGGAAACAAGCCTAGCCTGGTACAGAAGGTGGCTGGGAGAGTCAGATAGCATTCCCATGGAAGGGATAGCTGAGTATCAGGTGACCGAGACTGCCTGGCTGCAACTGACCCAAGAAGAAGGAAATCCAACCAGCCTTATCCTGGGTGTAGACGATATCAACAAAGTACGAGAAGATCTTGTCAATAAAGGTTTGGAGCCGAGTGACATTATGGATTGGGAGGTCGTCTTGACCTGTCAGATAGAGGATCCTGATGGCCATACCATCTCCTTTGCGCAAGAAGTGATTTAGGGATAAGAAAAGACTGATAAAGGATTCAGTCTTTTTTTAGTGCATAGGAGTTGACATTATAGACCAAGTGGTCTATAATGTTAAAAAAGCTTAGGAGAAGTAGGATGAAAAAAGAGTTGAAGACCAAGTTAACTCAGGAGCGCATCATTGAAGCGGCCCTAATCGAGTTTGCTCAAAAGGGCTATAAGGCCTTCGGCATCAATGAACTCTGCAAGAATCACAAGATTTCAAAGGGGATTCTTTACCATAACTTTTCTGGCAAGACGGAGCTCTATCTGGCCTGCGTCCGAGAGAGCTTTCAGAAGGCTGTGTCCATCATCCGTGGGGAGTCAGGTGACATTCCCAGTTTGGTGGAGTATATGGAACGGCGGAATCGCTTTTCTAAGGATTTTCCTCACCACAGCCATGTCTTCTTTGAAGCATGGCTGACAGCTCCGGCAGAAATTGCAGATGAAGTGGCACAAGAAAAGGCTGTTTTTGAGGACTTGAATCGCCAGGTTTCAGAAAAATTACTAGCTGATTCAACCCTTAAGGACCATATCAGCCAAGAACAGGCCCTAAACTATCTGACCTTTATCCAACAGCTCTTTCGGAGTTATTATCTGGCAGCCAGCGGGTCTCAAGGAACCAGTAGTCTGGCCAGCCAATATGAGAATGACCTCCAAAAGGTCCTTCATCTCATGATTTATGGCATTTTAAAGGATGAAAAGTGAAAAGGAGTGATGCATGATTAGAAGTCCAGTATGAGGCCAGTCCTCGAAACCAACACAAAAATAAAAAAAGAATTATAGGAGATTTATTATGTCTAAAAAATTATCATGGTTGTCAATCGTAGCGGGTGTTTTATCCATTCTTGCAGGTTTTTATCTGATGGCCAATCCAGCCCTCAGCCTTCTGTCCTTTGCCATCTTGTTTGCCCTGATTTTCATGGTAAACGGTATTTCTGACATCATCAAATACTTCTCAGCTGATGAGAAAAGCGGTTGGGACCTTTTCAACGGTGTGATGACGGTTCTCTTGGCTATCTGGCTCTTCTCAGGGACCTTCTTTGAAAAAGTGACCTTCATTCCCTTCATCTTTGCTTTCTGGGCTCTCTTTACTGGTGTTTCCAAGACGATCATGAGTTTTGAAGTCAAAAAAGTGGACAAGAAGTTGGGCAGCACCCTTCTTTGGACCGGTATTTTGGGGATTATCTCAGGAATCATCATGATGGGTCACCCACTCATGACAGGCGTGATTGTGACCTATACCGTGGCCTTTGTCTTTATCTACCAAGGAATTGCGGCCATCGTTCTCTATTTCAAATCTAAAAAAGCATAAGTTAGAAAGGGTTTCAATATGGAGAAGCTGAAAAATATCCTCTTTAACAAGGTCACCATCGGGGCCATCCTGCTCTTTGTACAGCTAGCCTGGCTCCTGCTCTTTTTCTACCAATTAAGCAGCTATTCCACGGTGATTACAGCTATTTTGGGGCTTGTCAGTGTCCTGATGATGTTGGCTATTGTCAGCTCCAAGGATAATCCGGTCTACAAGATTGGCTGGCTCATCCTGATTGGCCTCATGCCCATGTTTGGAACCTTTCTTTACTTAATCTCTGCCAACAAGCAGCCAGCTAAGAAGCTGAGAAAGGCCATTCAAGAATCGGAAGCCCGCATTGAGCAGCAGCTAGAGCAAATCAACTACCCGCAACAAATCCTCCCCATCGCAGATGAGGTCAAGGGGATTTCGGACTATATTGCCAGTCAGGGGACCTATGCCCGCCATGGCAATACAGATGTGGCCTATTTCAAACTGGGTGAAGACATGTATGCTTCCATGCTCAAGGATATGGAGCAGGCCCAGTCCTTCATCTTCTTTGAATACTTCATTGTCGGCCAAGGCCAAATGTGGGATGGGATGAAGGAAATTCTGATCCGCAAGGCTCAGGAAGGTCTGGATGTCCGTGTCATGTATGACGATTTAGGTTCATTGATGGTCTTGCCAAAGGGATTCAAGTCCGAGCTGGAAAGTCAGGGCGTCAAGGTGGTAACCTTTAACCCGATGGTCCCTTATCTAGCTCTGGGAATGAACAATCGCGACCATCGCAAGATCTTAGTCATTGATGGAAATGTGGCTTACAACGGTGGCATCAATATCGCGGATGAATACATCAATGTGGACAGCAAATTAGGCCACTGGAAGGATACTGGTCTGCGCTTGGAGGGGGATGGGGTTGCCAATCTGACCCTCATGTTCCTCTCGGTTTGGGATGCCTGCTGTAAGGAACAGACCGATATTGCGGCTTATCTGCCTAGGAAGTCCGTAAGGGCCAAGGGTTATGTCCAGCCATTCTCCGATTCGCCTCTGGATGAGGAGCTGATTTCTGAGAACCTTTATATGGATATTCTCTGGAATGCCAAGGACTATGTTTACATCTTTACCCCTTATCTGATTATCGACCATGAGATGACACTGGCTTTGACCATGGCGGCCAAAAGAGGGGTAGATGTCCGCATCGTAGTGCCGAAGATTCCAGATAAAAAGGCTGTCTACACCCTGACCGAATCCTATTTCCGTCCGCTTCTGGAAGCAGGCGTTCGCTTGTATCGCTATACGCCAGGCTTTATCCATGCCAAGAGCTATCTGGCAGATGATAAGGTTGGCGTCGTTGGGACCATCAACATGGACTACCGCAGTCTCTACCTGCACTTTGAATGCGGCACCCTTCTCTACGAAGTGGAGACCCTCAAGGACTTGAAACAGGACTATCTCGAAACCTTTGCGGTCAGTGAAGAAGTGCATTTGAAGGAGCTGGGAGAAGGACTGCTGAAGCGGACAAGTCAGGCTGTCTTGAGAGTTTTGAGTCCGCTCTTTTAGGAGGAAATACCATGAAAGCGAATCTTAAAAAAAAGAAACCCTTGCAGGTCTTGTGGCATATTGTCAAGGTAACCCATTTTTCCAAGTTTATCCTGTCCTTTGTCTGTTATCTCTTTCTGGCAGCCCTGATCTTGTTGTTTACTGAGCCTGCCATCAAGACCTTCGGAGATAGTATTTGGTATTCTTTTGTAACCTCAACCACTACGGGCTATGGGGACATTGTGGTGACAACGGCTATCGGCAGGATTGTCAGTGTTATCTTGTCCCTCTACGGCCTCCTATTTTTCGGCTGTCTGTCAGGGATTGTGGTGACCTACTATATGGAGATGAACAAGCTCTTGCCCAAGGAGGATGACCAAAAGTGATGAAGAAACAAAATGTGACAATCCTGCTTTCTGGCTTCTGCTTGAGCAGTCTGATTGCCCTAGTTGCCTTTTTCTTTTTGATGGCTGAAAAATTTGGCAGCCATCTGCTCTGGGAAAGCTGGGGGCAGTCAGTGCCCTTTCCCAACCTCTATAAAGGTCTCATGCTCTTGGTTGGCGGCCTCCTAGTCTTTGCCCTCAAGCGAAAGTGGGGGAGTCTGCCTAGAACCAGCCATGAGCTGATGGAGGAGCTGCAAGAAGAGCAGACGGTCACCTACCGCCATACTTGGCGCAGCCTGGTCTTGGCCCTGCTCATCCTTGTCTTGGGAGCAGGAGTTGGGCCAGAGGCTCCCTTGCTGGGGGCGGTCATTGCCTATTCCATCTGGCAGGCTGATAAGCTCCGTTACCTAGAAGCTAATAGAGAGCGGCTGAAGCAACTGCCCCTCAAAGACAAGTTAGTCAGGCTTTTCCATCCCAGTCAATACCTGCTGACCTATCCAGCCAGCCAGAAGGGAACGGATAAGAAGAAGCGCTTGTTTTTCATTGTCAACGGCCTGATTATTTTTGTCCTGCTGATGCGGATGACAGAGCAGCCTTCCTTTATCACCAAACTGGGTGACAGCCAGTGGCAGATTGCGGACTTGGTTTTGATTTTGCCCCTCATGCTCTATGGCTTCCTCTTTGGTAAGGTCTACCATTGGCTGATGAAAAAGATAAAAGCTGTCTTGAAGAAGTATTCCTTGCCTCTCTTTGGTAAAGTCATGCTTGGTGCAATTGCCATCTTTGGAATTGCTGTTTTTGCGCCCAGCCTGCTCTTTTCTGGCCAGCATGCCATGCACTCAGTTGTGGAGATGGGCCTGGAGCTACCAGTCCTAGTTTTGTTTGGCCTGTCCCTCCTCAAACTTGTCTTCTTGGAAATCTGTCTGGAAACAGGATGGACAGGCGGAGATATTTTTCCCATCACCTTTGCCAGTATCCTGCAGGGCTTTGCAGTGGCCCAAGTGCTGCCAGGCTACGATTCACTCTTTGTTGTTCTGGTTGTCAGCCTTTCCTTGGCGGTCACCTTGCTGCAAAAGGAGTGGCTGGCAGGTATCTTTATCTCCCTCTTTTTCCCAATCAAACTCTGGCCCATTGCCCTCATCCTCATCTTCATTTTACGGTGGATGGGTATAAAATTGAAAGCAGGAAGAGTTCATGGTGAAGCCTAATTTCAGTCGGCTGCTCCATGGCTCTTGGGCTTTGCTTATCCTTGTCCTGCTCATGCTCCAGCCGGCCATCTATCAGGGAATCATCAAAGCCAGCCTGTCTCCCTCCATGGCCTATCTGGATGCCCTTTTGGCAGGAGAATTCGCCACCTTTATCAGACAAAAACTGATTTGGATGGGAGTTTTTTTGATTTTTGCCTTTCTGGGCCAGCTCTTCCTCTACTTTTGGGGAAATATGCACTTGCTGGGCATTTTGAAGAGAGAAAGAGGGCTTAGTCCTTCCTTGAAGCGCCTGACCTGGGCCTATTACGGGCTAATCTGGTTGATGGTTGGTGCTATCTTGGCTGTCCTTCTTGTCCTTCTTGTCCTTTTTGTCCAGGGCTGGCAGATTTACCAGCTATCTGGCGAGCTTGGACAGTATGATATTCAAGCGACTGTTGAACAGATAATAGAGAAGCTGCGGAGCCTTAGTTTACAAAGCCTTGGGAACATCGAAGTGACCCTGAAAGACTCTTGGACCATTTTAAAAGAAAATGCACCCCTCTATAAAGTGCTACGAGAAGGGATTGCCACCCTAACCAAGCTTGAACAGGTCATCGGAACCTCTTACTTCTTACTTTCTGGACTGTCGATCTATATGGTTTTGGAGTCCATCTATGCCTACTGGTGGGAGAAAAGGCGGCTCCAGAAAATGGTTATTCTCTTCTTACCTGATTTGGATGGCGGTTCAGATTCATCCGACTCCTGATCCAGTTCGGTTATCGTTCGTATCTATTCATCAAAAGCGAGGAATTTGGTTTCCTTGCTTTTTTTCCTACCCCATTTACGCTATAATGGTTTCATGAACAAAATCATCGAGTTTAAGGATTTTACCTTTAAATACAATGCCCAGCAAGAGCCGACCTTGCTTGACATCAATCTAACCATCTATCAGGGAGAGAAGGTTTTAATTATCGGGCCATCAGGATCGGGCAAGTCAACTCTAGGCCACTGTCTTAATGGCTTGATTCCCAATATCTATCCCGGGGAGATGACCGGCAGCTTGACCATTCAGGGGAAGGCCGCTTTTGATATGTCCATCTATGACAAATCTCTTCTAGTCAGTACAGTTCTTCAGGATACGGATGGGCAGTTTATCGGTTTATCAGTTGCTGAGGATTTGGCCTTTGCCTTGGAAAATGATGTAGAACCGCTAGATGTTATGAAGGAGAAAGTGGCCGATTGGGCAGGGCGCTTGGAATTGACCGACCTCCTTGGTCACCGACCGCAGGATTTGTCAGGCGGGCAGAAACAACGAGTCAGCCTGGCCGGGGTCTTGATTGATGAGAGCCCCATTCTCTTGTTTGATGAGCCCTTAGCCAATCTCGATCCGAAGTCTGGTCAAGATACGATTGACCTGATTGACCGCTTGCATCGGGAAGAAGGGGCGACGACCATTATTATCGAACACCGGCTGGAAGACGTCCTTTATCGGCAGGTGGATCGGATTGTCTTGGTCAACCATGGACGCATCCTCTATAATGGACATCCAGATGAGCTTCTTAAGTCAAACCTACTGGATGAAAATGGTATTCGGGAACCCCTTTATTTGTCTACTCTGCGTTATCTGGGGTATCCTATTCAAGCATCCTCCAATCTATCCACCCTTTGGGATTTGGATTTGAAAGAAGTGAACCTATCTCAGCTGCCGGTTGCCCACTTGGAAAAGCAGGGTAAGCCAGTTCTTTTAGAAGTGCGGAATTTGCAGTTTTCCTATCCCACTAAGCAGGTGTTAAAAGATATCAATCTGACGCTTCATCAGGGAGAACGTCTAGCGATTGTCGGTAAAAATGGTGCAGGTAAATCGACTCTAGCCAAGGCACTTTGTGGCTTTGTACAGGCGGAAGGAGAGATGCTTTGGAAGGGGCAATCCATTCTGGATGACTCTGTGAAGGAGAGGGCAGAGCGGATTGGCTACGTCCTTCAAAATCCCAATCAAATGATTAGCCAGACTATGATTTTTGACGAAGTAGCCCTAGGTCTACGCATGCGAGGTCTGGCAGAAGAAGAAGTCCAAATTCGGGTGGAAGAGGCCTTGAAGGTCTGTGGACTCTATCCATTCCGTAAGTGGCCGATTTCTGCTCTTTCCTACGGACAGAAAAAACGAGTGACCATTGCCTCCATTCTGGTGTTAAATCCTGAGATTATCCTTCTGGATGAACCAACAGCCGGTCAGGACAAGCGCAATTATACAGAAATCATGGATTTCCTTGATCAGCTCAATGCTAAAGGACACACCATTGTCATGATTACCCACGATATGCAGTTGATGCTGGATTATTCGGACAGGGCAGTCGTGGTCTTGGACGGTCAAATCATTGCGGATGCCAGTCCGGCTCAAATTTTGACGAATCCATCGCTCATTCGTCAGGCCAATCTCAAAGAAACCAGTATTTTCCACTTGGCAGAACGCTTGGGCGTTGACCCACTGGATTTGACGGCATTTTACATGGATAAGGAGAGGAACAAGATATGAAGGAGATAAAGACTATCGGCTATCATGCCGGTGAGGGCTTGATTTATGAATTATCAGCAGTCAGTAAGCTAGTCTTCTTTTTGCTAGTGTCCATCTCTGCTATGATTACCTATGATACTCGCCTGATTGTGTTGATTGCTCTTTTTTCCCTTTACTTATTCAAGCTATCCCATATCCGGATGCGGGATGTGTCCTTTGTTTTGGTCTTCACCACCATCTTTGCCCTTCTAAACGCCAGTATGGTCTATCTCTTTGCTCCACAATATGCTGTGGAATTATATGGAGCAAAAACCATCCTCTGGTCGGGTGTTGGGATGTATACTGTCACCAGTCAGCAGCTCTTTTATCTACTCAATCTGCTGTTGAAATACTTCTGTACAGTTCCTTTGGCGGTCGTCTTTTTGATGACGACCCATCCTAGCCAGTTTGCTTCCAGCCTTCATCAGATTGGTGTTTCCTACAAGATTGCCTATGCAGTCAGTTTGACCATGCGCTATATACCAGACATTCAAGAGGAATTTTATACCATTCGGATGTCGCAGGAAGCGCGTGGGCTGGAATTGTCGAAAAAAGGCAAGCTGATGGATCGCATCAAGGGCAATTTGGCCCTTGTCATCCCTTTGATTTTCAGTTCCCTCAAGCGGATCGACACTATCTCTACGGCCATGGAATTGCGGCGTTTCGGGAAAAATAAAACCCGTACTTGGTATACCTATCAGCCACCAAGTAAACGGGATTATCTGGTCATTGGCTTGGCCTTGCTCGTCATGGTAGTGACTCTTGGCCTTTTCTGGGTCAATGGCGGTCGTTTCTACAATCCTTGGAAATAAGGCATAAATAGCCCTGCTGGGAATCTCCCGGCAGGGCTTATTTTATGAGAGTGTTTCTAGTGCAATCATGGTAACGATGACAGCTTCGTAGTAGCTATCGGATGGCAAGTCTTGCAGGAAAATATATTTATTTTGCTGCAAGAGCTTATCGTAGGCGTCATTCTTGCTCGCTGCATAAAAAATCGGTGCACCAAAACTGGATGGTTGGTGTTGGTCTAGAGGTTTTCCATCAAGACGGTATCCGGCGTAGATACTTTTTTGTTCCATGAAAAAGTCCATCATCTTATTTAAGATTTTCTGGCTATGTTTGTCCTGACTTTGAGCCAAGACGTAAGGAAGCCGGCAGGCGTTGTAATAATAATCACCATCGTGGGCCGAAGCTACGGCATTGGCCTCAGCTGCTCTAGCATCCCCCTTCTCACTAACCCAAATAAAATCCGGGATCAGGCCCGTGCTATGTTGGGCACTGATGGTTTCCAGCTTTTCCAGCATGGAGGCCTTGATAGACAGCCACTGTTCGTCCTTCGTAAAGTCGTAAAAGGTTTCAAACTGTTCTGGCAGGGTATCAGATGTTCTCATCAGCCAGTAGTAGTCAGAATCTTTGCTGGCCCAGTTTCCAGCAGTCAGGAAATTAGCTTTGCTGTTGTAATTGTATGTAAGGATGTCCTGTAAAATGGCGGTCGCCTGTTTTTGATATTCGGGGGCGTGCTGTTTCCACAACTTTGCTGCCTTAATCAGAGCGTATGCGATATAGATGTCCCCGTCAGTCGCATTATTTTTCTCGTCAGAAACCTGTCCATTTTTGATGGTTTGGCGCCAAGACATGAGCTGGGTTTTGTTTGTCCGGTGATTCATATAGTAGTTGTAGAGTTTGTGGAAATCCTCTTGCGTATCTTCTCCTTTTTCTGCTGCTAAAACAGCAATATACATGGCATAGCCCTGTGCTTCTGAGAGGACGACAGTTTCTCCGGAAGACACCTTGGTCTTAACATAGGCTTCCTTTTTGTTCTTTTGGATGTAGTGGGTAGTCCACTGCTGATAGAGTCGGTCTGTTATGTCTGTTTGGATAGACTGACGGACATAGAAGAAAAGAGCAACGAGAGCCGTTAGAATCATTCCGAAAATCAAAAATTGTAGTTTTCTACTTTTCATAGTACTTTCCTTTCTAGCCGGCAAACCGTTTTGTCTTCACCCACTTGGTTCCCTTGCGACGCAAAATTTTATCAAGAATAACGGATGAAATGGCATCGATGGACACGATGATAAATAATTGAGAATAGGTGAAATAGGCAGCCAAAGCCAGCCAAATTTGCTTGATGGTGGCCTGACCGAATTGCGAAGCCAAAGCAATGTTAATTTGCAACAAATAGAGCAAAATCATCAAGATCCAGTTGAAGAGCATTAGCTGGGTGATATAGATATTGCTCGAATCAAAAGCAAAAGGAATCTCAATGTCTGGATAGAAGAGCCGGGCGACAATGGCGATTACATTGGCTAAAAACACTAAATCAGAAAGAATAATCGCAGCATTAAACCAGAAGAAGGTACAAGCATAGTAAAGAACTTCCAAGGTGACGCGCCAGTTGCTGCGGTCAAAAAGGTGCTTAAAGTTGGCTAAGACGACTTCATAGTTGCCCTTGGCCCAACGCTTGCGCTGCATATAGTAGGAGCGGAGGGTTTCTGGTTCCTGTTGAAAGGCCTCGGAATTATATGCTAGAGCAATCAATTTTCCCTTCTGCATGATTTTGAAAGAAATATCGGTGTCTTCAGTGAGCGCCCCGTTTTTCCAACCACCGATGCTCTTGACAAAATCCGTTTGGATAATAAAATTGGTTCCCGGGATACGCCCGATTTTAAAGAAATGCCAGAGGCCTACATGCAAGATTCGCTGTGTTACCACAATCTCCTGATTGATACAGCGGGTCAGAAAATTCTGGTCGGCATTGCGCGTTTTGTTGCGTCCAAATGCGGCCACATGGCGTTCAGGGTCTTCCAGCGCTTTTTTTACCAGGAAATACAAGGCATTTTTTTCGGGCATGGCATCTGCATCGTAGACGCAAATGTATTCGCCTTGAGCCATTTTCAGCCCATCGTTGAGGACGCCTGCCTTACCGCCGGTTCCCTTGCGGTTGATGAGGGTCATGTTGCGGTTGGCGTACTGTGGCAAGGCCTGAACTTTTTGCATTTCCTGATAGGTCTTGTCGCTGCAGTTATCTGCAAAAAGCAGGAGTTGAACTTTATCTGCCGGATAATTCATATCCAAAATAGCAGTAGCGGTCTGCGCAATAACCACTTCTTCGTTGTGGGCAGGAACTACAATGGTAATCATTGGGTAGCGCTCCAAAGGACTCATGTCCACTTTAAAGCGACTGTGTTTAAGCCAAAAGCAGACAGCGGATGTGAGGGTTGTGAGGGACCAGGCTAGTGAAAACCAAATGGACACTAGCGTTAAAATCATGATGAACTGACTAATCATTATCTACCGCCTTAAAATATCGATTGACTCTATGGTATATAACCAAATAGCAGATGAATAAGACCAAAAAGCAGCCTGTAAAGAAGAGGCTGATGGCCAAGGCAACATTAAAAAATAGATCTGTAAGATTCATAGGGCAACTCCTTTAGTATTCTACGATAATGTCAGTTTCCAACTGCCGGTTTAACTGTTTTAACAGCTCGCTGCTTGTTCTGAATGTTTCCATATTGGACGAATCAATGGCAACATAGCCGTGTCTGTACTGTGTTTCCTGAGAAATCGAGAGATTGTGGAAACGGAGCTTGCTTAGCTTGGGCTGAATAACCGTGTCAAAGTAAAGACGATGTTCGGCATCTTGCCCAGAAAGCAAAATGAGGAAGCTGCCGTTAGAAACATAGTAAACAGTCATGTCTTCTGTCAAACAGTCCAGCAATGTCTGGTAAATGGTTCGAAGCATGTCCCGATAAGCGGATGGATTCATATGATAGAAATGGGAACTATGGGCCCAGTTTACCAAGATTGCTTCAACGGGCCAGGTCTGGTTCTGCTTGGCAGCAGCTAGCAACTGACGGTAGTGGTTTGAAGCGTTTTTTTGCTCATCTTTCACTGCTGAAAGAATCTCCCGCTTGAGTGCATGAATGCGACTCGTCAGGGCGAGTACCAAGGGAAATGAGAATAGGAGAACCAGCTGTTGGAGAGAAGTCAAGTAGACGACACCAGCAACAAGTAGTACGACTGCAATAGAGCTGCTTAACAAGAAGAGCCAGGCAATCAGGATGTCTGACAAGAGTGTGGCAGCTAAAAGTGCAGCAGCGACTAAGAGTAGCTCAGTAAAGAAGATAGAAGTGGTTGAAAAATAACCAAAGGCCAAACAGGCCAGAATCGTTGCTGTTAAGAGCAACCTGAAAAGATCGAGTTTTCGGATATAGGTCATAGTGAACTCCTTATTGAAAATCTAATGGTCTTTCTGCAGACCCAAAATAGTAGGCGATAGCATCCAAGATTCGCTCTGCGGCTTGTCCATCACCATAAGGATTTTTGGCTTGAGCCATTTGATGGTAACTGTCTGCGTTTAACAGCAAGTCTTCCATAGCAGATCGAACCGTTTCAGGTGAGGTTCCGACAAGCTTTAAGGTACCGGCTTCAACGCCTTCAGGACGCTCGGTCGTATCCCGGAGAACCAAAACAGGCTTCCCAAGAGAAGGTGCTTCTTCTTGAACGCCACCAGAGTCCGACATAATGAAGTAACTTTTGGCAGCGATATTATGGAAGTCCACCACGTCAAGCGGAGGAATCAGATGGATACGCTCTGAATTTGCAAGAATCTCAGCTGCAGCTTCTTGGACTGCAGGGCTCAAGTGAACGGGATAGACCACCTCAACAGTGGGGTGGTTTTCGACGACTTCTCGAATGGTTTTTAAAACACGCCGCATGGGCAGTCCTTGGTTCTCCCGACGGTGCATGGTCACTAAAATGAGTTTGTGGTCGGGATTGATTTTCTGAAGAATGGGGTGCTGGTAGTCCTGTTTGACCGTTAGTTTCAGCGTATCAATGGCAGTGTTCCCAGTGATAAACACATCTTTTTCAAGATGATTTTCTAGCAAGAGATTGGCCTTGCTTTGTGGCGTTGGGGCAAAATAGAGGTCGCTGAGAACATCTGTTAGCTGCCGATTAGCCTCTTCAGGGAAGGGCGACTGTTTGTTCCAAGTCCGAAGGCCGGCTTCTACATGTCCGACCTTGATTTGATTATAGAAAGCAGCAATGCTGGCTGCCAAGGTAGTGGTCGTGTCACCATGAACAAGGACAATATCTGGTTTTAGCTCTTTTAACACCTTGTCCAACTTGGAAATGATATGCACGGTAATGTCCGCTAAACTTTGGTTTTGACTCATGATATTCAAGTCAACATCTGGTTGAATCGCAAAAGTTTCCAAAACCTGATCCAGCATTTGCCGGTGCTGGGCAGTGACAACAGTGATTGCCTTAAAACGGTCAGTTTGTTTTTGAAGGGCCTTGACAAGAGGGGCCATCTTGATAGCTTCAGGTCTGGTACCAAAAACAACCATAACAGATATCTGTTTCATTGGTAATATCTCCTCATCTACGGATAGCAAACTGATGTGATGAAACAAGGACATCAACTATCCATGTTAGCATTCTACAATTGTCTTATTTGAAAGTCAAGCAATTATAGAGAAGCTATACCCAATGTTCGGTTTTTTGTGATAAAAATCACGAATTGTAAAGATAGACATATAAGGAATACTTGTCTGGATATTAAAAAACGCTTGGTAGTTCAAGCGTTTGGCGTATTCTTATAATGGTCGTTTGTTTGGAAGACCAGCCTTGCGGGGATATTTATTGGGCGTTTCTTTTTTCTTTTCAACCAGAGTCAGGGTGCGGGGGTCGCCATTCGGCAGCTGGTAGTCCACATTGTCTACGACTTTGGCAAAGAGAAGGTTGAGGGCATTTTGTGCCTGAGCCAGTTCGTCCTCGGCACTGGAGGCCTTGAGGGCAATCAATTTGCCCTTGACCTTGAGAAAGGGAATGGTTAATTCCGACAGAACCTGCATGCGGGCCACGGCCCGAGCGGTTACTAGGTCAAACTGGGCACGAAATTGCTTATCTTGAGCAAAATCTTCAGCCCGCCCGTGATAAAAGCGGACCTTTTTCAGTTCCAATTTCTCGGCCAAAAACTGCAGAAAATGGATTCGCTTGTTGAGGGAGTCAATGATGGTCACCTCTAAGTTCGGGCAGAGAATTTTCATAGGAAGGCTAGGGAAGCCTGCTCCCGCTCCGATGTCAAGGAGTTGGATGTCCTGATTTTGGATGTAGCCCTGCAAGACCGGAGCGATAGAATCATAAAAGTGTTTGAGGTAGACCTCCTCACGCTCAGTAATAGCCGTAAGATTTATCTTTTCATTCCATTCGACCAGAAGTTCATAGTAGCGTTGGAATTGTTCTTTTTGTTTGTCTGTCAGGGGAAATCCCTGTTCTTCAAGGGTTTGGTAAAAAATGTCTGGTTTCATAGAACTATCTTATCATAAAAAGTATAAAAGAAAAACCCAGAAAAATTTCTGGGTACTATTTTCTAGTCACCATTCTGGTTGGTTGACGGGGAGTTAGTTGTTGGTTCAGTCGTTTCGCTTGAAGCAGTTGTGGTTGAACCGCTTGTTTCAGAAGTAGTTGCTGCTTCAGTCGTTGTACTGTAATAGTAGTTCGTGACAGAACGGCTACCCTTGAGGTAGTAACTAGAACCGTAGCGAACCAGTCCGTCAGGCATCTCCCAATCAGTTGCTGTTTCTGGTGAATTGAGGAAGGCCATCATGTTGTGATAAACATCAGTTGCAACATGCATACCATTATCCAGAAGAGGAACCATCCGGTTGGTGTAACCGGTCCAAACAGCCATTGAGTATCTGCTCGAGTAGCCAACAAAGTTTTCATCAGGAACAACCATATAGCTATAATTGGCTTCAGGAACTGTAGCCAAAATTGTATCGGTCTCACTGTCAGTATAGTTAGACGTACCTGTCTTTCCAGCCATTGGTACACCGCTGACAGAAGCGTTCAATCCATAACCATAGCTCATAACGGCCTTCATCATATCCGTCATCATAAAGGCAGTTTCTTCCGTCATAACCCGTTTGCCTTCAGCTGCGTATTCGGAGACCGTTCCATCGCTAAAGACGATTTTGTTGACATATTGCGGTGCATAGTAGGTTCCGCCGTTGGCAAAAGCTGCATAGGCCGCAGCCATCTTTTCACTGCTAGCTCCATATTGGCGGCTGGAATCCGTAGTGTTACTAGAAATGGCGTTGGAATAGTGAATTTCCGGATAGTAAATACCGACACTATTTAGGAAGTTATGAGCGTTTTCCAAACCAGTAGCTTCCAAGGCTTTAACAGCTGTGACATTACGGGAATACTGGATGGCAGATTTGACTGTCATCGTACCAAAGTACCTCTTGTCCCAGTTGTTGACCGGTGTGGAAGTGCCTGGATAATTATAAGGACCATCGACAATGGTATCAGCCGTTGAGGTATAAATGCCGTTTTCTAGAGCTGGGGCATAATCCGTGATAGGCTTCATGGTTGAGCCAAAGTCACGGTTAGTTTCAACGGCTTGGTTGGTACCGAAGGAAACATTGCTAGCCTGATTGCGTCCGCCCAGTTGGGCTACGACACGACCGTTGCTGACATCGACAACAGTGGAAGCAACCTGGAAGTTAGGATCTGGGTATTCCACATAAAGATCGGAGTTGTAGATGTTCCAAAGCTGTTGTTGGGCAGCAGGATCCACATTCGTATAGACATCCATACCAGTTGTCAAAAGGTTGTAGCCTGTTTTGCTCTCAACTTCTTCGATGACCTGTTTGAGGTAATTGTCCATATAAGCAGGGTAGGCTGCCTCGTTTGTCAATGGTTGAAGCCCATCTGTTACGGGAGTCAGAACCGCTTGCTCATACTGGGTAGCATCAATGTACTTTTCTTCCAACATTTCAGCCAAGACCAAATCACGACGCTCCTTAGCAGCTTCTGGCTGGGTGTAAGGGTCGTATTGGTTTGGTGCCTGAGGCATTCCGGCCAGCAAGGCTAGCTGAGGGAGGGTCAAGTCTTTCAGTTCTTTCCCAAAGTAAGACTTGGCTGCCGTTTTCATACCATAGTTTCCGTTGGACATGTAGACCTTGTTGATATAGTAGGTCAAAATTTCTTGCTTGGTATTGCGCCGCTCCAACTGCAAGGCCATCCAGGCTTCTTGAATTTTTCGTTTGAGGGTCTGATCTTCGGTAGAAGTCGAGAAATAGGTTAGCTTGATGAGCTGCTGATCAAGGGTTGATCCCCCTTGTAAATTGCCGCCAGAAAGGTTGTTCAACAGAGCCCCCGCGATACGGAGGACATCGATTCCCCTATGGCTGAAGAAGCGTTGGTCCTCAATTGCTACAACAGCATTCACTAGTTCGGTAGGGATTTCTTCCGTCTTGGCATTGGAGCGTTTTTCTGTTCCAAGGTCTGCAATTAAGTTGCCATCCTTATCGTAAATTTTACTGGAAACAGTTGCGACCAGACTTTCTTCGGTTAGCTCCGGAGCGCTGCTGATGTAGTAGGTTACCAGAGCGGCCCCTGCAATAACAGCGATGATGAAGACTGCCAGAAGGCAGTTGGCTGCAATCAGCAGTAATTTTTTAATGGTTGTTTTGTTCAACAGAGTCACCACCTAATAAAATTTTTTCAACGATTGTCAGATAGGGCAGGCTAGGAAAACCGCCTATTTCTATCTCATAGCCATGTTCACGAATATAGGCAATCGGCATGGACTTGCTGCCTTGATCGATCTGATAAAACGAAATCAGAGCAACCGCGGGCAAGAGATAGGTTTCCTTCAGGGTTGAAAAGTGAAGGAGGACAAAACAGATTCCCCCCTGTCCAACAACCTGTTCCATGTGCTCAATCTGGTGAGCATGAAAATTTTTCATGGGCATGGCTGTCTTCTGGCGTGTTTCCTTGGCCTCAAAGTCGATGTAGTATCCTTTGAAAACTCCTGAATAGTCCGTAGTGGATGCCTGACGGAAGTAGGCTTCTACAATCTTGGCCCGGCTTCGTCTTGGATAGTCCACTTTGACAATTTGGATAGGAGTTGGCTTCTTATGAATAACGGCTATCCCATGAGCTAGATAGTATCCATTACTGTCGTTAATGGCCGTTTCAAAAGACATTCCACGGTTAGCGAAGTTAACACGTTTTTGACGGGGGTCACTATTTGTTCTAATGATTTTCTTTCTTATCTGATGAGGATAATTGACCATAGAACTCCTTCTTGATAAACTATTATCAGTACATTATAACATAAAGAAGGAAAAGAGTACAAGTCATGCACATTAGGAGCCTATTGGTGACCGGCTACCGGCACACTGATCTGGGGATTTTTTCGGATAAGGATGCTAGGATCTACCTCATCAAAAAAGTTATCCGACAAGACCTCATCCATTTCCTGGAAAACGGGACGGAATGGTTTGTTTTTACAGGCAATCTTGGCTTTGAATACTGGGTCTTACAAGTTCTGTTGGACTTGAAACAAGAGGGGTATGACTGCCAGATAGCGACCATTTTCCCCTTTGAAAATCATGGTCAGAACTGGAACGAAGCCAATCAAGAGAAATTGGCCGCTTTTAAGGCAGTTGATTTTGTCAAGTTTACCTATACTCACTATGAAAATCCAGGGCAATTCCGCGCCTACAATGAATTTTTACTAGATAATACCGATGGTGCCTATCTATTTTACGAACCGGAAAATGAAACAAACTTGAAATATTTGCATAATCTCCTCTTAAAAAAGGCAGGGTATACTGATAAGAGGGTCACCTTTGATCGCTTAAATGAGGTGGCTGAAAATTTTGAAGAATTTGAGTAAAATGACTTGATTTTTCCCTATTTTTTTTAATATAATAGAGCTAGTGACGTTTTTAGATTTGGGAGAGAAAAATGGCAAGTATTAAATTTACAACTAAAGATATTTTTGAGCAGGATTTTAAAATTGGTTTTCGTGGTTATGATCAAGATGAAGTCAATGATTTCCTTGATGATATTATGAAAGATTACGACGCCTACGAGGCCATTATCAAGGAGTTAAAAGGGGAAATCGCCCGTTTGAAGGCTCAGGCAGCCAATGCTCCTCGTACAGCAGCGCCAGTTGCAGATGAGTCAGAAGTTCTTCGGACAGAGCGAGCTTCATCTGCGACCAACTTTGATATTTTGCGCCGACTGAACCGTCTGGAAAAAGAGGTTTTTGGCAAACAAATTATTCAAGAATCGTACGAATAAACTGGACTGTGCAATTTTTGGATAATCGCGTGGTAGCGTGCTACCATGAGGAAAGTCCATGCTAGCACCGGCTGTGATGCTGGTAGTGTTTGTGCTAGGCGAATCCATAAGCCTAGGGACGTAGCGATACGTTACGGCGGTCAAATTGGCTAAGTCCTTGGATAAGCCATAGTAGACCTGAAAGTGCCACAGTGACGAAGTTTTTATGGAAACGTAAAAAATGGAACGCGGTAAACCCCTCAAGCTAGCAACCCAAACTTTGGTCGGGGCATGGGAAAGCTGGAATCCGAACGGTCTTTCCTGACTGCATAAGCGGTAGACAGATGATTATCGAAGGCGGCAGAGCCTAGTGCCGCTGGAACAAAACATGGCTTATAGAAAATTGCATAATAGGTAGGCTAGCTTTGCTAGCCTTTATTCAATAGAGGAAACAGATGAAAGAAAAATTTGAATTGGTAGCCACTGCAGCGGCTGGTTTAGAAGCGGTTGTTGGTCGAGAAATTCGTAATCTAGGCTATGATTGCCAGGTAGAAAATGGACGGGTCCGCTTTGAAGGCGGGCTAGACGCCATCATTAAGACCAATCTTTGGCTCCGGTCTGCCGACCGAATAAAGATTGTGGTGGGTCAGTTTCCTGCTCGCACCTTTGAGGAATTGTTTCAAGGTGTTTTTGGCCTAGATTGGGAGCATTACTTGCCTCTGGGCTGTAAATTTCCGATTTCAAAGGCCAAATGCGTCAAGTCTAAACTCCACAATGAGCCGAGTGTTCAGGCCATCAGTAAGAAGGCAGTCGTTAAGAAATTACAGCAACATTTTTCTCGCCCAGAAAATGTCCCCTTGCAGGAAGTTGGGGCAGAGTTTAAAATTGAAGTTTCCATTCTAAAAGATCAGGCGACGGTGATGATTGACACAACGGGAGCCAGTCTCTTTAAGCGAGGCTACCGGGTAGAAAAAGGCGGAGCTCCTATCAAGGAAAATATGGCAGCAGCTATTTTGCAACTGTCCAACTGGTACCCTGATAAACCCTTGATTGATCCAACTTGTGGTTCAGGAACCTTCTGTATTGAGGCAGCTCTGCTAGCTCGCAACATAGCTCCAGGACTTAAGCGCTCCTTTGCTTTTGAAGAATGGAATTGGGTGGATCAGGATGCGGTCGAACAAGCTCGCAAGGATGCTCAAACTCAGATTCGGACAGACCTTGTCTTGGATATTTCTGGTTTTGACATCGACGGTCGCATGGTGGAAATCGCCAAGAAAAATGCCTTTGCAGCAGGTGTTGAGGACGCTATTTGCTTCAAGCAGATGCGGTTGCAGGATTTGCGAACAGATAAAATCAACGGCGTTATCCTTTCCAATCCGCCATATGGAGAACGGCTTTTGGATGACACTGCCATTGCAAGACTGTATCGAGAAATGGGGGAGGTTTTTGCCCCGCTGACAACCTGGTCCAAGTTTATCTTGACCAGCGATGAACAGTTTGAAAGTCGTTTTGGCAGCCAAGCTGACAAGAAGCGCAAGCTCTACAATGGAACCCTGAAGGTAGATCTCTATCAATTTTTCGGACAACGTGTGAAACGAACAAGAACAGAATAGGAGTCAGTAGATTTGGAAAATAAAGACAAACAAACAGGTCTGCCACAAGATGATGAAAAAGTATTGGAATTTGAGCAGGCTAAGGATATGACCATTGCCGAGGCCGTTCGTAAGCATCAAGAAATACAAGCAGGTGTAACGGAAGACGATAGCATTTTGGATCGTTATATCAAGCAGCACCGTGATGAGATTGAATCCCAGAAATTTGAAACACAGATTGCCAAGGCACCATTAACTGAAGAAGGCGCAAAAGAGGAAAGCTTAGAAGAAGCGACCTCAGAAGCTACTCTTTTGGAGGAAACACAGGAGTTTGCTCTTCATAAAGTCGTTTCTACCGAGGAAAAAGAAGAACCAGCAGTTTCAGCAGAGGAAACAACTCCGCTTATCGTTGAAGAGCTGCCTGCTCCTGAAACAGCAGATTTTAACGACTATGAAGATGTAGAGAGTCGAAAAGAGAGCAGAAAAAAAATCTTTGTTGGTTTAGGCATTTCCGCGCTTTTTGTCGGTATTTTAGCCTCGGCCTTTATCTGGCTTAATGCAGCGAATAAAAATGATTCAACAGCTTCGTCAAGCAGCTCTACAACAAGATCTAGCCGAACGAGCTCTTCAAGCACTACAAATGAGGCGCTGGCTGCTTTTGACAGTTTTTATGCTGGCTTCTTTGTTGATGCTGAGCAAACCAAGTTGAAAAATTCTGAATTTGGGAAACTTGCTGAGTTAAAAGCCTTGCTGGATAAAATGGATAGCTCAACAGACGCCTATAAGGAAGCGAAATCTCGCTACGACAAGTTGGCCAAGGCTATTGCTGCTTTGCAAGACCTCAACAATCAGTTTGACAAGCCTGTTATTGTAGATGGTGAGGTCGATTCTTCAGCAACTGTAAAGGGAGATGCCAATCTAACAGCTGTCACAACAGGTATCAGCTCAGTGGATGCAGTGCTTGCAGCAGCCGTTACTCTCGGTCGCTCCCAGCAGGAAAGTGGCGTTACTGCAACTGTCAGTCAATCTGCTGAAACCAATAAGACGGTTACAGAAACCTCGGCGTCTTCTAGTCAAACAACGGAAGCAACAAGTGCAACGGTAACAGGTGCAGCCTCTATCTATGGCATTGCCGTTCCAGCAGGAGTTACCCTGCAGCGTGACGTCAGCCGGGTTCCTTATAATCAGGCTGCCATTGACGATGTCAACAATGAGGCTTGGACCTTTAACGCAGGGGTATTGGAAACCATCATTTCTATTTCTCAACAACGTGGGTATATCTCAGGGAATGACTATATTCTGGAAAAGGTGAATATTGTAAACGGCAATGGCTACTACAATCTCTATCGTCCAGATGGAGTCTACCTCTTTACCCTCAATTGTAAGACGGGTTACTTTGTTGGTAACGGTGCTGGCCACTCAGATGCTCTGGATTATTAAATCATATGTATCACATTAAGTTAGACAAATTACTCTTTTAAATTGGATAATAAAAATGCTGGACTGATTCTTGGTCAGTTCAGCATTTTTGTTTTTTTTATCATAGAAAAAAGCGACAATTTGCCGCTTTGACTTGGAAAAACGCTTATACCGGCCGATGTTCAAAGGCGTTGTCAGAAATCCCTTGCTCCAAAATCAATTTTGCCCACTCCTTGGCAGAATGAAGGCTATGGTCCTTGTAGTTGCCACAGGATTCGATAGTGGTACCTGGCACATCCTCCCAAGAAATTCCTTGGGCAATTTCTTCTAGGCTAGACTTGATAACTTTGGCTATTTGGGTAGGATCTTGCTTGCCCCACATAATCATGTGAAAACCAGTGCGGCAACCAAAGGGAGAACAATCGATTAAACCGTCGATGCGTTGGCGAATCAACTTCGCCAAAAGATGCTCGATGGTATGCAAACCTGCGGTGTCCATGGCATTTTCATTGGGCTGAATCAGTCGGATGTCAAAGTTTGTGATGACATCACCTTTGGGGCCGACTTCCTCTGAAATCAAGCGGATGTAAGGGGCTTTAACGATGGTGTGATCCAGTTCAAAACTTTCAACAATAACTTCTTTGCTCATAAATTTCTCCTTTGTTATTCGTTATGATAATTATAACATAATTTCAATTTTGAATTGTGAAATCGTTTGAAATATGTTAGAATAGAAGAGGATTTTTTGAATCTACAATGAAAATAAAGAGGTGGAAATATGGAACTCAATCCGATAGTGGTTGCTCTTGTTTCTGCTCTCATTGGTTTAGTTATTGGTTATCTAGCCATTTCTTTGAAGATGAAATCTGCTAAAGGAACAGCAGAATTGACACTTTTAAACGCTGAACAAGAAGCTAGCAATGTCCGTGGAAAGGCAGAGCGGGAAGCAGAAGCAATTGTGAGAACTGCAGAGCGCGACCGCCAAAGCCTGAAGAAGGAATTGCTCTTGGAAGCCAAGGAAGAAGCTCGTAAGTATCGCGAAGAAATAGCAGAAGAGTTTAAGTCGGAACGACAAGAACTGAGACAAGCAGAAGCGCGTTTGACAGAACGTGCCAGCAGTTTGGATCGAAAGGATGATAATTTAACAAATAAAGAAAAGACTTTGGAGAAAAAAGAACAAAGTCTGACTGACAAATCTAAACACATTGATGAGCGTGAACAAGAAGTTGCGAAACTAGAGGAGCAAAAAGCTCAGGAATTAGAAAAAGTAGCTTCGCTCAGTCAAGAAGAAGCGCGTGAATTGATTTTGACCGACACTCGCGACAAGTTATCCCATGAGATTGCGACTCGTATCAAGGAAGCAGAACGCGAGGTTAAAGAAAGAGCAGATAAGACGGCCAAAGATCTGCTGGCTCAAGCTATGCAGCGAATCTCTGGTGAGTATGTGGCAGAACAGACCGTCACATCCGTTCATTTGCCTGATGATGCTATGAAGGGGCGGATTATTGGACGTGAAGGTCGCAATATCCGGACCTTTGAAAGCCTGACAGGGATTGATGTTATCATCGATGATACACCAGAAGTAGTTGTCCTGTCTGGATTTGATCCAATCCGTCGGGAAATTGCCCGCATGACCATGGAAGCTCTCCTGCAAGATGGCCGGATTCACCCAGCCCGCATTGAGGAGTTGGTGGAAAAACACCGTGTGGAAATGGATAATCGCATTCGTGAGTATGGTGAAGCTGCTGCCTATGAGATTGGCGCACCAAACCTGCATCCTGATTTGATTAAAATCATGGGACGTCTGCACTTTAGAACCTCTTATGGCCAAAATGTTCTCCGTCACTCGATTGAAGTGGCTAAGTTAGCAGGAGTGTTGGCTGCAGAGCTGGGCGAAAATGTCAACCTTGCCCGCCGTGCCGGTTTCTTGCATGACGTTGGTAAGGCGATTGACCGAGAAGTAGATGGAAGCCACGTCGAAATCGGTACCGAGTTGGCTCGTAAGTATAAGGAACATCCAATCGTTATCAACGCGATTGCCAGTCACCATGGAGATGTAGAAGCAACGAGCACCATTGCCGTGATTGTTGCTGCAGCTGACGCCCTTAGCGCAGCCCGTCCAGGGTCTCGCCGTGAATCGATGGAAGCCTACATCAAGCGCCTGCAAGACCTGGAAGAAATCGCCAATAGCTTTGATGGCATCAAGCAATCCTATGCTATTCAAGCAGGTCGTGAAGTTCGCATCATCGTCCATCCAAATAAGGTTAGCGATGATAAGATTACGATTTTGGCCCACGATATTCGTGAGAAAATCGAAAACAATCTGGATTATCCAGGAAATATCAAAATCACGGTCATTCGTGAAACGCGCGCGACTGAGGTTGCCAAATAGGAGAGAGGGTCCATTCGGACTCTTTTTCTATCCCTAGTCTTTTGGTGAAATGGGTTGAAATCTCACTCGTTTTCTGTTACACTAGAGTGAAAGCTTTAGAAGGAGAACTCATGACAGAACGTGGCTTACTAATCGTATTTTCTGGTCCGTCTGGTGTTGGAAAAGGAACCGTCCGTAAAGAAATTTTTGAAAGCTCTGACAACAAATTTGAATATTCTGTATCCATGACAACTCGCCCTCAGCGTCCAGGTGAAGTGGATGGGGTGGATTATTTCTTCCGTACCCGTGAGGAGTTTGAGGAGTTGATTCGCCAAGGGCAGATGCTAGAATATGCGGAGTATGTTGGTAATTACTATGGAACACCTCTAACCTATGTCAATGAAACCTTGGACAAGGGTATTGATGTTTTCTTGGAAATTGAAGTGCAAGGGGCGCTTCAAGTCAAACAAAAGGTGCCGGATGGAGTCTTTATTTTCCTGACCCCACCTGATTTGGAGGAGTTGAAAGACCGCTTGGTTGGACGTGGAACCGACAGTGAAGAGGTTATCCGCCAACGCATCGAACGGGCAAAGGAAGAAATTGCCTTGATGAGGGAATACGACTATGCAGTAGTCAATGACCATGTTCCGCTTGCGGCTGAGCGTGTGAAGCGGATTATTGAAGCAGAACACTATCGAGTGGATCGTGTGATTGGTCGTTATGATGAGATGATTCGTGAGCAAGTAACAGCTCGCTAGAGAATATAAAAGTAGAAAGAGTAAGAATGCTATGATGTTAAAACCGTCAATCGACACCCTTTTGGACAAGGTGCCGTCAAAATATTCCTTGGTTATCTTGGAAGCCAAGCGGGCTCATGAATTGGAGTCAGGGGCAAAACCAACTCAAGAGTTTAGTTCTGTAAAGTCAACCCTACGCGCTCTGGAGGAGATTGAGTCTGGCAACGTTGTGATTCATCCAAATCCAGAAGCAAAACGTGAGGCTGTTCGTCGCCGTGCGGAAGAGGAGCGCCGTCGTCAAGAAGAAGAAGAGCGCAAGATTAAGGCGCAAATCGCTAAGGAAAAAGAAGAAGGCGATAAAATTTAACAAACGGAGCTCAGTTGGAAGACCAGCTGGGTTTCTTTTAGCTTATGGAAAGGAGGTTTCTATGCTAGCTCAAGTGATTGTCGATGTTCCTCTGATGCAAACAGACAAACCTTACAGCTACCGAGTTCCCAAGGCTCTGGCTGGCCTGATGCAAGAAGGGATTCGGGTTCATGTTCCCTTTGGTAAAGCCAACCGGCTTATCCAAGGAATCGTTGTCGCCTTGTCGGATGAAGAAGAGCCAACAGACATCAAGGAAATTGCTGAGATTTTGGACTACCGACCAGTCTTGAATCAGGAGCAGCTCTGGTTAGCAGGACAGATGCGAAAGACCGTTTTCTCCTACAAGATTTCGATTTTGAAGGCGATGTTGCCCAACTTGCTCAACTCGACCTATGATAAGATTTTACACGCAGGGGCCGGTCTTTCAGATGAAGATAGACGGGAAATTTTTGCAACGAAGGAAGAAGTGCGTTTTTCTGATTTGGATGTGGATAATCAGGCCCGTGTTATGCGTTTGGCTCAAGCAGGGAAGATTGAAGTGGAGTATCTAGCGAAGGACAAAAAGCAGATTAAGACAGAAAAATGGTACAGGGTTTGTCATGAACGTCTCAGTCAATATGAAATCAGCAATCGTGCCAAAAAGCGTCAAATGCTAAAGGAAGAACTCCTAAAGCAAGAGGAGCCAGCTCCCTTGAGCCAACTGAAGGAACGATATTCTTCAGAAATCATCCATTATTTTGAAGAAAATGGTCTTATCTCGGTTTGGGAGGAGGAAGTCAGCCGAGCCCAAAACTATTTTGATAACGTTGAAGCCAGTCAGGCTCTAACCCTCAATCCTGAACAAGCGATTGCAGTCAGAGAAATTACATCAATGATTGGACGAGAAAGCCAAACCTACCTTTTGCAAGGCGTGACAGGTTCTGGAAAAACCGAAGTATATCTTCAGGTTATCGATCAAGTTTTACAGGATGGAAAGACTGCCATTATGCTGGTTCCTGAAATTTCCCTAACTCCTCAGGTAACCAATCGCTTTATCTCGCGCTTTGGTCAGCAGGTGGCGATTCTACACTCAGGTCTGTCAGATGGTGAAAAATATGATGAATGGCGCAAGATTGAGCGGGGGGAGGCTCAGGTGGTCGTCGGTGCCCGTTCGGCTGTCTTTGCTCCATTGAAAAATCTGGGAGCCATTATCATTGATGAGGAACACGAGGCCAGCTATAAGCAGGATAGCAACCCTCGCTACCATGCCAGAGATGTGGCCAAGTTACGAGCGGAGTACAACAGGGCCGTTCTGGTTTTGGGGTCTGCGACTCCGAGTCTTGAAAGCAGGGCTCGGGCCAGCAAGGGGCTGTACGGTCTATTGACCCTGCAGAAAAGGGCCAATCCCTTGGCTCGGATTCCTAGGGTGGACATCATCGATTTCCGCGACTACATTGGCCGTCAGGAAACCAGTAATTTTACTCCGCCCTTGCTCGAAAAAATTCAAGAAAAATTAGCCCGCAAGGAGCAGGTCGTACTTATGCTCAATCGCAGAGGCTACTCCTCCTTTGTCATGTGCCGGGATTGCGGAACAGTTGACCAATGTCCGAATTGTGATATTTCTCTGACCCTGCACATGGACAGCCGTAGTATGAATTGCCATTACTGTGGGTTTCAAAAGGGAATCCCCCACACCTGTCCTAACTGCCAAAATCCATCGATTCGATACTACGGAACAGGAACGCAGAAGGCCTACGATGAGCTGCAACAGCTTATACCAGAAGCCCGTATTCTCCGGATGGATGTGGACACGACTCGTAAAAAGGGGGCGCATGAAGACCTCTTGGGCCGCTTTGGTCGTCAAGAAGCAGACATCCTCTTAGGAACTCAGATGATTGCCAAGGGCTTGGATTTTCCAAATGTCACCTTGGTCGGTGTTCTCAATGCCGATACGGCCCTCAATTTACCTGATTTTCGCTCTTCTGAGCGAACCTTCCAGCTGCTGACTCAAGTGGCCGGTCGAGCTGGGCGAGCGGATAAGGAAGGAGAGGTTCTGATTCAGACCTACAATCCGCACCACTATGCTTTGGCATTTGCCAAAAATCAGGATTATGAGGGGTTTTATCGGTATGAGATGGCCATTCGTCGCAATCTAGGCTATCCTCCCTATTACTTTACAGTCGGGTTGACCTTATCGCATAAGTCAGAAGAGTTTGTGATGAAAAAGGCTTTTGAAACAGTTGCTGTTCTAAGGGGAAATCTGACAGAGTACATTCAGATTCTTGGACCGACACCCAAGCCCGTCGCGCGCACCCATAATCTCTACCATTATCAAATCATTTTGAAATACCGCAAAGAGGATAATGTGGAGCAGGTACTCAACCAGATACTGGATTGGACCCAAGAAAAGGAACAAAAGGATTTGCGGCTGATTATCGACAATGAACCGCAACAGATGATGTAAGGCCGAGCAATCGGCTTTTCATTTTTGTCCAAGCAGATGGATTTGGCAGTAAAGTAGCTTGAGTTAAGGAAAATGCAAGCAAAAGTGGTATAATATAGAGATAGTGATAGGAGTAGAACACACAATGACAAAGATTATTTTTATGGGAACGCCAGACTTTTCGGCGACTGTTTTGGAAGGAATCTTGGCTGATGACCAGTACCAAGTTTTGGCGGTTGTTACTCAGCCAGATCGGGCAGTTGGTCGTAAGAAGGAAATTCGTAGAACACCTGTGAAGGAAGTCGCTCTCCAACATGGTCTAACCATCTACCAGCCCGAAAAATTATCGGGGAGTCAGGAGATGGAGGAACTGATGGAGCTAGGAGCAGACGGGATTGTAACAGCTGCTTTCGGTCAATTTTTACCGAGCAAGCTACTTGATTCAGTCGGCTTTGCGATCAATGTCCATGCCTCTCTTTTACCTAAATACCGAGGTGGTGCGCCTATTCACTACGCCCTCATCAATGGAGATGAGGAGGCTGGAGTGACAATCATGGAGATGGTCAAAGAGATGGATGCTGGCGACATGATTTCAAGCGACAGCATCGCCATTGAAGAAAGTGATAATGTCGGCAGTCTTTTTGAAAAATTAGCTCTTGTCGGAAGGGATCTACTGCTGAGAACCTTGCCTGACTACCTATCAGGAAAGCTTCTGCCACAGCCACAGGATCCAGCATTGGTTAGTTTTTCTCCCAATATTCGTCCAGAAGAAGAATGCTTGGATTGGAACAAGTCAGCGCGTCAGCTCTTCAATCACATTCGCGGGATGAATCCTTGGCCGGTTGCCCACACTCTTTGGAAGGGTGAGCGATTTAAGATTTACGAGGCGGTGGAAGTGCCGGGTTCTGGTCCGAGCGGTCAAGTGATTGCCCGCAGCAAAAAGGAATTGATTGTCGCAACAGGCCAAGGTGCCTTGTCCTTAAAGACCGTCCAGCCCGCTGGTAAACCAAAGATGGGCATTGCGGACTTTCTCAATGGTTCTGGCCGAGAGTTGGCAGTAGGAGAACAATTTGGTAACTAGAAAGAAAGACAGCGCACGAAGTCTAGCTTTAGAGGTTTTGGGGCAGGTTTTTGAACAGGGAGCCTATTCTAATCTGGCTCTCAATCAAGCTTTAAAACAAGCAAAACTCTCAGAAAAAGACAAACACTTGGCTACGGAGCTAGTCTATGGAACAGTAGCCCGAAAGATTAGCCTCGAGTGGTATCTAGCTCACTTTATAGCTGATAGGGACAAGCTGGATAGCTGGGTTTACCAGTTACTCCTGCTTAGCATCTATCAGTTGCTCTATCTGAATAAGATTCCCAAGCATGCCGTTGTTCACGAGGCGGTGGAACTCGCCAAGGCAAAGAAGGGGGCAGATAAGTTTGTTAATGCTATCCTTCGTAAATGGTTGGAAACAGACCTACCAGACCCCACGACCATCAAGCGCAAGAACAAGCGTTTGTCTGTCCTGTATTCGGTGCCTGTCTGGTTGGTCAAGACCCTGATTGACGAGTATGGAGAAGAGCGTGCAGAGAAGATACTAGCTAGTCTTCACATCCGCAACAAGGCAAGCGTGCGGGTAACGGATTCTAGTCGTCTGGAAGAGATAAAGACTCAACTAGGTGCGGAACAATCCAGACTTTCCCCAGTCGGTTTAGTCAAGGCCAATGGGCATTTTGCTAGTACGGCCTATTTTCAGGAAGGGCTGATCACCATTCAGGATGAATCCAGTCAACTGGTTGCTCCAACCTTGAAAATTGAAGGTTCAGAAGAACTATTGGATGCTTGTGCAGCGCCGGGCGGAAAAACTTGCCACATGGCTTCTTATCTGACGAGCGGTCGGGTAACTGCTTTGGATTTGTATGACCACAAACTCAGCTTGATAGAAGACAATGCGCGACGTTTGGGTTTGTCAGATAAGATTGTAACCCGACGTTTAGATGCGACAAAGGTGGCAGAAACCTTTGGTCCAGATCGTTTTGATAAGATTTTGGTAGATGCACCATGTTCGGGGATAGGCTTGATTCGCAGGAAGCCGGATATTCGTTACAATAAGGAGGCTGCAGATTTTGAGTCCTTGCAGCAAATCCAGCTTCAAATCCTTGACAGTGTTTGCCAAACCGTTAAAAAAGGTGGTATAATAACCTATAGCACATGTACCATTATAGCCAAGGAAAATCAGGAAGTTCTTCGTATTTTTCTAGAGAAACATCCTAATTTTGAACAGGTTACTTTGAGCCACCACTGTGCGGACATTGTAACCGACGGCTGCATTTTACTCACACCCGAACAGTATTTGACAGATGGATTCTTTATCGGTCAAGTCAGAAGAAAATCCTAAATTAGAGGAGGTTGCTGATTCATCAGCAGAGATACAGTATGGAAATTGCACTTTTAACAGATGTGGGACAGAAGCGTTCCAATAACCAAGATTATGTCAACCGTTATACCAACCGAGCAGGTATTGATTTGATTGTGTTGGCAGACGGAATGGGTGGGCATCGCGCAGGCCATATTGCCAGTGAGATGACAGCCACGGACCTAGGAGCGGCTTGGGTGGACACCCAGCTGAATGTTCTCAATGATGTACGCCAGTGGATGGTGGACATCTTGGATGAAGAGAACAAGAAGATTCATGAGTTAGGTAAGTCAGAAGAGTATAAAGGGATGGGAACAACTCTTGAGGCAGTTGTTGTTATCGGCAATCAGATGATTTATGCCCATGTGGGAGATTCTTGTATCGGACTTATCCGCAATGGAGAGTACACTCGTCTGACCAGTGATCATTCTCTGGTTGGAGCCTTGTTGCGCGCCGGTCAGATTACAGAGGAAGAGGCTCAGAATCATCCTCATAAGAATTTTGTCACTCAATCAATCGGCCAGCAAGAACCGATTGAACCAGATATTGCCCTTAAGACCTTGGAGGTCGGTGATTATGTCCTAGTCAACAGCGATGGTTTGACCAATATGGTGTCCATCGAGGATATTTGTGATATTGTCCTCAGCGAAGTTCCCTTGGGTCAAAAGGCAGAATCCCTTATTCGCTTCGCCAATAATGCAGGTGGAACGGACAATATCACAGTAGCTCTTCTTCAGATTACAGAGGAGGCTCATTGATGATACAGATTGGAAAGATCTTTGCAGGTCGCTACCGGATCGTTCGACAGATTGGTCGCGGTGGTATGGCAGATGTCTATCTAGCCCGCGACCTGATTTTAGATGGTGAAGAGGTCGCCGTGAAGGTCCTTCGGACCAACTATCAGACGGATCAGATTGCCATTCAACGCTTCCAGAGAGAGGCTCGCGCGATGGCTGACCTAGACCATCCTAACATTGTTCGTATCTCAGACATTGGAGAAGAAGATGGTCAGCAGTATTTGGCCATGGAGTATGTAGACGGTCTTGACCTGAAACGATACATCAAAGAAAATGCTCCTCTATCCAATGACACTTCTGTCCGTATCATGGGGCAAATTCTCCTTGCCATGCGGATGGCCCATACTAGGGGAATTGTTCACCGGGATTTAAAACCTCAAAACGTTCTGTTAACCAAAGACGGAACGGCCAAGGTGACAGATTTCGGTATCGCGGTTGCCTTTGCTGAAACCAGCCTAACCCAGACCAATTCAATGCTCGGCTCGGTTCATTACCTATCACCTGAACAGGCGCGGGGGTCTAAGGCGACTGTGCAAAGTGATATTTATGCCATGGGGATTATCCTCTTTGAGATGCTGACAGGTCGTATTCCCTACGATGGGGATAGTGCTGTAACCATCGCCCTCCAGCATTTCCAAAAACCGCTTCCGTCAGTTAGAGATGAAAATCCAAGAGTGCCACAAGCATTGGAAAATGTGGTCCTCAAGGCTACCGCCAAGAAGTTGACAGAGCGCTATAAGACAGTTGCTGAAATGTATACTGACTTGGCGTCAGCCCTGTCCTTGGATCGTCGGCATGAACCGCGTGTTGTCCTGGAGGGAAATAAGGTCGACACCAAAACTCTCCCTAAATTATCTCAGGCTGCTGTGGAGCCTAAACGGCCAGCAGCCACCCCATCTAATAAGGATGAGGCAGTAGGGGCTCGACCAGAGGTGTCAGCGTCGGTCAATAAACCAACCAAGCCCAAGCGCCGGATGCGTATGCGCTACAAGGTGTTAATTGGTGCGACACTTTTGACCATCATTGGATTCTTGATTGTACTCTATAACACTCCAGCAACGGTTACGGTTCCAGATGTCAGAGGGCAAACCTTGGAAGTTGCTAAGGAAAAAATAGAAACATCAGGTTTGAAAGTGGGAACGGTAACAGAGGAGGAGTCCTCCGATGTGGAAGAAGGAACTGTTCTTCGGACCAATCCAGCAGCCAACAGCTCCAAGCGTGAAGGCAGTACAGTAGATATTGTTCTAGCCTCTGCAGAAGCAGTCACAGTTCCAGATGTGGTTGGCCAAGATGCTTCCGTGGCACAACAGGAATTAGAAAATGCTGGTTTTACCGTCAAGCGCAAGGAAGAATACAGTGACAGCGTAGAGAGCGGAACGGTTATTAAGACCGATCCAATAGCTGAAAGCTCCAAGGCCAAAGGCAGTTCGGTTACGATTGTTGTTTCCAAAGGCCCACAACCAACGACAGTTCCAGATGTGGTCGGTAAGAGTCAGGAAGTAGCTAGTCAGGAGTTGAAAACTGCCGGTTTCCTAGTAGGTGATATCACACAAGAGTACAGCGATACCCTTGCAGAGGGAGTGGTAATCAGTACCAATCCTACGGTAGGAAGTAGCTTGACTAAGGGCTCCACTGTCAACCTAATCGTGTCAAAAGGACCGGCTATTACCATGCCAGATTTTGGTGTGATGAAGTATAGTTATGCAGAAGCAAGACGTCAGCTTCAAAACTTGGGAGTGTCAGTTTCTACTATTGAGAAACAAGAAGATAGCAGTTACGCGGCTACAACCAGTGACCTGGTTGTAGGACAGTACCCAGCAGCTGGCAGCACGATTGATGGAACGGTGACTCTCTATGTTTCCGTTGCCTCCAATTCACAGCAAGGAGGAAGCTCTAGTTCTTCTTCCACTGGTACCTCTTCCAGCAACGGTCAATAATCAATCAAGAAAAGCACATCTAGCAATTGAGGTTTTTCCATCGATTGCTGGGGGTGCTTTTTTCCTACCTCGGAAGGAGGCGTTTCTTGCAAAATTTGGTACAATAGTAAGGAAAGGAAGAAACCTATGCGGAAAGTGCAGTTTTTCTTATTATTAGAAAGTATAATTTTTACACTAGCTTTCTTTGACGTCTTGGCCAGTGAAGCAGCGCGTGCAATTTTACTGGTAGCGGTCTTTATGCTGGTGATTTGGTATGTGACAGGTAGGAAGAATAGTCAGGTACTCTTAGCCAGTGCGGTATCGCTCATTTTTCTTGTATTTGTACTGAATCCTTATTTCATCGTTGGGGTGATGCTGTTTATCATCTATATTTTTATCAATTTCTTTTCAAGATACGAAAAAAGAAATCAGTACACCCATATTTTGCTGGAGGATGAGCCCCTAGAAGCTAAAAAAGAAAAAACCAAGTGGTTTGGTAATCAGGATCACTCTCAGGACAAGTATGGTTTTGAGGACATCAATATTATCCGTCTTTTTGGAAATGATGTCGTTGACTTGGATGAGGCTGTCTTGGTTGGACGAGATAATATCGTTGTTATTCGAAAGACCTTCGGGAAAACGAAGATTATCGTTCCCATTGATGTAGAGGTATCCTTGGTGGCTTCCAGCCTATATGGTCGCGTCCAGTTTATGGGCCTGTCCTACTGGGATTTGCGCAACGAGAGTTTTTCCATTTCCAGCCCACACTATAAAGACTCCCACAAACGGGTGAAATTGGTGGTGAATTGCCTCTTTGGAGATGTGGAGGTGGTTCGAGTATGATGAAAAAAGGAACCCTGTTACTCTTAATCTGGTACGCAACCCTCATTGTCTTGGTTGTTCTGGCCTCTGTCTTTCCTTTGTTGAACTACTCTGTCTTTGACCTATCTCTTTGGACTTCGACAGAGCAGTTGGTGTTTACCCTCTTACTCTTGATTATCGTATTGACCTTCTTTTTGTCGGTTCTGGTTCAAACAGTTTCTTTGGTTGCTACTCAAGGAACTAGGCAGAAAATCCGGGCCATTCTTCAAAACAAGAGCATTCGTTCCTCAGCAGAAGAAGATCAGCTTCTCTTACAACTGTCTGATAAGGTGCGCAGTTTGACCAGACAGGTTCAGATGATAGATAATCAGGATTTGGTTAAACAAGAAGAAATTGTGGAAGGGGAACGCCGTCGGATTGCCCGTGATTTGCACGATACGGTCAGTCAGGAACTTTTTGCGACCAGTATGATTTTATCTGGTTTATCCAGTAATTTGAACACCATTTCGCAAGATACCTTGGCCCAGCAGTTATTAGCGGTTAAGGACATGATTGAAACAGCGCAGAGAGATCTCCGTATCCTCTTGCTTCACCTCAGACCGAGCGAGCTAGATGGGAAGACCTTGGTGGAGGGCTTTGAAGTGATTCTCAGAGAAGTCAGTGACAAGAGTGCCATTCAGGTTCACTTCCATCATCAGGTGGAGGACTTGCCTAAGCATATCGAGGAGCATCTCTTTCGGATTGCTCAGGAAATCATCAGCAATACCCTGCGGCATGCCAAAGCCAAGCACCTGGATGTCTACCTAGTTCAGTCAGAGTCTGAGCTTCAACTCAAGATGACGGATGATGGTGTTGGATTTGTACAATCAGATGAGCAAGAATTGAGTTACGGTTTGCAGAACATGCAAGAGCGAGTAGAGGATATGGCGGGGACGATTAAGATTCGCACAGCCCCTAACAAGGGAGTAGCTATTGATATTCGCATCCCATTATTGAAAGGAAAAGAAGATGACCAAGATACGAGTGATGCTAGTTGATGACCACGAGATGGTTCGACTGGGCTTGAAAAGTTTTTTGAATTTGCAAGAAGATGTAGAGGTCGTTGCAGAAGCAAGCGACGGTGAAGAGGGTCTTGAACGGGCTCTCCAACTCAAACCAGATGTGGTGGTCATGGATTTGGTCATGCCTAAAATGACCGGAGTAGAGGCCACTTTGGCCCTGTTGAAGGAGTGGGAGGACGCCAAGATTGTCATTTTGACCTCTTATCTGGACAACGAAAAAATCTATCCTGTTCTTGAGGCTGGAGCAAGGGGCTACATGCTTAAAACTTCCAGCGCAGAAGAAATTCTACGAGCGATTCGTAAGGTAGCGCGGGGAGAGTTGGCCATTGAAACAGAAGTAGAGAAGAAGGTGGAACATCACAAGCGCTATCCGGATTTGCATGAAGATTTGACCGCGCGTGAACGCGACATTTTAGCTTTGCTGGCTAAGGGCTACGATAATCAACGGATTGCAGATGAGTCCTTTATTTCTCTGAAGACGGTTAAGACCCATGTTTCCAATATTTTATCCAAACTGGCTGTCAGCGATCGGACACAGGCGGTTGTCTATGCTTTCCAACATGGCCTGGTAGCACAAGACGAAGAATAATGGTATAATGGACAGCAGTAAAAGGAGACTTATGGACGCAAAATTAAAATACAAAGCCAAGAAGATTAAAATTGTCTTCTTTGATATTGACGATACCTTGCGTATCAAGGATACAGGCTATATTCCTGACTCGATCAAGCAGGTTTTTCGCTCGCTGAAGGAGAAGGGGATTTTGACGGGAATTGCCTCGGGTAGGGCCAAATACGGTGTCGTACCAGAAATCAGGGCCCTTCAGCCTGATTATTTTGCCCTCATCAATGGTTCCTATGTAGAAGATGCCAAGGGCCAAATTATCCACCACCAGCCCCTTCCTGTGGAACTGATTGAAGACTACATCCAGTTCACCAAGGAAATTGGTATTGAGTATGGATTGGTCGGCAGTGAAACAGCGGCCTTGTCTGCCCGTACGCCGCGCATCAGTCAGACCATTGATGTGGTTTATGAAAATCTTCCGACAGACCCAACTTTCTATCAAAACCATCCGGTTTACCAGATGTGGACCTTTGAGCAGGAAGGTAAGGAAGTTGAGCTCACTGAAGATTTGGGCAAGAGCTTGCGCAGTGTTCGCTGGGATCCGATTTCTTCAGACATTGTTCTCAAAAACGCTTCTAAGGCGGCAGGTGTTGCCAAGGTTGTGGAATATCTGGGACTTAAGTCAGAAAATGTTCTGGTCTTTGGTGATGGACTGAATGATTTAGAGGTTTTTGACTATGCAGGCATTAGTATTGCGATGGGGCATTCTCATCCCGACTTGCAAAAACGGGCCGACTATATTACAAAAAAAGTAGAAGAAGATGGCATTTTTGATGCCTTGGAGAAATTAGGAATGGTAGAAAAAGAAAAACACTATCCACAAGTTGCCTTAGCGGACTATGTTGGTCCTCTTGCAACCATTCAAACCAACCATGGAGATTTGAAGCTGAAACTCTTCCCTGAAATTGCTCCCAAGACGGTCGCAAACTTTATTGCTTTAGCCAAAGACGGCTACTATGACGGCGTTATTTTTCATCGAATTATCAAGGATTTCATGATTCAAGGTGGCGATCCGACAGGTACAGGTATGGGTGGCGAGTCCATCTACGGTGCAGCTTTTGAAGATGAGTTTTCAATGGAAGTGTTTAACCTCCGTGGTGCTCTATCTATGGCCAATGCTGGGCCAAACACCAATGGCAGTCAGTTCTTTATCGTTCAGAACACCAAGCTTCCGTATGCAAAGAAAGAACTGGAACGCGGTGGCTGGCCAGCACCCATTGCTGAATTGTATGCGGAAAAAGGTGGAACTCCACACTTGGATCAACGCCACACTGTTTTTGGGCATTTGGCAGATGAAGCTTCCTATGCCGTTTTGGATGCTATTGCTGCTGTTGAAACTGGGGCGATGGATAAGCCAGTAGAGGACGTTGTTATCCTTGGTATTACAATTGAGGACTAAAAACTGATGAAGATTGGAGATAAAATCCAAGGGAGGGTAACGGGTATTCAGCCCTATGGTGCCTTTGTGGAGCTGGAAACCGGAGCAACTGGCCTTATCCATATTTCAGAGATAAAGACCGGTTATGTAGAAAATATTCATCAGCATTTGAAAGTGGGACAGGAAGTCTTAGTTCAAGTGGTAGATTACGATGAGTATAGCCGCAAAGTCAGCTTGTCCATCCGAACCTTGGAAGAAGAAAAACAAAAAATGCCTCGTCACCATCGATTCACCAGTGATCGTCACAAGATTGGCTTTGCCCCGCTAGCTAAAAAGCTCCCTCGTTGGGTCAAGGAAGCTAAGGCGTTTTTAAAAGAAGAACAGGAAACGTCTTGAAAGAGTCAAAAGGCTTAAAATCACGTTGATTTTAAGCCTTTTCTTATGTCCTCTTGTTATAGCAGCTTTCCAGTTGCTTTTTTATGGATTGCTGCCGGTTTCCGTCTGAGAATTGCTGCTGTCGTCGCTAGAGCTTAGTGGGGTTTGGCCGCTGTACCAAGCGCCATTGCTAATACCCAGCTCGACAGTGTAAGAAAGTGGCAACTCTGTTTCATAAACGCTCTGTTGCACCACAGTCCCCTTGGCTTGATCAGAGTTGACATAATAGGTGGTATAGTAGATGTCGGCGCCCTTAGAGCGGAACTGGTCGTAGAAATATTGTTGGAGGTCGCCCTCATTTTTTCCGCGTAAGTCACGAAGGTAAGGGATGCCGGCCGAGTAGACGACTTCGACATTCCGATCATCTTTTTCTGTCAGTTCTGTACCAGCTTCTTGAGACTGGCTAATCAGGTGACCGTAGGGAAGTTCGCTATAAACAAAGCGGACAATGACGGTTAGCCCAGATACGGATCCAGCTTGGCTGGCGTTGATATGATTGAAATTCGGAACAGTTACTCCTTTGCCAGCAGAAATGGCGACGGTCATGGTAGATTTTTTCGCAATTTTTTGACCTGCCTCTATCGATTGGTCCAATACGAGCCCTGTTGCAACGGTGGAGCTAGCCTTATCCTGATAAGTAACAGCGATGGAATTGGTTCTAGCCCAGCTTTCAACGTCAGCTTTTGGCTTGTCTTTGAAGTTGGGAACTTCGATGTTGGCCTCAAGGATTTCCTTTCCTCGAGAGTAGTATAGGCTGGCTTTGTTGGAGCGCTTGTATTCTTCCGCAGGGATATTATTGGCAATATCCAGTTTGATAAACTGCCCTTTTTCAATGGTGTCACTATATTCTTGAACCAGCTTGAGGTTTTCAGCCTTATATTCCTCAATCCATTTTTTGGCTTGTGAGAAGGTCATGCTGGAAAAATCAGGCAGGCTGATGATTTCCTCAGGGTCAGCCCCAAGGGAACTGGTCACGGTTAAGGTTCCGCCCTTGGCCAGCTTGCTGCCTGCCTTTTTATCTTGAGAAATGACGGTATTCACCTCAACTGTATCGCTATATTCTTGTTTGAGATCAATGGTGACCTGATTTTCAGTCGCCCATTTTCGTGCGTCGGTCAGCGGTTGACCAACGAAATTGGGTAGGCTGACATGGGTGAATTGATAGATGAGCCATACAGCAAGCACAAGTGTCAAGAGAGCGCTACCGGCAATCATCGCCCATTTTTTCCGCTGATTTTTCTTGTAATGAGGGTCAATCTCCATTTCCTCGGCCAATTCTTCCCGTCTGACAGACCGACTGGCAGAGGACTCACTTCGGCGTCTGCGGGCTGTTGGTTGGCTCGGTTCTTTTCTTGGGGCTTCCTCTTCTTCAGTCGGTGCAGGCTGGCTTTCAGCTAGGGGCTGGTCATCAAGGATTTTATCGTAGTTTTTTCCAGAAAATTTTGATAGAAAATCATTCATAGGCTTTTAGTACTCCCTTTCTCAGGTAGAAGGTCTGGTCTGACTTCTGGGCAATTTCCTGAGAATGGGTGACCACAATGACGCATTTGTCATGATCGTGGGCTAGCTTCATAAAAATATCCACTATTTCATTTTCCATTTCTTCATCAAGATTGCCCGTTGGTTCGTCAGCTAGAATGACTTCGACATTGGTGGCTAAGGAGCGCGCAATGGCTACCCGTTGCTGTTCACCGCCAGATAATTGGGTTACTAGGCGGTCCGCTTTGGATTGGACAATGCCGATATAATCCAAGAGATTGTAAGCAACTTCCTTAGAATCGCTCGGCAGTTGGTTTTCTGTTATGGCCATGGGAACCAGAACATTCTCAACAGCTGTCATGTAAGGAATGAGGTTGTAGTACTGAAAGACAATGCCGATATGGTTGCGCCGAAAGGCTTCGTAGCCAATCTCTTTTATATCTTTTCCTTTGTAGAGAATCTGACCGTCTTTAGGGGCTTCAAGGGCGCTGAGGAGAGATAGAAGGGTAGTTTTCCCCGAACCAGACTGTCCAAGGATGGTATAGAATTTCCCTTTTTCAAACTGAACGGTAGCACCCTTTAGGATGTGGCGTCGGTTCTCTCCGTCCTGATAGTAGTAGGACACATTTTTTGCTTCTAAAATAGGCATGATACTCCCCCTTACATCATAATTCGTTTCGGATTGAGGCGAACAATGTAGCCGACTGGCACGAGTGTTGCCAAAAGGACGGTTCCTAGACCAATACCATACATAGCAGCGATGTAGCCTAGGGACAACTCAACCTTATATTCATTGATGACATCGTCGGTGCTAGTATCTGGTTGGAATTCAAAGGAGGTATAGCTAATTCCTCCGTTAGGGTCCTCATTTTGCTCGATTTGGTGCTGGATGAGGGAGTCCGAAACAGCTCCTGCCGTTGCATTTCCGGTAAAAATAGAGAGGCTGAGTGAGAGGAAGGCAATCAAGAAGACCTCGATCAAGGTTTGTCCAACAACCTTCCATTTGGCTTCGCCGAGTGCAAGATAGATACCCAGTTCATGTTTGCGGTCGCGCAAGAAGAGCAAGACGACTAGGGTGATAATGGTGATGGTTGCGATAACGGCAACAATCAGGACATAGCCTGCCAACCGTGACATGGATTGTACTGGCGCTGCAATAGTATCATAGGCATCGGAAGCCGCGTAGACGATATAGTAATCAGGCAAGAGAGGTTGGGCTTCTTGTCTAAAATTTTCTACATCTTCTGGGCTTTTTAATACATAGAGAGGTTCTCCTGCTGAAATGTACCCTTGCATTTCTTCTTCGGTGAGGCCGTTCTCGTTTTGGCTAGCAGCTGCCTCTATTGACTCACGTCGGGTTGCTTCGACAAATTTGTTGGGGACAAAGATGCGGTTGGCCAGCATCTGTTCTTGAAAGGCCTTGCTCCACTGGTCGCCTTCTTTTTGATTGTCTGTGCTGCTGGTTGTTTGTTTTTTGCTCTGATAGATACCGATGATTTCGACTTGGTGTTCAAATTGGGTCGCGATTTCAGCCTGACCATCTGAGTTTATTTCGCCGTAGATATAGTTGTTCAGGGTAATGGTGTCGCCGACAGTGGCATTGTTTTTATCAGCTAGTTCTTTGGAAATTAAGGCAACAGTTTTTCCGGCAGTCACTTCCTCATTGGTAAAGTTTCGTCCTTGGACGATGCTGATTTCCCCCTCTTCAATCGGGAGTACGACGCTGGATTGAACACCGCGGAGGTTGAATGCGAACTGATTATTCTCTACTGCCGGAACTCCTCCGTTTTCTTCAAGGAAAGGTGGAATGTAGGCTTGGAAACTTTCGGAGCCGATGGTATTGTTGAGTACGTAGTCATAGTACTTCACATAAGGAAGTTTTCCAATTTCTTCAATCAATTCCTTGCTCAGATTCGGAAGGGCTTCTTGGGGCTCTTCTTTGCTTAAACGCTCATAATCTAGTTGGAGGGTAGCCGTGGCTCCCATCTGGTGTTTAATCTTGCGTTCAACACTTTGGGTGGCCTGCTGAATCGAGACTGCGCCAGCAATAACGTTGCCCAAAATAAAGAGAATGGTGAAGAGCAAGAGGGATTTTCCCTTGCGTCGGGTCACGCTGAGCCAAGCTCGGTTTAGATAGTTCATTGGAAACCTCCTTTAATTTGTTGTCTAGAAAGCGCTTACTTTTGTTTATATCATACTATATTTTTCACAAAGCTTCAAGACAATAGAAGTAAAATAGACAAAAATTAGATACTCTGTTATCTACTAATAAAACGAATAGTAGATGAAATGGTTACAAAAAACTGACCATGAAAACACGGTCAGCTCAAGCTTATTCAAATTCGTAAAGTGCAGTGGAGAGGTAACGCTCACCGTTGTCAGCAAGTACAGCTAGGACAGATTTTCCTGCTCCCAGTTCTTTGGCCACTTCAATCGCTGCAAAGATAGCAGCACCTGATGAAATGCCTACTAGGAAACCTTCTTGACCACCGATAGCACGGCCGGTCGCAAGGGCATCATCTGATTTGACGCGGATGATGTGGTCATAAGACTCAGTGTCCAAGGTGTCTGGAATGAAACCGGCAGAAATTCCTTGAATCTTGTGCGGTCCAGGAGCTTCGCCAGACAGAACAGCAGACTCATCTGCTTCGACAGCGTAGATAGCTACATCTGGATTTGCTGCTTTAAGAACCTGGGAAACACCAGTGATGGTACCGCCGGTTCCGATACCAGATACGAAGGCGTCTAGTCCTGTTGCTCCAAACGCTTCGAGAATCTCTTGACCAGTTGTTTCCTCATGAACTTTGGGGTTGGCTGGGTTTGCAAATTGCAGAGGCACCCAAGCCTGTCTTTCTGCTGCGATTTCATGAGCCTTAGCGATAGCCCCTTTCATTCCCTCGCTGCCTGGAGTCAAGACCAGCTCAGCTCCGTAGGCTTGAATGATTTTACGACGCTCAATGCTCATGGTTTCTGGCATGACAATGACAACCTTGTAGCCTTTTGCAGCACCGACCCAAGCAAGACCGATACCGGTATTTCCGCTAGTAGGTTCTACGATAGTATCGCCAGGTTTGATAATTCCTTGTGCTTCGGCATCTTCAATCATGGCAAGAGCAATCCGATCCTTTACTGACGATCCGGGGTTAAAGGCTTCTAGTTTGACATAGACGTCCGCCGCTCCTTCAGGGACAATCTTATTTAATTTTACAATCGGTGTTTTTCCAACTAATTCGGTAATATTCTGATAAATGGCCATACGGCACCTCCATTTTAACTAATGGTTTTAGTATACTGTTCTGCCCCGTCTTTGTAAAATATAAAAAAACTATCAAGGCGATAGTCTTTTTTAATGAATCGGTACTTCGACAATTCGAGTGTCTAGGGCCTGAGCCTCTACTTTGCCGTGATAGAAATCTGTTAAGCTGTGCAGTGTCGGTGCTAGGTCTTCCTTATCTACAAAGACGGTGGTGGTGACTTCCGTGGCAAACTGGGTGTCGTACTCTTCCAGCAATTGGGTCTGCCGCCAGTTGGCAAATTCTTGGTATTGGGCGTAGGACAGGCGAATATGGATGCCTTCTTGTTCCTTAACCTCAACGATACCAATATCCTTGATGGCTTTGGCAACACTGCCGGCATAGGCACGGATGAGGCCGCCTGCTCCTAGTTTTATGCCGCCAAAGTAGCGGGTGACAACGGCAGCGACGTTGGTCAGACCGGCATTCTCCAGCACGGTCAACATGGGAACACCAGCTGTTCCAGAAGGTTCGCCATCGTCTGAAGACCGCTTGATAGTTGCTGCTTCTCCAAGGATAAAACAAGAGCAATTGTGGGTAGCCTTGTAGTGTTCTTTTTTGACGGCGGTGATAAACTCACGGGCCTCTTCTTCTGTTGTGACTCGTTTAATCTGGCAGATGAAGCGGGATTTTTTTATTTCTTCTTCGACAATACCGTCTTCTTTGATGGTTCTAAATGCTTTCATACCAAGATTGTACTAATTTTTAGACGGAATGACAAGCCTTAGCAGTTGCTTCGATGGTTTGCCTTTGTTCCTTATTTTACGAATAAAGAGGTGATGACAGGATTTGAACACTTATATGGTCGCTTGCTGACCAGCGGTCAGTTGACAGAAGAAGAAAGACAGATGGCTAACCGACTAGCCTCAAAAACCAAGGATGGCTCTTGTTTCCGTTGTGGAACGGCCTTTGTGGCGGAGCATAGCCTCCCAAACGGAGCAGTTTACTGCAGGGAGTGCTTGATGCTTGGCCGGGTGAGGACGGATGAAGACCTTTATTATTTTCCTCAGCAAGGCTTTCCGAAGCAGCAAAGTCTTTGCTGGACGGGGCAGCTGACTGACTGGCAGCAACAGGTTTCGGATGGTTTGTGTCAGGCGGTTGCTGAGCGAAGGGCTAGTCTGGTTCACGCGGTTACGGGAGCTGGCAAGACAGAGATGATCTATCAGGCGGTTGCTTCAGTGATTGATGAGGGAGGGGCGGTTTGTTTGGCTAGCCCACGCATTGATGTGTGCATTGAACTGTATAAGCGATTGAGTAAGGATTTTGCTTGTCCGATTAGTTTGCTGCATGGAGAGTCAGAGGCTTATTTTCGCACCCCCTTGGTTATTGCGACCACTCATCAGCTTCTCAAATTTTATCAGGCTTTTGATTTGATATTGATTGATGAGGTAGATGCCTTTCCTTATGTGGACAATCCCATGCTCTATCGGGCGGTGGAGAATGCCTGTAAACCCGATGGGGTTCAGGTCTTTTTGACAGCAACTTCAACAGAAGCCTTGGATAAAAAAGTCAAGCGTGGGGATTTAGAGCGCTTCCGCCTTCCCAGACGATTCCATGGCAATCCCTTGGTTCCTCCTCAAAAAGTTTGGTTGGCACATTTTGAAAGGGAGTTAGGCAAAAAGAAATTGGTCAAGAAGTTGGAAAGGGCAATCCGAAAGCAACGAGAAAGTGGCTATCCTCTGTTGATTTTTGTTCCAGAAATAAAGTTGGGGCAAGCTTTTTGTCAGGTGCTCAGCCAGGTTTTTCCAGAGGAGTTGATCGGTTTTGTATCTAGTCAGACGGAAAATCGGCTGGAGCTGGTGGAGGGCTTTCGGAAGCAGGAGCTGTCGATTTTGGTATCAACGACCATCTTGGAGCGTGGGGTGACTTTTCCTTGTGTAGATGTCTTTGTCGTTGATGCCCACCATACCCTGTATAGTTCTTCTTCACTCGTCCAGATTGCAGGGCGCGTTGGACGGAGCTTGGAGCGGCCAACAGGACAGTTGCTCTTCTTTCATGCTGGCAGTAACCGGGCTATCGAACGGGCTATTGCAGAAATTCGCTTGATGAATAAGGAGGCTGGTCATGAGTGAATGTTTGTTGTGCAAGCAAGGGATGAAGGAGAGTCTGCGGTTTGTGGACATTCTTCTCTTTAAAAAAATGGAAGCGCAGGTTTGTTTGAGTTGCCGCGCAGCTTTTGTTCCCAAAACAGAAGAGGCCTGCCCTTCCTGCTCAAAATCTGGCAGCAGTGAGGTTTGTCAGGATTGCCGTTATTGGGAGAAGTTGGGGCTATCGGTGGATCACAAAAGCCTCTATGATTATACAGACGAGATGGCGGCCTATTTTAACCAGTATAAATTTCAAGGGGATTATCTTTTAAGGAAAGTTTTTGCAAAAGAGCTTAAACTCTACCTAAGCGCATATTCCGACTACACTCTCGTACCCATCCCACTTGGTCCCAAGCGTTTGGCGGAGCGGGGCTTTAATCAGGTAGAAGGAATCCTGGAAGCGGCAGGGCTTACCTACCAGCCTTTGCTGGGGAAAATGGATACCCAGCGGCAGTCAGAAAAATCGAGGAAGGAACGATTGGAGGCGGAACAGTTTTTTTATCTTTTGGAGGAAAAACCACTTCCGGAAAAAATAATTTTGATTGATGATATTTACACAACAGGTGCCAGTATCCAGCTAGCCAAGCGGATTCTTATGAAAAATGGAAAGAAAAGAATCAAGAGTTTTTCAATCGCGCGCTGAGAAAACGGTTGCAAAAAAATTCTCAAGTGGTATAATAAGAGTGAAGAAAGGCGAAAGCCTAGAAAGAGGTACTTATATGATTAAATTCAGTATTCGTGGAGAAAACCTTGAAGTGACAGAAGCACTTCGCAACTATGTGGAAGACAAGGTAGCCAAGATTGAGAAATACTTCCATGAAGACCAAGAACTCAACGCGAAAGTGAATCTGAAAGTATATCGTGACAAGCGTGCCAAGGTGGAAGTAACCATTCCAATTGGCTCCATTACTCTCCGTGCTGAAGATGTTTCCCAAGAAATGTACGGTTCGATTGATTTGGTAGTTGACAAGATTGAGCGCCAAATCCGCCGCAATAAGACAAAGATTGAGCGTAAGCACCGTCAAAAAGTTTCAACCAGTCAAATCTTTACTGAAGACTTGGTAGAACAAGCAGAAGAAGAAGTGAAAGTAGTTCGTACCAAGCAGGTTGACCTGAAACCAATGGATATTGAAGAAGCCATTCTCCAATTGGAATTGCTGGGCCATGATTTCTTCATTTACACAGATGCAAGCGATGGCACTACCAACGTCCTGTACAAACGTGAAGACGGTGATTTGGGTCTCTTAGAAGTTCGCCAATAAAATATATACTATTTCTGAAAATCCATAGGAAGAACCCTATGGATTTTTTTCTGGTGTTTGAAGCAGGGAATAGTGTGTGCTAATTAAAAAAACAATAGAAATAATGTGTTATAACTTGATTTAATGTAGCATAAGTGATAAGATGTGGTGGAAGGCGCTTACAAGGAGAGAAAAATGAAGTTAAATAAACGACAAGAAAGTATCATCGAATTAGTTAAAAGCCGTGAACCAATTACGGGTGATGATTTGGCCAAGCAGCTATCAGTTGGCAAGTCTACCATCCGCAATGAACTGGCTGTCCTCATTATGATTGGGATTTTAGAGGCCAAACCCAATGTTGGCTATTACTATAATGAAAATTATCAGGCGCAACAGAACTATCATTTTCAAGAAAAAGAAGTCAAAGATGTGATGGGGATTCCTATTGTTGCCAAACAGACAGATGGCTTTTCAGATGTTGTGACCAAGCTGTATATTCACGATGTAGGAACGATTTTTATTGTTGATGAGGATGGGTATCTCGTTGGGATTGTTTCTCGTAAGGACCTACTCAAAATGGCCCTGTCCAATCCCATCATCCAAAACTTTAGCGTGGCCTTAGCCATGACAAGGGTTCCTAATATTATCTACTGTAAAGAAGAGGAGCGTGTTTTAGATGCTCTGAAAAAAATTGGTCTGCATCAGGTAGACTGTCTGCCAGTCGTCGTCAATGAGGATGGCCGTCTGCGGCCAATTGGTCGGATTTCAAAAACGACCATTCTATCTCTGCTTTTGGAATCAATGGAGGGAATACGATGATTATCTATATCATTTCAGATTCACTGGGCAATACAGCCAAGGAAGTCATTCGAGCAGCTCTGGCCCAGTTTGAAGGCCAAGCGGTGACCTATTCTGTTTTGCGCTATCCCTTTATCAACAGTCCTTCAGAGCTAGACGGCATTTACCAACAGATGCCAGACAGTCAGTGTCTGGTCATCCAAACGTTGGTTAACCCTGAACTGGCTGCCTACTCGCGGCAACTGGCTGAGGAAAAAGGCGTTCAGCTTTTCGATATTTTGACAGATATGATTGCCAGTTTGGCTGCCCACTTTGAATTGGCTCCCAAGAGTCAGCCGGGTTTACTGCGCAAGGTCGATCAGGCATATTTCAATCGCATTCATGCTATTGAATTTACCATTAAGTACGATGATGGCAAGGACGTGCGAGGTTTGTTCGAGGCGGATGTGGTCTTGATTGGCGTTTCCCGAACCTCCAAGACACCGCTTAGCATGTATTTGGCTAACCAACAGTTAAAGGTGATGAATCTTCCGCTTATCTTGGGTTCTCCCATCCCTCAGGAACTATTTCAACTAGATCGCAGGAAGATTTTTGGTCTGACGACCAGTCTGGATCACCTCAACCGAATTCGGGAAGAGCGCTTGAAATCTCTCGGTATGTATCAGGACAACACCTATACCAATCAGGAGCAGATTTTAGAGGAATTGAACTATGCCCACTCGATTATGAACAGGTTGGGCTGCCCAATCATTGATATTGAAAACAAGGCTATCGAAGAAACAGCAGAGTTGATTATGGAACGAATGAAGCAATCTGGATTAACAGTGGTCAATTTATAGGTGCAAAAAGGAGGTCACCATGGCAAAATTGGTTTATCGTTTTCAGGAAGGCAACAAGGAGATGAAGCATCTCTTGGGTGGCAAAGGGGCCAACCTAGCTGAAATGGTCGGTCTAGGAGTGCGGGTGCCACCGGGTTTTACCATCACAACAGAAGCCTGCAATGCCTATTATACTCATGATGGGCAACTCTTTGACAGTCTGATAGCAGAGGTTAAGGAACATCTTCAGGGCTTGGAAGAGGAGATGGGCAAGGTACTGGGAAGTTTGGAAAATCCGCTTTTGGTATCTGTTCGCAGTGGTGCCGTTTTTTCTATGCCAGGCATGATGGATACGGTACTCAATTTGGGGCTCAATGATCAGGTTGTCGAAGCCTTGGCTCAACAACAGGATGAAAAATTTGCCTTTGACAGTTATCGTCGCTTCATCCAAATGTTTTCAGACGTGGTGATGGGGGTTGAAAAGTTCCATTTTGAACAGGTGTTATCCCGCATCAAGGCCGAAAAGGGCTATCCCGAAGACAAGGATATTCCAGCTCATGAACTTAGACAGATTGTGCAGGAGTTCAAGGTGATTTTTCTGGCGCAAACTGGAAGAACATTTCCGCAAGATGTGGAGGAACAGCTCTTCTTAGCCATCGAAGCAGTCTTTCGATCCTGGAATAACAACAGGGCCAAGGTCTACCGCAGGCTGCATCAAATCAGTGATAGTCTAGGAACCGCCGTAAATATACAGGCCATGGTTTTTGGTAATCGGGGAGATGAGTCTGGAACAGGTGTTTGTTTTAGCCGCAACCCGGTTGACGGCAGCCGAGAATTGTTTGGGGAATACCTTATCAACGCCCAAGGCGAGGATGTGGTGGCGGGCATCCGAACGCCAAAGAGTATCGCTAATTTGAAAGAAGACAAACCAGCCCAATACCAAGAATTGCTAGGCCTAGTAGAAGAGTTAGAGCGCCACTATCAAGATATGCAGGACATTGAATTTACTATTGAGGAAGGCAAACTCTATCTCCTACAGACCCGCAATGCCAAACGGACCGCTAAGGCCGCAGTGCGAGTTGCTGTGGATCTGGTGAAAGAGGGGATTATCGACAAGCAAGAAGCCTTGTTGCGCCTGTCGGCTCAAGAGATTAACCAACTCCTCCATCCTCAATTCAGGCCAGACAGTCTAGCAGGAGCGGAGTTGCTAGCGACAGGACTTGCTGCCTCTCCAGGTGCGGCAAGTGGGAAAATTTACTTTACAGCAGAAGAAGCAACCAAGGCCGCTAAGCAGGAAAAGGTGATTTTGGTGCGAGAGGAAACCTCGCCCGAGGACATTGAAGGAATGGTTTCTGCTCAGGCCATTCTGACCAGCCGTGGAGGTATGACTTCTCACGCGGCGGTGGTTGCGCGTGGAATGGGGAAATCCTGCGTTTGTGGCTGCCAAGCCCTGCAAATTGATGAAACAACAAAGACCGTAAGGGTTGGTCCTCATCTGCTTCATGAAGGGGATGTGTTGTCTATTGATGGAGCAACTGGCAAGGTCTACTTAGGAGCTTTGGAAACTTCCCAAGATAGTCATGACGAACATTTCCAAGAGCTGATGACGTGGGCAGACCGCATTCGTCCTCTCAAGGTGTATGTCAACGCTGACAATGCAGCAGATGCCAAAACCGGTCTGGGCTTTGGTGCAGAAGGAATCGGTCTTTGCCGGACAGAACACATGTTCTTTGAAGAAGAACGTATTCGGACTGTTCGCCAGATGATTTTAGCTAAGTCCAGCGAGGAGCGTAGCGTCTACCTCGACCGCTTGGAACCCTTCCAGCGGGATGATTTTTATCAGATGTTTAAGGTTATGGAAGGACGTCATCTCACCATTCGGCTCTTAGATCCACCTTTACATGAATTTCTTCCAAAAGAGGAGGAGCAAATCGCTAGCTTGGCAGCAGATTTGGGGGTTAGCCTTGTAGCTCTCAAGCGGCAGCTCCATTCCTTGGCAGAATTCAATCCTATGATGGGGCATCGCGGCTGCCGTTTGGGGATTACCTATCCAGAAATTTATCTGATGCAGGCGAGAGCCATTGCCAGAGCAGCTCTCAAGGCGCGTAAGGAGGGAACTCCTGTTCAGGCGGATATTATGATTCCTCTGGTTGGGATCGATAAGGAGCTGACCTACCTCAAGAATCTGATTCAGACCTGTCTGGAAGAGGAGATGGAGCAAGCAGGCTTGCGGTTTGATTACAGCATTGGCAGCATGATCGAAATTCCGCGTGCCTGTCTGACAGCAGACCAGCTCGCAACTCAGGCAGCCTTCTTTAGCTTTGGAACCAACGACTTGACCCAGATGACCTATGGTTACTCTCGCGATGATGCCAGCAAGTTCCTAGAATCTTACTTGGACAAGCAGATTCTGCCGCAGGATCCATTTGTTAGTCTGGATGAATCGGGCGTTTTGGAACTGATGAAACTGGCAATCGAAAAAGCGCGGTCTGTGAACCCTGAAATAGCCATCGGTATCTGTGGAGAACACGGCGGCGATCCAGTGTCCATTGAGCGGTGCTCAGACCTAGGACTAGACTACGTTTCCTGTTCGCCTTATCGGGTTCTGATAGCCCGTTTGGCTGCTGCTCAAAGCCAGATAAAGAAAGAACGACAGATTTGGTTAGATAAGTAAATCACATGCAAAAAGAGTTAGAGGTGCGCCTCTAACTCTTTATCTATCTGTCATAAGTTGGCTAAGGCCCCCATTGGATCCCAAGGAGCGAGTACCTGAGGCTGGGCCTGATAGGCGGCTAATTCTTCAGCGGTCAATAGGTCTTTGCGGACAACAATTTGGTAAGTATACTCATCCATCCACTTGTCAGAAGCAACGAAATAGCCTTTCTGACCAACCTTGTCACCCCAAGAATTTTCTACCTTCCATTTGAGTGAACGGCCAGCCTGATCTAAATCAACACCTGTTAATACCATGGCGTGCGTCATCAGACTTTCAGCATAATCCAAACGCCCTGCCTTGTCTTGGGTTAGTTGGATGTCCATGCTGGATTGGAAATCATAAGTATTGATTGCCATTACGCCTGTCTGACGGTCGCTTGATTGACCGACATCTGAACCAAACCAAACAGATTCACCTGTTTTTAACTGGGCAATAGCTAGTTCTTTCAATCGGTCCATTTCCAAATTGAGATAGCGTACAGCAGGACTTCCAACCACATTCCCCAGCAGTTCAACAGTATAGGATTTTCCATATGGCTTGTCACTGGTCGGTGCATTGATGACGGATACATAGTCTGCCAGTTTCAAACCGACATAGCGTTCGTAGAAGACTTGCGGTGTCAGGTCTTTGTCGCTATGATAAGCGTTGTCCTTATCGCGGTAGGCAAAGTCAAAAGAGCGTGGGGGAAGCCCTAGGTTCATGGCTAAGAAATTGAAGATTTCTTGAAGAAGATCTTCTTTTTTGGCCTTGACCTGAGGAAGGTTGGCCCCGTTTTCAATCAATTGCCGTAAGATCTGGGCGTCCTGACGCAGCAATTTGTTGAGGTATTGGTTGAGTTCGCGACTATTGCTGGAAGAGATAGACTCAGGGTAGACAGACTTTGGTACCACTCCGTATTTCTCAAAAAGAGCTACGACCATATCCCACTGACCCCCATCTTGTTGGGGAGTATCCAGAAGGAATTTGACCTTACGGCTATCTAACTCCTGATCCGCAGTGGCAATAATTTGTTCAAGAAACCAGTTGGATTTTTCATACTTATCCCAGAAGAAGGTGTGGGCCTGTGACAGTTCAAAATCTTCCAGCTTGAATTCGCTGATGAGCTTGTGGCGGAAGGTATTGAGGGCGGCAAACATCCAGCAACGGCCGGAAGCCTTTTGGTCGGAAACCTTATCTTTGGTCACATCAATGGAGAAAACAGGATCGTTTTCTACGGCACTTTGGCGTGTTTCCAAGGACTTCAACAAACCGTTGTGACTGATGGCGTTTTCCATTGCACGATATTTGGGATTGGCCAGATAATCAGCATAGAGTTTGTCAGTAAATGATGGTTCTAGTTCAAACATAACGAACTCCTTTCTTTCTTAATACCCATTATAGAACTTGCTGTTTATTTTGCAAGCCGAAAGCGAAATTGGTTGAAAGAAATGCCTATCCCCTCTTTTTATGGTATAATGGTAAAAAATTTGACGAGGTAGAGAGATGACCAAACAACCATTTATCAGCAAAGAAACCCTAGCTACCATCACTGAGCAATTTCCAACCCCCTTCCACCTCTACGATGAAAAGGGAATACGCGAAAAAGCGCGTGCCCTGCACGCTGCCTTTTCATGGAACAAGGGATTTAAGGAATATTTTGCCGTGAAGGCGACGCCGACTCCAGCCATTTTGAAGATCCTTCAAGAAGAAGGTTGTGGGGTGGACTGTGCGACGGATGTGGAGGTCTTGATGAGTGCTAAGATGGGCTTCACAGACATCATGTTTACCTCAAATGATACTCAGGCTCAAGAATTTGTCTATGCAAGGCAGGTTGGTGCGACCATCAATTTGGACGCCTATGAACATATTGCCTTTCTAAGAGATGTGGCAGGGATTCCAGAAACGGTTTGCCTGCGCTACAACCCTGGTGGTATCTTTTCTTTGGGAACCGACATCATGGATCATCCAGAGGAGTCCAAGTTTGGCATGACCAAATCTCAACTTCTTCAGGGTTACAAGGATTTGAAAGAACTGGGAGTGAAACAGTTCGGTATCCATGCTTTTTTGGCATCGAATACTGTCACCAATGATTACTATCCCGAACTGGCTCGCCAACTTTTTGACTTGGCCTTGGAAATCCGAGAGGAAACAGGTGTTAGCTTAGACTTTATCAATTTGTCAGGTGGAATCGGAGTTGACTACCATCCAGATCAAGAGCCAAATGATATTGCCCGTATTGGCGAGGGCGTCCGTAAGGTATATGAGGAAATTCTGACTCCGAACGGTCTAGGGGATGTTAAGATTTTCACAGAACTAGGACGCTTCATGCTGGCTCCTCATGGCCATCTCATTACCAAGGTTCTTCACCGCAAGGAAACTTATCGCACTTATATAGGGGTAGATGCTTCGGCAGCCAATCTCATGCGCCCAGCCTTCTACGGGGCCTACCACCATATTACCAATATCACGCGACCAGATGCTCCGCTTGAAGTGGTGGATGTGGCTGGTTCACTCTGCGAAAATAATGATAAGTTTGCAGTGAATCGCTCTCTGCCAAGAGCTGAAGTTGGAGATACCTTAGTCATCCACGATACAGGCGCACACGGCTTTTCGATGGGCTACAACTACAACGGCCGCCTGCGTTCTGCCGAGATTCTCCTTACAGAAGATGGTCAGGCGCGGATGATTCGTCGAGCAGAAACTCCGGAAGATTATTTTGCAACGATTTACGGCTTCGATTTTGACAGGTAAGTCTTGGAAAAAAAGTGTAAATTTGTTATAATGTAGGGAGTGAAGATTTGCTTCAACTGCTTTTTACTCATCCATCTGCAACCCAGTATCTGCAGAGCAAGAATAAAGAGCGTGTGCAGCAGTTTGACATACCAACGAAACAGAAAAAAGTTAGGAGATTGTTAGAATATGAATATTGGTCTTGCAATTCTATTGATTGTATTAGCCTTTGCGGGCGGTGTGTTTTTGGGGATTTTCCTTTCCCGTAAACAGGTTGAAAAGTTTATTGCAGATAAGCCAATTTTGGATGAAAATGCTCTTCGTACCATGATGAGCCAGATGGGACAAAAGCCAAGTGAGGCTAAGGTTCAGCAAGTGCTTCGTCAAATCAAGAGCCAACAAAAGGTTGCAACTAAGAAAAAATAAGAATAAATGGGACTGGGAGACACTCCCAAGTCCTTTTCGTTTCAAGAAGGAACAGGCCCAAAGAAACATCAAGGCCTAGGAAAGTAGTATGGACAATCGACCTATTGGATTTTTAGATTCGGGTGTGGGTGGTTTGACGGTGGCCCGGGAGCTGATGCGTCAGCTGCCTCACGAAGAAATTGTATACATCGGCGACTCGGCCAGAGCCCCTTACGGACCCCGACCAGCCCAACAGATTAAAGAATATACCTGGCAGCTGGTCAACTTTCTTCTGACCAAGAATGTCAAGATGATCGTCTTTGCCTGCAATACAGCAACAGCAGTTGCCTGGGAGGAAGTTAAGGCCAAACTGGATATTCCAGTGCTGGGAGTCATCCTTCCGGGAGCCTCAGCAGCCATCAAGGCCTCTAAGTCAGGCCGCATTGGCGTATTGGGAACGGCTATGACCATTCAGATGGATAGTTATCGGAAAAAAATACAGGCCCTTTCACCTGCTGCCCAGGTTGAAAGTTTGGCCTGCCCTAAATTTGTTCCTCTGGTAGAATCCAACAACTACCAGTCTAGCCTGGCTAAGAAAGTGGTGTATGAAACCCTTCGTGGGATGGCGGGAAAGGTTGATACGGTCGTCTTGGGCTGTACCCATTACCCGCTTTTACGTCCTATTATCCAGAATGTGATGGGCAAGGACGTGACCCTTATTGACAGCGGAGCAGAGTGTGCGCGGGATATTTCTGTCCTGCTCAACTATTTTGAAATCAATCACAGCCGGACAGAAGAGCCGTTGAATCATCGTTTTTATACAACTGCCAGTCCAGTCGCCTTTCGTTTGATTGCAGAAAACTGGCTGGGCAAAGACATTGATGTGGAGCATGTAGAATTATGACAGACAAAATCTATGAATACAAAGATGCACAGAACTGGTTTATCGGAAAATGCGCAGATTGGAGTTGTCTGACCCATTTTGGAAGAGTACAGGATGATGAGGAACTCCGAGTTTCCTTTCATCGCCTAATGGAACTGATGAAAGAAAAGGAATTAGAAGTTCATATTGTTACCCTCTCCTCCAAGGCTTCTTTTTTCCAATTTCTTCTGGATATCATCCAGCAGGAAATGGGCCGCCAATTGAGCCTTATTCAGCATCAGGGAGCCCTCTTGATTACAGAAGGAGAACAGCTAATCCTAGCAGAACTTCCTTCAGAAGGAGTGCCCTTAGAGAGTTTCTTTGGTAGAGAAAACCAGAAGCGACCAATCGGTGATAGCATCCTGATTGCTACCAAAAACGAAGGGAAGACCAAGGAATTTCGCAATTTCTTTGAGAAACTAGGTTACCAAGTGGAAAACCTAAACGACTACCCCGAGTTGCCAGATGTAGCAGAAACCGGTCTGACATTTGAAGAAAACGCCCGCCTCAAGGCAGAAACCATCGCCCAACTGACAGGGAAGATGGTCTTGGCAGATGATTCCGGCCTAAAAGTAGATAAGCTCGGCGGTCTTCCAGGCGTCTGGTCTGCTCGTTTTTCGGGCCCAGATGCGACGGATGCTAGCAACAACGCTAAGCTCCTCCACGAATTGGCCATGGTATTTGAGAAGAAGGACAGGTCTGCCCAATTCCACTGTACCCTTGTCATGGCAGCACCTGATCGAGAAAGTCTGGTCGTTGAAGCTGACTGGGCAGGCTATATCGGCACGAGTCCACGGGGAGAACATGGTTTTGGTTATGACCCACTCTTTTTGGTCGGCGAAACTGGAAGAACCTCTGCAGAACTTAGCCTAGAAGAAAAAAATAAAATTTCCCACCGTGCTCAAGCACTAGAAAAATTACTGGAGGCCTTTCCTGTATGGCAAGCACAAGCAAAACAATCCTAGTCATGAGTGACTCACATGGAGACAGGGCTGTTGTCCAAGAGTTGAAAGACCGCTATAGCGGTAAGGTTGATGCCATTTTTCACAACGGAGATTCCGAGTTGGATAGCGAGGACCCTATCTGGGAAGGGATTCAAGTTGTCGAAGGCAATTGCGATTATTATGGGAATTTCCCAGCCAGTCTCAAAGTTAGGATGGGAGATCTCACCATCGCTCAGACCCATGGTCACCTCTATCGAATCAACTACACCTGGCAGAACCTGGATTATTGGGCTCAGGAACTGGATGCGGATATTTGTCTATACGGTCACCTGCATATTCCGGATGCCACTGTCAGAGGCAAGACGCTCTTTCTCAATCCCGGTTCTGTCAGCCATCCTAGAGGAATGATTAGAGAGAAGCTCTACGCTTTAGTTACGATTACAGATGACTTATTTCACGTTGAATTTTACACGCGAAACCATCAGCTCTATTCCCCATTGACAAAGGATTTTCCACGATGATTGCACATGAATTTGAAACCTTTTTACTGGCTCAAGAAGATACCTTTTTGACACCTGCAGACAAACTGGCGGTGATTATTGATACACATAATATCGACCATGCCAAGCTCCTGCTCAGCCACATGACCTATTCGCGGGTACCAGTAGTGACAGAAGACAATCGCTTTTATGGCACGATTGGCCTGCGAGAAATCATGCTCTATCAGGCGGAGCATGAACTATCCGATGATGAATTGACAGAAGACATTTCGGTGGTTGCAAAGACCGATGTGGCAACAGTTGAAGAGGACTATGATTTAGCTGAGGTGATGAGAAAACTAGTTGACGAACCCTTCCTTCCAGTTGTGGGCAAGGACAGAGAATTTCTGGGAATCATCACCCGCAAGTCCATCCTCAAGGCAGTCAATGCCCTCTTACACAACTTTTATCAGGATAAGAAGTAACCGACAACAATGAATCAAGCCATTACCCGCTTTATCGCTCAGAAAAAACTATCTCCGCATTCGCAATCAGCTTATTTTTACGACCTGCGGCAGTTTGTAGAGCTCTGCCACGAAACGGTCAGTCCTCAAGAATTGGCTGCTTACCAGCTCTTTTTACAGGACTTGAAGCCTGCCGCTCAAAAACGTAAGTTATCAGCGGTCAACCAATTCCTCTATTTTTTATATGAAGACGGTCAGCTGGATAAGTTCTACAAGCTCAAATTGCAGCAGACTGTACTGGCGAAACGTCCTCAAAAGACCAGAGCGAACTTGAGCCTGCTTTGGCAGGAAACCAGTGAAAAAAACGGGCAGTTAATCGCGCTTCTCATCGCCTACTTGGGTTTGCTGCCCAGTGAGATTGGAGAGATTAGGCTACAAGACATCAATCTTGATTTTCAGGTGTTAACCGTTCAAAAGAGCAACCGCAAGCGGATCCTTTCGCTGCCTAAGGATTTGATACCTTATTTGAAAGGCCCTTTTTCAGGAACCTACCTTTTTGATAAAAAAGGACAGACCTATTCTCGCCAATGGTTATTTAACCGTTTAGCAGCTTTCCTCCGCTTGATTGGAAAAAGAGAGTGGACTGCTCAGTTCCTGAGAGAGCAGTATATTTTGGGTCAGCTGGATGCTGGTAAGAGTCTTGAAGAAGTTGCCAAACTTTTGGGCTTAAAAACAAGTATGAGTTTAGAAAAATACAGATAATGGATATTAAGTTAAAAGATTTTGAGGGACCTCTGGATTTGCTCCTGCATCTGGTTTCTAAGTATCAGGTGGATATTTACCAAGTTCCTATTACAGAAGTTATCGAGCAGTATTTGTCCTATATTGCCACTTTACAAGCTATGCGCCTAGAAGTGGCAGGAGAATACATGCTTATGGCCAGCCAGCTCATGCTGATTAAGAGCCGGCGGCTTCTTCCCAAGGTGGTGGAACAAGTAGAAGATGAGGTGGATCCAGAGCAGGAACTCTTGGATCAATTAGAAGAGTACCGTAAGTTCAAAGTCCTGAGTCAGGAACTGGGGAAACAGCATGATGAACGGGCCCAGTATTATTCCAAGCCTAAACTAGACTTGGTTTATGAAGATGTGACCTTGACTCAGGATAAGACGGTGATTGACATCTTCTTGGCCTTTTCCAAGGTTATGGCTGAGAAACAAGAAGAACTGCGTAAGAGCCACACCACCATTGCTAGAGATGAGTATAAGATTGAAGACATGATGGATCGTGTTCGTAGGCAGTTCGACCAGTCACCTCGTTTGGCCCTGCGTCAGCTCTTTCAGGAGAGTCGTGATCTCAACGAAATCATCACCATCTTTTTGGCAACCCTTGAATTAGTAAAGGTTCAGGAAATTTTATTGGAGCAAACAGAAACATTTGGAGAGATTGTGTTAATAAGGAGTCAAGATGAGTCGATTAGCTGAAATTGAGGTGCTATTATTTGTTGCTGGAGAAGATGGCTTGACCGTGCGAACCTTGGCAGAATTGCTGGACTTGCAGCCGTCTGCCGTCTTACAGCAGTTGGAAAAATTGAGTACCAAGTATCAGGAAGATTCCCAGTCAGGCCTTGCCTTGTTAGAGTCTTCCAATAGTTATAAGTTGGTGACAAAGAAAGACTATGCAGACCTCCTGCGAACCTATTCTAGAACGCCTATTAACCAGTCTATGTCACGGGCTCTTCTAGAAACCCTTTCTATTGTGGCCTACAAGCAACCCATTACCCGTGTAGAGATAGACGATATTCGCGGAGTCAACTCCAGCGGTGCCATCAGTAAGCTTCAAGCCTTTGACCTGATTCGGGAAAACGGTAAAAAGGAGGTTATCGGTCGCCCCAACCTCTATGTGACGACAGATTATTTCCTAGATTATATGGGAATGAACAGTTTGGAAGAATTGCCGGATGTTTCAAGCCTAGATCTAATTGACGAAGAAACAGAATTGTTCGTAGAAAGAAAAGAGATAGAAGATGAGAATTAACAAATACATTGCCCATGCAGGCGTAGCCAGTCGCCGTAAGGCAGAAGAACTGATTAAACAGGGGCTGGTTACCGTTAATGGTCAAGTGGTGCGTGAACTGGGAACTATTATCAAGTCTGGTGATAAGGTCGAAGTGGAAGGGCAGCCGATTTATAACGAAGAAAAGGTCTACTACCTTCTCCATAAACCACGAGGCGTGATTTCCAGTGTATCTGATGACAAGGGACGACCAACGGTTATCGATCTGTTGCCCAATGTACGCGAGCGGATTTATCCCGTAGGGCGCCTGGATTGGGACACATCCGGTGTCTTGATTTTGACCAATGATGGCGATTTTACCGATGAGATGATTCACCCACGCAACGAAATCGACAAGGTCTATGTGGCGCGAGTTAAGGGAATTGCCAACAAAGACGTTTTGCGCCCCTTGACGCGGGGTGTCGTGATTGACGGCAAGAAAACCAAGCCAGCAGTCTATGAAATCCTCAAGGTGGATCCTATCAAAAATCGCTCGGTCATCGAGTTGACCATCCACGAAGGACGGAACCATCAGGTGAAAAAAATGTTTGAAGCGGTTGGGCTTCAGGTGGATAAGTTATCTCGGACTCGTTTTGGGAACTTAGACTTGACCGGTTTGCGACCAGGAGAGGCCAGAAAACTCAACAAGAAAGACATCAGCAAACTTCATACTCTTGCTGTGACTAAGGTAGCAAAGAAAAAATGAGCCGGCTGTTAATCGGTCTTGTCCGACTATACCAACGCCTGATTTCGCCCCTCTTTCCGCCCACCTGTCGTTACCACCCCACTTGTTCCAACTATATGATTGAAGCGCTGAACAAACATGGTTTGAAAGGCTTTCTCATGGGGCTGGCTCGCATTGGCCGCTGCCATCCCTTTGTGGAAGGTGGGGAAGACCCTGTGCCCGATCACTTTAGTTTAAAAAGAAATAAGCAGGAATCAGAGTGATTTGCTGCTTTTTTTTTGCAGTATTTCGGTTGTTAACCTGCGTTTTATTCTGCTCTCCTTTAGGTATGCAAAAGCCGAACAAATGTTGAAAAATTCTGAAAATACTGTATATTTATGAGCCTTTGTGATATAATAATAAATAGTTTAAACCATAAGAAACGGGAGGTTAGTATGAATACAATGAAAAAGCAGTTCGCGCTAGCGGGAATTAGTTTTTTGTCACTTGCAGTTTTGGTAGCCTGTCAGACAAAGCAAGGTGGAACAGAAGAAGCAAGTCAGTCCTTTGCTTCGGAAGTGACTCATGATGGTACACCGATTGATGGTGGTCAACTAAATTATGCGGTGGTTGCTTCTGCGCCAACAACCGGTATTTTGATTGATGAGCTGGTTGTCAATGTAGCAGATGCTAATTTTTCAGACATGGTTGATATTTCCATGTTTGGCTACGACGAAAACCGTGAGCTGGATGATTCTGGTCTAGCTAAGGCTGAGTTCGATGTAGACAAGCGAACCGTCACCGTTAGTTTGACGGGTAAGGATTACAAGTGGTCAGATGGCCAGCCTTTTACCATTGATGACTACATTTTCACCATTGAGCAGATGGCTAGTCCAGACTACGCAGGTGTCCGATTTGACTCCACCTATACTAATATTGAAGGCATGGATGAGTTCATTGCAGGGACAGCAAGCAACATCTCGGGTATTGAAAAGGTAGACGACTATACGGTTGTCTTGACCATGAAAGAAATGACACCTTCTATGCTTTATGCAGGAGGGGCTGTGCCAGCAATGGTGATGCCAAAACACATTTATAAGGATATTGCCGTCAAAGATTGGGAAAACAGTGAGTATTCTCGTACAGCAAAGACGGTCGGCATGGGACCTTATAAGATTAAAGAAATTGTCAGCGGTGAGTCCATTACCTATGTACCAAACGAGTATTACTACAAGGGGCAAGTCAAGTTGGACAGCCTGAAAATGGATGTTGTATCACCTGACACCATTGTGGCGGAAATGAAGGCTGGTCACTATGACATTGCAGATATGCCGATTGATCAGCTAGATGCCTATAAAGATTTGTCCAACATTACCTTGCTGGGCAGTCTGCAAGGAACCTATAATTATGTTTCCTTCAACTTGGGGCATTACGACGCCGAAACTGGCAAAAATGTTATGAACCAAGATGCCAAGATGAACAATGTCAAGTTACGGCAGGCCATCGGTTATGCTCTGGACAATGCTATGGCTGGTGAGAAACTTTACAACGGACTCTACCATCCAACCAACTCACTGATTATTTCCTTCTTTGGTAAGTTGAATGATAAGGAGATGGAGGGCTATACCTATAATCCTGAAAAGGCCAAGCAACTCTTGGATGAAGCGGGATATAAGGATATAGATGGAGATGGTCTTCGTGAAGATCCAGACGGCAACAGCTTTACCATCAGTCTTGCAGCCCAAAAGAGCACAGAAACCCAAGAGACCCTGGTTCAGCAGTACATTAGCTGGTGGAAGGAAATCGGTCTAAACGTTGAACTATTTACTGGGCGTACGATTGAATTCAACACCTTCTATGACCAGGTGGAAGCTAATGATGCAGGAATTGATATGTATATGGCGGCTTGGTCAACTGGTCTGGATCCAAATCCAACAGCACTTTGGGGACCAGAAGCTATGTTCAACTACTCTCGCTTTGTGTCGGATGAAAATACAGAACTGTTGGATGCTATTTCGTCAGTTGAATCTTTTGATGAAAAGGTCAACTTTGAAAACTATAAAGCATGGCAACAGTATGCCTTTGAACAAGCCTTTGCTATTCCAACATTTGAGCGGGAGAGTATTACGGCTGTCAATAAGCGTGTTAAATACTACGATACCTACATCGGTTCTGCAACAAAGAGATCAGCTGAATTGATTGAATTGACGGCAGAAGAAGGTATTGCAGCTAAGTAAGAATCCAAAGGGGTAACCAAATCGGTTGCCTCTTTTTTAGGTTCTATAAAAAACGGTCATTTTCCTTCAAAAATTTGTCATTTTAAGGCTCTTTTTCTTGACTTGTAATCTGCTTGTGATATAATGGTTACACGAAATCATTGATTTAACTCAAACCTGTTGTGAGTTAAGTGAATGACTCGTCATTCACCATGCTGTTTGCTGAGATTGACTCCGGGCAGTGTGGCTCTTTTTTTGTCAAAAATATGCTTTCAAGGAGAGTACATGAATATCGAAACCCTGTCCCATCAAGAAGAAACTGCCAAGAATCATATCGTTCTCTTTGAACCTCAGATCCCCCAAAATACCGGCAATATTGCCCGCACCTGTGCGGCGACGAACAGCCCGCTCCACATTATCAGACCCATGGGCTTTCCCATTGATGACCGCAAGATGAAGCGGGCTGGCTTGGATTACTGGGACAAGCTAGATGTGCGCTTTTACGATAGCTTGGATGAATTTATGATAGCGGCGCAAGGTGGCAAGGTTCACTTGATTTCCAAGTTTTCAGAGAGGGTGTATGCAAAGGAGGACTATGCGGATAACCAGATTCATTACTTTCTCTTTGGGCGGGAGGACACAGGATTGCCGGAGGAGTTCATGCGCCAACATGCAGACAAGGCCTTGCGGATTCCTATGAATGATGAACATGTCCGCAGCCTCAACGTGTCAAATGCAGTTTGTATGGTTGTTTACGAGGCACTCCGTCAGCAGAACTTTTTGGGTTTGGAATTATCCCACACCTATGAAGTAGATAAGCTGAAGTAAATCGTTTATTAAGAAAATCAAAGATAACGGGTCAAACCCCAGCCTTGCTAATGCAAGGTTTTTTTGTTATGATTAAGGTGTCTTCAGGGCAGGGTGAAATTCCCGACCGGCGGTGACAAAAGGAATTTTTTTCTACGAGATGACCTAACGGCGTATCAGAGAAAAAGAGCCCTTCTGAAGTCCGCGAGCACAAGCTGATGTGGTGAAATTCCACAACCGACAGTATAGTCTGGATGGGAGAAGACGAAAGGACATCCTTTCTCTTTTCTCTAATTTGTAAAAATTGGAGGAAGATATGACACATACACGCAAAATGGCACTAATCGCCATTCTTTCAGCAGTTTCTTTTCTGCTCATGTACCTAAAGTTTCCCTTGATTCCAACGGCCAGCTTTTTGGAAGTTGATTTTTCCATCATACCGATTTTCTTCGGTTTGCTGCTCTTGGACTTGCGCTCGGCCTTTTCTATCCTGATTCTTCGGTCCATCTTGAAATTATTTTTGAACAATTCAGGGCCGTCGACCGTTATCGGGATGCCGATGAACATAGTCGCTATGGGAGTCTTTGTTTTGGCCTTTGCCTTGATTTGGCAGAAGCAGCCAAGCTTTAAGAATTATGTACTGGCCTCGCTCATAGGAACCCTTAGCTTGACAACGGTTATGTTGGTCTTGAATTATGTTTATGCGATTCCGGTCTATGCTGCCTTTGCTAACTTTGATATTAGAGAAATACTAGGTGTAAAGACCTACCTGTTTTTGATGGTGGTTCCTTTTAATCTCTTGCAGGGAATTTTATTATCGACTGTTTTTTATCCAATTTATCGCGTCAGTCAGCCGATTTTAAAGAAAGTTTAAACTTTCCCTGTTAGACTACTGATATGAAAAATAAACAACTACATTTACGAAACGCATCTTTTTTAGCCTTAGCCCTTGTTATTCTGGGTTACGTTATCAAGTTTTATCCAGAACAGCTGACAACTTTTGATACTGCCGTCCAATCCGCTATCCGGGGAAACCTGCCAGATTTGGCTACCCAGTTTTGGACAAGGATTACAGTGATTGGAAATACCTCTGTTATCGTTAGTATCTGTTTCTTGCTGATTGTCCTGTTTCATCGCAAACAGTGGAAGGCAGAGGCCTATTTGGTTTTAGCCTCAATTGCGGGGATGGGAGTGGCATCGACTGCCCTGAAATATGTCTACCAACGCCCCCGTCCAAGTATTGAATGGCTGATTGATACCATCGGTTATTCCTTCCCAAGTTGGCATACAGCCTCGACCATGATTGTGGCTGGTGCTGTGGTCGTTATTGTCAACCAACGGATGAAACACCAGCTCGCCAAACGAGTTGTGCAGCTCAGCCTGATTTTACTGGCTGTGTTGGTAGCTCTTTCACGGATTTATATCGGAGTACATTATCCGACAGATATTATCGGAGGCTGGCTTCTAGCTGTTCTTCTTTTGGAACTCTACTACTCAGTTTATGATCGCATTCGCTTTACTTGGCGTTTTCAAAGCAAACAAAAATAAAACTACTGAAGGATTGTTGTCCTTCAGTAGTTTTATTTATTCTTGCCCTTTTACAGGTTTTTGTGCGGCTTCTTCTAAAGCAGTCTTAATCGTCTGAGCAAAGAGGTTGCCACCTTCAGCAGTGGTTTCTGCATCGCTACCAAAGTGGACATTATCACTGCCGACCCAGATTTGCGGGTTGGCCTTGGAAACGGCATTCCAGTCTGCGACGGTGATAAAGTTGTGCTTTTTGGCTAGATTGCGAACATATTGGGCATGTTTTTCTGACAGTGGATCTTCGTAGGTTGCGGCATTGCCATCGTAAGGAGTGACCAAGATAAGACGGTAACCGTTTGGCAGAATATCGACAATCTTATCTAATTCTTCGTCATAGTTATAGATGACATTGGCCCCCGTCGCGATAACAACGTCCTTGAGAAGCGTTCCGCTATCAATATTGGTTTTTAAAATCTCATAGGCCTGCTGGGTATTGCGGCTGCCTTGGGCATCTATAAAGGCTCCTGGAAGTTGCTCGTTCAACTGAGGAGTGGCGCGCAGGGTAACGGAGTCTCCGATAATAGTCACCCCTTCTTCAATATCGTAGCCAGAAGCCTTGCCTTTTTCTGCATTGGCTTTGGTCTGTGCCATGCGTGTGTCGGCTTGCTTGAGACTGTTGACCAGCATTTCTGTATCAAAATCCCCTAGTTTTGGTGCTGTCAGTGTAATGAGAAGGGTGCTGAAAGCCAGTAGACCACCAGCAATTGAAATCCATTTGGTATAAGGTTTGAGGTCAATCTCCAATGTGAACAGCCGACCTGTTTTTCCAGCCAAATAGGGTTCTAGAATGTAGAAGGAGGCAGTTGATAAGAGAAGAGAGAAGATTACTGTTAGAATGACACCGCCAATATTTCCAAAAATCTGGGAGAAAATGAGATAGAGCGGCCAGTGGAAGAGGTAGAAACCGTAGGAAATATCTGCTAGGTACTGGACAGCTAGCGGTTCATTGACTTCTTCTGTCTTTTCATGAAGAACTCGTGCCGCGAAAATCATCACAGAAGTTGCCATACTGGACAGGAGGAAACCAATTAAGTATGTCCAAATTGAATTGAACTTGAGTAAAAAAAGCAGGAGAAGTTCTAAGGTGAAACCGGCAAGGAAAACCTGTAAGGCCTTCTTCTTGCTCCATTGTTGGATTGTACGTTGGAATCCTTTGGTTGTATTTTTAATACCGGCAATCGTTGCCAGAATGCTTCCTAAGAAGAAAGGAAAAATATGCGTCCAAGTTGAGAAGTAAATGGTTGAATAACTATCCACAAAAAAACTTGAGATGAACATGGACAAAAAGCTAGTAAGGAAAATCGCCGATGAACTGAGGAAAATCAAACCTCTCAACTGCCCAATCGACTTGGCCATTCGTGTCATTCCCCAAACGGCCAGTCCCCAAAGCAGATAAAATTGTACCTCGATGGCCAGAGTCCAAGTATGCACAAAGAGGTGAGGGGTAAATTGATTCTCGTAGTTTCCTCCAGTTAAAATTTCAAAGATATTGGTCATAAAACCAAGCGCCACCGCAATTTGATTGCCGATATTTGCGATGAAATCATTGCGAACCAAGAGGGCTAACGGGGTGACCGTAAGAATCATTAGGAGGAGCGGGGGTAGGATACGGTAGAGGCGTCTACGGAAAAAACCTACCAAGTCGATGGTCTTGTCCTGAGTGAATTCGTCAATAAGAAGGGCGGTGGTTAGATAGCCCGATAGGGTAAAAAAGAGATCGACTCCGACAAAGCCGCCAGAGAAATATTTGATAAAGAAGTGATAAAGAAGGACAAAGAGTAGCCCTACAACTCGTATTACTGAAAACCATTTAATCCGCATGCTGATAAATCCCCTCTTTAAACGTTCCCTCATAGACAGTCTTGGTCTGTGTAGTCAGCTTGCCTTGTCCGTCTGCTAAGCCGTTTTTAAAGTCTCCTTCGTATTTCCACCCTTCGGAAGAAATAAAGGTGCCTTTTCCGTTAAACACACCATTCTTAAACTCACCTTCATAACTATCTCCGTTTTCAAAGGTCAGTTTACCTTGTCCATTCATCTTATTTGCTCGAACGTAGCCCTGGTACTGAATGTTGCCGTTGTCTAAAGTCAAGGCCTTCTCGCTAGAAATTTGTCCTGTAAAGACTGAAATGGCACAGACAATAATCAGAATAAGGCCTAAAATCTCACCGTTTTTACGAGTCAGGTATTTTTTAAAACGATTCAATTCATGAAGACCGGAATTACTCTTTTTCATAGGTTTTTCTCTTTCTGTTTGATTCTCCTTATTCTACCACTTTTTATACCATATTACAAAAATGTTACATAAGAAAATCCATTAGTTGATGCGCTTGAGCCAAACTCTGCATCCTTCCCTGACGATAGAGTAGGTTTCGTCAAAATCCCCTGTATACCAAGGGTCTGGAACGCTTTTTTCGGCAAATTGGACAATCTTGTTTTCGGTTCCTTCTGGAGCCATAGCCTTGAGGTCAAGGACATTTTGGGCGTCCATGCCAATGATGAGATCAAAGGTTAGGAAGTCCTCGCGGGTCATGCGCATGGAGGTCTTGTGCTGATTGTAGGCGATGGCGTGTTTACGGAAAATCGCCTGCGTTCCACGATGGATGGGATTGCCCTCCTCCCACGAAGAAGTGGCCCGACTTTCAATATGAAGCTCGTCGGTCATCTCTTTCATGACAAATTCAGCCATAGGGCTGCGACAGATATTCCCTAGGCAAACAAATACAATTTTTTTCATTTTCTTTCTCCTCATGCAAAAACGGCCTCAGGGCCGTCAGTTTGACTCAATCCTTATCAAGCGCCTTCTTGATACCCTTGATGGCACCCTCAACGCTCTCCTTGGCATCAATAGCCATCTCCTTAGCTTTTCCGACTCCTTTTTCAACCATACCTTCAACTTCCAGCTTCTTGTTGCCGGTGAGTTTTCCAATTCCTTTTTTGACAGAACCGGTCACTTGTTCCAGTTTGGCATCTCGTTTTTCTTTTGACATGGGCGGCCTCCTTTCCTTTGCTCCAGTGAACGCCTTCTTCTACTAATATCTAATATCATAAAATAAAAAAGCAAAAAATGCAAGAATTATCCCGTATTTTTGCCCCCATCCTGAACAACAGACTCTAATCTGATAATTGTAGAATTTTTCTAATCTTGAGTCTAAAAACTTGAAGAATTTTTCTGTTTTAATTATAATGATTATAAATAAAATAGAAAGAAGGAAAACATATGTTTGAAAAAATGTACCAATCTGCAGCAGAGGTAGCGAGTTTTACCCAACGTCAACCTGAAAGTTTACCAGCTACAAAAGCTATTTTGAATCAGGCTGTGGCAGACTTGTCTGTTGCCCATTCCATTCTTCACCAAGTGCATTGGTATATGCGTGGTCGCGGTTTTCTCCTTTGGCATCCTAAGATGGATGGCTATATGGAAGAGTTGGATGGTTACCTAGATGAAATGAGTGAGCGTTTGATTACCATTGGCGGTGCGCCTTATTCTACTCTTAAGGAATTTAGTGATAATAGTCAGTTGACGGAGCTGCCAGGTGATTACAGTCTGACAATGGAAGCTCACTTGAGTCGTGTTGTAGAAGTTTTTCGCTATCTGGCTGACCTTTTCCAAAAAGGCTTTGACATCAGTGATCAAGAAGGAGATAGTGTGACCAACGATATTTTCAATGTCGCTAAGGCAAGTATCGAAAAGCACATCTGGATGCTCCAAGCAGAATTGGGTCAGGCGCCAAATTTGTAAACCAATAAACTCTATAATACTCCTGAATTTGCTAGGCAACTGGTGATTTCAGGAGTTTTTCATTGGGTTCAGCCAACGGGCAAGAAATGACAAGAAGCAGAAATTGTAGGAGTTCTGTGGCAGGAATAGGAGCGGCTAAAGATAGAAGGGATGTCAACTGGTTACTTGTAAATCATTCTTCTTTTCATGGACTCTTGAAAAACAAGGGAAATTTTGCTAAACTTTTCCTATGAAAAGACTTTACGATGTGCAACAGCTGCTCAAGCGTTTTGGGATTATCGTTTATATGGGCAATCGCCTCTATGATATTGAGATGATGCAGATTGAGCTCAGTCGAGTCTATCAGTCGGGCTTGCTGGAAAAACTGGACTATCTGGAAGCCGAAATGGTTTTGCGGCGAGAACATCGTTTGGAATTAGCCTATCAGCAATCGAAGGAGAAGAAAGACTAAATGGAAACCTTATATACAATTCTTGCATTTTTAGCTATTTTGGGTGCCTGGATGGGCTTCAACTACTGGCGCCTGCGTCGGGCTGCAACCATCTTGGACAATCATGAATTTGCAGAAAAAATTCATACAGGTCAGTTAATCGACCTGCGTGAACCCAATGAATACCGCAGAAAGCACATTATGGGAGCCCGCAATATTCCCTATCAGCAACTCAAGCAGAGTCTAGGCGCCCTCCGCAAGGACAAGCCTGTTCTTCTCTATGAGAATGACCGTGGGCAGCTAGTCACACCGGCGGCTCTCCACCTCAAGAAGCAAGGCTATCAAGAAATCTACATTCTCAGCTATGGAATCAATGGTTGGGATGGTAAGGTAAAGACCAATTAACTAGGCAAGGCGAGGCAATCTCGCCTTTTTCTTGTCTGCATTAGTCATGGGAGCAAATTTTTGTTATAATAAATCCTATGAGAATTGTTTCTGGAAAATATGGCGCCCGGCCACTCAAGACTTTAGCAGGGAAAACAACTCGCCCAACCTCTGATAAGGTGCGTGGCGCTGTGTTCAATATGATTGGGCCCTACTTTGAAGGCGGCAGGGTGTTAGACCTATATGCAGGCAGTGGTGGACTGGCTATCGAGGCGGTTTCTCGTGGTATGGAAGAGGCGGTTTTGATTGAGCGGGATCGCAAGGCCCAAGCCATCATCCGAGACAATATTGCCATGACAAAAGAAGCAGATAAATTCCAGTTGCTTGCCATGGATGCCAGACAGGCTCTTTCTAGTTTGACAGGCCCCTTTGATTTGGTTTTTCTGGATCCGCCTTATGCGGACCAAGAGATTGTGGCTATGGTGACAGAACTCTGTCAGCGGCAATTGCTGGCAGAAGAGGTCATGGTCGTCTGCGAAACAGACAAGGCTGTTCAGCTACCAGAAGAAATTGCGGAGCTGGGCATTTGGAAGGAAAAAATTTACGGAATAAGCAAGGTAACAGTGTATGTCAGATAAGATTGGATTGTTTACAGGTTCCTTTGACCCGCTAACCAACGGACATTTGGATTTGATTGAGCGGGCTTGTGGTCTGTTTGATAAACTCTATGTCGGTATTTTCACCAATCCCAAGAAAGCAGGTCTTCTCACCGCTGTTGAGCGCAAGGTTTTACTAGAAGATATTTTTGCGGACTGGGATCAGGTAGAGGTTATCCTATCTGAAAATGAATTGGTGGTGGACGTAGCAAGGCGCCATGGTGTTACCCATTTGGTACGGGGCCTACGCAATGCAATCGATTTAGAATATGAAGCCAGTTTTGATTTTTACAATCATCAGCTGGCCCCTGAAATCGAAACCGTCTATCTCTTGGCCAAGCCGGAGTTCAAATTTGTTTCGTCCAGTCAGGTTAGAGAATTGCTGCACTTTAAACAGGATATTCGTCCCTATGTGCCAGCTATCATTTGCAAGGAGTTAGAAAAAAATGAAAAAGAATAAAAAGTTATTACTGGTTCTCTCCATCGTTGGACTCAGTGCCCTTCTCTGGCTGGGAATGTTTTTTCGACTTCCCTACTACATTGAAAGCCCTGGTGGAGCAGCAGACGTCCGCCATGTCCTGACGGTCAATGGGCAGGAAGACTCAGAACCAGGCTCTTATAATTTCGTGTATGTCCATGTCCAGCAAGCCACAGCCTTCCAGCTCTTAGCGGCTTATTTGAATCCGACCATGGATATTCGTTCAGAAGAAGAAACAACTGGCGGAGCCAACAATGATGACTACTTCCGGATTGCTCAATTCTATATGGAAACTTCGCAAAACATGGCCAAATACCAAGGCTTGACCTTGGCAGGCAAGGATGTGAGTCTGGACTTTTTCGGAGTCTATGTTCTCAGCCTAACAGAAGATTCGACCTTCAGAGAAATTCTCAATATAGCAGACACCGTTGTCAGCATCAATGGAGAGACCTTTGAAAGCTCAGCAGACCTAATCAAATATGTCAGCAGTTTGGAGCTCGGTAGCAGCGTTACAGTCGGCTACATCAGTGCTGGCCAACAGTATGAAGCTGATGGAAGCATCATCAAGCTGTCCAATGGCAAGAACGGTATCGGTATCACCCTAGTGGATCATACAGAAGTAGACAGCAGTGTTCCCATTGAGTTTCAAACAGGCAACATCGGCGGCCCTAGTGCCGGCCTCATGTTCACCCTTTCTATCTACACCCAGTTGGCCGATCCAGACCTACGGGATGGTCGGATAATTGCCGGTACAGGAACCATTGAACAGGATGGTTCAGTTGGAGATATCGGCGGGGCGGACAAAAAGGTTCTATCGGCTGCTCAGGCTGGTGCCACAGTCTTCTTCGTTCCCAACAATCCAGTAGATGAGAAGATTCTCAAAGAAAATCCTGATGCCAAGACCAACTACGAAGAAGCCATGGAGATGGTTCGACAGGAAAAATTAGACATTGAAGTGGTTCCAGTCACCAACGTTCAAGAAGCGATTGATTACTTAGAGAAGACCAAGAGCGAGTAAATCGCTCTTTTTTATCTTAAAATTGTTAGAAATTTCTCTTATATGGCAAAGTCAGGGTATTTAAGGTAAAATAGTGTTATAATAATAAGGTTAGAGTAGCAAGAAGGAGGAGACATGAAGAAAGAAATTTCTCCAGAATTATACAATTACAATAAGTTCCCCGGCCCAAGTTTTGCCCGAGTTGGGGATAAGGTGGTTTCTGAAAATATTGAACTAGATGTCTTAGAAGATTACAAAGAAGCCTTTGACCAGACTATTTTTGGTCAACGCTTTTCCCAACTCATGCTTAAATTTGACTACATTGTTGGGGACTGGGGCAACGACCAACTGCGTTTGAAGGGATTTTACAAGGACGAGCGCTCCGTCAAGAGTGATTTGAAAATCAGCCGTTTGGACGACTATCTAACCGAGTTTTGTAACTTTGGCTGCGCTTATTTTGTTCTCGAAAACCCCAATCCTCAGGAAATGCCGGTCGAACCAGAAGATAAGCCACGCCGCAAACGCAAGCGCAATCGCAACAACACGAACAAGAAAAAGGAACGCTCCTTTACTGTCAAAAATGACAAACCGTCCAATCCGACCAACAAGCAACACAAAAAAGAACGCAGTCAGAAACGTGACCGCAAGAAAAATAACCGCGAAATTCAAGAAGCCAAACGTGGCTTTGTGATTCGCCAGAAATAGGAGTAGCATGAAAGCATCAATCTATGGTCTGACCCGCCAGCAAGTGACAGACTGGGTTTTGGAGAATAACCAGAAATCTTTTCGCGCCACCCAAATTTGGGAATGGCTTTACCGCAACCGCGTCGCTTCATTTGAAGAGATGACCAACTTGCCCAAGTCTTTGATTGATAAACTCAATGAAGATTTTGTTCTCAATCCTCTCAAACAACGCATCGTTCAAGAGTCGAAGGACGGAACGGTCAAATACCTCTTTGAACTACCAGACGGGATGCTGATTGAAACAGTTCTCATGCGGCAGCACTACGGCTTGTCAGTCTGCGTGACTACACAGGTTGGCTGTAACATCGGCTGTACCTTCTGTGCCTCAGGCTTGATTCCCAAACAGCGGGATTTGACCAGCGGAGAAATCGTTGCTCAAATCATGTTGGTACAAAAATACTTTGACGAACGCCAGCAAAATGAGCGCGTTAGCCATATCGTTGTCATGGGGATTGGAGAACCGCTTGACAACTATGATAATGTCATGACCTTCCTTCGCGTGGTAAACGACGACAAAGGCTTGGCCATCGGTGCGCGCCATATCACGGTATCCACCTCTGGCTTGGCACCGAAAATTCGTGACTTTGCCCGCGAAGGTGTTCAGGTCAATCTGGCTGTATCTCTTCACGCTCCAAATAATGACTTGCGCTCAAGTATCATGCGTATCAACCGCAAGTTTCCGATTGAAGTTCTATTTGAAGCAATCGAGGATTATATCCAGACCACTAACCGGCGCGTGACCTTTGAATACATTATGCTCAACGAGGTTAATGATGGAGTGGAGCAGGCACAGGAATTGGCTGATTTGACTAAGAAAATCCGCAAACTATCCTATATCAACTTGATTCCCTACAACCCAGTTAGTGAGCATGACCAATACAGTCGTTCTACGCCAGAACGGGTAGCTGCCTTCTATGACCGCCTCAAGAAGAATGGTGTTAACTGCGTGGTTCGTCAAGAACATGGTACGGATATTGATGCAGCCTGCGGTCAGTTGCGCTCCAATACCTTGAAAAAAGACAGGGAAACCGCTAGGGCTCGGATTGCAGCAGCCAAAGCAAAAGCAGGAATTAAGGCATGAAAGGATTCTTTCACACCGACGGTAATTTGACAGATAAGGGCAGACACTTGGCCAAAATATTGGCTGGCCTATACAGTTTAGTGATCGGCCTACTTTGTTTTCTACCCCAGTCTTGGTATCCCCAGTACAAAACATTTTCAACACCTGGCATCGTTCAGATTGGTCGGCTTTACTTTTTACCGACCCCGTTTAACAGCCTAATCAATGGTGATAAGGTGGATAGCCTCTACGAGCTTTGGCTTATTGTTCTTCAGAATCTAACCAATATTTTCCTGCTCTACCCTCTGGTGCTTGCCCTTGTTTTTCTTTTTGAAAAATGGCGGAGTGCCAAAACAGCCTTGCTGTATAGCTTGTGTATCAGTTGTTTTATCGAATGTACCCAGCTAATCTTGGATTTTTTGCTGGACGCAGGACGGGTTTTTGAAGTGGACGATCTCTGGACCAACAGTCTGGGAGGTCTCTTGGCCTATGTCAGCTACAAAATGTGGATTAAGATCCACCAGCCATCCTAGACAGGTGAATCAAGCGTTCACCTGTGTTTTACTTTTTGCAAAAATTTTTAGAAAATTTAGATAAATTCTTGACAGGGATTTTGAATAGGTGTATAATAGCCCCAATCAGAAGAAGTAATTAACAGCCAGTCTTCAGGGAGCCTGTGGTGATTGTGAACAGGTGGCAGCTGTTTATGAAATGGGCTGATGTGTGGCTTGCCGATAGGCAGACCAATAGTGTTTGAACTTGAAACAATGAGAGTTCGGTTGTGCACCCCTTACCGTGCAACTCCTTGGTTGAGGAGACAGAGAGATGGAGAAATGAGATTGTTCTCCATAAGTGAGGTGGCACCGTGTCCATTGACGCCCTCGCAGGTTGACCTGCGGGGGCTTTTTGCATAGAAAGAGGACCTGAAAATGAAACGATGGCGTCGCATGAGATAAGATTTGTAGCGTACACACAGAAAGAAATATAGAGAAAGAGGCAGGAAATGGCAGAAAAAGGATATTTTGGAGAATTTGGCGGAAGTTTCGTACCTGAGGCAATTCAGGTCTTGTTGGATGAATTGGAAGCGACCTTTGAGCAGTATAAGGACGACCCGACCTTCTTAGCAGAATACCATGGCTACCTCAAAGATTATGCAGGCCGGGAAACACCACTCTATTTTGCGGAGTCTTTGACCAAGGAGTTGGGAGGAGCTAAGATTTACCTTAAACGAGAGGACCTCAACCATTTGGGCTCTCATAAACTCAATAATGTACTCGGGCAGATTCTGCTTGCCAAACGTATGGGCAAGACCCGTGTTATCGCAGAAACAGGAGCAGGACAGCACGGGGTGGCAACCGCGGCAGTTGCGGCCCGCTTTGGATTGGGTTGTGATATTTACATGGGAGCTGAAGACGTTAAGCGTCAGCGATTAAATGTTTTCCGGATGGAGATGATGGGGGCGCGTGTTCATGCAGTGACAGAAGGCACGCAGACCCTCAAAGAGGCCGTCGATGCTGCCTTCGGAGCTTGGATGGCGGATTTGGAGGCATTTTATGTCCTTGGTTCAGCTGTGGGGCCTCATCCCTACCCAACCATTGTGCACGAATTTCAGAAAATCATCAGTGTCGAATCTCGCAGGCAGATTCTGGAAAAGGAAGGCCGGTTGCCAGACTATGTAATCGCCTGTGTAGGTGGTGGTTCCAACGCCATTGGGGCTTTTTCACAGTATATAGCAGACGAAGCAGTCAAGCTAATCGGTGTGGAAGCAGCCGGAAAAGGTGTGGATACAGACCAGCACGCAGCCACCATGACCAAGGGGAGTGTCGGTGTAGTCGATGGCATGAAGACAATCTCGCTCTTTGATGCCAATGGTGGAGTTGCTCCTGTCTACTCTATCTCTGCTGGTTTGGACTACCCAGGAGTTGGCCCAGAACATGCTTTCTATAAGGAAACAGGCAGAGTTAACTATGTTGCTGCAACCGATAATGAAGCGGTCAATGCCCTTCTCACTCTCAGTCGGACAGAAGGAATTCTTCCTGCCATCGAAAGTTCGCATGCCATTGCAGAAGCCATCAAGCTAGCGCCACAGCTTGCTTCTGATAAGATTATCCTCATCAACGTATCTGGACGCGGAGACAAGGATGTGGCAGCGATTGCCGATTATCTAGAAGGAAAGTAAAAAAATCTGAGCGCCTGCTCAGATTTTTAAGTTGGGATAAGATAGACCATGAGGCTGGCCAAGAAAAGAAAAGGAACATAGGGCAGGGACTTGGTTTTAAAAACAAAGAAGACGACTAAGCCTAAAAGACTGCTGATTTGGACAATCCACAAGAGTTGATTGAAGTCAAAGAAAAGGGCCAGACTAGCCAAATACAGAAAGTCACCAGAGCCAATTTTGAGCTGGAACTTTTCTGTTAGGTAGGCCAGAAGCAAGAGTCCACAGAAAAGCCAATTGAGCTGACTGAGGATAAGAGCAATGGTTGTCAGAACCAACCAGACCATAAGTGGATATTCTTGGTGTTTAATGTCATAGATAGTCAACACCAGACCACAGATTAGGAGAACAAACTCCAAGAAGGAGATGAGCTGCCATTCTAGCAAGATCACCAAGAGGGCTGAAAGGAACTCCAAGCCACCGTACCAATAAGGAATCTTTGCCTTGCAATACCGGCATTTTGAGCGATTCATAAGCTGAGATAGAATAGGAATTAAATCCCAGGCCTTGAGCTGCTTCTTGCACTGATTGCAGTGGCTGGCAGGAAAGAGAATGGATTGTTCAGGGAAACGGTCGATAACCAGACCCAGAAAAGAACCCAAAGACGCACCTAAAAAAGAAAGTAATAGAATCTTCATACCCATTTATTCGTAAACAGATAGGAAAAATAAAACAAACTTGCTTGATATGAAAAAATGATTCCCCTAAAGACAAACTCGTCCAGCATCAATGATGGTGATGGGAGTGATTAGCAGATTGTGGACGTTCCTTGTCGTGTGCGAGGTGCTCTGCTTCAGACCAATCAATTTCGATGGTGACTTGGTAGATAGACTGGTTCTCAAAAATCTGGCGAATGGCTTTCTTGCAAAAAGCTTCCTGAACATCAGCTTTGGGGCGAATGTGGATGCTGGCATAGTGATTGAGTCCGTCCATGGTCCAGACATTGATTTGATAGACTTGTTCTACCGTTTCTAACTGACTAACTTGTTGGCGTAGCTGATGAAGATCGATGCCCTCGGGTACGGCTTCCAAGAAAATTTTGAGAGTAGAATAGGCTTGCGGCAGGGCTTTTGACAGGATAAAACCAGCGATGATAAGAGATAACAGTGGGTCTAGGAAGTACCAGTCTGTAAATTCCAGTAGAATCGAAACAAGGATGACGGCCAGCCAGCCCAGAATATCTTCTAAAAAGTGCAGGCTGAGGATGGCCTCATTGCGGGTCTGCCCCTTGCGGATGATGAAACTGGCAGTCAGATTGATGAGGATGGCAAGAATGCCAAGCAGCAGCATCCCCCGATGGTTGACGGGTTCGGGTGCCCACAGTTTTGGAATGTTTTCCACGAGGATAAGGCTGGAACCGCTGATGAGAATAGCAGAAGTCACCATGGCTCCGAGCAAGCTGAAGCGTTTGTAGCCCAGACTATAACGCAGGTCGGCCTTCTTATGAGAAAAGCGCTCCAGAAAGGCGGCTGTTCCAATAGCCAAGGCATCTCCCAGATCATGAACTGCATCTGCAAGAACTGCGCTGGAGTTAAACAAAAAACCAAAAACACCTTCAATCAGGGCAAAGCCAAGATTGAGGAAAAAAGCAAGCATCATTTTTTTGCTAGAGGACATGACATTCTCCTTTTTGGTATAATAGACGAATAGAAGACCTTCTTCACCTCTATTATCTACAAAAAACGGAAGGAATACCAGAAACAAATAGGACAGAATGTTTATTTCTGAACAAAATGTTTCAAATGTACGGCTATGGACAGACGGATTGCAAAAACAAAAAAAGCAATTTATCATGCTTTTATCGAACTAATAAATAAGAAGGGCTATGAAGCGATACGAGTTCAGGATGTCATTGATGTGGCGAATGTTGGTCGTTCAACTTTTTATTCCCATTATGAGAGCAAAGAGGCCCTTCTAGAAGAACTTTGTCAGGATCTCTTTCACCATCTTTTTGAAAGGCAGGGAGAAAGGGGGGATTTGGAGGAGCTATTAGCCCACATTTTCAAGCATTTCCGGCTCAATCAGGATCGGGTAGCCTCCCTGCTCTTGTCGCGCAATCCTTATTTTTTGCAAGAATTAAAGGCGGAGCTTGTTCACGATGTCTACCCCTTGGTGCGCGAGAACTATCTGAAAGATAAGGCTGATTTACCAGAAGATTTTTTGGTGCATTATGTGACGAGCAGCTTTATCGAAACGGTGACGTGGTGGTTGCAGCAGCGGCAAAAAGTGAACGAAAAAACATTAACGCGCTATTACTTGACCCTTTTAGGATAAAATTATGGTACAATAGGAAAATGAAACGTTACAAGACACTCAATGAACACTACCGGAAACTTTTCGGTGAAAAGATTTTTAAGGTACCCATTGATGCGGGATTTGATTGCCCCAATCGCGATGGAACGGTGGCGAAAGGTGGCTGCACCTTCTGCACAGTGTCTGGTTCAGGAGATGCGATTGTGGCTCCAGATGCGCCGATTGTGGAGCAATTTTATCAGGAAGTTGATTTTATGCACCGCAAGTGGCCCGAGGTCAAAAAATATCTGGTCTATTTTCAGAACTTTACCAATACCCATGCGGATGTGGCTGTTCTGCGAGAGCGCTACGAGCAAGCCATCAACGAACCGGGTGTGGTGGGAATCAACATTGGTACCCGGCCGGATTGCTTACCGGATGACACCATTGCCTATCTGGCAGAATTATCCGAGCGGATGCATGTGACTGTTGAGTTGGGACTTCAGACAACCTACGAAGAAACCTCGGAGCGGATCAATCGTGCCCATGACTACCAGACCTTCGTGGATGCGGTCAAGCGCCTGCGGCAGTATCCCAAGATTGAAGTAGTGGCTCATTTAATCAACGGTCTTCCTGGTGAAAGCCACGAAATGATGGTGGAAAATGTCCGGCGTTGCGTACGAGATGCAGACATTCAGGGCTTGAAACTTCACCTTCTCCATCTGATGACCAATACCCGCATGCAACGAGATTATCATGAAGGACGATTGCAGCTTCTCAGTCAGGAGGCCTATGTCAATCTGATTTGTGACCAGCTAGAGATTATTCCCCAACACATTGTGATTCACCGGCTCACAGGTGATGCTCCGCCCCATCTCTTGATTGGCCCCATGTGGAGCCTTAATAAGTGGGAGGTGCTCAATGCTATTGACAAAGAAATGGAGCGACGCGGCTCCTACCAAGGATGTAAAGTAGAAGAAAGGATTACCCTATGTTAAAACCCTTAGAAATGGCCCATGCTTTTTTGGCTGAAATCTTGACAAAAAACGATTATGCACTGGATGCGACCATGGGAAATGGTCATGATACGGTCTTTTTAGCCAAGAGAGCAAAGGAAGTATTTGCCTTTGATGTGCAGTTTGAAGCCTTGCAAAATACGCGAAATCGAGCAGATGCGGAAGGTTTAGACAACGTACGGCTCTTTTGGTCTGGTCACCAGAATATCAATCACTATATCTTGGGCTGTAAAGTGGCTATTTTTAACTTAGGCTATTTACCAAACGGGGATAAGTCTATCACAACTCGCTACGATACGACAATAGATGCCATTGAACAGGTCTTAAATATTTTGTCTGTTGGTGGTCGGGTTTCTATTGTTATCTATCCGGGCCATGAGGCAGGGAAGCTAGAAAAAGTAGAGGTGTTGGACTATGTGAGTGCTTTGGACCAGAACTACTTCACAGTAATGCTCTATGAACCGCTCAATCAAATCAATACCCCACCGCTGTTGGTCATGATTGAAAAAATCAAATCAACAGACGACCCCTTCTACGATCGTTTTTAAGAGAGAAAAAGCTTGAGAATGGCACTGAGAATAAAGTATTTTTATCTTACAAAAGCACCATTTTTATAAAAATGGTACTTTTGTTTTGCGTTTACACCCCCAAAATGATAAACTATTTATAGAAATACTGACCTGGTAAAGGAGAGTGAGTTGTCAGTACAGAAATATTCAAAGCAAGAGATTGAAGAGGTATTGGGTCAAATCAAGGATCTCGTTTCTCAGAACAAATTTATCATTAGTACTGGTGAGAATAGGGTGAAGAATGATGAATTTGCGGATGAATTTAATTTGGATAAAGAAAAGCGCAAGCAATTAATACTTAAAATAGAGGTTCGTGATTTTTGTGCCTGTGTTCAGTCTCCAAATGTTTATCAGAATCATGATGATTATTTTATATTTGGTCCGTGCTTTCTGTTAACAGATGTTTTTGGTGACGAAAGACAGGTCCAAGTTTATGCAAAATTTGTCCTTGCCTCCAGTAAAACAACGGGTTTAAAAACAATTGTGGTTTCCTTTCATGAGGCCGAAAGGCCGATGAGTTATTATTTCAAGAAATAAGGAGTTGAGTCTATCATGGCAGAAAAAAAAATATTTTGTGAACATTGTTTAGACGATGTTACTTATCATATTGAAGAGCGTGAAATGACACGGAAATTAAAAGGAACAGACTATACCTTCCTGGGTAAGGAGGCTTTTTGTGATGCTTGTACGCAGCCTGTTTTTGTGGAAGATATAGACACTGCAAATAGGCAGGCCCTCTATGACGCCTATCGGAAGGCTAATGACTTAATTTCTATTGCAGAGATAACGAGTCTTTTGAAAAAATACGCCATTGGTGCCAAGCCTTTGTCGGAATTGCTGGGCTGGGGCATCAATACCATCCCACGTTACTTAAAAGGAGACCTCCCCAAACGCTCCTATTCTGAGACTCTTTACCGCATTTCTAAAGAGCCAGATTATTTTTTGACCTTGTTAAAAGATGCAAAAGGGAGCTTAAGTTCTCCAACGTATGAAAAAAGTCTCAAAGCGACAGAAAAACTCATAGCAGACGGAGAGGTGCCGAAAGAGCATTTGGCTGCCAATTATTTATTATCAAAAAATAACGAAATTACTCCTTTAGCACTGCAGAAACTCTTGTATTATGTTCAAGGTTTTTCTGTTGCCTTTACGGGGGAATTTATGTTCCAAAGTGATTGTGAGAGTTGGGTTCATGGTCCAGTCTATCGAGATATTTATGAAAAATACCAGGAATTTGGCTGGCAACCGATTGTGCTAGAAAGCGACTATGATTATAGGCACTGTTTTACTGATCAGGAAATCCAAGTGTTGGACAGTGTTATCTACCACCTTAGTGTCTATAACGGGAAGGTTTTAGAAAAATTCACTCACGAAGAGAGCCCTTGGCTACTAACGCGTGGAGATTTGAAAGAAGATGAAGCCTCAGCTGCTGTTATCGAAAAAAAACTGATTGCAGATTTCTTCGAGAGAGTAAAGGATAAATATGATATGCTGACGGTTGATGACATAGCTGCCTACTCGAATGAACGATTTTCCCGCCTTCATTTTTAAAAACAGCCCAAAAGCGTACTTCCTCCGCACCAATGTCAACAAACTGGAATCCTATTCTCTAAGAGAGATGGAGGCGGGGGAGGTTTAAGAGTCACATGCAGATAAATAAACTGAGAATTTGTAGAAAAGGAGTTTCAAAGAATGTTTGGAAATTGGATGCTCATGCTCTTTGGCCTGATCTTTGTTTTGCGGGTGGTTTTCTTGTTTTTCTCCCTCAGAAAAGGCAAGCAGGGCCAGGGCTTCTATGATGTTTTTTTGATTTCTGATGGCAAATTGACCATTCAGGCAGCTTTTCCAATCACCTATCCCTTGGAAGAGATCGAACGAGTAGAGTTTTCGAGATTTGCCACCACCAAATCAGGCTTTACCAACTTCGCAGGCCAGCTACGGATCATCAAAAAGAATGGCCGTACCAGCCGTCGCTATTACTTTGATAGTAGTGTCCTTCACCAAAAGATTGTAGCCAAGTCGACAAAAGAAGAGATGGACCAAACGATTCAACTCCTCATGGCAAGACTGGAGCGTCATGGCATTCCCGCTCGGATGGTTGGGATGAAATGATGCAGGTTATATTTTCAAGCCATCTCATCCAAGTTTGGACCTGACAACCATTCTTCATTCCCAAGGTCTCCATGATAATCCTATTGAACTTACCAGCCTTCTTCATTCCGATGTAGGCTAACTTAGTTTCTGCCGAATAGGCATAAGAAAACACTCCTGCTTCTAGTTGACTAGATTTCAATAGGAGTGTTTTCTTGTGTCTCATTTGTGAGAGGCAGTCCCCTTTTAGGGGTTGTTATTACAATTTCGGCTTAATAAACAGTCTCTCTTCTCCCAGAGGGATCAGCTCGACTTGGTTGCCATAGAAGTCGCCCAGGTGGTCGGTTGTGAGGATGTCTTCCTTGGGGCCATGGGCCAGGACCTTGCCCTCTTTGAGGAGGAGGACATGGCTAAAGTCGGCGGTGATTTCTTCGGCATGGTGGGTGACGAAGATGATGGCGGGAGCGGTATCCAATTGGCAGATGTGGTGGAGGTGCTTGAGGAGACGCTCTCTGGCTAGGAGGTCCAGGCCGACGGTGGCTTCATCCAGGATGAGGAGTTCAGGGCTTTCCATGAGGCTGCGGGCGATGAGGAGGAGCTGGCGCTCGCCCTGAGAGAGGCTGGCATAGGTGCGGCCGACCAGGTGGGCACCATCGATACTGGTCAGCATGTCGATGGCCTCATTGAGCTCTTTCTGCCCGTACTCACGGTAGAGGATGGAGGACTTGTATTTGCCGGTCAGGACGATCTGTTCGGCCAGGAGGTCTGTGGGAAAGCGCTCGGCTAGAAAGGAGCCGACGATGCCGATTTTGGTGCGCAGGGTCGGAATATCTCCCTTGCCAAATGTGGTTTCCAGAACCGTTAAGTCGCCTGACGTTTTCCAAAATTCTGCCATAAGGATGCGTAAGAGGGTAGATTTGCCAGCTCCGTTGAGACCTAAGATTGCCCATCTTTGACCCTTTTCAAATTCCCAGCTAATATCTTCTAAAATTGTTTTTCCCTGTCGGCGGTAGGTAAGATTTTTCATAGAGATAATCATGACCGGCCCTCCCAATGCTCGTTTTATCCATTGTATCATAGAAAAAGCGGACGGGAAATGTTTTCAGCAGAATCTAGGCTACCATATTTTTTCAAATGTGGTATAATAGGGGTATTATATATTTTTACATAGGAGATTATCATGGAAGACCCCGGTAGTCAGACCATTCACTTACAATTTTTATTGCTCTTATTTTTAACCTTGCTCAATGCTTTTTTCTCAGCCTCTGAAATGGCTTTGGTTTCGCTCAACCGTTCTCGTGTGGAGCAAAAAGCAGCCGAAGGGGAGAAAAAATTCATCCGTCTCCTGTCTGTTTTGGAAAATCCTAACCATTTTTTATCTACCATTCAGGTAGGTATCACCTTCATTTCCATTTTGTCAGGAGCGAGCTTAGCTGGTGATTTGGGGGCAATCTTTGCTCAGTGGCTGGGTAATTCTGCAACTGCTCAGACAGCAGGTTACTGGTTGGCCTTGGCCTTGTTGACCTTCATTTCTATCGTTTTGGGAGAACTCTATCCTAAGCGGATTGCTATGAATATGAAGGAAAATTTAGCGGTTGTTTCAGCGCCGATTATCATTTTTCTGGGAAAAATTGTCAGTCCGTTTGTCTGGCTCTTATCTGCTGCGACCAATCTTATCAGCCGTATCACGCCGATGGATTTTGATGATGCAGATGAAAAGATGACCCGCGATGAGATTGAATACATCCTGACTAAGAGTGAGGAAACCTTAGATGCGGAAGAAATTGAGATGCTTCAGGGAATCTTCTCCTTGGATGAAATGGTTGCGCGTGAGGTGATGGTACCTCGTACCGACGCCTTCATGATTGATATTGACGACGATATTGAAACCATCATGCCGGAAATTCTCAAGCAAAATTATTCACGGATTCCGGTCTATGAGGGAGATAAGGATAAGGTCATCGGTCTAATCCATACCAAGAAAATCTTGGCGGAAGGTTTTACCAATGGGTTTGATAAGCTTAATATTCGCCGGATTATGCAGGAGCCACTCTTTGTTCCGGAAACCATCTATGTGGATGATTTGCTCAAGGCTCTGCGAAATACACAGAATCAAATGGCCATCCTCTTGGATGAGTACGGTGGCGTGGCTGGTCTGGTCACTCTGGAAGACTTGCTGGAAGAAATTGTCGGTGAGATTGATGATGAAACCGATAAAACGGAGATTTTTGTCCGTGAAATTGGTGAAAATACTTATATCGTTCAAGGCAGCATGACCCTCAATGATTTCAATGAACACTTTGATACGGAACTAGAAAGCGATGATGTGGACACCATTGCCGGTTTCTATCTAACAGGACTTGGTACGATTCCGACTCAGGATGAGAAAGAAGCCTACGAGATTGATAGTAAGGGCCACCATCTGGTCTTAATCAATGATAAGGTGAAGCACGGCCGTGTCACTAAATTGAAACTCTTGATCACCCCTATCGATGAAGAGGGCGCTGAAAAAGAATAACCAACGAGTCACTGAAAAGTGGCTCTTTTTGTGGATTCATTTCTTGAAAATCTTTTGTAAACCATCTAGTAGAAGCGTTTTCATTTTTGTGGTATACTAGAGGTATCAAGCTGATGAGGATGAGAGAATGGAAGAAGTAGATTACAAGAAAGTTACCGGTCTGGTGCATTCGACAGAAAGCTTTGGGTCAGTGGATGGTCCAGGTGTCCGTTTTGTGGTCTTCATGCAGGGCTGCCATATGCGTTGCCAGTATTGCCATAACCCCGACACATGGGATTTGGTCAATCCATCTGCCACTGAGCGGACGGCTGAAGATGTACTCAATGAAGCCCTGCGCTTTCGTATGTTCTGGGGAAAAGAGGGGGGCATCACTGTGTCAGGTGGTGAGGCCACTATCCAAATTGACTTTTTGATAGCTCTCTTTAGTTTGGCCAAGGAAAAGGGAATTCACACAACTTTGGATACCTGTGCCTTAACCTTTAGAAACACTCCTCGCTATCTGGAAAAATACAACAAACTTATGGAAGTGACGGATCTGGTCCTTCTTGATATTAAGGAAATCAATCCAGACCAACACCGGATTGTGACAGGCCATAGTAACAAAAATATTCTGGCTTGTGCAAATTACCTATCTGACATCGGTAAGCCTGTCTGGATTCGTCATGTACTGGTACCAAACTTGACAGATAGGGATGAGGATTTGATTGAGCTTGGCAAGTTTGTCAAGACCCTCAAAAACGTAGAGCGTTTTGAAGTCCTTCCTTATCACAACTTGGGTGAATTCAAGTGGCGCGAACTTGGCAGACCCTATCCCTTGGAAGGTACAAAGCCACCGACCAAGGAACGGGTTCAAAATGCTAAGAACCTTATGGGAACGGAGTCTTATCAGGACTACCTCAACCGCATTCGAGGGTAGGAAAACAAACCAATTCTGCCTAGACTTCTTATGACAAACATGGCTAGCGCTGTTCCTGACTGTCAGGCACAGTGCCGGCCTTTTTATTTAGATGAAGCAGGGCAAAGCGAGTTAAGGAAGGAATAAATGATAAACGGAATATTCATACTTGACTGTAACCTTAGGTTATCCTTTATACTTTTGTTGTAAAGGAGAAAAAATATGAATATTCACATGATTCGCTCAGATAAGGTCTATCGAGAGTTGCTAGAAATGCCAATGGCAGAAAGAAGGGGCTATTTTAAAGAGGAAATACTAGCGCCCTATAAAGAAAAATTTTACAAACAGGGCATTCCTTTTGAAGCCAAGCAAGAGGGTGGTTTTGACATTATGATGTTGCTGAGTTGGATGCACTTCATGCCTGAAATGCTGACGGCGCAGCAGCTGCCCCTGATTGACCGTTTAGACGACTCTGTTTGGCAAAGTTGCGAAAGAGCTATTCGAGACAGTTTGGCAAGATTTGGTTCGGTCACATTACCTGTCCAAGACTACACTTTTACAATCTTGCTGGCTCAGCCAACGGCACCTATGCTGCAAATCAATGATGGGTATAGTGGGGATGGTGGGATTCCGGGTTATCTATTTTTGTCATTGGTTCCGAATGAGCATACCTTATCCCGCCTACCATCAGCCCTAGCTCATGAAGTCAATCATAATGTTCGCTATCAGTTTGTTGACTGGGATGGGGGTTCACTTAAGGAAATGCTGGTAGCAGAAGGGTTGGCCGAGAATTTTGCTGTTCAGATGTATGGAAAGGAAAAGCTAGGTCCTTGGGTGAGCAAAACCAGTCTGGATACACTCAATCAGGTCATCAAACCCTTCTTACACAATCATTTAGACGTTAAGGGTGTGCAAAAAATCACCGCCTACCTCTATGGTGATGAAATAGCTGCCTTGATGGGCCAGGAAGGTGTTGGCATGCCTTACTGTGCAGGTTACGCTTGCGGCTATTATCTGATACAGTATTATTTGGAAAAGACAGGAAAAACCATCGAAGAAGCAAGCCTCATACCGGCTTCGGAAATTTTAGCGGAGGTAGAAGAATTTTGGACAGGAACTACACGATAAAGGAAATAATGACCATCACAGGTTTGACCAAGAGGACCCTACATTATTATGATCGGGTTGGATTATTGCCAGCAGAGAAGTTAGAGAATGGCTACCGTAGTTATAGTCAGGAAGACTTGATCCGACTGCAGAAAATTCTCTTTCTAAAGGCTTTGGATTTTTCCATCAAGGACATTCAGAACCTAATCGATTTGACTGATGAGGATCTTCGTCCCATCTTAGAAAAACAAGAGAAGGTCTTTGCCTTGAAAATCAAGGAGCTACAAGAAAAGGAAAGACAATTACAGGCCTTTCTATCTGGCCAGCCCCTGTTAGATTTAGACATATTTGAAAAGCCACTTTCAGATCAATATAAGGTGGAAGCGGAAATGCGGTATGGAGATACTCCAGCCTATCAGATCTTCCAAGAACGTCAGGAAAAACTAGACACAAACCAAAAGGGGACCGAACAAGAACGATTGGAACAAATTTTTCAGCTCTTTAGTCAACAGACGCATCTCCCTTATGATGCACCTGAAGTAAAGCAGTTAGTGGAGGAATGGCGACGGGCTCTGCTTGCCTTTAGTGACTTTAGCGATCAGGTCTTGGTTTATATTGCGCAAACCTACGAAGACGACCCTAGGTTCAAGCAGTATTTCCAAAAATACGGCAACCCAGACTTACCAGCTTTTATCAAAAAAGCAGTGAAAGCCCATTTGGGGTTGTGAAAAAATAAAATAAAGCACATAGAATCACTGTTTTTCCTAACATGATTGTATGTGCTTTTTCTATTTATGGCCTTTCTGCCCTTTTAATCTTCACTGAGGAGTAACTGTGTCCTTATCCCGTCAACGTCAACAAAGGCTGCTGTTTTGTCAATCTGTTGGACGGTTAAACCAGCAGCTGAGGCACGTTCCAAGGTGGCTTTGAAAGTGTCAGTCTGAGAATAGATCACAGTATAGTAAGCAAGGCCTGGCATGCCTTCTTGTCTGGTTTCTAGATTTTTTCCTCCCCATTCGTTGACAGCTAAATGGTGGTGATAATCACCAGAGGCTAGCCAAGAGGCGGACGGCACACTGAATTTGTCCTCCATAGCTAGAACTTCTTGGTAAAAGCGGCTAGAAGCGGCGCTTTCTCGGACGGAGAGGTGGACATGGCCCATGCGGCTGCCTGCTGGCATCTGATAGGCTGCGTCAGCTTTTTTACCTAAAGCATAGACAGCCTCCGCATCCATAGGCTCGGTCTTGCCGACGATGCGGCCGTCCGGACGGACATCCCAAGTGTCTTGAGGCAGGTCGCGGTAGATCTCGATGCCGTTGCCTTCAGTGTCGGCTAGGTAAATGGCCTCGCTGTAACCGTGGTCGCTGGCCCCTTGTAGGGGAACTTTGTTGTCGATAAAGTGGCGGAAAATGGTGCCTAAGTCCTCTCGGCTAGGAAGGACAAGAGCCAAGTGGTAGAGTCCGTAGCTGTGGCTGACTTCGCCTTTCTGCTCTGTTTGAATCAGGCGGACAAGGGCGGTCTGTCCGACACCAAGATCAATCTGGTTTGGGCTTTGGGAGAGAACTTGGAGACCCAATACCTGCTGGTAAAACAGGCTTTGGAGGTCGAGATTGCGAACATTGAGGGCAACAGGGCCCAGTTCAAATTGGGAATTGTACATAGGCTTAGGCCTCCAACAAAGCTTGAGCCTGGGCCTGCAAACCAGCAATAGCTTCCTCTGACAATACCAACTGTCCAGTTCCCCATGCTTCTGGGTTGACAGTTGTTCCTGTAAATTTACCTACGACTTGCATACGAACAAATGGCAATAGGGCTTGGTAAGTAGCAAACAATTGGTCCTGTCCTGCATTGGCAACCGAAGATACGGTAATAATTTTGTCTTGAAGAGCAGACGGGCCGCGTGTTTCTGACAAGTCAAGGGCACGGCTGAGCCAGTCAATCAGGTTCTTCACCGTACCTGGAATAGCGAAGTTGTAAACTGGCGAGAAAATCCAGATGGCATCCGCCGCTATGATGGCGTCACGGGCGGCCTGCACGGCTGGTAAGACAGGGGTCTCAAGGTCTTGGTTCATAAGCGGAATATTCTTGTAGTCAAGGTAGCTGACATTTGCTTGACCAGCCAAGATACTTTCAGCCTGCTTAGCCATTTGGTGGTTGAACGACCCTTCACGAAGGGAACCGACGATAAATAGAATGTTTTTCATAATAATATACCCCTAAAAGTTTCTTCTTTCCTGCTCTCGCAGTTTATGGTATGATTATAGCAGATACATCAAAAAAGACAAGTAGGTTTTTTTTGAGTAGTCACTATCTTTTTATGAAGTAATGTGAACTATCAAGGGAAAGAGGTTGCAACATGCCAGACTATCATACCAAAAACATCTATGCCTGCCCCTATCTGGCCACACAGACGGTTTTGTCAGGTAAGTGGAACATTTTGCTCTTACACCACATTGAAGACGGCCCCATTCGTTTTAATGAACTGCACCGTCGTTTAGAAGGGATTTCTCAAGCTACCCTGACCAAACAGCTGCGCCAGTTGGAAGAGGACGGCCTGATTGTCCGCAAGGTGTATGCTCAGGTACCGCCAAAAGTCGAATATGAGCTGAGCGAGATTGGTCAGGAATTTAAGGCTGTTTTAGAGCAGATTGAAACATTTGGGGATAAGTACATCAACTTTATCAAATCCAAAAAATCTGAATGAGGTGTTCATTCAGATTTTTGTATTTTATAAGTCACCATCATTCACTGCATCTAACCAGCTTGCTGCGGCTTGGGCGGTGCTTTCAAGGGCGCCTTCCTTGAATGGTGACTGGAGGTTTGCGGCTGCAACCACCTGTAAGAAGGACTTGGTGCCACCCAAATCACAGATGCGGATGTAGTCTTCCCAAGCAGTTTCATCCTGGTCAACCTGTGTGCGTTTCCAGAATTGGAGGGCGCAGACTTGGGCCAAGGTGTAGTCAATGTAGTAGAATGGGCTGGCAAAAATATGCCCCTGACGGTACCAGAAGATACCACGGTTGAGGGCTTCTGATTCAGAATAATCACGGTCTGGCAGGTATTGGGCCTGCAAGCGAGCCCAAGTTGCCTTGCGTTCTGCTGGTGTCATCTCCGGGTGTTCATAGACTTCGTGCTGGAAGTGGTCTACCAAGACACCGTAAGGCAAGAAGAGTAGAGTGCCAGCCAAGTGGCTGAATTTATATTTATCAACTTGTTCCTTGAAGAAACGGTCCATCCAAGGCCAGGTCATGAATTCCATGGACATGGAGTGGATTTCGCAGGTTTCATAAGTTGGCCAGACAACTTCAGGACTTTGGATCCAACGGGAGCGGTAAACTTGGAAGGCGTGTCCCGCTTCGTGGGTCAAGACGTCAATATCACCGCTGGTTCCATTGAAGTTGGAGAAGATGAAGGGGCTCTTGTAATCAGGGATATAGGTACAGTAGCCTCCACTATCTTTACCTGTTTTGGCAACCAGATCCAGCAATTCATGCTCTACCATGAAGTCGAAAAACTCACCAGTTTCTGCTGATAATTCGCGGTACATTTCTTGAGCTTGGGCCAAGATAAAGTCAGGGTCACCTTGTGGGACTGCATTACCGTCTAAAAACTCGAGATTGAGGTCGTAGTGCTTGAGGCTTGGTACCTGCAAGCGTTTGGCTTGGCGCTCACGCAAGTTTTGCACAATCGGCACGATATGCTTGAGAATTTCCTCCCGATAAATCTTTACCATCTCACGATTGTAGTCAAAACGGTTCATCTTGAGGTAGCCGTATTCGACATAATCCTTAAAGCCGAGTTTGCGGGCGATTTCCGTACGGACTTTGACCAGTTCGTCATAGACACGGTCGAAGTCTGCTTCTTTTTCAACGAAATAGGCAGTGCTGGCTTCAGATGCGGCTTTACGAACCTCGCGATCAGTTGATTGGCCAAATGGGCTAAGCTGAGAAAGGTTGTAGGTTTTTCCTTGAAACTCAATAGCAGCACCTGCAATCAATTTGTTGTAGGCGTCGATGAGTTCATTTTCCTTTTGGAACAAAGGAATGGCTTCGGATGAAAAGGTCTTGAGTTTGTTTTCAGCTAGTTTAAAGAAGGTTTCTGGCAGAATGTCAGCCAGTTCAGCCTTGTAAGGCGTTTTGATAATGATACGGTAGTAGTTGGTGGTCAATTCCTCGAACAAGGGAGAATACTCATTCCAAAACTTGGTTTCTTCATTGTAAAATTCATCATTCATATCAATGGAATGGCGAATCATCCAGAGGTTGTACTGAGTATCAACTAGGTTGAGGAGCTTTGTAATCTCCAAGATAAGAGCCTTGGTTTCCTCAAGACTAGCAGCTGCCTCTAAATCAGCTGTCAGGCGTGTAAAATCTTCCTTGATGGCAGGATAATCTGGGTGGATGTAGGTATAGTCTGAAAATTTCATAAATAACTCCTTGTTTCTTTCTACATTCTATCTTACTCTTTTTGAGATGCTTTGGCAAATCCCGACCTGTTCATGTTCACAAGGAGGGGGATTTGTGGTAAAATATAGATGATTTTAAAAAAAGAGGTTTTAGACATGACAAAATTTTTAGTTTTTGGACACCAAAATCCTGATACAGATGCGATTGCGTCAGCATACGGTTGGGCTTACTTGGAGCGCGAGGTTTTTGGTCGCGATGCGGAAGCTGTTGCCCTTGGTACACCAAATGAAGAAACAGCATTTGCCCTTGACTATTTCGGTGTGACGGCACCGCGCGTGGTGGAATCTGCTAAGGCAGAAGGTGTTGCACAAGTTATCCTGACTGACCACAATGAATTCCAACAGTCTATCGCAGACATCAAGGATGTTGAAGTGGCAGCAGTCATTGACCACCATCGTGTTGCCAATTTTGAAACAGCTAATCCGCTTTACATGCGCTTGGAGCCAGTCGGTTCAGCTTCTTCTATCGTCTACCGTGCCTTTAAAGAAAATGGGGTAACACCTCCAAAAGAAGTAGCAGGTCTTCTCTTGTCTGGTTTGATTTCAGATACCCTTCTCTTGAAATCACCAACAACTCACGCAACAGATCCACAAGTTGCGGCTGAATTGGCTGGAATTGCAGGTGTTAACTTGGAAGAATATGGTCTAGCCCTCTTGAAAGCTGGTACCAACCTTGCTAGCAAGTCAGCAGAAGAATTGATTGACATTGATGCAAAAACCTTTGGTTTGAACGGCAATGATGTGCGTGTAGCTCAGGTCAACACTGTTGACATTGCTGAGGTCTTGGAGCGTCAAGCAGAGATTGAAGCTGCCATGACAGCAGCGTCTGAAGTAAATGGTTATTCTGACTTTGTATTGATGATTACAGACATTGTTAACTCAAACTCTGAAATCCTCGCTCTCGGCAGCAACATGGACAAGGTTGAGGCAGCCTTCAACTTCAAGTTGGAAAACAATCATGCCTTCCTTGCAGGGGCTGTTTCGCGTAAGAAACAGGTTGTACCGCAGTTGACAGATGCATTTAATGCTTAAATGTCCTCCTACTCTTCCCTGTTCCTTCTTTGTTACTCTTACTAAGAGGAAAAAATAGTTATCATGCGAATCTGGGTTTTTCCCAGATTTTTTTGTAAAAAAGCTTGACTTGGAGTGGACTCCAAGGTGTATACTAAGGTAACAAACAAAGGAGGTGCAGATGAATATCAAGCAAGCTAGCCTTGCAACAGGGCTGTCAGCAGATACCATTCGCTACTATGAACGCATCGGGCTCTTGCCACCCATTGAGCGAACAGATTCAGGTATTCGGAAGTTTTCGGACAAGGACATTGCGATTTTAGAATTTATTCATTGTTTTCGCGCCGCAGGTATGTCCATTGACTCCTTGACGAGTTACATGAATTTGATTCCCGCTGGGGATAAGACCTTGCTTACGCGGCAGCGGATTTTGCAAGAAGAAAAAAATCGTCTAATCGAGGAGAAGTCTAAAATTGAACAAGCCTTGAAGCGATTAGAGCAGAAATTGGCGGACTACGAAACCAGTCTGGCTCAGTTTGAAGAAAGGTTGTTTAAGGAAGTAAAGGAGGAAGAACAATGAAATCAGTAGAGTTTATTGCAGCGGGAAAAGTTGGTATTCGAGAAATAGAAAAACCTCAACTTATAGAGGCAGATGATGCCATTATCCGTGTGGTTCGTTCTTGTGTCTGTGGTTCAGACCTTTGGGCTTATAGGGGCCTGAGCGAAAAGGCGGAGCATTCAGCTAATAGCGGTCATGAGGTTATCGGAATTGTAGAGGAAGTAGGTTCAGCCGTTACAACAGTGAAAAAAGGTGACTTTGTTATTGCCCCCTTCACTCATGGCTGTGGACAGTGTGCGGCCTGCCGTGCAGGCTTTGAAGGCGGATGTCAAGGACACGGCCCAGCAACAAACTTTTCATCAGGCTATCAGGCAGAATACGTTCGCTATACTCATGCCCAATGGTCCCTCATTAAAATTCCGGGGCAGCCAAGTGATTACAGCGAAGGGATGATTGCTTCTTTTCTGGCTCTTGCTGATGTGATGCCTACGGGCTATCATGCAGCTCGTGTGGCAAATGTGCAGGCTGGAGATACTGTTGCGGTAATCGGAGATGGGGCGGTTGGTCTGTGTGCTGTTATTGCGGCCAAGCTACGCGGAGCCAAGCGCATCATTGTGATGAGCCGTCATAAGGATAGACAGGAACTGGCACTAGAGTTTGGCGCAACAGATATTGTTGAAGAACGTGGCGAGGAAGGTGTGGCTAGGGTCTTGGAATTGACACAGGGAGCCGGCGTGGATGCTGCCCTAGAATGTGTTGGAACGACCCTATCGACAGAAACAGCTGCCAAGATTGTTCGGCCGGGGGCGATTGTCGGCCGTGTCGGTGTTCCGCATGGTGAGGACATCCAACTATCTAGCTATTTTATGTCCAACACTGGTTTCGCAGGTGGCCCAGCTTCAGTGACAACCTATGTGAAGGGAGGCCTGCTTCAGGCTGTCTTGGATGGTCTTATCAATCCAGGTAAGGTGTTTACCAAGGTCTATAAGCTGGATGACATCGCTCAGGCCTATCAGGATATGGATGAGCGCAAGACCATCAAATCAATGTTAACCATGGAATAGATTTGTGCTATAATGGGTCTATGATTAGACACTACAATGCAAGCAAGTTGGCTCGCTCTTCCTTTTTCAGGCAATTGATTCAGTATGTAGACCAAGAGGGTTCCGTGACCTTACGTCAAATCAAGGAGGTCTTTCCAGACCAAGCCAAGCTAAACCGACAACTGGAGGCCTTTATTGAAGCGGGCTATATCGAGCGCAGGAATCGCCGGTATCAACTGGCTTTTACTTACCTAACCAGTCTTGAAGGAATAGCGTTGGATTCCGAAGTTTTTGTGGAATCGGACAGTTCGCTGTTAGCTGCTTTGGAAGAGTTACACTTTTTGGTGGAGTTAGTCAATGAAACCAATCAAGCTATCATTCAAGAAGAGGTGGATTTTCTTCGAGAAGAATTGACCTTATCCTCGTATTTCTACAAGGTTAGGGAGCAACTGCCTTTATCACCTGAACAGGAAGAACTGTTCCACCTGCTGGGAGATGTCAATTATCAGTATGCCATGAAATACCTGACCACCTTCTTGCTCAAGTTTTCGCGCAAGGAACGAGTTATCCAGAAACGACCGGATATTTTTGTAGGAGCGCTACTTCTGCTTGGTTATATCAAAAAGATTGATGAGCAAGCCTATCAGTTGACGATGGAGCTTGATAGGGAAAATTTGGTCTTTCGACCGCCTTCTGATAGAGAAAAACAAACAAGGGATTGAGTCGTCAGTCCCTTGTTTTTATAATTCAGCTTCTTCTTTTTTCTCTGCAAAGAAAGGCTTGAGCCATTCTTCTATTTTTTCCTGCGGCTTAGCTAGGTTTTGAAGGAGGTCTTCCTTCCAGATCTGATAGCGGGTGTCAAGCAGAGAGAGTAAGAGGCGGTCCACCATCTCCCTTTCTTGGCTGGTTAGGTGCTGGCTGTTGGCAATCAGCTGTTGGATTTTTTGTAGGGTATCTTTTGTGATGTCATTGAAGCGGTGGATGCCGGCCTCGATAAAGAGGCCAAAGAATGTGTCAAAGAAGTGTTTGAGTTCTTCATCAGACAGATTGGCTGTCCATGTTTTGAGAGTTTTGTCTACTTGGATGCTATTTCCGCTAAGGGTTTCTGCAGGTTTGAAGTCATGGTTCTCTATCTCCCAGGAGAAGGTGATGTGTTGGAGGAGTCCAATGGCTCTGCTTTGGACAATATGAGCCCCTTTGGGTGTTTCTAACATCATGCCGACAATAGAGTTTTCTGGGATGATGGTTTCGATGCGGCTCTCGATAGCCTTAAAACCATCAGATTCTATGATGGAGCGGTGGACTCCGGGGGCATCAAAGGCTAGAACTTTTAGAATGTGTTCCTGTTTATCCGCCGTTTGCTGGCTGGAGGCATAGACAGCCAGATTGCCTCCCTTAGAATGACCTGAGATATAGAAGTGTCCTGTCAGACTGTCCATCAGCTTGCTCAGGTAGTTGCTGGCAGATTTTTGGGCAGGGATTTCCGCCATGTAGGTCATGTGGAAATCTTCCTTCCAACCGATAATGGTGTCGTCTGTTCCCCTAAAGCTGACAAGATAGGTATCGCGACAGACCTTGTAGCAGAGGGCGGCAAATTGTTTTTGTTTATCTAGGTCATAATCATCAACAAACCCTAGAACCTTGATATGCTTGAACCGCTTGCTTTTGGAGAGTTTGTCCAGCAGTTTCAAGCGCTCCTTAGTCACCATCAACAGGGGAGGATAACCATCTGCGAAGGCTTGAGTAAACTTGACTGCGAGTTGATCCAGACGGATGGCCTCTGCCAGAGAAAAGGCATAAGGAGCCAGTTGGTCGAAGGGAAGATAGGCTATTTCTGTCAGAGCGAGGATGTCCAGCCGATTGAGGGGCTGATCGTAAAAACTGTCAAATTGACAGTCGTCAATATAGTTGAGTAGGTTTGCCATGAGAATCCTTTCTGAGTATCTTATCAGCATTATATCCTATCTTTCAGTAAATGACAAAATTGTAAGAAAGAATACCTAGCTTTTCTAACTTTTTCTTAGGAAAATAGATTATAATAAAAGCAACAAATGTAAGAAGGAGCAGCCATGCAGAAGATTGTCATCATAGAAGACGATGTAACCATTCGCCAATTGGTAGCCAAGAACCTCCGCAACTGGGGCTATGAGGTAGCAGAAGTAGAGGGTTTTCAGACGGTCTTAGAAGAACTTTCCAGTTTGGAACCTCATCTTGTTTTATTGGATATTGGGTTGCCGTTTTTTAATGGCTATTATTGGTGTCAGGAAATCCGAAAAACATCCAATGTACCAATCATTTTTTTGTCCTCACACGATCAGCCGATGGACATTGTGATGGCTATCAATATGGGAGCGGACGACTATGTGACCAAGCCCTTTGATATGACCGTTCTTTTGGCGAAGATTCAAGGGCTTCTGCGCCGAACCTATGATTTTATCGGGGAGCAGAGCAAGCTCTGGTTTGAGGACATTGCTTTGGATTTGAAAACCATGCAAATCCAGTATAAGGGGCAGGTTGAGGATTTGACAAAGAACGAATTTCAGATTGTTCGTGTCCTATTTGAGCGGCCGCTAACCGTAGTCAGCCGTGATGAGCTGATGCGAGAATTATGGAATAGTGATCTTTTTGTGGATGATAATACTTTGACCGTCAACGTTGCCCGTCTGCGGAAAAAGTTAGCTGATTTAGGTTTGGAACAATTGATTGCGACCAAGAAAGGGGTCGGATATGGTTTGGTGAAGTCGCATGACTAAAAAGGAATTTACCGTATTTATAAAGTCGTGGTTGTTCACTCGTCTGCTCTTTTTGCTTGCCTATGGGGCTTTCTTTGTCCTGATTGGCGGCATCAGTCTTCTTTTTGAGGTAGAGAGGGCTCTGGTCTTTTATACCTTGAGTCTCTTGTCTTTGCTTGTGATAGTGGTCATATTTGCGGATCTGGTTCGGGAATTTTCCAGGTATAAACAGGTCTTGAGAGGGGATATTCTAGAAGCAGGTTCTGCCAGTGAACAGGTTTTGCAGGAACGGGTACTTGAACTGGCAGAGGAGCTCAAAGAGGCGGTGTCTAGGCAGCAGCAAAAGCAGGATGACTTTCAGGACTATTATACGCTGTGGGCCCATCAGATGAAGATTCCCATTGCGGCTAGCCAGCTTCTCTTGGGAGAGCTTGGTGCGGGGGAACCGAAGCGGGCTCTGGAGCGTGAGCTTTTCAAAATCGAACAATATACAGGTCTGGTTCTCAATTATCTCCGGCTGGAGTCTTTTCACGAGGATCTGCAGGTGGAGCAAGTGGCAGTTGAGGAGCTGGTCAAGCAGACGGTAAAGAAGTTCTCTCTTTTCTTTATAGAAAACAAAATCAGTCTGGAGCTAGGGAATCTGGATTGTTTGCTTGCGACTGATCGGCGCTGGCTGGGCTTGTTATTGGAACAATTGATTTCCAACGCCGTTAAATATACTCGGCCGGGCCGGATTGCTATTTTCTTAGAAGAGGATGATTTGATTGTTCAGGATACGGGAATCGGCATTGCCTCTTCGGATCTTGAGCGGGTCTTTGACCGCGGTTTTTCAGGCTATAATGGTCGCAGGACGCAGCAGTCCTCAGGACTCGGTTTGTACCTGTCCAAGCGCATCGCGACAGAGCTGGGTTATGGATTGACCTTGACTTCACAAGTTGGAAAAGGAACTCAGGTGCGTATCAGGCTAAAGCAAGAAGACTTGGTATTCAAGTAATCTTACAAAAATGTCATGCAAACGAAAGGTAAAGCCATGGCAGGCTGTCAGGATGTGAGCTAAGATAGGGGTAGAAAAAGAAAGCTGTCTGACAGCAAAAGGAGGTTCCTATGTCATTATTAGATGTGCAACATGTGAAAAAGATTTATCAATCCCGTTTTAAAGCGGGGCAAGTTGAAGCCTTGAAAGATATTCACTTCAGTGTGGAAAAGGGAGAATATGTAGCCATTATGGGTGAATCCGGCTCTGGTAAGTCTACCCTGCTCAATATCTTAGCTATGCTGGATAAGCCGACTCAGGGCAAGGTCATGCTCAATGGTTTAGATATGCAGTCGATTAAAAATAAAGAGGCTTCTGCCTTTCGTCGTGAAAAACTTGGTTTTGTCTTTCAAGATTTTAATTTGCTAGATACCCTCACGGTTAAGGATAATGTACTGTTGCCCTTGGTTTTATCAAGAGTGGCAGTTAAGGAAATGGACAAGCGCGTGCTGGATGTTCTCAATCAGTTAGAGATTGCAACCCTCAGAGATAAGATGCCTTATGAAATTTCAGGCGGTCAACAGCAACGGGTAGCTGTGGCTCGGGCCATTATCACCAATCCAGAGATTCTTCTAGCAGATGAGCCGACCGGTTCTTTGGATTCCAAATCTTCAGCCACCTTGCTGGATGTCTTTGATCATATCAATGAAACGGGGCAGACCATTTTGATGGTGACCCATTCAACCGCTGCCGCCAGTCGGGCCAAGCGAGTTCTCTTTATCAAGGATGGCATTCTCTACAATCAAATTTACCGCGGAGATAAAAGCAGTCAGGAGATGTACCAGCAAATTTCCGACACCTTGACTCTAATGGCGAATCGAGGTGAGTGATATGCTAGGATTGACAAGTAAACTAGCCTGGTCTAATCTTTTAAAAAACCGAGCCCTCTATTATCCCTACGCCTTGGTGACGGTGCTTTCAGCAGCCCTCTCTTATATCTTTACCTCCCTCAGCCTAAATCCAGAGCTGGCCAATGTTTGGGGCGGAAGAGGCGTCATTGCTGTACTCAATTTTGGTACGGTTGTGGTCATGATTGCTGTGGCTGTTATGATTTTTTATGCCAATTCCTTCGTGATGAAAAATCGCTCCAAGGAATTTGGAGTTTACAGTATTTTGGGTTTGGAGAAAAAACACCTTCTCCTTATGACCTTGATTGAAAGCCTTCTTTTTGCGGTGGTAACAACCATTTTAGGGCTTATCATTGGAATTGCTCTGGACAAGCTCTTCTACGCCCTGCTGCTCAAATTGATGCAGATGAAAGTGATACTAGCCTCGGTCTTTCAATGGGCGAGTGTGGCAACTGTTCTAGGCTACTTTGCGGGCATCTTTCTTCTAATTTGTCTGTTGAATGTTGGAAAACTTGGCTTGACAGATTCGCTAAAGATGGTTCAGAATAAGAAACAAGGGGAAAAGAAAGGTCGCTTGCTATGGTTACAGACCATCGTTGGTCTGGTGGTTTTAGGAACGGCCTACTATTTGGCCCAAACAGTGACCTCTCCCGTCAAGGCGCTGGGCACCTTTTTCCTAGCAGTTCTTATGGTTATCTTTGCGACCTATCTCCTCTTTAATGCAGGAACCATCAGCCTACTCAATTGGCTAAAGGGGCGCAAGAAATATTACTACCAACCTGCAAACTTTATCTCTATTTCCAATCTTGTCTTTCGGATGAGGAAAAACGCCATGGGGCTGGCTACGATTGCCATCTTGTCCACCATGTTTCTGGTAACCCTTATTGGAGGAAGCAACATCTTTTTTGGTGGGAGAGATCATATCCTTCGGCAAAATCCCAATGATTTTATCATTGGAATTGGTCTTTCTCGCACAGAAGCTGATACTCAGCTGATTGAAGCAGAGGCGGCTTCTTTGATGGAAAAACTCGACATCCCTCTTGAAAAGCAAGTGACCTATTCTTATATTGACGAATTTGTTACAGGAGTCAGTCAGAAGGAAATTGACCTTCTAAACGAAGGGGAAGAGTTGGGCGTGGATTTTTCCGATAAGACAGGACTCATCTATATCATTGATCAGGCAGCCTACCAACAGATGACTGGGAAGAAGCTGAGTCTGGATGATCATCAGGTAGCCCTTTATAGTAAGCAGGCCAACTATCAGCTTAATCAGGAGCTGAAAGTAGAAGGACAGACCTTCCAAGTGAGCCAACTCTTATCCACAAACCCTACGATAGGTCACCTTCCTGACACCACATCCTTCTTGCTAAATCAGTACTTTGTTTTAGTTGTCAAGGATTTGAAGCTTGTTCAAACTGATGATAAGCAGCATTTCTACCTAGGCTTCGAGTCCAGTTTGTCAGAAGAAGAGCAGATAGAGGCGCGTGACCGTTTTATGATGGGGCTATTTGAAAGTGAGTTATGGAGTCGCTATTCCTCCTCGGCCCACCTTGCCTACCGAGCTTACTCCCTACATGACTACTTTGGTTTTGCGGGCTCCCTCCTCTTTATTGGCTTGATTTTGGCCCTTGTCTTTCTAATGGCGACAGTTCTAGTCATCTACTACAAGCAAATTTCAGAAGGATATGAGGATCGTAGTCGGTTTGTTATTATGCATAAGGTCGGCTTGGATGAGCAAGAAACCAAGCGCAGTATTCGCAAACAGATGGTCACTGTTTTCTTCCTGCCGCTTGTCTTCGCCTTTCTCCACCTCGCCTTCGCCTATAAGATGCTCAGCCGTATTCTTAGTCTGATGGGAGTTGTCAATTCTGACTTGATGCTTCAAGTCACCATAGGTGTTTGTCTGGTCTATGTGGTAACTTACCTGCTCGTTTACAACCTGACCTCTGTTTCCTATCGAAAGATTATTTCATAAATCGACACTCGGATTTTCCGAGTGTTTTTTTACTAGTATGCTTTACAAACTAGTTGCCGTATGCTATACTAAGATAAAAGGACTAGTGTGTAAAACAAACTAGAAAGAAAGGGGAGGTTTTGTATGCGAGAAACGCAGATGCTCAAGGGAGTTCTGGATGGTTGCGTCTTGCAACTTATTTCCCGGAAGGAGAACTACGGCTATGAACTGGTTCAAGCCCTGCGAGCCCAAGGTTTTGAAAATATGGTAGGAGGCACCATCTATCCCCTCCTGCAAAAATTGGAGAAGAATGGTCTGATTTACAGTCAAAACAAGCCTTCGCCAGATGGGCCAGACAGGAAGTATTTTTATCTGACAGAGGAAGGACAGGGTTACCTAGATGATTTTTGGTTTCAGTGGAGCGAGTTGGTGGACAAGGTTGAGAAGGTGAAAGGAGAGTAAGATGACGAAGCAAATGGAATACCGCAAACAGATTGAAGCAATTGAAGCCCAGTTAACCAAGAAAAATAAAGAATATATGGGCCGAATCAATGGCTATATGATGATTGCCTCCATCTTCCACAGGCAGGAAGAAGCCGTGACAGTCCAACTTTTATCCATTTACCAAGATGTTCTGGATGCGCAAGAAGATGGGCAATCAGCCGAGGACTTTCTGGGGAAAGACAGCAAGCAAATGGCAGATGAACTCCTGTCAGACCTGCCTCCTATTGGCATTTTTGAGGTGGCTCGGCTGAGCGGTCTTATGCTCAGTATCTACGTCGGTAGTCAGTTACTAATGGACTTTGCAGCAACGGGAACAATTTCCCTCAACTGGCTCTCCTTAATTTGCGACATGGCCTTTAGTTTGCTCTTGCCAGCAGGCCTCCTCCTTATTCTTCGCGGTCTGATTTACCAGACCAACAAAATCAAAGTTTGGGCAAGTTTTCTCTGTACTCCCCTTCTTTTTCTAGTAATTTGTGGCCTTCGTCTTTGGGTAATCCCCAAGGAACCTGACCTAGTCTTGACTGGCTGGGGGCTTCTAGTGCCACTTACCTTAATCGGTTCAGCTCTGCTATTTTTCCAAAAGGAAAAATTAGTCCGCTATGTCTTTTTACCAAGCTATCTCTTCATGATCTTGGGAGGTGTGGTGAATATGGTCATGACTGTTCCAGTTTGGCTCAATCTGGTCTTGGTCATTCTTCCAGCTCTGGCATTTTGGATTGGCAGTGCGGTATTATTGGTGAGAAAGGAGAAGTAGGATGAACAAACAGCAGGAAGATTTGAATGCCATTAGTAACTTGCAAGGGAAATTGACCAAGGGAAACAAGGTCTACATGCGCAAGCTCCATGGCTACTTGATACTGGCCTCGGCTTTTCATGAGCAGGAGGCGGAGGCGACAGAACTCTTGCTATCCATTTATCAAGATGTTTTGGAGGCGCAGAAGGATGGTCTGTCTGCGGAGGACTTTCTGGGGAAGGACAGTAAGCAAATGGCAGATGAACTTTTGTCTGATCTGCCGCCCATTCGCTGGTATTATGGTTTGCGACTGACAGGTTCCATGGCCTTGATTTATATTAGCTGGTTTTTCCTAGGAGAATTCGGCGTAACAGGCAATATGACTTTGGAATGGCGGGGTTTGCTTTGTGACCTACTCATCGGTTTCGTCCTGCCCAGCTCTGCCTTTTTCATCCTAAAGAATCTGGTTTATGAGCCATCGAAAATTAAGGCTAGTCTTGTCATGGGTACTTGGGGGATAGTGTTCGTCGGTTTAATCGGTCTGCGATTTTGGATTAGCCGTCAGTTTTTTGAAGGGCTTGCCCTGCCGCTGTGGGCCTCAATCTTAGTATTGCTGGGGATTGCAGTGGGAATCTGGTACTACCGCACGAAATCACCGATTGTTTACGTTTTTGTACCTGCCTATGTGTTAACCGTTCTTAGTGGTTTCAGTCAGGTGATAGCTAGCCAGTTTGGTTATGGACCGCAGGACTGGACAGGTTGGTTGCCATTGGTGTTTATGGGAATAGCCTCCATCACCACATTTGCAGGTACCTATTTCCTTCTAAAAAAGGAGCAGATAGTTTAGAAACAACATCAGGCTACGCTTTAGAGTGGTCTGGTTTTTTGGTATAATGGTTGAAAGATAGAAGATTAAAGGAGAAAACCATGACATTTGAAGAGATTTTACCAGGCCTCAAAGCTAAGAAAAAATATGTTCGCACAGGCTGGGGCGGAGCGGAGAACTACGTTCAGCTCTTTGACACCATTGAAGTCAACGGTCAAAAACTAGAAGCGACGCCATATTTCCTCATCAACGTGACCGGCGAGGGTGAAGGCTTCTCCATGTGGAGCCCGACCCCCTGCGATGTCCTTGCGACCGACTGGGTGGAAGTCCATGACTAAGACAGCCCTCATCACCGGCGTTTCCAGCGGCATTGGACTTGCACAGGCGCGGATTTTTTTGGAAAAAGGCTGGCGCGTGTACGGGATTGACCAGGACAGCAAGCCTAATCTGGCAGGGGATTTCCACTTCTTACAACTAGACCTAACTGGTGATTTATCCCCAGTCTTTTCATGGTGCCAGACAGTTGATGTCCTCTGTAACACCGCAGGCATTCTAGACGATTACCGTCCCCACCTAGATATTGAGGAGGAGGAATTAGCTCAGGTTTTCGCGGTTAATTTTTTTGCGGTGACAAGACTAACCCGCCCTTATCTGCAGCAAATGGTGGACAGGCAGTCCGGTATCATTATCAATATGTGCTCTATAGCCTCCAGTCTAGCAGGTGGAGGGGGCTCAGCCTATACTGCCTCCAAGCACGCTCTTTCAGGCTTTACCAAGCAACTGGCTTTGGACTATGCCAAGGACAAGGTGCAGGTATTTGGTATTGCCCCCGGTGCTGTCCAGACAGGCATGACCCGGAAGGATTTTGAACCCGGGGGATTAGCCGATTGGGTGGCAGACCAGACACCTATCGGACGCTGGACTCAGCCTGACGAAATAGCAGAGCTGACTCTTATGCTGGCTACTGGAAAACTAGCCTCCATGCAAGGCCAGATTATCACCATTGACGGCGGCTGGAGTTTGAAATAGAATAGACAAAATAGAGAGTTAGGAAAAAGAGTTTATGGTTATTATTTTTGGAACAAAGAATAAGTCAGAAGATTTAGGTGCCACAGATGCTGAAGTACTCTATGCGAATTGCCATAATCAATCACCTTGGCATGTACATGTAGTAGATAAAAAATTTACGCTCTTTTTCATGTCGATTTTTACCCTGAGTTCGACTTACTATCTGCTTTGTCCCATTTGCCAGTATGGCAGACAAATTTCCAAGCAGGATGCAAAAGAGTTGGTGGGTCGCACTTGATAACATAGAAAGGTAAACGTATGATTCTTGAAACCAATCGTCTTTTGCTCCGCCCTTGGAGTGAGGCAGACGCAGTAGATTTATTTGCTGAGGCCAGTCATCCAGAAGTTGGTCCCGCAGCAGGTTGGCCAGTTCATCAGAGCCTAGAAGAGAGTCGGGAGATTATCAAGACGGTCCTCAGCCAACCAGAAACCTATGCCCTTGTCCTCAAAGAAACAGGACAGGTGATAGGCAGTATCGGCCTTATGATTGGAAAGCAAAGCGGTCTTGATTTGCCTGACTCTGAAGCTGAGCTAGGCTACTGGCTTGGGCAGGGATTTTGGGGACAAGGCCTGGTACCAGAGGCCTGTCACGCGTTGTTGGGCTACGGCTTTAGCCAACTAGGTTTAGAGCAGATTTGGTGCCGTGCTTTTCTAGAAAATAGCAAGTCCCAACGGGTCCAAGAAAAGCTGGGCTTTGTTTATCAATACCTATTGGAAGATGTTTATTTCTCGCTCATTGATGAGATCCGTACCGAACGCGTGAGCTTACTGACCAAGGAGAAATGGCAGGCTAGAAAGGAAGAATTATGACCCCAACACAACTCTGGCAAGATTTTCTTGCCATCAATCCCCAAGCAGGTCCTGAGCCAGAGGCCTGGGCTTTTGGGGCGGAAGCTGATCGTCTGGCTGATTTAGTAGCCAGAGGTATAAAAACCTCAACCAGCTCTGCCCATGCCCTCTACGCAGTAGAGGGAGAAGAAATCCCAAAAGCTGGTGGCTACGACATTATTCTCGATGGTCAGGGGCAGGCTGTTTGCATTATCCAAACTACCAAGGTCTATGTGACGCCCTTTTCTCAAGTGACAGCAGAGCATGCCTACAAGGAGGGCGAGTTCCGTCAGGAAGGCGATTTGTCTGTCATAAAAGAGAAAAGTCTGGTCCACTGGCGGCAGGTTCATGAGGAGCTCTTTACCATTTGGTTAAAAGAAGCTGGCCTTTCTTTCTCGGAGGAAATGCTAGTGGTCTGTGAAGAATTTGAATTGGTTTATCCAAAGTAGGTCTTGCTTTCTTTTGCGAAAATAGTATAATAATATTACATATGCAAAACAGAGGAAATTTATGGACAAAGAACACCTCACTCAACTCCTTGGGCAACTATCTCAAATTTTAGCTGCAAAAGAAACCCTGCTAGGGTCAGAACTAACGGTGCAGTTACAAGAAAGAATTGCAGCTGCTCAATCAGCGATGACCAATAAAGACGGTTTGGCTCTAGGAACCAGTTTAGCCAATCTGGTACAGGCTATCTCGGCAGCCTGTCTGCCAGGAAGAAATCTCACTTTTACAGATCAGGAACGACCGGTCTGGGAAGCCTTGAAAGACCTGACAAGAAAAGAAAGGGATGATAGTCTGAGAGGGTTGCACTTGTTCTAAAGAAATCAGGGAGTGGGAAAGAACTCGACCAGACCCAAAAAGAGTTCGTCAACAAGTCTTTATTGCCAGTTGTTGAGCTGAAACAGTCTATCCCCAGACCTTGAACGATGTGAGCTGACTACCGTCAGCTTATATCTCCCACTTCAAAAGGTCTCCCAGACCTTTTGAGGTTGGAAATAGAGCGAACTCTGTTCGCGTCAGTCGTAAAGGTCAGATTGGGAGTGTAAAACACAAATTACGGAGATTTGCTTTGCAAATCCTATCTCCAACCTTTAACAGTCTCCCAGACTGTTAAAGCCAATCAACCACTGCGCTGAGATGTTGACACGAACTCTGAGAAGTGGCGCTGGGCTTGAGCCCAGCCTCTTTGCTGTGCTTTTTGGAAATAACAGATAAAAAACAGACAGCCCCTATTGACGCAGCTGCTGGGGTTGTTATAATGAAGGGATGACTTTTGAGAAAGAAAGAGAGAAAAAAATGAAAAATGAAAGCAGCTCAAAGAAGTTCCGCTATGCTATCAGAAAATGCCAGAAGGGACTTGTTTCAGTTGCAATTGCAATGACAGTTGGCTCAGCAGTCGGACAGCAGCAAGTTCAGGCAGAAACCGCGTCTTTACCAGTGTCAACCCAGCTGCCAGTCAATCAGAAAAATGTGACAGACTACTTAGCAGAAGACGGAAGCAAACGTCAGATTGTATGGGTAAAAGGGATTCAGGCGCCGCAAATGGGCCCTGGTGGAGATTTTAAAAAGGAAGTTGACTGGGATTTTGTTTCCTACAAAATGCCCTTTAAGGAAAATCAAGGTTGGTATGATGTGAATAAGAGTTTGACAGCTTCAGCTGTTGACTTAAACCTATGCTTTGCGGCAGTGTCTTCCAACATGCTCCACTGGTGGTTGCAACAAAATCAGGCCTATGTGGAACAATACATCCAGCAAACCTACGGTGAGCAGGAAGTTGCCAGAGAAAAACTTGGACTTCGTGATCTGCGTAGATATGTTGACTCATTTACCAATCAACAGGAGAGCCGCATTTTTGACTTGTTCAAGGTCTATTACGGCTATCGAACCGATGGCTACCTATCGGATCTACTCATCGATCTCTTTATCAACGGCTATTCACCAAAGCCTAGCGGAGGAACCAATCAAGAGAATCCAGAGCTAGTGCCGGATGAGCGTGGAGGTTTTTTCCACTCTGTCTTTAAGGGAACCAAGCTGACAGACCGTTTTTTCAGCGGAAACTATGAGCGCTTTGGAAAAGATGTGAAGGAGCGCTTGGAAGCGGGGCAAATCCTAGGAGTAACCCATCTTCTCTTCCGACAAAATAATAGTCACATCGTTACCCTTTGGGGGGCAGAATACGATGAAGAGGGGAATTTGCGGGCCATCTATGTGACGGATTCAGATGACCAGTCGACTCCGGTCGGAATGAAGCGTTACGGTGTTACCAAGGATCGCTGGGGAAATCCTCGCCTCAACGACCACACCAAAGACCCATCAAGAGGGGTTGCCATTGAATACATTCACAGTCTTTCTTTGGGACAAGACAGCTGGGAGCGCTACTTTCATCCAGTAGATGAAGAACTGCTTTCAGCCAAAGAATCTGCTAAAACAGCCCTAGGAGAAGCTGCCGGAACAATTGCCCAAGCAATTAAACAGCAAGAAGAGTTAGGTGCGGAAGAACAGGCAAGCCTTCTTGCTCGTTTGGAAGAAGCGCGCCTCAAGTGGGAAGCAGGCTTGATGCAGGCAGCAACTACGGAAGAGGTCGCAAGTTACCTAAAGCAAGGCCTAGAGGACTTGCAGCCAAGGATAGAACACAAGGGAGAAGCTGCCTACCATAAACAAGAAGCTCTTACTATTGACTCGCTGTTGACAGAAACGACGTCACCTCCTTCGGAATCACTGCCAGGTAGCAGTGGAGAAGGTGCTGAGCTAGTGACCACCTCGTCGGAGTTGCCATCTGATAGTAGCAGTGAAACGACCGTTCTAGAAACACTTCCTTCCTCAGCAGAGGCACCAGTAGATGCTAGTGCAGGAAGCAACAAACGAGAAGAGGAATCCCAGTCCTCAGAACAAACAACCACTCTTACTGAAGAAAAACTTGCGCCGGTGGATGACCAAGCCTCTACCATCGCTAGCAAAGAGCCTGAAACTCAGTTGGAAAATCCGACGTCTATTTTAGAACAAGAAGAAGCAGAGAAACTCCCTGTCTTGGAAGAAAAGCAGGAAGATTCCCAAGAAGAGCTCAAAACAGAGGTCGTCGCACCCTCAGTAGTGGTTCTGCAGGAAGATAATAATATATCCACGACTGAATCCGAGCAACCAATCGTTGTTGCTGTTACTCCGGTGGAAAGCGAGCAGCAAATCACATCTCCACAGGTGACAGATGAAACCAGTGTAGTGGACGATTCAATTCCCGCTGAAGAAGAAGTGACGAGCAGTCAACAGCCAACAGTGGTTCAGCCAATTTTATCACCGCATCAGTCTTCTGAGGCATTCTCTCCTCGAGAACCTCAGGCAGAGTCAGTAGAGAACGACCGACCACAGGATAAGGCAGATGAGAAAAGACCAATCAAGGACAGCAATTCTTCACCTATCGAGAAAGAATCCACCTTGCCAATTTCTCCTAAACAAGCTACAAACAGCCAACTACCTCAAACCGGGGAAGACCAATCACTTTGGACAGTCTTGGCTATCACCTTACTGGGTCTGATTTCCTTCTATCTACGAAAAGGAATAGGAAAAAATAAAAGAGCTTAGGAAAATCTTTCCTAGCTCTATTTTATTGTGGTTGGATATAAGGGGCAGGGCTGTATGGACTGCGGTCAAAATGGGTAGGTTTCTCCACAATTTCCTGAGCGATTTGCCAGCCGATAAAGGGCCCGTTTGTCAGACCAGAAGACCCCAAACCACTTGCTACCCAAAGGCTTGGTTTGTCCGCTAGTTGGCCATAGAAAGGAGCATAAGTAGAGGTATAGGCTCTTGTACCAGTGCGGGTTTTGGAAACCGCGTACTGGGCTAGGATGGGCATGAAGTTTTCAGAACGCTCCTTCATTGCCGCGATCTTGTCGCTGTCCAGAGTTAGGTCATAGCCCATATCATCTTCGTGGGTAGCCCCGATAATGACTTTCCCTTTTTCAAAAGGAAGAATGTCGATTTCTCCGTAGGGCATGCAGACAGGCCAATTGTCTGTGTCTAAATCTGTTTCAAGCTCAAATAATTGTCCCTTTTGCGGACGGACATCGACTTGATAACCCAGAGGTTCCAGAATATGTGGCAGCCAAGCCCCGACAGCCAGAATAATATGATCGGCTGTCAGAATCTCACCCTCAAAAGCCACCTCTCTTTCATTCTGTAAAAAGGCTTGTCCTTTTAGTAGCTTACCGCCATTTAGTAAGACTTGTTCTTGTAAGAGGTCGATGAGCTTGCCGCCGTCAACCCGACCTCCGCCTTCTAGCAAGATGCCGTAGTTGTCCGGAGTGAGAGCTGGTAGGTAGTCTGTGACGTCCTCTTTTTCCAAGAGTCGAATGTCTCCTATGGTCGGAGTATCCTGTCTACGCTCCTTAGCGATTGCCTGCACTTTTTCTGCTAGTTCTGGTCGGCTCTTTAGGCCCAAAGTTCCTGTTTGTTTGAAGGGAAGATCAGTCACGCCTGCTTTTGTTAGGTCAGCCATCAATTGACGATAAAAGACAGCACCTGTGGACGTCAGCCGATACCAATCCTTGTTTTTCTTCTGAGCCAGCCAAGGGCAGATAATCCCTGCTGCGGCACGAGTCGCTGTTCCTAGACCGTGGTCAATAAGGGTAATGTGATTGTCCGTTTGAGAGAGATAGAAGGCGGCAGTTGAGCCGACAATTCCCCCTCCGATAATGATGATTCGTTTTTGCATACCCACATTATAGCACAAAACAAGCTGGTTTCATTATTTTTTCCAACATGATAAAATAGAACAAAGGAGTCAATCATGTCAGATATTATGTATCCCGAGGTTTTGACCGTGGGAAGTGGAGCAATCAAGGTAGCAACAGTTGGTGATAGCCTGACCTATGGCTATGGCTTGGAGAATAGAGAACGAGATGCCTATCCTTGTATTTTGGCAGATAAGCTAGGCTCTCACTACCAAGTATCCAATTTTGGACTTAGTGGTCGCTCTCTTCAATCGACGGCAGACTATCCGTATCTGAAGGAAAAAAATGCTCAACTTTCTTTCCAAAGTGAGGCAGATATTGTGATTATCATGATTGGCAGCAATGACAGCCGCGCAGCTTACTGGAATAAGGAACGTTTTACAGCAGAGTATAAGGCCTTAGCTGAAGGGTATATGGCCCTTGCCAGTCAACCGGACGTTTATCTGGTCATTCCACCCCATGTGCCGACCAGTCGATTTGGGCTGAATAATCAGATTATTGAAGAGGAGTTGCAGGTAATTATCCCTCAGATTGGAGAGGACTTAGGTCTGCCTGTCATCAACCTTTATCCCATTACCAAGGATCAGTCAGCTTATTATAGTGACGGCCTCCATTTGACCCCGCTTGGCAACCGCGTGATTGCTGAGGAAATTTATCGGCATCTTATTGGATGACAGGAGATGTTGGTTTTTCAAAAAATATGATATACTATACTAACTAGGAGAGATTGGAGAATATATGGTAAAAAGAGATTTAATCAAGCAAGTCATCCTGTTGGTGTCCTTGCTTTTAGGCTTGATTGCTTTGAGGGCGTGGGTCTTTGAACCGGTAACCATCCAGCCGGAGATGGCCAATGCCTACCTCAAAGAAAAAGACCTGATTATCACAGTTAGGGGAGCTGATGCGACGTACGGTGATTTCATCTTGTATGAGGTAGATAAGAAAGAGTATGTCGGTCGCATTATCGCCATGGAAGGTGACAGCGTGACCTACATGGATGATGTTCTTTACCGGAATAATGAAATTGTTCATGAAGACTATTTGAGTCGCCTCCCACATGTGGAGTACTACACCGAAGACTTTACAATTGCTAGTTTGACAGAGCAAGCTCATCAAGTTCTACCAGAAGGAACCTATCTGGTGCTAAACGATGATCGGACCAACCTGTCAGATAGCCGAACCTTTGGCCTGATTGATACCAAGCAGGTGATAGGCCGTCTGACTTTTCGTCTAACACCTCTCAGTGACTTTGGCTTCATCGACACAGGTGTTACCCAGCAATAAGCCCAAAGCGCAGTTGACCGCAACTGTGCTTTTTTTCACAAATTAGACTATACCAATTTTTATTGTTGACAAGGGAAAAGTCTTATTGTATACTGTTTTTACTGGTCTTTTTGCAAAAAGATTAGACTATACCAATTCGAAAAAATAAAGAAAGCTCGATGGCCTCCATCGAAGGTAAATTGTATGTGCGGAATTGTTGGTGTTGTAGGAAATGCAAACGCAACAGATATTTTGATTCAAGGTCTTGAAAAATTAGAATACCGTGGCTATGATTCAGCAGGAATTTTTGTCACAGGCGCTGGTAAGGATTATCTGGTTAAGTCGGTTGGCCGGATTGCCGATTTGACAGAAAAAGTGGGTGACCAGACCGAAGGAACAATCGGTATCGGCCATACACGCTGGGCAACCCATGGCAAACCAACTGAAGACAATGCCCATCCTCACACTTCTCAAACAGGGCGCTTTATTCTTGTTCACAACGGCGTCATTGAAAACTATCTTGAGATGAAAGAGGACTATCTTTCCGGTCATACATTTAAAGGACAGACCGATACAGAGATTGCAGTTCACTTGATTGGAAAATTTGTTGAAGAAGAGGGCTTGTCTGTTCTTGAAGGATTCAAGAAAGCTCTCCATATCATCCAAGGTTCGTATGCCTTTGCACTGATTGATTCTGCTAATCCGGACACGATTTACGTTGCCAAAAACAAGTCGCCACTTCTGGTTGGACTGGGAGAGGGCTATAACATGGTCTGCTCAGATGCCATGGCTATGATTCGTGAAACCAGTCAGTATATGGAAATTCATGACAAAGAATTGGTAATTGTTAAGAAGGATTCTGTGGAAGTGACCGACTATGAAGGAAATCCGGTTGAGCGTGCTAGTTACACTGCTGAGTTAGACCTATCAGATATTGGTAAGGGAACCTACCCATTCTATATGCTGAAGGAAATTGATGAGCAACCGACCGTTATGCGGAAACTGATTAGCACTTATGCAGATACAGATGGCAAGATGGTGGTTGACCCTGCCATTGTACAAGCTGTTCAGGAAGCGGATCGCATCTATATTTTGGCGGCAGGAACTTCTTACAATGCCGGTTATGCTGCCAAAAATATGATAGAAGCTTTGACGGACACTCCTGTTGAAATCGGTGTTGCTTCTGAGTGGGCTTATCACCTGCCAATTCTCAGCAAAAAACCGCTCTTTATCCTCTTGACTCAGTCTGGGGAAACAGCAGACAGCCGTCAGGTCTTGGTGCGTGCCAATGAACTAGGCATTCCAAGTTTGACCATTACCAATGTTCCAGGATCAACCCTTTCTCGTGAGGCGACCTACACTATGCTCTTGCACGCAGGCCCTGAGATTGCGGTAGCTTCTACCAAGGCCTATACCGCTCAGGTAGCAGCTCTTGCCTTCCTTTCAAAAGCTGTTGGAGAAGCCAATGGCAAACAGGAAGCCTTTGACTTTGACTTGGTACATGAGCTGTCTATTGTTGCTCAATCTATCGAAGCCACTTTATCAGAGAAGGAGTTGATTGCAGATAAGGTTGAAAAACTTCTGGCAACAACCCGCAATGCCTTCTATATTGGTCGGGGTAATGACTACTATGTGACGATTGAAGCGGCACTCAAACTGAAGGAAATTTCTTACATTCAATGTGAAGGATTTGCTGCTGGAGAGTTGAAACACGGAACCATTTCCCTGATTGAAGATGGCACCCCAGTTATTGCCTTGATTTCAAGCAATGAGAAAGTTGCAGCTCACACTCGTGGAAACGTGGCAGAAGTGGTTTCTCGTGGTGCCAACACTCTGACGGTCGTTGAAGAAGGATTGGAACGAGAAGGTGATGACATTGTGGTTAACAAGGTTCATCCGTTCCTATCTAGCATTTCAATGGTTATCCCAACCCAGCTGATTGCTTACTTTGCTTCCTTGCAGCGGGGCTTAGACGTGGATAAACCGCGTAATCTGGCTAAGGCCGTAACCGTAGAATAAAGTCAATACCAAATGAAAAGATCTGACAGAAGAGTCGGGTCTTTTCTGCTTGGTAAGGAATATTTATTAAATATCAGAAAAATTCTGAATAATTCTTTGAAATGAATAAAAATTCTGATATACTAGAAGCTAACAATTCATTAGGAGGAGTCATGGAATATATTTTGGAGGTTTTGCCAAGCCTGTTAAACGGGGCTTTGGTGTCTTTGCAAGTCTTTGTGTGGGTGCTTGTTTTATCTCTTCCTTTGGGGGCAGTTGTGGCATTTTTGATGCAGATAAAATTTGCCCCTCTGCGTTGGTTTTTGCATTTTTATGTACTGATTATGCGCGGAACACCGCTTTTATTGCAACTGATTTTTGTTTATTATGTTTTACCTAGTGTTGGCATTACCTTTGACCGTATGCCAGCGGTTATTCTAGCCTTTTCCCTCAACTATGCGGCCTATTTTTCTGAAATTTTCCGCGGAGGTATTGAGGCGATTCCGACTGGACAATACGAAGCGGCTAGGGTTTTGAAGTTTACACCCTTTCAGACCATTCGCTATATCGTCTTGCCTCAGGTTGTTAAAATCGTTCTTCCTAGCGTCTTCAATGAAGTCATTACCCTAGTGAAGGATACGTCACTGGTCTATGCCTTGGGAGTCAGCGACCTCTTGTTGGCCAGCAGAACGGCTGCTAACCGTGATGCCAGTCTAGCTCCCATGTTTATCGCAGGAGCTATCTACCTGCTCATGATTGGCCTAGTAACCCTCTTTTCTCGCCGAATCGAGAAAAAATTTGACTACTATAAATAGGAGGTCATCATGTTAGAAGTACGAAATCTTTCCAAACGATTTGATAATAAGTTGATTTTTGACAACTATGACTTGGTGATTCCAGAAGGGAAAATCATCGCTATCGTCGGACAATCAGGAGGAGGAAAAACCACGCTCCTGCGGATGCTGGCGGGCTTGGAGGCGATTGACTCGGGTCAATTGTTCTACAATGGTCAGGAATTACCTCTTGAGGAGCTGGAGAAGCGCAACTTGCTGGGCTTTGTTTTCCAAGACTTTCAGCTCTTTCCTCATCTCTCTGTTTTGGATAATTTGACCCTATCGCCTATAAAAACCCAACATCTGCCAGAAGAAGAGGCCGAGAAAAAGGCTCGCCAACTACTGGAAAGGCTAGGTTTAGCCAACCATGCGGCAGCCTATCCCTATTCTTTATCTGGCGGGCAAAAGCAACGGGTAGCCTTGGCGCGAGCGATGATGATTGACCCGGAAATTATCGGCTATGATGAACCGACATCGGCCTTAGACCCCGAACTACGTAGGGAAGTGGAGCAGCTCATCTTAGCCAATCGAGAAACAGGAATTACGCAAATCGTTGTTACCCACGATATGCAGTTTGCAGAAAATATTGCAGATGAGATTATTAAAATCGAGCCTAAACATTAAAAGGAGTAAAACAGATGAAGTGGAAAAAAATTATTTTAGGAGTAGCTGGTCTGTTAGCGGCAGCCAGTCTTGCAGCTTGTGGTTCGAGTGAAAAAGCGACCAGCCAAGACCAGTGGTCTACTTATGAAACCGAAAAGACGATTACAATTGGTTTTGACAAAACCTTTGTTCCAATGGGATTTGAGGATAAAAGCGGTGAATATGTCGGCTTTGATGTTGAGCTTGCGACAGCTGTTTTTGACCAGTACGGTATCAGTATCAATTGGCAACCAATCGACTGGGATTTGAAAGAAACTGAGCTGAACAATGGCAATATTGATCTCATTTGGAACGGCTACACTGCCACAGATGAACGCAGGGAGAAGGTTCTCTTTAGCGATAGCTATATGGATAATTTGCAGGTTTTAGTTACCAAAAAATCATCTGGGATTGCTAGCGTTGCAGATATGACTGATAAGATTTTGGGAGCTCAGGCGGGGTCGTCTGGTTACTCGGTCTTTGAAAGTCAGCCAACTATCTTAAAGGATCTTGTTAAAGACAATACAGCAACGCAATATTCGACCTTTAATGAAGCCTTGATTGACCTCAAGAGTGACCGGATAGATGGCCTTTTAATCGACCGCGTGTATGCCAACTATTATCTCCAACAAGAAGGGATTATGGCTGATTACAACATCATAGATGCTGGGTTTGAGGCAGAGTCCTTTGGTGTTGGTGCCCGTAAGGCAGATAAAACCTTGGTTGAAAAAATCAATCAGGCCTTTGCTGAACTCTATGCTCAAGGTAAATTCCAAGAGATTTCCAACAAGTGGTTTGGTGAAGATGTCGCTACAAAGGAAGTGAAAGAATAAAACGATGGATGCTGGACAAAAAGTCCAGTATCTTTTTTATTCGATGAAAAAATAGTAAGACTGTTTTATTTTGCCCGTCTGTCGACTGTCAAAAAAACTGTGACAAGATTTGAGTTTTCTTATCATAAGGGAGCTTGTATAATAAACTTAACAAATAAGGAGGAAATGAAAAATGGCACAATCTTCATTTAAAGTTCGGCTTCAAAAGCTTGGAACGACATTATCAAATATGGTTATGCCCAATATCGGGGCATTCATCGCTTGGGGGGTATTGACCTCGCTCTTCATTGAAACGGGTTGGCTGCCAAACGAAGAGTTTGCAACAATCGTTGGTCCAATGATTACCTATCTCTTGCCACTCTTGATTGGTTACACAGGCGGTTACAACGTCTATGGTCAACGCGGCGGGGTCGTGGGAGCTATCTTGACCATGGGTGTCATTGCAGGTTCAAGTGTTCCGATGTTTATCGGTGCTATGGTGGTAGGACCATTTGGTGCCTGGGTTATCAAGAAATTTGATGCAGCTGTTCAACCAAAAATTCGTCCTGGTTTTGAAATGCTGGTCAACAACTTCTCCGCAGGCTTGATTGGTTTTGCTTTGATGCTCTTGACCTTTAAGGTTGTGGGACCATTTGTTGAAAGCATGACAACCCTGATTGGTGATGGCGTTCAGGCTATTGTGGATATGAAACTCTTGCCACTGGCTAACATTATCATCGAACCAGCCAAGGTTCTCTTCCTCAACAACGCTCTCAACCATGGTATTTTCACGCCGCTTGGAACGGAGCAGGTTTTGGAAGTCGGCAAGTCTGTTCTCTTCCTTTTGGAAGCAAACCCTGGCCCTGGTCTAGGTATTCTCTTGGCCTATGCCTTCTTTGGTAAAGGTTCTGCCAAATCTTCTTCTTGGGGAGCAATGGTTATCCACTTCTTTGGTGGAATCCATGAAATCTACTTCCCTTACGTTATGATGAAACCGGCCCTCTTCCTAGCAGCAATCGCTGGTGGTGTATCAGGTACCTTCGTATTCCAGCTTCTTGGTGCAGGTCTTGGTGCGGCAGCATCACCAGGTTCTATCTTTGCGATTCTTGGTATGGTACCAAAAGGTGATAACTACTTCATGAACGTCCTGTCTGTTCTTGCTGGTGTCTTTGCTGGTGCAGCAGCATCGTTCCTTGTAGCTTCCATCATCTTGAAGGCCGACAAGTCTGAAGGGGAGTCTTTAGAAGAGGCTCAAGCAGCAACCAAGGCAGCAAAAGCAGCTTCAAAAGGACAAACAAGTCTTTCTAAAGACATCTCTACTAACACTGTTAAGCAAATCATCTTTGCTTGTGATGCAGGTATGGGAAGTTCTGCGATGGGTGCTTCTCTGCTTCGTGACAAGGTGAAAAAAGCAGGTTTGGATATTCCGGTAACCAATAAAGCAATTGCCAATCTGCAAGATACAGACTACACCTTGATTGTAACTCAGGAAGAATTGGCAAGTCGTGCAGCTCAGCGGACGCCAAGCGCTATCCATGTGACCGTAGACAATTTCTTGACCTCAGGCAAGTACGATGAAATCGTAGCCCAACTGACTCAGACCAAGACGGGAGATTCTCCCAGGCAAGTAAGTTCAGAGGTCACTGCAACAGACACACCGGATCTCAACTATATTGATGAGGTAGTCTTTGCCTATGGCAAGGCTCAAGGGTCTGCGACGATGGGACAGGCAACCCTCCGTGCTATTTTTAAAAACAAGGGGATAGCCATTCCTGTTGCTACGGTGGCCTATGAAGAACTTGGTCAACACAATGCCAAGAATATCTTGGTGGTCACGACCATCGAGCAACAAGCCCAAGTGCAACAGGCGGCACCAAATGCGCAGCTTCTAGTCGTCGATAGTCTGGTAACAACGCCAGAATATGACAAGATTGTTGAACGCATGTACAAATAATCGATTCAAGTCAGTTTCTCAGCAAATCCCTATTTGAATCATAGAAAGTATAGTATAATGAACTTATGCTACTAACAAAACGAGAAGAACAACTGATGAAAGCTTTCCTCCAGGTAGGAAAGCTTTCATTGAAAGAGATGGCAGATATTTTACAGGTATCGTCACGAACCGTTTACCGTACCCTGTCAGATTTAACCATCAGCCTAGAAAGTCAAGACATTCAGATTATCAAAGAAGGGAAAAAATATTACCTTTCTGGAGATGTGGCAAAGTTAACCGATGTTCAGGCAGAGGAGTCCTATTCAGCCAGCCAGCGCTTGGTATTGATGGCCTACCAACTCTTGACCAGTCAAAACCCCGTTACCAATGAGCAATTTCAGGAGCGTTTCTACGTTTCCAATGTAACAGTCATACAGGATATTGCTAGCATTGAGGGGCGTATGGCGGATTTTGGTTTGGGCTTGTCACGGCAAAAAGGCTATCGGATTGAAGGGGCGGCCGGCCAAAAACGGCGCTTTTTAGCCATCCTCTTAGCCAACGCAATCTCCGTTCAGGATTTTTGGTCTGATTGCTATGAGGGCTATCCTCTCCTAGAGAAAAGCAAGGTAAGTCGAGCTAGAAGAGTCTTTGAAAGCTACCAGAAAAATCTAGGTGATATTGATTCGACACTCAAAGAATTTTTAATTATCCTGCTTAGTCTAGCTGATAATCAAGAGCATTTGGAACATCAGCTACAAGTTTCTAAGGCGGCTCTGGAGTTTTCTCAGAAAGTCTTTGCGGATTTGGCAAAGGAAAGCAAACAGTTTTATGGCATTCAAGAAATTATCTACTTTGCAACAATCCTAGATGAGTTGATTATCAAGCGGCAGGAGGTTCCGCTGTTCAGAGAACAGTTTGACAGTGGTTTTTATTATAGTATTTCTCAGTTAGTAGATGCTATTTCCCGCTTTACCAAGATTGATTTTATCAAGGATAAACTGCTGTTTCGTCTTCTCTTTAATCACATCCGTCTGAGCTTAGCTGTTCCAATCCTATTTCCAGACTATGCCACTACCAATGTAGCCTATTTGGCTACCCAGAAAAATCCTTTCTTACACAGCCTAGTTAGTTTGCTGATGAAGGACATCTTTCCTGCCTATATTCAGAATGAATATGAATACGAACTTGTAACCCTGCACTTTGCTTCCAGTCTGCGTCGGAGTCCAGACATCTATCCCATTCGCTTACTCTTGGTAACGGACGAGCGTCCGCTAACCACCAGTGTTTTGGTATCAAAAATTAAAAGTATTGCCCCTTTTGTAGAGTTGATTGATGTGCAATCAACGACCAATTTGGCCAACATTCGGATGGATCAGTATGATTACTGCCTATCGACCAAGCCTGTTCCGCATCTAGGTTTGGATCTCATCTCAACCTTTCCTAATACGCAGGAGATACTAGAGTTGCAGGAAACCTTGCAGTCTATCCAAGAAAATCGGACAGTTTTGCAGAGAGAAGAGATGGCCATTGAACGTCACTATGACCTACAGGCCTACTTGATGGCCAGTGCCCAGTTGCTCAAGCACTTTCAACTGACACAATTGGACAATCAGCCCAATTTTGATCAGACAGTCCGACAAATTGTGCAGGAACTGGATTTCGTGAAGGATAAGAAGTATTTGGCTGACAAGCTCCTATCCCGATTTGCTGTCAGTCCCTTGGCGATTCCCAAGACCAACCTTGCCCTAATCCATACCCAGTCTAGTCAGGTTTCAAACAGTCAGTTTCGGATTGTTAATCTGGCAAAACCTGTTCAGGCCCTATCCATGAACAATCAGGAGGAGCAGGTTCAGCGAGTCCTTGTCATGCTGACCCGATTAGGGGAGGAAGAAGAAATCCGCGAACTGCTGACAGCGATCAGTCAGTCCATCATTGAAAATAATCTCTATACAGAAATTTACCGGACGGGCAATCAGGAAATCATTTACCAACTGCTCAACTCAATCTTTAATGAAAAAATCAAAAAATTGGAGAACTAACATGGAATTTCAACAACACCTAATTAAATTAAACCAAGCTTTTGCAACCAAGGAAGAGGCCATTCGTTTTTGCGGTCGCCAACTGGTTGATGCAGGCCACGTCAATGAAGCTTATGTAGAAGCCATGATTGAGCGGGATGCAGAACTTTCCGTTTACATGGGCAATTTTATCGCTATTCCGCATGGTACAGATGCCGCTAAAAAAGAAGTTCGTTCTTCAGGGATTACCATCGTTCAGGTTCCGGCCGGTGTCAACTTTGGAACAGAAGAAGCTCCCAAAATAGCAACGGTTCTCTTTGGTATCGCTGGTATTGGTGACGAGCATTTGGAAATCATCCAAAAAATTTCTATCTTCTGTGCAGATGTAGACAATGTTGTTAAGTTGGCAGATGCCCAGTCTGAAGAAGAGGTTGTTCAACTATTAAACAGTGTTGGTTAAAAGGAGGTGGACAAATGAAAAAAGCAGTACACTTTGGTGCAGGAAATATCGGTAGAGGTTTTATTGGAGAAATTCTCTTTGAGAACGATTTTGAAATCGCCTTTGTTGATGTCAATGAACGAATCATCGATGCCTTGAATGAGCGAGGCAGCTACGAAATCGAAATCGCCGAAGAAGGTCAGCGTCATATCACGGTTTCCGGTGTTTGTGGTATCAACAACGCGAAACATCCAGAGGAGGTCGTAGCCGCTCTTGCGGAAGCTGACTTGGTAACAACAGCTATCGGACCAAACATCCTGCCTTATATCGCTGGTTTGGTTGCTCAAGGAATTGAAGCCAGACAGGCAGCAGGCAACCATCAGCCACTAGATGTCTTGGCCTGTGAAAATATGATTGGTGGCTCAGCCTTTCTTTTTGAAGAAGTTAAAAAGCACCTATCTGAATCAGGTCTAGCCTTTGCCCAAGAGTACATTGGTTTTCCAAATGCAGCAGTGGATAGGATTGTACCTGCCCAGACACATGATGATCCGCTCTTTGTGATTGTTGAGCCCTTCAATGAGTGGGTAGTGGAAACACGCGGGATGAAACGGCCTAGCCTTCGCTTGGACAAGGTTCACTACGAAGAGGAGCTTGAACCCTTCATTGAACGGAAACTCTTCTCTGTTAACTCAGGGCACGCGACCTCGGCCTACACAGGAGCCCACTTTGGAGCCACGACCATCCTAGAAGCCCTACAAAATGATGTTGTAAAATCTAAGGTTGAGGCTGTTTTGGGAGAAATTAGAAGCCTGTTGATTGCCAAATGGGGCTTTGATGAGGCTGCTTTAGCAGACTATCATAAGATTATCATCAGCCGTTTTGAAAATCCATTTATTGTGGACGATGTGGCCCGAGTAGCTCGGACACCGATTCGTAAGCTCGGTTATGATGAGCGCTTTATTCGCCCTATTCGCGAGCTTCGCGAGCGAGGATTGTCCTATGACAACCTCCTGCAAACCGTAAGCTATATCTTTTCCTACCGAGATGAAACAGATGAACAATCCCTCCAGCTTCAAACTCTCTTGCAAGAAAAACCACTTGCCGAAGTGGTCGCAGAAGTGACTGGTCTAACCGACCAAACCCTGATTGACGAAATTGTTTCCGTTTTGAAATAGCAAAAAGAGGCGGATAAAATCTCGTTCCTTGCAAAAATTGACACACTACTTTCATCAAAAAAGGCTTAAAACCAACCTCTCCTAGAGATACGGTTTTAAGCCTTTTACTGTTGGATAATTTTCCTAATCTTGTTTTTTTGAAATTTGGTGGAAAACCACCTGCCAGACTTCGTGCCTTCTCCAGAGGGAGGTGTGCACATAATCGCCGATTTCAAAGGTGACCAGCTTGGACTTTTGACTGATGGAGGCCATCTGGTAATTGGTCAGGTAAGTGGTTTGAACAGGGTGCTGTTTTAGCATTTCCTCCTTGTTGAGGTAGCGGCCTTTGGCATCAATCAAAAGGTAGTTGTCATCAATAAGGTTCTGATAGCCCTTTTCATGGGCCTGAATTTCAGCCTCAAAACGATAGAGTTTATCATAGACGTGTTCATAGATTTCGTCGTGGGGCAAATCAGAAGGCTCAACATGGATATCAACATCAAAGACACCATGTTTGAGTTTGAGGAGCTGTTCAACCTGCTCAGTTACCTCATGGCTTTCATAGACAGACAAATCTGGATTCATCTCTAATACAATATCCAGATAGATATTGGCCCCATAGGTTCGCCCGCGCTGGGACTTGACGGCAACAACCTTGGGCAACTTGAGGATGTCAATCTTGTAGCGGTTCAGGAGTTCTTCATCAAAACCATCCGACAGGGTGAAAAAGCTCTCCATAAAAATTTCATGGGCTGTTTTGAGGATGAAGAAGGTGATGATAATAGCGGCAATCTTATCCACAATGGGAAAGTTGGCAGCCGCCGCAAAGACCGCAACAGAGGTACCGATAGAGGTAACGGCATCTGACAGATTGTCCTTGGCCGCAGCCTCCAGTGCCTTGGAATTGACCTGTTTTGCTAGGCGCTTGTTGTAGAGATAGACAGCAAACATGATAGCCGCAGATACAATTCCAACGCTGGCTCCCATGATGTCAATTTCGACGGCTTCCTTGCTCAATAATTTTTGGATGGTCGCGTGCAGAACCTGAAATCCAACGACAAACATGATGAAGGAAGTAATGAGGCTGGCCAAGTCCTCCATTTTCCAGTGGCCAAACTTGTGATCCGTATCAGCAGGCTTTTGTGCCATCCTCAGACCAATCAGAACCGCTACGTTACCGATAATATCAGAGATATTGTTAAAAGCATCGGCTGTCAAGGCGTCCGAATGAAAGATGGAGCCTGCTGCCAATTTGAGCCCTGAAAGAAGGATATAGGCTGCGATGGAGATGAGGGCTCCGTGTTCAGCCGTTTTGAGGTTTTGAATTTGAGTGTTCATCCTATCTCCTTTGTCGCATTTTATGAAAAAGGATGACCTCACTCTTACAAGAGGCACATCCTGAGAAGGAAGCATCAAGCTTCTTTGAAGCGTTTTTGAATGTATTTATACAAGCGCAGAAGCACGGTGCCACTTGCCATGCCGATTGGAATAACAAGGGCCAAGATAATAACGGTTGTTGTATTAACAAGGGCTTCAGAGTGATTGCCAGATACGAAATAGGTGGTCGTCATATAGGCCCGGTAGCCTGGAACTAGCGGTGCCAAAATAGCCAGAGCAAAGATGACAGACGGGGTTTTGAGGACAATACTCATAACCTGACTGGCACAAGAACCAATGACGGCAGCTGTGAAGGTAGCAACAATCACATTGGTAGGCTCTAAAAGCAGATAGTAAATCAGCCAGACAGACATCCCCAAGATACCTCCAGGAATCACCATCTGTTTTTGTACATTTAAAACAATCAGGAAGGCTGCGATAGCGATGTAGCTCGCCAAGGCTTGCAGTAAAAATGTGATAATATCCATAACTCACCCCATCAACAACAGTGCAGCAGCGGTTCCAGCTCCTAAAGAGAGGATGACCAAAAGGGTCTGAAAAATTTTGGCCATACCAGAATTGATATGATTGGTCATCAAATCACGAACAGCATTGGTAAAGGCTATTCCTGGAACAAATGGCATGACAGCTCCGGCATTTATCAGGTTTGGATTGAGAGGAAAAGGAGCGTGGCGAGCCAACAGGTAGGCAGTCAGAGAAAATACTAGAGCGCCGACAAACTTTGCAACAAAATCAATACGAATTAACTTGTCAATCCAGAGTGATAAAGGAAAGGCGAGTCCGGTTGCACAGGCTGCTCCAAGAGCCTCCAAAATACCGCCACCAAACATAATGGTAAAAAAAGGAGCGGCGATGGTCGCAGCTAGGCTGACTTGGAGAGAAGTATACGGAAGCGGCTGATTTTTAATCCGTTGCAGAGCAGCCATTGCTTCTTCTAGGTCAATATCCCCTGCAACTAAGGAACGCGATACCTGATTGACATCGCAAACCTTTTGCATATCATGATTGGAATGAACAATCCGTTTCATGCGAGAAATATTGGTGTGATCAATAGAAACGAAAATCGCTGCAGGAATGGCAAGGACGTTTGCATTTTCAATGCCCTGAGATTGGGCAATCCGAATCATAGTGTCTTCGATTCGATGGATTTCCGCACCGCTTTGAGAAAGAATGGCTCCTGCCAACATCAGGACATCGATAACCTGATCAAGTTTAGGGCTTGCTTCCATTTTCGATCACTTTCCTTTTTTAAAATTGATTAGCCCTATTATATCAAAAAAAGTTTGAATAGGAGATGAAAAAGAGGGATTTTCTGTGACTTCAGGCAAAAATAAGTTTGGTTCCAAAACTATGGCAATTTCTGGAACTAGGGATGATGCGAGTACAGATTCTGTCCAATCGTGATGTTAGTTGGTATCTTTTTCTTGTCATCGGTTGTAATTTGTGCTACACTTGATAAGTCAATTGTTGACAAATCAACAAACAAAAGGGAGTACCATGAAGAACATCGCAAACTTGCTCTATCAATTAAAATTGGCAGAAGAACGGATTACAACTCTTTTTGAAAAACAGCTTGGTATCAGTCTAACTCGCTACCAACTGTTGACGATTTTATTGGATGATGCTCCTTGTTCCCAGCATGTGCTTGAGGAAAAACTCCAGATTGATCGAGCTGCTATCACCAGACACTTGAAAATCTTGGAGGAAGAAGGCTATATCAGCCGCCAGCGGAACCCTCGAAACCAACGAGAGATGGAGGTTGTACCAACGTCCAAGGCTATTTCTGATATGGTTAGTCATCCTCAAGAACAACATCTCCTCGTCAGAAAAGCCATGGAAGCTATCTTAACTGAAGAAGAAGGCGCCATCCTCAGCCAGCTTCTGGAAAAATTGCAAGTAGGTGTTCAAAATCTCCCCCTGAACATATGAGAAAGGAAGAATCTTATGTCACTTATCACCAGTGTTCTGGCCTCTGTGGTCGCTTTAGAACACCTCTACATCCTCTATTTAGAAACCTTCGCTACCCAGTCAGACGCCACTAGTCGTGTCTTTGGGATGGAAAAAGAAGAACTTCAACGTCCATCTGTTTCCGCCCTTTTTAAGAATCAAGGAGTTTACAACGGTCTTTTAGCCCTCTTTCTCTTTTATGGAATTGTCACGGGCAATCGGGAAATCGTAACAATCTTTGTCCTCTTTGTCATTGGAGCAGCTAGCTACGGTGCTGTCAGTTCCAGTCCCAAAATTCTTTTAACTCAAGGCGGACCAGCTATTTTGACATTTATCAGCCTGTTGCTGTTTAAATAGTCCTTTTCGGAAATCAACCCCAGATTGCTTGAGCCATTCTGGGGTTTCTTTTGGAAACAAAGCGGAGCGACTGTCTGCGACATCTTTATGATATACTAGAAAGAAAGCACGAAGAGGAGAGTAGATGGTAATAGTAGTGACGCGGGCCATAGGGTTTGTCTTGGTTATCGCCCTTGGCTATGTGATGAAAAAAAGAGGAGTGATTCGGAGAGAAGATGCCAGCATCTTCTCGAGTCTGGTAATGAACGTGACCCTGCCCTGTGCTATTTTGGCTTCGACTCAGGCCTTGGTATGGGAAGGGTATCTGATTTTACCGCTTTTTTTAGGCCTTCTTGCCAATCTTATTTTAGATGCAGTTGGCTATTGGGAAGCTAAAAAGAGCGGGCGCAGGGCTGCGGTTGGCTTAATGCAGTTGTCTGGCTATAATATTGGAACCTTTACTCTGCCCTTTGTTCAGGCCTTTTTTCCACCGGCAGCCTTGGTGAGTGTGCTTTTGTTTGATGCAGGAAACGCCCTCATGGTTTTAGGTGGAAATTACAGCTTGGCAGCTAGTTTGGACAAAAAAGAAAAAGGCTTGAGTCTAAGAGGTTTTGCTCAAAACCTTTATCGCTCCATCCCCTTTTTAGTCTATCTGACAGCCGTGTTGCTGGCAGCTTTTCAGGTCGGGCTCCCCAAGGAAATCACCGCTTTGGTGTCCATAGCTGGCAATGCCAATCCCTTTCTAGCCATGCTGATGCTGGGCATCCTTTTGGATTTGGATGTAGATAGTCGTGAATTGCTGCGCTTGTTCAAGCTGCTGACTCTTAGATTAGGAACTAACTTGCTACTTGGCTTTGTCTTTTATTTGTTCTTGCCCCTGCCTGAGTTGGTTCGTCAGCTTTTGTTGGTCTGCTTAGCCTCTCCGATCTCTGTGGTGGCGCCAGTCTACGCCCTCAAACTAGGCAGCAACTCCTCTGAACCAGCCAATCTTAACTCCCTCTCGATTCTGGTCAGCCTTTTGCTTATGATGTTGCTCTTATTTTTCTTTGCCTGACAACAAAAAAATCTGCCAACAGCAGATTTTTTCTTATGGGGTGAATCAGTAGCGCCAATTAACCGCGGTGGGAAACAATCCCCAGAATAACGTCAACGGCCTTTTCCATGGTTTCAAGGCTGACAAATTCAAATCGACCGTGCATGTTTTCGCCGCCAGCAAAAATATTTGGTGTTGGAATTCCCATAAAGGAGATTTTAGAGCCATCTGTTCCGCCGCGGACAGGTTCAATGAGCGGTTTGATGCCTAAATTTTCCATGGCTTCCTTGGCGATATGAACTGGTGTCATGTCTTTTTCGATAATCTTTTTCATGTTGTAGTACTGATCATGGAGTTTAACAATGACACGCGGACTATCAAAGGCGGCGTTCATTTGGTCAGCAATATCCAACATGAGCTGTTTGCGGGCAAGGAAGTCTTCTTCTTCAAAATCGCGGATAATATAGCTGGCTGAAGCAGTGTCCACGCTACCTTCAATATTCATGAGATGGAAGAAGCCCTGGTAGCCATCTGTTTTTTCAGGTCGGTCCCCTTCTGGCAGGCGATTGTGGAAGTCAATAGCTAGCTGGAACGCGTTAATCATTTGGTCCTTGGCAGAGCCGGGATGGACATTTCGGCCCAGAAAGTCGATAGTTGCGGCAGCCGCGCTGAAGGTTTCGTACTGGAGTTCGCCGAGCGGTCCGCCGTCCATCGTATAGGCAAAGTCTACGTTAAAGTCTTCGACATCAAATTTATCTGCACCAACACCAATTTCTTCATCAGGACCAAAGCCAACTCGGATTTCGCAGTGTTTAATGTCTGGATTTTGCACTAGAAACTCAATAGCCGTCATGATTTCAGCGATGCCTGATTTGTCATCTGCTCCCAAAAGAGTTGTGCCATCAGTGGTGATGAGGGTCTGCCCCTTATAATTAGCCAACTGAGGGAAGTCTTTAGGATGCAGTTCATAGCCAGATGTACCAAGGACAATCGCTTGTCCATCGTAGTTTTCAATAAGCTGTGGTGAAACATTCTCTGCGTTGAAATCGGCCGTGTCCATATGGGAAATAAAACCAATCTTGCGGGTCAGGTCAGGGTCGTTGGCAGGCAGGGTTCCTACGGCAAAGCCATTTGGTAGATAGTGAACATCCGTCAGTCCAATCCGCTTCATCTCAGGGAGTAGAATGTTCTGGGCAAATTCGACCTGATTTTGAGTGCTGGGTGTGGTAGTAGACCGCTCGTCTGACCGAGTATTTTCCTTAACATAAACAAGAAAACGTTCTAAAAGGGTAGGGTATTTCATCATTTCTCCTTACTGGTTTAAAATATATTTTTCAATAGCTTTGGCAACACCATCGTGATTGTTGCTTGTAGTGACATCATCTGCGATTGCTTTGACAGCCTCATTGGCATTGCCCATAGCGACGGCTAATCCTGCAAATTCTAACATTTCAAGGTCGTTGTTAGCGTCGCCCATCGCCATGATATGGTCAGGCTGGATGTTGAGTTTCTCCGCGAGTTTCTTGAGTCCGGAAGCCTTGCTGGCACCTTCTGGCAAGATTTCTAGTAAGACATCCTGAGAGCGAACGGTTGAGAATGTTTGACTCAGTTGACTATTATGCCTTGCTTCAAAACGGTCTGTGTCCTCCTTGCTTCCAATGAACATCGCCTCAAAGATAGGCTGCTTACCTGAGCTAGCCTCTTCTAAGCTGATGGTTACAGGCTCGGTGTAGACCAAATTGGCATCTGCGCGAGCAAATTCATTGGCTTTTTCTTCAAGGATATAGTAATGGTCCTGGTCAAAAAGGCTGAGCTGCATAGAAGAACCTTCCAAAAAACTAGCCAGATAGATAATGTCTTCTGGCTTGAGTTCCTCCCAGTCTAGCAAGGACCAGTCCTTGGTAGAGTGAGTGGAGCAGCCGTTGTTGACAATGATATACTCTTCTTCTTGGTCAAAGCCCAACTGCTGGATAAACGGTTTGACCCCGATGAGAGGGCGGCCGGTACAAAGGACAATTTTTACTCCGGCATCAACAGCCTTATGGATAGCCTCAATCTGACGTGGAGTCAGCTCTTTTTGGTCGTTTAAAAGCGTTCCGTCCATGTCAAGGGCGATGAGTTGAATCATAGTAACCTCCTGAAATCTGCTAAGATTAGTATAGCATAAAACAGGCTAAAGCGAAGTTATTTCCTTTCATCTGCCTTAAAATCTGCTACAATGGTTCTTGACATAGAAACGATATGGGCCAGAAAATGCCGCCTAGGATAAGAACAGGAGTTTGTATGAGCCAACTATCCACCTTTTTTCAGCAGAAAATACCCATCTTTGATCGTTTGCTGCCCTTTGGTTTTACAGTGACAGACGGTCTCTACACCTATCGAGAAGTCTTTTTTGATGAGCAGTTTGAACTCCTTGTCCAAGTGGATGAAGGGGGAAAAAGCCGAGTCACGGTTTTGGATGTTGAAATGGGAGAAGAGTATATGGCTGTTCATGTCACTGCTCCTCTTGGAGCCTTTGTCAGTCAGGTTAGAAAGGAAAGTCTAGCTATTCTCCAGAAGGTGGCCAATGCCTGTTTTTGTGCTCTGCCTTTTGCCCAGGAACAGACCAATCGTCTGAGTCAGTTTATCCAGAAACGCTGGAGAGACCAACCGGATTATCCCTTTGCCAAGTTTCCACAGACAGCTAGTTTTCGCCATCCAGCCAATGGGAAGTGGTATGCCTTGATAACACGGGTCAAGCGCTCCTATTTTGGCGACAGTTCAGATACGAATCAGGTGGAAATTCTCAACCTCAAGGTCGATAGGGAGGAAATGGCAGAGCTACTCAGTCTGCCGGGCGTCTATCCAGCCTACCACATGTCCAAAAAGACATGGGTTTCCCTCCTTTTGGACGGAAGTATAGCCGACCATCTCCTCTTTGACCTTGTTAAAAAAAGCCGATCTATGGTTGGGCCCAAAACCTATCGGTCAGAAGAAGGACCTGATTATTGGCTGATTCCGGCTAACCCCAAGCTCTACGATATTGACAGTGAATTTGCAGCCAACAAGCGAGTGAATTGGCCTCAAAAATCCAGTATCAAAACAGGAGATATGCTGGCCATCTATGTGACGGCTCCGGTCCAGGCAATTCGCTATGTTTGTCGAGTGTTAGCTGCGGAACTGCCTAATCATGGGGAGCCAGATATTCCGGCTGACAAACGAGTGATGCAAATTGAACTCCTAGATAAGCTACCTGATCAAGAACTTTCTATCCAACGAATGAAGGAATTGGGGGTCAAGGCCGTTCGCGGCCCAAGGCGGATGACAAAGGAATTAAAGGATGTTTTAGTCTCCAAAATCAACAGGGTTCATTAAATTATCTGAAAATTTAATAAACCCCTTTACATATTGCAAAAAAAAGCTATAATAGATACTATCTATTGGAGGAATCGTGCATGAAAAAAAGTTTTATTCATCAGCAAGAAGAAATTTCCTTTGTCAAAAACACCTTTACCCAGTATTTGAAAGACAAGTTGGAAATCGTAGAAGTGCAGGGCCCCATCTTGAGCCGAGTTGGCGATGGGATGCAAGATAACCTGTCAGGTGTCGAAAATGCTGTAACAGTCAATGTGAAACTCATTCCGGATGCCACCTATGAAGTGGTTCATTCTTTAGCTAAGTGGAAGCGCCACACCTTGGCTCGCTTTGGCTTCAATGAAGGAGAAGGCCTGTTTGTCCATATGAAGGCTCTTCGTCCAGACGAGGACTCACTAGACCCTATCCACTCCGTCTATGTGGACCAGTGGGACTGGGAAAAAGTCATTCCTGACGGCCGACGCAATCTAGCTTACTTGAAGGAAACCGTTGAGCAAATCTACAAGGCCATCCGTTTGACAGAGTTGGCAGTAGAAGCCCGTTATGACATTGAGTCTATTTTACCAAAGCATATTACCTTTATCCACACGGAAGACTTGGTGAAGAATTTCCCGGATTTGACCCCGAAAGAGCGTGAAAATGTAGTTGCCAGAGAATACGGCGCAGTCTTTTTGATTGGTATTGGTGGAGAATTGGCAGATGGCAAGCCTCATGATGGTCGGGCTCCTGACTATGACGATTGGACCAGCCCGTCTGAGGGGAACTACAAGGGCCTCAATGGTGATATTCTGGTTTGGAACGAGCAACTTGGCGCAGCCTTTGAGATTTCTTCCATGGGAATCCGGGTTGATGAAGATGCACTCAAACGTCAGGTGGCCATTACCGGAGATGAAGATCGACTCCAGTTTGACTGGCATAGAGCCCTGTTGAATGGTCTGTTCCCACTGTCCATCGGTGGAGGGATTGGTCAGTCACGCCTAGCCATGTTCTTGCTGCGCAAGAAACACATTGGAGAAGTTCAATCCAGCGTGTGGCCACAGGAAGTTCGTGATACTTTTGAGAATATTTTGTAAGAAAAATCCCTTTGCGGCAGTTTTTCAGTCAAGAGATTGTTTTCAATCTCTTTTCTTATTTCTATCATCTAGTAGTTGAAAACATTTACAATAGATAAATCAGTGCTTTTTGACCTATTTTATGATATACTTTCTTAGCTAAACTAAAAGAGACAGAGGTCCTTATGACAAAACTTAGAAATGACATCCGAAATGTAGCTATCATCGCTCACGTTGACCATGGGAAAACCACCTTGGTAGATGAGCTCTTGAAGCAGTCGCAAACTCTGGATGAACGCACGCAGCTGGATGAGCGCGCCATGGACTCAAACGACATTGAAAAAGAGCGTGGGATTACCATTTTGGCAAAAAATACAGCCGTGTCCTACAACGGCACTCGTATCAATATTATGGATACCCCAGGGCACGCAGACTTCGGTGGAGAAGTTGAGCGGATTATGAAGATGGTTGATGGGGTTGTCCTTGTCGTAGATGCCTATGAAGGCACCATGCCACAGACCCGCTTTGTATTGAAAAAAGCCTTGGAGCAAAACCTGACGCCAATCGTTGTTGTCAATAAAATCGATAAGCCGTCTGCTCGTCCGGAAGAAGTGGTGGACGAAGTACTAGAGCTCTTCATCGAACTAGGAGCAGATGACGATCAGCTAGAGTTTCCAGTGGTTTACGCTTCGGCCATCAACGGAACATCTTCTTTGTCTGACAATCCAGCAGATCAGGAAGAAACCATGGCACCGATTTTTGATACCATCATCGAGCATATTCCAGCTCCAATTGACAATTCAGATGAGCCACTCCAGTTCCAAGTGTCACTTTTAGACTACAACGACTTCGTTGGCCGTATTGGTATCGGCCGTGTCTTTCGTGGTACCGTTAAGGTCGGTGACCAAGTGACCCTTTCCAAGCTAGATGGTACGACCAAAAACTTCCGAGTGACCAAACTGTTTGGTTTCTTCGGTCTTGAGCGTAAGGAAATCCAAGATGCTAAGGCAGGAGATTTGATTGCCGTATCTGGTATGGAAGACATCTTCGTTGGAGAAACCATCACACCGACCGATGCCGTCGAAGCTTTGCCAGTTCTTCGCATTGATGAACCAACCCTTCAGATGACCTTCTTGGTTAACAATTCTCCATTTGCAGGTCGGGAAGGGAAATGGGTAACTTCTCGGAAAATCGAAGAGCGGCTTTTGGCAGAATTGCAAACCGACGTATCCCTGCGTGTAGATGCGACAGACTCACCAGACAAATGGACTGTTTCAGGTCGCGGAGAACTGCACCTGTCCATCTTGATTGAAACCATGCGCCGTGAAGGCTATGAGCTGCAAGTATCGCGTCCAGAAGTTATCATCAAAGAAATTGATGGCGTGAAAATGGAGCCCTTTGAGCGTGTGCAGATTGATACCCCTGAAGAATACCAAGGATCTGTCATTCAATCCCTGTCTGAGCGGAAGGGTGACATGTTGGATATGCAGTCTACCGGAAACGGACAGACTCGTCTGGTCTTCCTTGTGCCAGCTCGTGGGTTGATTGGTTATTCAACAGAGTTTCTATCTATGACACGAGGATATGGTATTATGAACCATACCTTTGATCAATACCTTCCAGTAGTACCTGGAGAAATCGGTGGCCGTCACCGCGGAGCGCTGGTTTCTATCGACCAAGGCAAGGCTACCACCTACTCTATCATGCGTATTGAAGAGCGTGGAACCATCTTTGTCAACCCGGGAACCGAAGTCTATGAAGGTATGATTATTGGTGAAAACTCCCGTGAGAATGACTTGACAGTCAATATCACAACTGCTAAAGCCATGACAAACGTTCGTTCAGCAACCAAGGATCAGACAGCCGTTATCAAGACTCCTCGGATTCTGACGCTTGAAGAATCGCTTGAGTTCTTGAACGATGATGAATACATGGAAGTGACCCCAGAATCCATTCGCTTGCGTAAGCAAATTCTTAACAAAGCAGAGCGGGATAAGGCTGCTAAAAAGAAAAAATTAGCAGTTGAAGAAGGCTAAAAATATCAAGTATAGAAAGGAGGCACCATGTTTTATCTCATTATCACGATTATGATTGTGCTCTTTTACATCTTTGCAGCACCAGATCATATCAAAGGAACCATGAACTTGGTTGCCTCAGTTTTCATCTTGGTTGCCCTTGTGGTTGCCTTGGTGCTCGGTTTTTTACGCATCCTGCAGCTACCGACCGAGTTATGGGTCGGAGCAGGAACCGTCTTTTTAGGGATTTGGGCTATGCGGGATATCTATTATCTCGACAAGCCATCCCGGCCAAAAAGAGCTGGCAGACGAAGTTCAGGTGCCGGTTCGCTATTTTGATTCTAAATCCGATTGGTCTTCCCAGTCGGATTTTTCTCTCTCCTGCTTGAAAAAGGGTTCCATTCAAGGTACAATAGTATATTGGAAAGTATGGTTAAACAAATGAAAACAATCACAGATTTTGCAAATAAAAAAGTATTGGTATTGGGCTTGGCCAAATCAGGTGAATCAGCAGCGCGTCTTCTGGATAAACTAGGGGCGATTGTTACTGTCAACGATGGCAAGCCGTTTGATGAAAACCCAACAGCCCAAGCGCTATTAGAAGATGGGATTCGTGTTATCTGCGGCAGCCACCCACTGGAATTACTGGATGAGGATTTCGCTCTCCTTGTCAAAAATCCAGGCATTCGCTATGACAATCCTATGGTTGAAAAGGCCCTCCAAAAAGGCGTGCCAGTCTGGACAGAGGTTGAGTTAGCCTATCTGATTTCAGAGGCACCTATTATCGGTATCACAGGTTCTAACGGCAAAACGACGACTACGACCATGATTGCAGAGGTATTGAACGCTGGCGGTCAGTCGGCCAAACTCTGTGGCAATATCGGTTACCCAGCGTCATCTGTTGCCCAAGAGGCTTCAGCGGAGGACAAATTGGTCATGGAGCTATCTTCCTTCCAGTTGATGGGAACAGAGTCCTTCCATCCGACCATAGCTGTTATTACCAATTTTATACCCAGCCATTTGGACTATCACGGCAACTTTGAAGATTATGTAGCAGCCAAATGGATGATTCAACGTCAGATGACAGCGTCGGATTGGTTGGTTCTGAATATGAATCAGGAGCTAGCAAAGGACTTGACTGAACAAACTCAGGCCCAGGTTCTGCCTATTTCAACTGTGGGCATTGTAGATGGAGCCTACCTGTTAGATGGGCAACTCTACTTTAAAGGTGAGCCCATCATGTCAGCCGACGAAATCGGTGTTCCAGGCTCACACAATGTTGAAAATGCTTTGGCAACCATAGCCGTTGCCAAAATACTCGGCGTAGATAATTCTGTTATCAAGGAAAGTCTGTCTGCTTTTGGCGGGGTAAAACACCGACTTCAATTTGCAGGTGAAATTCAGCAAGTCCGCTTTTATAACGACAGTAAATCGACCAATATCTTGGCGACCCAAATGGCCCTTTCTGGCTTTGATAACAGCAAGGTTATTCTGATTGCAGGCGGTTTGGATCGTGGCAATGAGTTTGATGAGTTGGTGCCTAGTCTCAAAGGTTTGAAGAAAATGGTTATTCTGGGCCAATCAGCTCCTCGTGTCAAACGGGCAGCTGAACAAGCAGGAGTGCCTTACCTAGATGCCGTAGATATTGCAGATGCTACGCGTAAAGCATTTTTGGAGGCGGAAGCAGGAGATATCATTCTCCTCAGCCCTGCCAATGCTAGCTGGGATATGTATCCTAATTTTGAGGTTCGTGGAGATCTCTTCCTTAAAACCTTTGAAGAATTGAAAGGTTCACTATGAAAAAAATCGTCTTTACTGGCGGGGGAACAGTCGGTCATGTGACCCTCAACCTCCTGTTGATTCCGCGTTTCCTAAAAGAAGGCTGGGAAGTTCACTACATCGGAGATAAAAACGGAATTGAACATGAGCAGATAGAAAAATCGGGGCTTAAAATCCAGTTTCACTCCATAGCGACGGGAAAACTCCGCCGCTACTTTTCCATACAGAATATGCTGGATGTTTTTAAGGTAGGCTGGGGCACCCTTCAGTCTTTCTTTATCTTGGCCAAAATTCGTCCTCAGGCTCTCTTTTCTAAGGGAGGATTTGTGTCAGTGCCGCCCGTTGTAGCAGCTCGACTCTTAGGTATCCCTGTCTTTATCCATGAATCAGACCTGTCTATGGGATTAGCCAACAAGATTGCCTATAAGTTTGCGACTACAATGTATAGCACCTTTGAGCAAGCAGCTAGTCTGACCAAGGTTAAACACGTTGGAGCAGTTACCAAGGTGGGGCATTCTCACAAGGTCACCCCTATCCAGCTCCCAGAGATTCTCAGCCAGTTTGACAAAGAACTGCCAACTCTACTTTTTGTGGGAGGTTCAGGAGGAGCGAAGGTCTTCAATGATTTTGTCAATCAGTATCAGGCGAAACTAACGGAACGCTTTAATATCATTAACCTGACTGGTGATAGCAGCCTGAATCAGCTCTCTCCGCGCCTCTATCGGGTTGATTATGTGAGCGAGCTCTATCAGCCACTCTTGGAAGAAGCTGACCTTGTTATTACGCGCGGAGGCTCCAATACGATTTTTGAGTTGGTTGCCTTGCAAAAATTACATGTGATTGTTCCTCTGGGGCGCAATGCTAGCCGAGGCGACCAGATAGAGAATGCTCGCTATTTTGAAGAAAAAGGATATGCCAAGCAGATAGACGAGGAAAAATTGACCTATGATCAATTGGTCAGCTGTGTAGAGGAAGTCTTAACTGACGGAGATGCCTACCGTCAAAATATGGCCCAGTCACAGGAAATCCAATCGCTGGATGATTTTTACCAGCTTCTACTGGCAGATATAAATAGAAAGGCCTAGCATGACTGAGAAAGACCAGCATGAAAAAGAAGTAGTTTCTGAAGAAGCACAAGAACAAGAAGATACTCAAGAGCTTTCTGAAGAAGAGGTCGCTGTATCAGACCTAGCTGAAGAAGAAACAGACTCCACTTCGAATGAAGAAGAGAGTAATAGTCAGTTTTTAAGCCAGTGGAAGGAGCGCCATCAGGCTTATTTGGCGAGCCATGGAAAAACTGGTGTTGAAGACTCTGCCCCAACCACTGAAGAAAAAATTGCTGAAGAAACTCCAGCGTCTGTTTCTGACACACCCCGTGTTCCTCGTTTGAAGACCTTGAGGAAAAAGGATAAACCTCAGTTTGATACCTTGGAAAATGAAGAAGAAGCAAGTTCAGAAGCAACAGCCCAAAAACATCCGCCAATTCCCCGCAAGGCCATCTGGAAGAGTTTGCCAGTATTATTTGTGAGCCTTCTGTTATTGCTAACCTCTATCTATTTTATGAGTCCTTACAGCAAGGAAAAGCAAGTTGAAGTAACAGGGAACCAACGCTTAAGCGTAGAGGAAGTATTGGAATATAGTCTGATTTCTAATAAGGATTATACTTTGTCCACGATTTTGAACAAGGATAACCATGCTCGAAATATTCTGGCCAGCACTAATCTGATTAAATCGGCAACAATTTCCTATACCTTTCCCAACGCCTTCTCTATTCAGATAGAAGAGTATCAAGAGATTGGCTATGTTAAGGAAAAAAATAGCTATTACTCGGTTCTTTCCAACGGAGCCATTTTAAGCGAAGGCATAGCCAGCGAACAGCTGCCGAAAAACTACACAGAAATCAATCTGAGTGATAAAGATTTAGTTAAGAAATTAGCGCTACAATTAGCAGAAGTGGATCCGGCCATTCGGTCAAATATTCAAACAATCGCCTTAACGCCCAGCAAGGCGACGGCCGATCTACTAACGCTATCCATGTATGACGGCAACAGTGTCATAGTACCTTTGACAGAGATTACAAAGAAACTGCCTTATTATCCTAAAATAGCGGCGCAGTTGATGACAAACAGTACCATCGATATGGAAGTGGGAATCTATAGTTATGCTAATTATTAAAACTAAAAACAAATTGGCAAAAATATTAAAAAAATGTTAAAAATAGCTTTAAAAATCCCCATTTTTAAAGAACATATGATATAATGAAGGATGAATAATTCTATTTTCTCAAATAGAAAAATAATAATTGCTAAAGTTGGAAGTAAGAGAGGACTGATAGGATGGCTAGAAATGGCTTTTTCACGGGATTAGACATCGGTACAAGCTCCGTTAAAGTCTTGGTTGCAGAATATATTGAAAATCAAATGAATGTTATTGGCGTCAGCAATGTAAAGAGTGCTGGCGTAAAAGATGGAATTATCGTCAACATCGATGTGGCGGCAGGCGCTATTAAAAAAGCGATTGCGCAAGCAGAAGAAAAAGCAGGTATCCGCATTGATAAGGTCAATGTTGGTTTGCCAGCCAACCTCTTGCAGATTGAGCCAACTCAAGGGATGATTCCTGTAACGACTAACTCGCAGGAAATTACAGATCAGGATGTAGAAAATGTTGTGAAATCAGCACTGACTAAGAGCATGACTCCTGAGAGGGAAGTGATTTCCTTTATTCCTGAAGAGTTCGTAGTTGACGGCTTCAAGGGAATTAAAGACCCACGCGGGATGATGGGAATTCGTTTGGAAATGCGCGGCTTGCTTTACACAGGTCCTCGCACCATCCTTCATAACCTACGCAAGACTGTTGAACGCGCCGGTATCCAAGTGGAAAACATTATCATTTCTCCATTGGCTCTCACTCGTTCAGTTTTGAATGAAGGTGAAAAAGAGTTCGGTGCGACAGTGATTGACCTCGGTGGCGGTCAAACAACCGTTGCTGTCATGCGTGGTCAAGAGTTGCAATACACAAATATCTACCAAGAAGGTGGCGACTACATCACCCGTGATATTTCCAAAGTATTGACAACATCTCAAAGCATCGCAGAAAACCTCAAGTTTAACTACGGAATTGCTTACCCACAAGAAGCAAGCGAAAAAGAGAAGTTCACTGTGGAAGTAATTGGTGAAAATTCACCAATAGAAGTAACAGAACGTTACCTATCAGAAGTGATTTCTGCTCGTCTTCGCCAAATTTTCGCCCGTGTGAAGCAGGACTTGGAACGCACCCGTGCACTTGACTTGCCAGGCGGTATCGTTTTGGTTGGTGGCGGTGCTATCCTTCCAGGGATTACAGAACTTGCCCAAGAGGTATTCGGTGTTAACACCAAGTTATACATCCCAAATCAAATTGGCATCCGCAATCCAGCCTTTGCTCAAGTCATTAGCTTGGTAGAGTATGTTGGAAGCCTTGATGAGGTTGAAAAAATTGCTCAGCTTGCTGTTAATGGCGAAGCGAGCCTCAGACAGCGTCCAGTTGATGTGCCAGTTGAATTACCAAGAGTTCGTCCGGCAGTCCAACCAGCTCCTAGCGATTTGGTAACTGAGTTAAACACGGAAGTTGCTGAGGAAAAGAACTATGTGACCTATGATGAAGAAGTCGCTGAAGAGCTAAATCAAGAACCAAAAACAAAATTGACGGATCGTATCCGCGGCTTGTTTGGAAGCATGTTTGAGTAAGAAAAGAAAAGGTGATTAAAACTATGACATTTTCATTTGAAGCAGCAGCAGCTCATGGTGCTGTCATTAAAGTAATCGGTGTTGGTGGTGGCGGTGGTAACGCCATCAACCGCATGATTGAAGAAGGCGTTTCAGGCGTTGAGTTTATTGCAGCCAATACAGATGTTCAGGCGTTGAGCAGCTCAAAAGCAGAAACAGTTATCCAATTGGGTCCAAAATTGACTCGCGGACTCGGCGCTGGAGGTCAGCCTGAAGTTGGCCGTAAGGCGGCTGAAGAAAGTGAAGAGGCCATCACAAATGTACTTTCAGGTGCAGACATGGTCTTCATCACAGCTGGTATGGGCGGTGGTTCTGGTACAGGTGCTGCACCGGTTATCGCTCGTATTGCCAAGGGATTAGGCGCTCTCACAGTTGCTGTTGTTACCCGTCCGTTTGGTTTTGAGGGAAACAAGCGTGGGAACTACGCAATTGAAGGAATCGAAGGCCTTCGTGAGCAAGTGGATACCCTCTTGATTATTTCAAACAACAACCTGCTTGAAATTGTCGATAAGAAGACTCCACTTCTGGAAGCTCTTAGCGAAGCAGATAACGTTCTTCGCCAAGGGGTGCAAGGTATCACAGACTTGATTACAAATCCAGGTCTTATCAACTTAGACTTTGCAGACGTGAAGACAGTAATGGAGAATAAAGGAAATGCCCTTATGGGTATCGGTATCGGTACCGGTGAAGAGCGCGTGATTGAAGCGGCTCGTAAGGCGATCTACTCTCCACTACTTGAAACAACAATTGATGGCGCTGAGGATGTCATTGTCAACGTAACCGGTGGTTATGATATGACCTTGACAGAAGCAGAAGAAGCTTCTGAGATTGTTCATCAAGCAGCGGGTCAAGGTGTAAACATCTGGTTGGGTACTTCGATTGACGAAACTATGAAAGATGAGATCCGCGTAACCGTTGTTGCGACAGGGGTTCGTCAAGATACAGTTGAAAAAGTAGTGAAACATCGTTCAGACATCGCGCCGATCGGTCGTACTGCACCTCGCTACGATCAATTGACGGCTCCAACTCCAACCCGTACGGCTGCTCCAGTTGAAACACCAAAAGCATCTGCATTTGGTGAGTGGGACTTACGTCGTGAAAATCTTTTGCGGCCAGATACAACCGATAGCCGTCCAAGCGTATCTGTTGAGAAATTCACAGCCGATGAAGAAGATGATGAGTTGGATACACCACCATTCTTCAGAAACCGTTAAAAATGAATTTTCAAAAGAATAAAGATGCCGTCTTTCAAGCGGTGCAAACTGCTGCTGAGAAGGCATATCGTTCTCCCAATTCAGTAAATGTTATAGCTGTCACCAAGTATGTTGACAGCTCTATTGCTAAAGAACTGGTAAAAACAGGAATTAAACATATCGGCGAGAACCGAGTGGATAAATTTTTGAATAAATACCGGGAGTTAGCAGATCAACATCTTACTTGGCATCTAATAGGCACACTCCAAAGAAGGAAAGTAAAAGATGTAATCAACTATGTCGATTATTTCCACGCTTTAGATTCTGTCACATTAGCCGCTGAAATCAACAAGAGAGCCACTAAGCCTATCAAGTGCTTCCTTCAGGTCAATATTTCACAAGAAGAAAGCAAACACGGGTTTTTAGTGGATGAAATAGATAACGTTTTAGAGGATTTAAAAGCCTATGACAAGGTAGAACTCGTCGGACTCATGACCATGGCTCCATTTGAAGCTAGTCAAGAAGAACTGGAGCAAATCTTTTCTGAAGCCAAACGCTTGCAGGAAAGTCTTGTTGCTCGTCAGTTGCCAAACATGCCCTTTACTGAGCTAAGTATGGGAATGAGTGGGGATTTTGAGCTAGCGATCAAGCACGGTTCAAGCTTTGTCCGGATAGGGACAGCATTTTATAAGTGAGGAAACAACGTGGCACTGAAAGATACATTTAAAAACCTATTTAACTATTTTGAAATAGATGACTCTGCTGAGGTGGAAGATCGTCCGGAGACATATCAGATGACAAATGAGCGTCCAAAAATGCGGGTTGCACCAACTGTTGCAACGAAGGAACCAGTCGCAAATCAGCCTGAACCCTCTCAAAAGGCACCGGCACAAGAAACGAACCTGCAACGCCTTCGTGAACGTCAGCAAGAGTTGCGTGCAAATAGCATTCATGAAGACAAGAAAACGATTATTGATATAAAATTCCCTAAGAAGTACGAAGAAGCTCGTAGCATTGTCAACCTTCTTTTGGACAACTCGAGTGTTTTGATTGACTTCCAATATATGTCTGAACCACAGGCACGCCGGTGTTTGGATTATTTGGATGGAGCGCGTTCCGTCTTGTCAGGAAGTTTGAAGAAGGTGTCTAGCACTATGTGGCTCCTGACACCTGTTAATGTGACTGTGAACATTGATGAGTTACGCTCAACCAGTTCACAAGAGGGACAGCACGAAGCACAATTTGACTTCGATATGAAGTGGTAATTGCCATGCATCTAGTTATAGTCATTCTTTTAAGAGTAGTGGAAATCTACTCTTTCATTCTCTTGCTCTATACCTTTTTGACCTGGATACCGGAAGTTTTTGCAACAAGCTTTGGACGCTTGGTCCTTTGGCTGGTTCGACCGGTTTTAGAGCCTTTCCGCCGCTTTAATCTCCAATTTTTAGGACTGGATTGGACGGCACCTTTGGTAATGGTGCTACTGAACCTAGTAACGCGTCTTCTCTTTTATTTACTTTTATCGCTTTAGGATATGGTGAAGACGATGCGAGATTTGTTGCAACATTTTCCGCGGGAAGAAAAAGAGTTTGCAGAAAAAATTATTGATAGTTGCCAGCAAGTTGAGAATACGTACTCGCACAGAGTGACATCCTTTCTCAATCATCGGCAAGTTGCTATCGCAACTTCAATCGCCCATCATTTTCAACTCTTGACTTTTTCTAGTTTGGAATTAGTGGAAACAGAGTTTTCTCGCATGATTATCGCTCCATCTTACTATCAGCTAGAAGTGGATGATTTTGATATGATGGCTTTAGAAATTGCCTATCCCCAAAAATTCCATAAATTGACTCATGCTCAGATTTTGGGAACCTTGCTGAATCAGTTAGGTATTAAGAGGCAATTTATCGGAGATATTCTTCTTTCAGACAACCAAGCAGTGGTTCTAATAGACCGTAAATTTGGGCAATTGCTTCAAACATCCGTGCAAAAAATTGCACGAGTTCCAGTAAACTGGATAGAAGTAGACTGGACAAGGCTTGAGCTGAAAGTTGATGATATGCAAACGAGAGAATTATTGCTATCAAGTTTGCGGCTGGATAAGATTGTCTCAACAGCCTTCAAGCTATCGAGAGCCAGTGCAGTAAAGTTGATAGAAGGGAAACAAGTCAAGCTGGATTATGCTGAAGAGACTCAGGCAGCCCGCCTTGTGGAACTTGGTCAGCTTATCAGTGTTCGGGGATTTGGAAGGATTCGCTTGAGAGAAGTAGTAGGATATACCAAACAAGGCAAATTGAAAGTAGACATTGAACTTATAAAGAAATAGGGGGAAGTATGGCACTTACAGCATTAGAATTAAAAGATAAAACCTTTGGTACGAAATTTAGAGGCTACGATGCAGAAGAAGTGGATGATTTCTTGGACATCGTAACCCGTGACTATGAGGATTTAGTTCGTAAAAACCACGAGCAAGAATCTGAAATCAAATCCTTGAGAGAACGATTGGCTTACTTTGATGAGATGAAAGAATCTCTTAGTCAGTCTGTGCTTTTGGCTCAGGATACAGCAGAAAAAGTAAAACATGCGGCAGAAAACCAGGCTGCCCATATCGTTAAAGAGGCAGAATACGATGCTCAGACCTTGCTTAATGAAGCCAAGGACAAGGCGAATGGCATCTTGCGCTTGGCAACAGACAACGCAAAGTGTGTTGCTGTTGAAACAGAGGAGTTGAAGAACAAGACCCGTATTTTCCATCAGCGTCTTAAATCAACCGTTGAAAGCCAGTTGGCCTTGATTGATTCTCCGGAATGGGAAGAAATCCTCCGTCCAACGGCATCCTACCTGCAGACCAGTGATGAAGCCTTCCGTGAAGTTTTAGAAAAGGCATTGGATGAAGATGTCAAGTTCATTGAAGAGGACTTGGACATGACCCGTCAGTTGTCTCCAGAAGAGGTGGCTGAATTGACCAGACAAGCCGCTGCCTTGGAAGAGTTTCCTATTTTGGAAGCAGACCCAATTGAAGAATAGTCTACTACACAGAAACACGAATTTATAAAGATATTTTTAGCGAGCAGGAGATGGTGGAAGTCCTGTAATCCCTCTTTATAGAATCATCCTTCTGTTAAATTCTCTCTGAACGATTTATTGGAGTAGGAGAGAACGGTTCACTCCCGTTACGAGTCAAGAGGGATAGGGGAAACTCTATCTAAATTAAGGTGGTACCACGAACTTTCGTCCTTATTGGCGAGAGTTTTTTTATTTGACGTGATTATGATTACATTAAGATTAGTAGATGAAACAACATTTGAGGCGGTTATAGGACTTTCCGTCGCAGATGGAGATAAACGTCGCGTAGCCTCCAATCTCTATTCTTTAGCCCAAGCTTGGCTCTACCGTCAGGATGATACCATAGAGCCCCTAGCTATCTTAGCCAGCGGTAAAGTAGTAGGGTTCCTGCTTTTAGCCAAGCATAGAAGAGACAAGGAGTACCTGATCTGGCGGCTGATGATTGACCAAGCCCATCAAAACAGAGGGCATGGTAGGGAGGTTCTGCGTCAGGTCATTCAGATGGCCAAGGACGATCAGGAGTGTCAGAAGGTGACGGCCAATTATGTGATTGGCAACCATAAGATGCGAGGCTTACTTGAAAAATTTGCCTTTCAGCCAGTCGGGCTAAAAGGTAACGAGATGATGATGACATTAGATATAAAATAAAGGAGATAGTATGAAATTAAAAGAAACATTGAACTTGGGGCAAACTGCCTTTCCTATGCGTGCAGGGCTTCCAACTCGTGAACCAGAGTGGCAAAAGGTTTGGGATCAAGCAAAGATTTATGAAAAACGTCAGGAACTAAATGCAGGAAAGCCAGCCTTTCATCTGCATGACGGCCCTCCCTATGCAAATGGAAATATCCACGTCGGACATGCCTTGAACAAAATTTCAAAGGACATCATCGTTCGCGCCAAGTCCATGTCAGGCTTTAGAGCTCCATATGTTCCAGGATGGGATACCCATGGTTTGCCTATTGAGCAGGTTCTAGCCAAACAAGGGGTTAAGCGCAAGGAGATGGACTTGGTAGCCTACCTTGAGATGTGTAAGGAATATGCTCTCAGTCAGGTTGACAAGCAACGGGCTGACTTCAAGCGGTTAGGTGTATTAGGTGATTGGGAAAATCCTTATATCACGTTGACCAAGGACTATGAAGCTGCTCAAATTCGTGTGTTTGGTGCCATGGCTGATAAAGGCTATATCTACCGTGGAGCAAAGCCGGTGTATTGGTCTTGGTCTTCTGAGTCTGCCCTTGCAGAAGCTGAAATTGAATACCATGATATTGACTCCACTTCCCTATACTATGCCAATAAGGTTAAGGATGGTAAGGGAGTATTGGATACAGACAGCTATATCGTTGTCTGGACAACGACTCCATTTACCATTACAGCCTCACGCGGTTTGACAGTTGGTGCGGATATTGTCTATCTGTTGGTTAAGCCTGCTGGAGAAGAGCGTAAATTCCTCTTGGCAGAGGCTTTGATTGATAGTTTAGCTAGCAAATTTGGCTGGGAAACCTTTGAAGTAGTGGCTCGTTATAAAGGGTCAGAACTTGAGTACATCGTCACAGAGCATCCGTGGGACAAGGTGGTTGATGAGCTGGTCATCTTGGGAGAACACGTTACAACAGACTCCGGTACGGGGATCGTCCATACCGCTCCAGGTTTTGGTGAGGACGACTATAATGTGGGAATCAAATACGGCCTTGAAGTTGCTGTTACAGTTGACAGTCGCGGAATCATGATGGAAAATGCAGGTCCTGCTTTTGAAGGCCAATTCTATGATAAACTCCTTCCAACCGTCAAGGAAGAGTTGGGTGATTTGCTCTTAGCTAGCGAAGTCATCAACCACTCCTATCCTTTTGATTGGCGGACTAAAAAGCCAATCATCTGGCGTGCAGTACCTCAATGGTTCGCTTCTGTGTCCAAATTCCGTCAGGAGATTCTGGATGAAATCGAGCGGACAACCTTCTATCCAGCTTGGGGTAAGACTCGTCTGTACAATATGATTCGTGACCGTGGTGACTGGGTTATTTCTCGGCAACGTGCTTGGGGCGTGCCTCTGCCTATCTTCTATGCAGAAAATGGCGAGGCCATCATGAGCAAGGAAGTGACAGACCATGTGGCCAAGCTATTCGAGGAACATGGGTCAATTGTTTGGTGGCAGCGTGAAGCAAAAGATTTGCTACCGGAAGGTTTTGAACACGAAGGTTCACCGAATGGTTTGTTTACCAAAGAAAGCGACATCATGGATGTTTGGTTTGACTCAGGTTCTTCTTGGAACGGTGTCATGAATGCTCGTGACAATCTTGCCTATCCTGCGGACCTCTATTTGGAAGGGTCAGATCAGTATCGTGGTTGGTTTAACTCTTCTCTGATTACCTCTGTTGCAGTCAATGGGCATGCTCCTTACAAGTCTGTTCTTTCCCAAGGGTTTGTCCTTGATGGAAAAGGGCTCAAAATGTCTAAATCACTGGGAAATACCATCTTACCGAGTGATGTGGAGAAGCAGTTCGGTGCGGAAATCCTACGTTTGTGGGTTACATCTGTTGACACCTCCAATGATGTACGCGTATCAATGGAAATCTTAGGGCAAGTTTCTGAAACTTACCGTAAAATCCGCAATACCCTGCGCTTCTTGTTGGCCAATACATCGGATTTCAATCCGTCAGTGGATGCAGTAGCCTACGATCAGTTGCGCACAGTTGACCAGTACACCTTGGTTAAATTTAACAAGCTGGTAGACCACATCCGTAAGTCCTACGATGCCTATGATTTTATGGCTATTTATAAGGCTGTGGTTAACTTTGTAACCCTTGACTTGTCTGCCTTTTATCTGGATTTTGCTAAGGATGTTGTTTATATCGAAGGTGCAAAATCAGTGGCTCGCCGTCAGATGCAGACAGTTTTCTATGATATTTTAGTGAAGATTACTAAGTTACTGACTCCGATTATGCCACATACAGCTGAGGAAATTTGGTCATACTTGGAGCATGAGGCGGAAGAATTTGTCCAGTTGGCAGAGTTCCCAGAGGTAGAAACTTTCGTGAATGAAGAAGGTTTGTTGGCTGAGTGGGAAAACTTCATGACCTTTAGAACAAAAGCTCAAAAAGCCTTGGAAGAAGCCCGCGATGCTAAGATTATCGGTAAGTCCTTAGAAGCTCACTTGAGTGTATATGTTTCAGACACAACTAAGGCCTTCTTGGAAAGCCTTCATACAGACTTGGCTCAGTTGCTGATTGTATCAGAATTGACCCTCCTGACAGAGGCTGCTCCTGCAGAAGCCTTGGTGTTGGAAGATCTTGCTTTTGTCGTAGAACGTGCAGCAGGTGAGGTTTGTGAACGTTGCCGTCGCATTGATACCAGTGTTACAGAGCGTAGCTATGGTGTGCGTATCTGTAACCACTGTGCAGATGTGGTAGAAGAAAACTTCCCTGAGGCAGTAGCAGCAGGTTTTGAAGCTAAATAATTAAGTTAGCACCGGAGTTGGAAGCAACTCCGGTTTTTTTCAATAAAAAAAACTGGAACAGGTTCCAGCTTTGTTAGGATGAGGGAGTGATGATTGGAATAGACATCTCCACCAACCGGTCTGTGTGAATGGTTTGGATGGCGGCTGGATTGATGGTTTTGGCATCAATCTTGCGGTGGAGGAAGAAGTCACGAATCTTCTTTAATTCACTATCTTGAATGGCGCGATAATTATTAGAAATCAAGAGTTCATAATGACGAGGTGCTTGAGTGAAAATGACATCTGTATTTCCTGCAGAATAGGTTTCTACCAGAAAAGCATCTGTATTAGCGAGTTGATTTTGAACGAGTTGGGAATGGCTATTTGTCGTGTTGATAATTTTCATGTGCTACCTCCTTCGTTTGTGAATATTATAGCACGCTTGAGTTGATTTGACTAGCTATTGTGGGAAATTTCTTGCAATTTCCATTGTTCGATGCCCCATTTGTGGCTGCCCCGCTTGAGTTTTTCAATCGCTTCGTCGATTGAGAACCAGGCCAGATTGTTAAAGTCTTCAAGAGGCTTGCCCACTTCTTGGTAGCTGATTACCTGATAGATATAGGCAGGATTGTAGTAGTGGGTATCTCGATGACGGGAGTAAAAGTATTCATCTGCCTGTCCAAAGTAGCAGCCGATTTCAGCCGTAAATCCGAGTTCTTCAAGCAATTCTCTTTCTAGGGCAGCTAGATGATCTTCGCCTGCTTCGATTTCTCCTCCCGGAAGGAACCAGGCCCCATTGGGTGCTTGAACTAGAATGATATGTTCATGGGCAGCATCAGGAATAACGGCATAAACTCCGTAGCGGTGCTTGTAGGTCACTCCATCTTGTTTTTCACCAAATGTAGCTTGTGTCATCCGAACCCTCCTCTTAGCAGTATTTCCTTGTGTTTGTATGTTTACTTTGCTCTGCCATTATACCACTTTTCCATAATTTTTTCTTATGGGAAGCATTACGGATTGTAAGATTTTTCGCTTATCAACCTGTGCTATAATGAAGAAAAGAAGCCTTTTCAAAGGAGAATTCAGGCATGAGAGAAATCTATCCTAACATCTACACCTTTCCCATTGTCTTGCCCAAGAGTCCTCTGCGAGAGATTCATTCTTACGTTATCAAAGGAGAAGGCCGAACCCTAGTAATTGATACTGGCTATAATCAGCCAGAATCCTTAGCAGATATGCAGGCAGGTTTGGATGAGCTGGGCATTCAAATGAAAGACGTTGATCTGATTATTACCCATCTTCATGCAGACCATTCAGGTCTTGCCACACTCTTTTATGATGCGGGGGCCCGTATCTTTGCTGGGAAGGTAGATGGTGATTTGTTCAATGCCATGGCCAGCGGTGAATACTGGGAGTTGCTAGGCAGTTTTAGACCGCTCTACGGAATTTCAGAAGAAGAGATGGCAATTGAAGACAATCCAGGTTTTCGTTTCAAACTCGATCGCCCAGTTCCTTATCAAGTTCTTGAAATTGGAAGTCATGTTCAGGTTGGGGACTTTGATTTTGAAGTGGTGGATTTGATTGGGCATACACCAGGTCATATCGGACTTTATGACAGGGAAAAAGAAATTATGTTTAGTGCGGATACGGTTTTGGATCCTATTACGCCCAACATAACTTTCTGGGGCTGGGATTATCCAAATATTCTCAAGACCTACATGAGAACCCTATCAACTTTGCGCCAGATGAAATTGCGTTTTCTCTTTCCAGGACACCGCCAGCTGATTACAGATCATGTGAAGCGGATTGACGAACTGGTAGACCATCATTTTGAGCGGATGCAAGAAATTCTCGATTCTATTGCCGATGAGGAGCGAGTAACCGTCCGTGATGTATCGGCGCGTATCAAGTGGCGCATTAAGGCTGCCAACTGGGATGAGCTTCCAAAACCACAGAAGTGGTTTGCTAGTGGCGAAACAATGGCTCATCTGGATTACTTGGTTGCGTCTGGGCATCTGGAAATGACACTGGAAGATGGCGTACTCTACTTCTGTAAACTCCAATCTCACATCTCAAGAGAATAATCTTCACAAAAATAGAACCCTGAATCACTCGGATACAGGGTTCTTTTTCTGTCAGTTGTCCACCCCTACTAAGGATAGGGAATGAGGACACCAGTCATTAGCCTATTTGACTAATCCAGATAAGGCTTCCGATGAGCCCGCAGAGCCAAAGTACAGAGAGAGTCAAAATCGCATAGGCTAGAAGCAAAAGAATGCGTTTGCCTAGACTAGCTTTGCCAAAGGGTTTTCTGAAGCAATAGAAGCACAGAGCATAGCAAGCTCCAAGAAGAACCATGGCTCCAAAAGGTCCAAGTGGTCCTAGGATGAAGGCCAGAGGCCAAAAGAATGCTTGATAGAGGTCAAAGATAAATTGTGATACAGTCATGATAAGCCTCCTTTCTGTCCATAGGTAGGCAATCTAGGAATATGTTATGATGATCTTATGCACTGGTTTCGACCGGTTTTTTCTGGCTGGCTTTGACAAGGATTTCCCCTTTGGCATTCATCACAGCCCGAAGGTCTTTTTCGTTTGGATGCTCCAGATAGAAGTCTGTGACGGCATCTTCGATTTGATCCTGAATGGTTCGACGAAGAGGACGAGCTCCCATCTTTGGATCGTAGCCCAAGTCGACCAGTTTTTCCTTAACCTTGTCGGTCACATGCAGGCTGATACCGTTGCTTGCTAGACGTTTATTGACATCTTGCAGCATGAGATCAACGATTTGCAGGAGATTTTCCTTGCTGAGCGGTTGAAATTCGATAATACCATCAAAGCGGTTCATGAATTCAGGACTAAAGAAATTGCTGAGTTGGCCAAGAACAGATTGGCTCCGGCCTTCCATAGCCGCTCCAAAACCAACACTAGCCTCCACCTTACCTGTTCCAGCATTGGAAGTCATGATAATAATGGTGTCTTTGAAGCTGACGGTACGGCCTTGACCATCTGTTAGTCGGCCGTCATCCAGAACTTGTAAGAACATATGCATGACGTCCGGATGTGCCTTTTCAACCTCATCAAGAAGGATGAGAGAGTAAGGGTTGCGACGGACTTTTTCTGTCAGCTGACCAGCTTCTTCGTAGCCAACGTAGCCTGGAGGGGCTCCAACCAGTTTAGCCACTGCGTGTTTTTCCATATACTCAGACATATCGAAGCGAATCATACTATCTGCTGAACCAAAGAGTTCAATGGCCAGTTGTTTGGAAAGCTCGGTCTTTCCGACACCCGTTGGCCCCACAAAGAGGAAGCTGCCGATAGGGCGATTAGGGGCACCAAGACCGACACGGTTACGGCGGATGGCCTTAGCAATCTTATCGACTGCCTGATCTTGACCGATGACATGAGCCTTGAGGTCGCTAGCTAGATTGATTAGCTGTGACTGTTCTTTTTCTTTAAGGTCACCGACAGGGATATTGGTCTTTTGCTCTACAATGGCTTCAATTTCCTTCTCGGTGATGAGCGGGGTATCTTCTTCGCTCAAGGTTGCTTTTTGCATTTCCTTGTATTTGGCAATTTGGTCACGGAAATAAGCAGCTTTTTCATAATCTTCATCTCGGGTTGCCTGAGCCTTGCGATTCTCAGCATCAATCAGGCGTTGGTCCAGTTCTTTTGGATCGACAAAGTTGAGGGTCAGATTCATCTTAGAGCCTGCTTCATCCAATAGGTCAATGGCCTTATCTGGCAAGAAACGATCCTGAATGTAGCGGTTGGAAAGAACGGCAGCAGCTTCAATAGCAGCATCGGTGTACTTGACATGGTGATAGTCTTGGTACTTGCTTTGGATACCCTTGAGGATGGTGATGGTTTCTTCTACACTTGGTTCATCTACCTTGACAGGCTGCATCCGACGTTCCAGAGCGGCATCTTTTTCAATGATGCGATACTCATTGAGAGTGGTAGCACCGACTAGCTGCATTTCTCCACGTGCTAGGGCTGGTTTGAGGATATTTCCCGCATCCATATTGCCATCACCTGCAGAACCTGCTCCGACAATCTCATGAATCTCGTCAATAAAGAGAATGACTTCCTTGCGGTTGCGAATCTCTTCCATCAGCTTTTGCATTCGTTCTTCAAATTGACCGCGGATTCCAGTTCCTTGTACCAAGCTGACTACATCCAGTCGGATAACTTCCTTCCCTTGTAGTTTTTGCGGAACAGCTCCATCGACAATCTTCTGGGCTAGTCCTTCGACAACAGCTGTTTTACCAACTCCGGGTTCGCCGATAAGAACAGGATTGTTCTTGGTTCTGCGGTTGAGAATTTCAATGACACGGGTGATTTCCTGATCGCGACCGATAACAGGGTCTATTTCGCCTCGGCGGGCAATTTCGGTAACGTTTATGCCAAACTCTTCCAAAAGACCATTTGGACGCTGCGGCGGTTGTTGATTTCCTCCATTATTGCGGCCGTTTCCTCCTCCTGACTGGGTGGGTGGAGTCGGGTTGCGGGGCTTGCCAGCAGGTGTTTTTCCAGGATAGCCTCCCAAATTATTGAAAAACTCACTAAAAGGATCCATATTGTTTGGATTGGACAAATCGCCCAAGCCTTTTAAAATGGCATTGTTAGGGTCGGTCTTCATGATTTGATAGCAGTTATGACAGAGGTCGACTTGTTGCTGTTTTCCGTTGAGATTGGTGTAAAGGTGAATAGTTGCATCGTTGATTTTACAATTGTGACAAAGCATCGGTTTACCTCTTTCTTTGGAATAAAGACCAATAGTCAATAAAGGTCAGATATATCTTAATTATAACAAGATTTGGGTAAATTGCAAGAATCTGCTACAAAAATTCCCCTTGCAGGTGAATCCTGCAAAGGGACTGCAACAACATGCTTAGAGAGTAGTGCTTAGTGCTGCTCGTAGCGCCAAATCTCTAAAAAGAGTTTGCCATCTTTATAGCTTCCTAGGGCTTTATCAATGGCTTTACCCAAAAAACTATAGTCATGATGGCTGTGGCTACCCAGCAGGGCATTGAAATACTCATCAACCTCTAGCTGTCGCTCGGTTTGCAAGTCTTCAACAAGTTGGTCGAAGTTAGCCGGTTTCTGCTGGCAAGGGGCCTCGATGGAGAGGTAGAAAACCCCATCTTTGATATGAAAATCCATCGAAAAATCATTGAGGTCATTGTCCAGAAAATAACTGATAATTTCTTTCATGATACGAGTTGCTTTATTTTTTTCGTTTAACATTTTTTCTCCAATGCAGCTGTGTCCATTTAGGTTTGTGATCTTGAATATTTTCGATAATCGGAAAGAGGAAGCCGGCAACCAGTCCCGTCGTAAATCCGTTGTTGTATAGGCTCATGCCCTGATGAAGTCCAAAAGCTAGACTGGTCAGATTGTAGTGAAGGAAGCCTGCAATGAATCCATAGGTCATGCCATAAAATCCAGAAATGGGGGCTAGGCCATTGCCTAGAAAGAAGGCCAGTTGGAAGCGAATGCCTGTCAGTGGTTGTCCCAAGAGCAGGCAAGCGGCCATAATGCCGAGGGTAACGGGCAGGCAATTTTTGGTGTGCTTACCGAAGGCGCTAAAGCCAAAGAAGGATAACAAGGCTCCAAGTACAGGCCCATTCAATGGCTCTCCCAAGAGAAGAATGATGAGCAAGTAGAGCCCGCTATTGCAACACATATTTAGAAGCGTGCTGTAAATACCGTATTTTGCTACAAAATCATCCGGCAGGCGACCTGAGCTTTTCAACAGCTTGGGATAATGCTGAATGGCTTCACGAAAGTTTTTCACCACCAAAAGGGCAAATCCCGCCCAGATGATGGAGAAATAAGTGAGCAGAATATGGCTGTTTGTCTGAAGCAAATTGATGGTCAGTTGGGTTTCCCAGCCCAGATAAGGTAAGGCTAGGACAAAAAACATGGCCATATAGCCTGTTGTAAAACCATAGTTGTAGAGGGATAAACCATTGTGAAACTTCAAATAGTGTTCTGCCAGAGGCGGGGCTATAAAGCCTAATAGGATACCAACCAGACAAGCGGCAAGGACAGAGCCTATTGACAATCCCGGTTCGAGTGCAACAAAAGAAACCAGAGGAGCCGTTGCAGTTGCAAATAAACTCACCGTGGTAAACAATTTGAAGGACTGGTGAGTCCAATGGGCATAGAGGACAGTTCCTACTAGAATAGGGACAATGTTGAGTATGTGGGTTCCGAAAAAGGAATGCCCTATAAAAATGCCAATGGCTGCAATCTGAAGACCGCTAATTTTGCTGCGCTCATTTCGACTCATTAGATAATAGGCAACGAAAAAATGCAGAGCAACATTGAAAAAGGTAGCGGCAAAACCAGCTGTGACAAAGGCATCCTGAATCAGATAGGTCTGATGGAGCAACAGTGCTAGATATTGTTCGACCAGCAAGTGTCTGTCCGGCATTAAAAAGGCAAAAACAAGCGTATAGACAGCCAACAGCAGAATGATTAGTTTTCGTCGGTCTTGTTTGTGGAAGTGGGTGAGAATCCTCGTCATAGAAACCCCTTTCAAATAATCTTATCCCTATTATAACACGAAGAAGGAGAGAAGAAAAATATTGAAAACGCTGTGAAGTTTTTTTAGTAAATCAGTGGAATTTATGAGTAAAAAAATGACTTTTTATGAAAAATGTGATAAAATACGCTTATACTAAGGATTAGGAGAATAGATATGGAATCACATTTAGTGAGAATTATTAACCGCTTGGAGGCCATGGCTAGTGATGGCGGTACCTTGAAACGCAACTTTGAACGCGAAGGTGTTGTTGTTGCAGAGGTAGCTTATAGCTATGACGAAGAGAATGGTTCTGTATTTACCTTGCGGGATGTTGCTGCGCGTGAAACCTACACATTTGACAGCATTGACCTGATTGCAATGGAAATCTACGAGCTCTTGTACTAAGAAACAGTGGAACGAGCAGAGAGATGCTCAGATTGACAAGACAACCGTCTTGTCAATCTTTTTTTTTTGAACAAAATGAATATTCTATCACTTGTTGTTGCATTTTTATACAAAAAATGGTATAGTATAACCTACATTGAAAAAACGGAGAATTTACATGAACTTTTCTTTTCTTCCAAAATACTGGGATTATTTTAATTACGGAGCGCTTGTGACTATTCTAGTTGCAGTGTTGGTGGTCGTTTTTGGCAGCATTCTTGGTGTGCTGTTGGCCTTTGCTCAACGAAGCCGCTTCCGTCCACTGGCTTGGCTGGCCAATATCTATGTGTGGATTTTCCGTGGCACTCCTATGGTGGTGCAAATTATGATAGCTTTTGCCCTCATGCACATTGTGGCACCAACTTTTCAGCTGGGTGTCCTAGCCGTGGATCTCTCACGTCTGATTCCGGGGATTATCATTATCTCCATGAATTCGGGTGCCTATATTTCAGAAACGGTGCGGGCTGGAATCAACGCAGTTCCTAAGGGACAGCTAGAAGCGGCCTATTCACTAGGGATTCGCCCCAAACAGGCCATGCGCTATGTCATTATGCCTCAAGCCATCAAAAACATTCTTCCAGCCTTAGGAAATGAGTTTGTAACCATTTTGAAGGATAGCTCCCTCCTGTCTACCATCGGGGTGATGGAATTATGGAATGGGGCAACGACGGTTTCTACGACCACCTACCTGACCTTAACGCCCCTCTTGTTTGCAGCTTTTTACTACCTGATGATGACGAGCATCTTGACTTTGGGCATTCAAGCTTTTGAAAAATCACTGAATAAAGGAGAGAACAGCTATGTCTAGTAGTATTATTTCGATTAAAAATTTGCATAAATCCTTCGGGAAAAATGAGGTGTTAAAGGGAATTGACCTTGAAATTGCCCAGGGAGAGGTAGTGGTGATTATCGGACCGTCTGGATCGGGTAAGTCTACTTTGCTCAGAACTATGAATCTATTGGAAGTGCCAACGGAGGGAACCATCACTTTTGAGGGGGTAGATATTACTGACAAGGCAAACGATATTTTCCAAATGCGGGAAAAAATGGGGATGGTCTTTCAACAGTTTAACCTTTTTCCGAATATGACTGTTCTAGAAAATATCACTCTTTCTCCCATTAAGACCAAGGGGATGTCCAAAGAAGCGGCCGAACAAATCGCCTTTGAATTGCTTGATAAGGTGGGCTTGCCTGATAAGGCGACAGCTTTTCCACAAAGTCTGTCAGGAGGTCAGCAGCAGCGGATTGCTATTGCGCGTGGTTTAGCAATGGATCCGGATGTTCTCCTGTTTGATGAACCAACTTCCGCACTGGATCCTGAGATGGTAGGAGAGGTTCTGAGTGTTATGCAGGACTTGGCCAAATCTGGGATGACCATGGTTATTGTGACCCATGAGATGGGATTTGCCCGAGAAGTGGCGGATCGTGTCATTTTCATGGATGACGGCCTCATCGTTGAAACGGGCAGCCCTAAAGAGGTTTTTGAGGAAACAAAGGAAGAGCGAACCAAAGATTTTTTGTCCAAAGTTCTATAAGCATGAAGCCCTTGTGCGACCTAACGATGTAAAAAACTTTCCTGAAAGATGGGAAGTTTTTCTGTTTTTTAGTATAATGGAAGTGAACGGGAGGTAGTACACATAAGATGACGATAATTGATGGTAAAGCTCTAGCAGCAAAAATGCAGGCGAACTTGGCTGAAAAGACCGCTCAGTTGAAGGAAGAAAAAGGAATCGTTCCTGGTTTGGTAGTGATTCTGGTGGGAGAAGATCCGGCTAGTCAGGTCTACGTCCGAAATAAGGAGCGGTCCGCTCTGGCCGCTGGCTTCAAGAGTCAGGTTGTCCGTTTAGCGGAAACCACAACGGAAGAAGAGCTCTTGGCTATGATTGAAACCTATAACCAAGATGCGGACTGGCACGGGATTTTGGTACAATTGCCACTGCCAGCCCATATCGATGAAGAAAAGGTTCTCTTTGCCATTTCACCGGAAAAGGATGTGGATGGCTTCCATCCAACCAACATGGGTAAACTCTGGTCTGGTCACGCGGTCATGGTGCCGTCCACGCCAGCAGGCATCATGGAAATGTTCAAAGAGTACCAGGTGGATTTGACTGGTAAAAATGCGGTGGTCATCGGGCGTTCCAACATTGTTGGTAAACCCATGGCACAACTGCTCATGGATGCCCATACAACAGTGACCATCGCCCATTCGCGGACGAAAAATCTGGCTGAACTGGCCCGCCAAGCGGATATCTTGGTGGTTGCTATCGGCCGAGGACATTTTGTCACCAAGGAATTTGTCAAAGAAGGTGCGGTTGTCATTGATGTCGGCATGAACCGGGATGGGAATGGCAAGTTGATTGGTGATGTGAAATTTGATGAAGTTGCCCCTGTGGCCAGCTTGATTACGCCCGTTCCAGGCGGTGTGGGACCAATGACCATTACCATGCTGATGGAACAGACCTATGAGGCGGCCCTTCGAAGCGCTCAGTAGAGGAGGAATTCCTATGAAGTTTGTTTTTGATTTGGATGGGACTCTGTGCTTTGACCGCAGGACCATCGATGATGAAATCATGCAGGTCTTGCTCAGTGCCCCCAGGTATGGACATGACCTGGTCTTTGCGACCACCCGCTCCTATCGGGATTGTTTGGCGACCTTGGGGCCAGAACTCAGTCAGAAAATGGTGGTCGGCCTCAATGGCGGTCTGGTTTATGAAAATGGTCAACTGATTTTTGAGCGGGCGATTGATGAGAAGGCCTACCAGATCTTGGTGGACTGGTGCAAAACCTATAATTTACCCTTCATTGTCGATGAGAGTTTTGATTATTCTGGCCAAATTCTTGAAAAAATGCCCTTTATTTCCAGAGTGGATCCCTTGGAAAAGGCTCAATTTTTACCACTTGATGCCATTAAAAAACCTATCAAAATGGTCATTTACATGGGTAATCATGAGAACTTGGTTGAAGAAACCCTGGCCCAATTTGCTCATGAAAAGAGTCTGGAAGTTTTCTATGATGAAGGAGAAAAATGTATCTACCTCAATCCAGCAGAAACTCACAAGGCCAAGACCTTGGTGGAGCATGTGGGCAATGATGTGGTCGTCTTTGGCAATGACCGCAACGATATTGAACTCTTCAAGGAATCCCTTTATGCTGTCCAGGTGGGTGACCTTTCCGTCCTGACAGAATTTGCGGACGAGCAAATCAAGCTGGTCGGTGACTACCAGTCAGCCATTGCAGCCAAGATTTTGGAAGTCTTTTCCCTTTTTAGAGGAAAATAGAAAAATCAGCCCTAGGACCGATGCAGATACCTGCTTTTCAGGTTATACTGTATTCAATCCTAAATATTTTTCATAATCTCCTGAAAATACCAGCCAAAAATGACTGGTATTTTTTGTTTTTATCAGCGTTTTTTTCGTAAAGCGCCATACTGAAAGAGACTTATTCTATCTCCTCAAAACCAATTTACTTTTTCATCCCTGAACAATGGAGTTTCACCCTCTTTATAAGGATTGTAGTTATTGCAATTACAGCCAAACTCTTTTAAGGTTTTTATTTTATTATCGGCCGTCCAAACAATTAAAGAGATGCCATCAAACTCTTCAACTTTCCCCTCATTCATTTTATTTTGGAAGTACCATTCTACAATCGTTTGATCATCTTTATGCAAAAACTGCTTTATATCCCATGCAAGAACTTTTCCTCTTGTATTCCACTCGTTAAACCAGAGCTTCACTGTCTGACGATTTTCATATTTAGGACCCCAACTCTCAATATAAATGACATCCTCTAAAAAAATATCATCTATACCTAAGTCTTGTTGTGTAAGCCACATATCAAACCATAATTGAATTATTTTCTCTCTTTCATTCATAAACATTTAATCACCTCCAAAACCAGATACTGTTTTGTTATTATACCATTTTCACTTCGTTTTATAAATCTAACTGGCGTCTGTTTATGTGTAGTTTTTTGCTTTTTTTTGCTTGTTATACTTTTTTAAAGGATAGCCCCTGATTTCTGTTTGGATGTATGCAAGGTCGTGCCTTTTCCTGTATGTGTTTTCCAATAACATAAGTTCTACGATATGCTCGTTGTAGTAATGTTCTTGCTGTATCTCAAGACCAGTGTCCCCTTATGAATGGCTGTCTTATCTGGAAGAATAGGCAGAATCAGCCCTAGGACTGATGAAGTTTACTGATTTTCAAGTTATACTGTATTCAATCCTAAATATTTTTCATAATCTCCTGAAGATACCAGCCAGAAATGGTTGGTATCTTTTTGTCTTATTAGGGCTAAAAAACAGGTAAAAAGGAGAAAGGATACAGGGGAGAGTTAGTTGTGTTTGATACAATTAAGTCAAAAGGATAGATTTTAGGAGGATAAGATGGTTGCTTTAATAGTTGTAGGAGTTTTTTTATTGAGGTTAGTATTCCTCAAGATTTCGCTCAGAAATGAAAAGCAGATTCTAAAAGATGGAGGCAAGGAATATGGAATTCAGAATACAAAGCTATTGACAGTTATTCATATTTTGTTCTACCTTTCCTGCCTTGTAGAAAGCCTGTGGAAACAGCAGCAATTCGATTGGATTAGCAGCATCGGCTTGCTACTTCTCGTTTTTTCCATGAGTATGCTCTATTGGGTGACGCGTATTTTGGGAGATATTTGGACAGTCAAACTGATGTTGGTAAAGGATCATAAGTTTATTGACCATTGGCTTTTCCGATTTATCAAACATCCCAACTATTTTTTAAATATCTTGCCGGAATTGGTTGGGCTGGCTCTCTTATGCCATGCGACATACAGTTTTTGTTTGTTGGCGCCGATCTATGCTTTTATTCTCTACAAACGCATCGCTGAAGAGAATAAGTTGCTTAAAGAGGTGATCATCCCCAATGGGATAATTGGCAAATAGCCGGTAAGAAGACAGAGCTTCTTGGAGTTATCAAAAGCAAGTGGTTTAGAAAAAATAAACAATGGAAACACGGAAAATGTTGGATTCTTGAGATAGGTCAAGCCAATACTTTCTGTGTTTTTACTTATTGGCTCGTTTTTTTCAGAGGTCGGTGAAGAGCTTCTACAAAGCGCTTTGTAGAGCTTTTTGTCTTTTTTTGGTATAATGGTAAAGATACAGACAGAAGGAGCAGACATGGTTGAATATTTATCCGTTTCCAGTCTCACCAAGTACTTAAAATTAAAATTTGACCGCGATCCCTATTTGGAGCGAGTCTATCTGACAGGGCAGATATCCAATTTTCGGAAAAGGCCAACCCACCAATATTTTTCTCTTAAGGATGACAAGTCTGTTATCCAAGCTACCATGTGGGCAGGAGTATATAAGAAGCTAGGTTTTGAACTGGAAGAAGGGATGAAAATCAATGCGGTTGGACGAATCCAACTCTACGAACCGAGCGGCTCTTATTCCATTGTGATTGAAAAGGCAGAGCCGGATGGGATTGGGGCCTTGGTAATCAAGTTTGAACAGCTCAAACAGGCTCTTTCCAAGGAAGGACTTTTTAACCCTGAATGGAAGCAAGACCTGCCTCGCTTTGTCAAGAAAATTGGAGTGGTGACCAGCCCGAGTGGAGCTGTTATTCAGGATATTATCACAACCGTCAGCCGGCGTTTTCCGGGTGTGGAAATTCTTCTCTACCCAACCAAGGTTCAGGGAGAAGGAGCTGCCGAAGATGTGGCAGCTAATATCCGAAGGGCAAATGATCGAGAGGATTTAGACGTCCTTATTGTCGGTCGTGGTGGAGGTTCCATTGAGGATTTATGGGCCTTCAATGAAGAAGTGGTGGTTAGGGCCATCTTTGAATCCAAGATTCCCGTTATTTCAAGTGTGGGGCATGAAACAGATACAACCTTAGCAGACTTTGTGGCCGATAGAAGGGCTGCAACCCCGACAGCAGCGGCTGAAATGGCAACCCCCATTACCAAGGCTGATATTGTGGGGCATTTGCGTCAACAGGAAAATCGGGCCTACCAAGCCATTCGCAACCGCCTCCAGTACCTGCGAGGTCAGGTTGACAAGGTAGGCCAATCCGTATTGTTCCGACAACCAGAACGCTTATATGATGGCTATTTGGAAAAGCTGGATCGTTTGACCAGCCAACTCAAGACCCGTCTCAAGGAAATTTATAGCGAGAAGAAACAACGATTTGCCCTGCTAGACCATGGCCTGCAGGCTGCTAATCTGGGTAAACGCGTGGAGCGGGACCGAGAACTGCTCAGCCAGCAGGAGCGCCTGCTCAAAAGCAACATGGCCAATATCTACGACAACAAAATGGCCAAGGCAGATAAGTTAATTGAGGCCTTGGTTATGCTGGATACCAGTAGAATTGTGGCACGGGGCTATGCGATTGTAGAGCAGAATGGACGTGTGATTGACAGCGTAGAAAAGATTGAAACAAACAAAGGAATGACCGTTCGTATGCGAGATGGTCAGGTAGATGTGGAGGTAAAGAATGTCCAAAAAAACGAAAACATTTGAAGAAAACCTAGCTGAGTTGGAAGGCATCGTAATGAAACTGGAGCAGGGTGATGTAGCCTTAGAAGAAGCGCTGACGGAGTTCCAGAAAGGGATGATGCTATCCAAAGAGCTGCAAAAGACCTTGAATGACGCAGAAAAGACTCTGGTCAAGGTCATGCAGGCTGATGGCAGTGAGACAGAACTATGATAGCAACAGAGCGAATGGCGCAACTGGAAGCGACGCTAGCTGGTTTTTACCAACAGGCTGTTGCGAATAGATTAAATGAAGCAGTTCTCTACTCTTTGCAGGCAGGGGGCAAACGCATTCGTCCAATGATATTTCTTCAGCTGATTGAGGACTTAGGCCGACAAGCGACGGAGGCGGATTATCAAGTAGCGGCTTGTCTGGAGTTGATTCATACGGGGAGCCTCATCCATGATGATCTGCCAGCTATGGATGATGATGACTACCGGCGCGGTCGTTTGACCAACCACAAGGTCTTTGATGAAGCAACGGCAATTCTGGCTGGAGATGGTTTGTTTTTAGATCCCTTCGGTTTTTTGGCCCAGGCGGATTTGCCAGCCCAAACGATAGTAGAACTAGTTCGTGAACTGTCTCAGGCTTCGGGTACCTTTGGTATGGTTGCTGGTCAGATTTTGGATATGGCAGGAGAGAAACAGAAACTGGATGTGGAGCAATTACGGGTCATCCATGCCAATAAAACAGGGAAACTCTTAACCTTTCCCTTTGTGGCGGCAGGCTTGGTTACAGACCAGTCAGAAGCTGTTATCGCCCACCTTCGGGAAGCAGGGCGTTTGGTCGGTTTAGCCTTTCAGGTGCGGGATGACATCTTGGATGTGACGGCTAGTTTTGAAGAATTAGGCAAGACACCGCAGAAGGATTTGCGAGCGGACAAGTCTACCTATCCAGCGCTCATGGGCTTAGAAGCTTCTCGAATTTTCCTTGAGGAAACGCTCAGTCAGGCCTTGGAAGAACTGGAAAAAGTAGCAGAACTGACTGCTTTTTCTCCGGAAAAGATCAAAAAAATCATAGAAAGTTTACGACTAGATGGCTAAAGAAAGAGTAGATGTACTAGCCTTTAAGCAGGGCTTGTTTGAAACCAGAGAACAGGCCAAGCGAGGGGTAATGGCAGGTCTAGTGGTTTCCGTCTTAAACGGAGAGCGCTTTGACAAGCCGGGCGAGAAGATTGATGAGGCAACAGAACTCAAACTCAAGGGTGAAAAATTAAAATACGTCAGCCGTGGCGGACTCAAGCTGGAAAAGGCTTTGCAGGTGTTTGAACTGTCAGTTGACGGGCAAGTGTGTCTGGATATTGGAGCTTCTACGGGTGGTTTCACAGATGTGATGCTACAAGCAGGGGCGCACCTAGTTTATGCAGTGGATGTTGGTACCAACCAACTGGTTTGGAAACTTCGTCAGGATCCACGAGTTGTCAGCATGGAGCAGTACAATTTTCGTTACGCTCAAGAAGCTGATTTTTCTCAAGGGCAGGTGACGTTTGCGTCCATAGATGTTAGTTTTATCTCTCTTAGTTTGATATTGCCAGCCCTACATGGACTTCTAGCGGACAGCGGTCAGGTCGTAGCCTTGATTAAGCCACAATTTGAAGCAGGTAGAGAATTAGTTGGTAAGAATGGGATTGTCAAGGACAAGGCAGTTCACCTCAAGGTTTTAAAGGAGGTGGCAGCGATGGCCCAGACGGTTGGTTTTTCTGTCAAGGCGCTGGACTTTTCACCGATTCAGGGTGGTCAAGGAAATATTGAATTTTTAGCTTTTCTGGAAAAAAGCGCTCTGCCGGTCAATCAAGTGGCAGACCAAATAGAGTCTCTGGTAGAGCAAGCACATGAGGAATTTAAAAAAGATGAATAAGAAAGAACGATTACAGGTCATTAAGGATTTGGTAGTCCGATACCCGATCGATACTCAGGAAGAAATTGTTGAACGCCTTAAGGAGATGGGCGTTCATGCGACCCAAGCGACCGTTTCACGAGATATTAAGGAACTAGGGATCATCAAGGTACCTTCTCCTGAAAAAGGGTATATATATGGGTTGCCTAAATCAGGCTTGAGCAAGGTGCAGAGCCGCAATGTTCTAAGTCTGGCTTCCATGGACAAGATGATGAATATCAATCTCGTTCCGGGCAGTACGGCAGTGGTTAAACGGCAGATTTTGGAGCAGTTTGAAGAATTGATTTTTAGCATCATTGTTGATGATGACAGCATACTGATTATTGTAAAAGATGAGGCTAACCTGCCTCGGTTGGAAGAAACGATAAGGGTTTGGTAAAAAATGTTACTGGATATCTCCATAAAGAATGTTGCGATTATTGAGGAAGTATCGCTAAGTTTCGATAAAGGAATGACGGTTTTGACCGGTGAAACAGGAGCTGGTAAGTCCATTATTATCGATGCTATGAACCTCATGTTAGGGGCTCGGGCAACGACGGACATCATCCGGCACGGAAGCCCCAAAGCAGAGATTGAGGGACTTTTTTCCGTGGAGAATAGGAGCGGCTTGCTTCGTGTTTTGGAGGAACAGGGAATAGAGGCCGGGGACGAGCTAATTATCCGCCGTGAAATCTTACAAAACGGCCGCTCACTTAGTCGAGTCAATGGGCAGCTGGTGAATTTATCGGTTCTCAAAGAAATTGGACAATATCTGGTAGACATCCATGGTCAGCATGACCAAGAAGAATTGATGAAGCCTCAGCACCATATCCGACTGTTGGATAACTTTGGAGAGGCGACATTTTGGCAGCTTAAGTCACGCTATCAGGAAACCTTTGAAGATTACCGAACCTTGCGCAGACAGGTGCTTGAAAAGCAAAAGAACGAACAGGAACATAAGGCCCGTATCGAGATGCTAGAGTATCAGATTGCAGAAATCGAAGCGGTCGATCTGCAGTCTGGTGAGGACAGCCAGCTCCAGCAGGAAAGAGAACGATTGCTCAATCACAAACAGATTGCAGATACGCTGACCAATGCCTATGCTATGCTAGACAATGAGGAATTTTCAAGTCTATCTAACCTGCGTTCTGCCATGAATGACCTGCAATCAATTGAGGACTATGATGGTAGCTACAAGGAGCTGTCAGGCAATTTAACGGAAGCCTATTATGTCATTGAAGATATTGTCAAGCGACTGGGAGATGTCATTGACGGCTTGGATTTTGACGGGAATCGCCTCTTTCAGCTGGAAAGTCGGTTAGATATTCTCAACACCATCACACGCAAGTACGGCGGTGATGTGGACGATGTGCTGGCTTATCTGGCAAAGATTACAGATGAATACAATCTTTTGACGGGGAATAATCTTACTAGTGAAGACCTAGAAAATCAACTCAAGACCTTGGAAAAAGAACTGGTGGAGCTGGCCCAGCAGGTCAGTCAGGCACGACATGATTTAGCCAGCCAGCTTGAAGCGGAAATCGCTCAGGAATTGCAGGATCTTTACATGGAAAAGGCCAAGTTTCAAGTGCGTTTCACCAAAGGAAAGTTCAATCGCGAAGGCAATGAACAGGTTGAATTCTATATTTCGACCAACCCTGGAGAGGATTACAAACCTCTTGTTAAGGTTGCTTCAGGCGGTGAATTATCTCGCCTTATGCTGGCTATCAAGTCGGCCTTTGCCCGCAAGGAAGCCAAGACGTCAATCGTCTTTGACGAGGTAGATACCGGCGTGTCTGGCCGAGTGGCTCAGGCTATCGCCCAGAAAATTTATAAGATTGGCCAATTTGGTCAGGTATTGGCCATTTCCCATTTACCGCAGGTTATCGCAGCTGCAGACCACCAATTTTATATTGAAAAAATATCAGATGAGGCTTCGACAGTATCCAAAGTCCGACTTCTGGATGAGAACGAGCGGATTGAGGAGATTGCCAAGATGCTGGCCGGTGACAAGGTGTCAGAAGCCGCTAGGAGCCAAGCTAGGGAGTTGTTGAACAAGGGGTAGGAAGGAGTTCTATCCCCTTTTTCTGTTGATTTGTATAGAAAAAAATCCCCACTTTTAATCTGAATTTTGGTATAATAAGGACAATCAATAGAAATGTAAAGTAGGAAATATCAATGACTTCTATTAAAATCGTAACCGACTCTAGCACAACGATAGAGCCAGAATTGGTCAAAGAACTGGGAATTACCGTCGTTCCACTTTCTGTCATGGTAGATGGTGTTGTTTATTCAGACAGTGATTTGGAGGAAGGACAGTTCCTCAAGCTGATGCGTACGAGCAAAAACCTGCCTAAAACCAGTCAGCCACCGGTGGGCTTGTTTGCAGAAACCTTTGCCAATCTCGCTAAAGATGGCAGCCAGATTATCGCGATTCACCTGTCACACGCTCTTTCCGGAACGGTTGAAGCCGCTCGTCAGGGAGCTAATCTATCAGGTGCAGATGTCACAGTAATTGACTCTGGTTTTACGGATCAGGCGGCTAAGTTTCAAGTGGTTGAAGCCGCTCGTTTGGCACAGGCAGGAGCTAGCAAGGAAGACATCTTGGCAGAAATTGCCTATGTTCAGTCTAAAACAGAGCTCTATATCGGTGTTTCAACACTGGAAAACTTGGTAAAAGGCGGTCGAATCGGCCGAGTGACGGGTCTTCTGAGCAGCTTGCTCAATATCCGAGTGATTATGGAAATGAAAGACCATCAGCTCAATCCGATTGTCAAGGGACGAGGCAATAAAACCTTCAAGAAATGGCTGGAAGAATTTCACCTTAAGTTATCTGATAAGAGCGTTTTAGAGGTGGGAATCTCTTATGCGGGCAGTCCAGAATTTGCGGAGGAAATCAAGGCTAGATTACAGGATGCTGTACCGACCCCTATCTCTGTTCTTGAAACAGGTTCCATTATCCAAACGCATACAGGAGAAGACGCCTGGGCGGTTCTAGTACGCTATGAATAGCCGCAATTTTCTTCATAGCACAGTCTACTTCTTTGTCTGTTTGCTCCTCTTTGTATTCATTTTCCAGTTTTTACTGCCTCAGGCTCAGGCCCGCTTCAAACCAGAGGATTTTCAGAAACAGGAAATACAGGCGTTTCACTATGTAGCCATCGGAGATTCTTTAACCGAAGGAGTAGGGGATACAACCAATCAGGGGGGCTTTGTTCCCTTGTTGGCGCAAAGCCTTGTCAATTCCTATGGTTATCAGGTTAACTATGATAATTACGGCCTCGCAGGCAATACCAGTCAGCAGATTCTCAAGCGGATGACAGAAGAAGCAGAAATTGGCCAGGCTCTAAAGACGGCTGACTTACTGACCTTGACGGTTGGTGGAAACGATCTGCGTCATATTGTTCTCAAAAACATTGCTAATTTGAGTATATCGACCTTTGATCAGCCCCTGAAGGCTTATAGTCAGCGGCTGAAAGACATTCTTCAGACGGCTCGGCAGCATAATCCCGACCTTCCTATCTATGTTCTGGGCATCTACAATCCGCTCTATCTGTCTTTTCCGGAAATGACAGATATGCAGACCATTGTAGATAACTGGAATCAAGTGACAGAAGAAACTGTGACCAGTATGGAAAATGTTTATTTTGTTCCCATCAACGACCTTCTCTATAAAGGCTTAGATGGTCAAGAGGGTGTAGCGGAAACGAACTCAAGCACATCAAGCGGAGTGAACAATCTTCTTTATGAAGAAGACAGTTTTCATCCCAATAATACAGGCTATGAAATCATGAAACAGGCAGTCATGGAGGCGATTAGTGAAACAAAAGAAAACTGGTAAAGTCAATATATGGAAGTGGCTCTTTCTAACCCTTCTAGCCCTGGTTTTAGGCTTAGGAATCGTCCTAATCAGTCGAATCGTGGTTCCAAGAGAGGACTTGAGCCAACTTGTTGCCACCAATGCAGAGGACACAAAGATTGGCACCTTTACGACCAATAGGGAACAGTTGAACGAAACCCTAGCAAACTATCTGGAAGACTATCAAACAGAAGATTTCGCCTACAAGCTCTATGCCAGCAACCAGCAGATACTCTTTGAAGGGTCTTATACGGTTCTTGGCACACAGATTCCCTTGGATATTTATCTCCATCCGAGCAAGCTAGAAGATGGAAGTGTCTTATTGACCATCACCGAAATTTCAGCAGGCAGTTTGAATCTGCCCAAGTCCTTGATACTCGATTATATCGAGAAACATTACAAGCTACCAAGTTTTGTTCAGATAGATGCCAACGCCGCAACAGTCCATATTCAACTGACAGCTTTGGAAAATAAACTCGGTCTTTATGGGAAAGCAAACACAATTGACCTTTATAATGACCAAATCATTGTAGATATCTATAGAAAAGTGCAGAAATAGCAGAAAAAACTTGACCAATCGAATAAATTTAGGTACTATATTAGAGTGAGTAGTTTACTCAGAAAATTTTTGGAGGATTTAGCAAAATGGCTAATAAACAAGATTTGATTGCAAAAGTTGCAGAAGCAACTTCATTGACTAAGAAGGATTCAGCAGCTGCAGTTGATGCAGTATTTGCTGCAGTAGCAGACTACCTTGCTGCTGGTGAGAAAGTTCAGTTGATCGGTTTCGGTAACTTCGAAGTTCGCGAACGTGCAGCTCGTAAAGGTCGCAACCCACAAACTGGTAAAGAAATCACTATCGCAGCTTCAAAAGTTCCAGCATTCAAAGCTGGTAAAGCTCTTAAAGACGCTGTTAAGTAATTAACGCATAAAAAGCCTATTGTATCAATATTTCGACGTTGTGCAGTAGGCTTTTTTCTTGTTTAAGGGGCAAATAAGGGGCAAAACTTTAGTAGTTTTCCATGATTTCAGCTACATTTGCCTTGAGTTTTTTGGTGATATGGGTGTAGATTTGGGTTGTTGTCTTTGCATCTGCATGGCCAACACGATCCATAATAGCTTTCAGCGGAACTCTGTTTTCTGCCAGGCGACTAACCAGGGTGTGGCGGAAGATGTGACTGGTCAGATTTTTTTGGATTGGTTTCTCAAGTCGTTCGTTGGCTTTTTTTAAGGCCAGGTTGAAAGAGTTGGTTTGGATTGGAACACCGTTCTTAGTTGTGAAGATATAGCCCATTTCCCTGTATCTTGGGTTGGTGTTTTTTTCTAACTCGTTGATAAATTCCATTTCCTCGAGTATTTCCATTTCCCGTTTGGTCATGATTGTTTCACGGTATGAAGCATTAGTCTTTGGAGTTGTTTTCTCACCATTGCGATAGCCTCCCGTGTGGTCATAGGTCCCGTGCAGTTGTAAGACCTTGGTTTCAAAATCACGATTGCCTGGCTCAAGGCTGACTGCCTCACCAATACGGCAGCCGTTAAGGCTCATGAATTCAGCCAACAGGGCTGTTCGGTACGTGCTAGGTCGTCTATATAATTCTTTCAACAGGGGCTTAATTTCGTCTTCATCAAGATACTTTTCTTCAACTTTTTTCCAATCTTCCAAAGTCTTTTTGACCCGTGGAAGTTTGGCCCGTCTGGCAGGGTTGTCTTTGATGATGTCCAAGTCTGCTGCATAGTCAAAGGCAAGGTTAAGCATGGACTTGGTCCGCTCTTTTTTATTTCTAGAGCAGTCTAGGCTGTCCAGGTAATTCTGGACGTACTTAGGGTCAATATTGACAACTTTGACACCTAATCCAAAACTTTCTCTTATCTCTTTGATATTACCACTCAGAGAAGCGATGGAGGAGCGTTTGATTTCTTGTTGGTAAAAAGTCCACCACTGGTCAAACAAGTCAGTGAAGAGCATTTCAGATGTTTTAAGCTGAGCTATTTTTTCTGCAATACGTCGCTCAAGAATTTTTTGTGCTTGTTTTTGCGCCCTGCTTGAATTGCTTGTTAAAATAGTAGCTACTCTTTTCCAAGTTCCAGTATATGGATCTTTGTATCGTTCAAAAAATTTATATCTGCCGTCTGGAAGTTGTTCATCCCACATTGTTTTTACCTCATTTCTGTGTTAAAATGGGTATAAGAAAACACTTCAAAAGATAATGTCTTTTGAAAAGATTTCTTTACATTTTGCCTTACGCTCGGACCGGCCAAAGTTGAGCGTAGGGCTTTTTTATTGTTGATTATATTTTAATTCCTCAAGCGGGAAATTCATCTCTTGTGAAAGTAACATTAGATCATCTGGATATATTTGGCAATGTTTATCTATTGAGTAAGTCGTATAGAAATCGAGGTTGATTTTGGCAAGGCTATTTTCAAATCTAGATAATAATTTCGACAGAGTATAGAGATCGCTTTTCCCTAATCCGTTTCTGTAACTAGCCGCTGTAATCCCAATTTCAGAGTGAAATTCCTGATTAAATTGAAGAATATGTAAATTGGATTTGTAGTTAAATATTCTACCACTGTGTGCTGCTCGATTCCTGAAGCTATTAATTACAGACAGACTGTCTTTGAATAAAGATTTTTTCTCCTCCGTTACTTCGTCAATATTTATTCCATAGCAAATTGAAATCACTTTATCCTTTTGAGGCCCCTTTAAGAGCTTGAATAGGTGCTTTAAATTGCCAAACGTGGTTTCTTTTAATAGTATCCAAGGAGGGATATGGCCATGGAAAGCTCTGTAATGGTTAAGTGGTTCTATATTTTTGTTTGTAAGAGCGTTTAGCTTATTTAGCAGTACCGCTCTTTCATTAGTTGGAGAGCCGTTCCCCCAAATACTATCTCCTTGTCTAAAATTTCGATAGTGAAGGTAGTCTCGCTGATGAACTCCAAAATCTTCAGCTAGAGTGTATGCGATGGCAGTTCTCAATGATAGTTCTATTTCTAAGCTGGCTTTCATAACACCATTTCGGATGTCTTTGTCTAGCTCATAAAGGGCGATAAGGTGTTCGAATGTCTCGCCGTCTTTAAATTCCTCGGATTCGCATTCTTCTTTCAGAAGGAAAGTTTTATATCCGTTCACTACTTCGTAATATCCATAGCGCATTAGTAATTTCTTTGCTTTTTCTACATCTATAAAATTTAGATTTCGTCTGTTTAGTATTGCTATTTGCTGTTCTTTGTCTGTAAAAGGTTTCATTTTCTAATCTCCATGAAGCGCAAAAGGACCCCATAAAAGAGGCCCTTTTGGTATGACGCTTAGCGCGCCTATTCATCGATTGACTTAATTATAGATTAATCTCAACCAGATTGCAATAGATAAGCCTCTATGTTATAAAAAAATTTTTAAATAGTTCCCTTATCTCTCCACCGGTGTAAAGTTACCGACGATTTTGCCGATGATTCTCGGGTCTTCGTCATAGGGGGCGAACTTGTCGGAGTATTTGTCGTTAAGCGAGACCAGGCGCAGGCCGTCTTCTTCTCTGTATACTTTCTTGATGTAGGTCTGGCCATCCCAGACCACGGCGTAGATGGCCCCGTCGTAGTCAAAGCCTGTCTCCTTAATCAGGGCCACTTGGCCATGGTGGTATTTTGGTTCCATGGAGTCGCCGTAGATCCAGCTGGCAATGTCGTGGTCCAGGTCCTTGTCAAAATAGACCAGATCATAACTGTGGTCTTCATAGATGGCCGTCCCTGTACCTGCAGATAATTTCTCATAAATACGGTACTCAAAGAGAGGTTCTTCTCGCAGTTCGAGGGACTGCTCTTTCAGAAGCTGCTCACCGTGGCCAAGCCAGGCGCTGTGGCGCGGTTCTTTGAGCTCCTGGTCTAAATATACCACCTTGGGCGAAATCATCGCTACGGGGCTGTCAGGGGCTTCTGTGGCGCGATTTATTGAAAGAGTTCTTTTATCTTCAATCAAATCCGACTTGTTAATCCCAAAGTAATTTGCAAGCAATTCGATTTTATCGATTCGTGGGTATGTAATACCTTTTATCCAGTCTCGTACAGTTGTATACTTTAAATCTAAATCGGAGCAGAGTTGATTTCTATCAACTCCTTTTTTATCCATATAGTATTTTAGATTTTTCGAGAAAATATCTTTGTTTTCTATTAGCATAGCATTTTCCTCGCTTTCTAATGAAGATTTTACGGCAAAAACGCAAAAAAATCAAGAAAAAAACAAAAAAATGCGGGAAAAACGCAAAAAGTTCTTGATATTGCGGTTTAACCGCAGCATAATATAATCAAGGTCAGGGAAATGACCAAATAAAAAAAGCCCATAAGGGCGGAAAGGAGAAGAAGAAAGTGAATGAAATCCTGAATGCCGAAAAATATACCTCATTGGTCGTAGAGACGGAAGAAGGTAAAAAAATAGCAGAAATCACTTTAACGGAAGTAATTCCTGCCGAAGGCTATGTAGTTCGACTGACGCCAAAATATGATTAACCTTTTGGTGGGTATGGGTCGTTACCATATGAATTGCGTTCTCGTATTTGTCCATTTGGACGATGGATAAACAGTTCTGAACCTTGGTTCTTAGTGATGTCACGGGCGATCTTTGTGGCTTCTGCTTGCGTGGCTACGTGTTTGGTTGCACGACTATTGCCAGCACCTTTGACATCCCAGCCACCGTTTTTATTCGGAACGACGTGTTGGTTTTTCGCCATATTCTTCTCCTTCCTATCAAGATTTTATGAATAACAGATGTTGGGTTATTCCTGAGAATATTATAGCACAGATTACTAGATATAGTATTACAAAAATTTTACATTACTATATCTAGTGATTTACAAGGAGGATATTATGTGGGAAAAACTACAAAAAATATTGGTAGAACGAGGCCTGACAGTCGTTGACTTGGCAAAAATGGCAGGTGTCCCAAAGACAAGCATATATAATGCCAAACATCACGATATTGGTTTCAAAAAAATGGAAAAAATCGCTGACGCTTTGGATGTCAGCCTGGATGGATTTAGAAAGGGGTGAGGGGGATTGACACAAATGAAATGGACGCTAAAAATGCTTCGTGCCAGAGATAATCTTACGCAAAAACAAGCTGGCCAACTTGTGGGAGTCACGGCCGACACATGGGCCAATTTGGAAAAAGGGAAAACCAATCCAGATGTCAAAACAGCCTATAAAATTGCAGAAAATTTTGGATTGTCGATAGATGACATTATTTTTTTAGACAAGATTGCGGTTTAACCGCACGAAATCAACCAAACTAGGAAGGGGCTAACATGTCAAAACAAAGATACGGTCGCCCAAGTACAGGGCAAAAAGGGAACAACCGTCCCACAGTGGTCATTAGTCGTGAGAACTACGACGAGGTAGACAGCTTATCAATTGGAACAGGAATGAGCCGTAGTGCTATTATTGATTATTTTATCAGTGAAGGCTTGAAACGTGCTCGTATTGAAGAAGTCACCATCAAGACTAAGCGCCTTGTCCTTGAGGACTAGAAAGGAGACGGTTATGAGACCGAAAAAATACCCCTATTCAAAACAGAGGTACCAGGAAGTTATTGTGAATGAGACGCGATTTCCGTATTCAAATATGGATTTCAGAATAATTGCTGTAAAGGATACGTACACAGGAAAGTTTATTGACTATCGTTTTGAAGAGTCGGAATCATAATTTAGTCAACCATAGCCAATCTCTCATAGTTATCAACTTTTCTTTTAATTCTTCTGAAGCAATAGAAATTTGTTTTGATTTTCCTCTGTCAATAAACGTTGCTTTTAATCTCAAATCTTCAATGGATTTTATGCTACGTATCCACTCTGTTTGAAAAGCTAGCACAACGTTTCTACTTTCAAGTGGAGGAATTGAAACTGGGAATGTATCAGAGAGTTGTGGCTCATCCTGTTGACCATGATTAAAACCACCTAGTGTTATTTTATTTGGTCCCTTTAGTACTTTTCCAATAATTAAATCCTTAGGATGACTTCTAGGAGGAATAATCTTTAATTCAATATCAATTATAGCAGTAGGTAAAGTAGAGCGGTTTACGAGCATCATCTCAACATAGGTAACACCAGTCACCTCTGCACTTTGTCGCTCAGTAGGAACCACTGCTCTAATTATTATATCTGTTTGAAATCTTTTTTCTCGTTGTTCTCGTTGAAATACATAGATACTGAATATTGCTGTACCAAGCGACAGTAGGAGATTAATAATGTCAATGATTGAAATTTGCACAAGAAATACCTCCGGTTTTTTATACAAAATTATGAAAGGAAAATTATGAATATATTACAACTATTAACAATGTTAATAAACGTTTTCACTATATCTTTATTAATGATTACGATTTTTCGAGATAGAAAATAAAAAGTCAAGTGTTTGCCAGAATGGAGTGGTTTCAATTTACGGTGTCATGACAGTACCTCACGTTTTTATTTTTATTATATCAAATTTACTAACTAGAAAGGAGAAAGGGATGTTACATCACTATATCACGAAGTACACAGAGAACAATCAGCGATATGCTGAAAGCTGGATACAAATCAATATTTTCGGCAAGTGTTTCTGTCTATGGAAAAAGCGTATCAAAATTTGACACGCTTGGTAAGGTGTAAAACAATATGTTGTGGAAAAATATCGAACGAATTTTGGCTGAAAAAATTTTTCGATTTATAGGCTAGCATTGAATGCAGGACTTGATCCAGCAATGCTTTATCGACTTCGTGACGGCAGGGTCAAAGATTTGCACTTTGAAACAGTAAAAAAAATCGCCAAGGCTCTTGATGTGAGTCTGGACGAATTAGCAAAAAGCTAATAAAAATAGCCCCTTGACAAAGTCAGGAGCTTACCAAAAATTACAGTTTCATTATACCACAGAAAGGAATGATTGACCATGACAAAAGCAGAAACGGTCAGAAAATATTTTATCGACAATCCAAATGCAACAGTTGATGATGCAGTCGAAAACTTAGCGTCAGCTGGATTGGACAAGCGTAGTATCAATATCAATTTGAAGCGTGACATTGAACGTGGAAATGCGATAGCCAATGTTGACGGAACATTTGATTACACTTTACTAACAGATGCGAAAATGAAGGCGGCAGACCTCTTAGCCTGGAAACAGGAAATCAGGCAAGCCTTAGTTGAGCAGTTGCTAGACGCTAACAAGGTTGTTTTGGGGCATTTTTGGGGAAACACAAAAACGAAAAAGACAATCGCAAACGACTTCAACCAAGCCACACACGATTGCCTCCATACATCGTCTCATTCGGACAATGTATTACCTCATAACGCATAACAAACTTTACGATTATACTTCAACCCAAAATCAGTAAAATTGTGTATGCCATATCAATTTAACACCTTATTTCAAAAAATACCAGATAAGGTGGTGTTTTGTCATGCCCTTTTATAGCTAAATTAGTGAAAAAAAATAAGGTGGCAGCCTCAGAATAGTTACTGTCTTGATTTATTTTTTTGCTTAAAGCCTTGATAGACTTGACAAATGGTAGAAAAAATCAGCCTTGGCGGACTGATTTTTAAGGAGATTTATGAAAAATTTTAGGATACACTTATAGTATACAGGAATTTTTCAATCATTCATCGGTCCTCAGACTGATTTTGTTATTTTTTGAACATGTGGTATACTGATTGAAAAAAAGGAGAAGAGCCATGGCCATTAGACCAGCAACGAAAACAGATATTCCTACTTTGCAAGCCCTCCTGCAGGATATTTTGGAGGTTCACCATCGATTGCGGCCAGACATTTTTAAGGCCACAGGTCAAAAATATAGCGCAGAGGAGCTAGCGTTCCTCCTAGAGGACAAAACCAAGCCTGTTTTTGTCTATGAGAAGGATGGGGAAGTTTTAGGTCACCTCTTCTGCAAAATCTTAGAGTCGAAGAGTCAGGTAATCAAACCAAGCAAGACCCTCTTCATTGATGATTTATGTGTAGCAGAATCTGCGCGTGGATTGGGGATTGGTGAGGCTTTCTATCAATATGCCCTAGAGTTGGCCAGGGAATTGGGCTGTCAGACGGTAAGTTTGGACGTCTGGGAAGCCAATAAGGGTGCTGTGCGCTTTTATGAGCGTTTGGGCATGAAGGTTCAGCGTCTTAGAATGGAACAAAGAGTAGAATAAAAGTGAAGTAACGGATTCTTAGCAACGAAAAACTCTTAGAACATAATGTACTGACCCCAAAAAGTTAGACAGAAAAAATCTAACTTTTGGGGTCAGTACACATAATAATCTAAGAGTTTTTATTGAAACCAAGCCTTTCTCTTATTCTTGACGGATTTTTTTGAGAATGGCTTGTGCGGTTTCTAGATTGCTGTGTTTTTCTTGGCGCAAGAGCTGGGCAACTTTATCAATCTCAGTTTCTGTTGCACCGGCCAACATAGCCAGTGATTTGGCGTGGAGTTTCATATGGCCCTGCTGGATACCAGAGGTGACAAGGGCTCTTAGGGCAGCAAAGTTTTGACAGAGGCCGACAGAGGCGACAATCGAAGCCAACTGTCTTGCCTTTGGTTGATCCAGTA